>NZ_JBHFIZ010000025.1:74471-124818 GCF_057334535.1 Achromobacter colocynthidis
CCGCCGCGCCGGGGCGCTCACCTGTCAGTCCCTTTCCAGCCCGGAGGCTCGCAGTGAAATCGAAGAAATGGTTCTCCCTAAGCATCGGCGCATTGGTCCTTGCGGCCGCGCTACCCGCCACCCAGGCATTGGCCCAGACCAAGGGCGGCACCCTGAACATGATTGTTCAGCCCGAGCCGCCTGTGATCGTCACGGCCATCAACCAGCAAGGGCCCACGCAATTCGTCGCGGGCAAGATCTACGAAAGCCTGCTGACCTATGACACCAACCTGAAGCCCAAGCCGGGCCTGGCCAAATCCTGGGAGGCGTCGGCCGATGGCTTGACCTACACCTTCCACCTGCAAGACAACGTCAAGTGGCATGACGGCAAGCCGTTCACGTCCGAAGACGTCGTGTTCTCGCTGGCCGAGATGCTGCCCAAGACGCATGCGCGCGCCCGCGTCATCCTGAACAAGTTCGTTGACTCGGTCACCGCGCCCGACGCCAAGACCGTCGTCATCAAGCTGAAGACCGCCTTCCCGGCCTTCATGCTGATGTTCGAACCGGGCTTTGCCCCCATGATGCCCAAGCATCTGTACGCCGGCACCGACTTCATGACCAATCCGGCGAACCAGAAGCCGGTGGGCACGGGCCCGTTCATGTTCAAGGAATGGAAGCGTGGCGAATACATCAAGCTGACGCGCAACCCCAACTACTGGAAGCCGGGCATGCCGTACCTGGACGAGTTGGTGTTCAACGTGATTCCGGACGCAGCCTCGCGCGCGGTGGCCTTCGAACGCGGCAGCGTGGACGTGCTGCGCGGCGGCGACGTGGACAACGTCGACATCAAGCGCCTGCGCGCCCTGCCCAAGGTGGAATACACCACCGCCGGCTGGGAGATGTTCTCGCCCCAGGCCTACCTGCTCTTCAACATGCGCAAGCCGCCCTTCGACAATCTGAAGGTGCGTCAAGCGGTCATGGCTGCGATGAACCGGCAGATGGTGGTCAACAATATTTTCTTCGGCCTGGGCAAAGTGTCGACCGGCCCGTTCGTCACCACCGAAATGTTCTACGACAAGAACACGCCGCCCATGCCTTTTGACATGAAGAAGGCGCGCGCGCTGATCAAGGAATCGGGCATCAAGCCCGAGGACTACACGATCCGCCAACTGAGCTTTCCGTACGGCTCCACCTGGGACCGCCTGGGCGAATACACCAAGCAGGCGCTGGAACAACTGGGCTTCAAGGTGAATCTGGAATCCACGGATGCAGGCGGCTGGGCCAGCCGCACCGGCAACTGGGACTTCGACCTGACCACCAACTTCACCTACCAGTACGGCGACCCGGCGCTGGGCGTGCAGCGTCTGTATATCTCGTCGAACATCGTCAAGGGTTCGCCGTTTGCCAACGTGCAGGGCTACAGCAACCCCGAGACCGACAAGCAGTGGGAAGCAGCCGCCTCTGAAGTCGACCCCGCCAAGCGCCAGGAGATCTACTCCAAGCTGCAGACGACGCTGGTCAACGAAGTGGCCAACGGCTTCATGGTGGATATGGAGTTCTCCACCCTGTACCGCGCCAACGTCAAGAACCTGGTCAAGACCGCCATTGGCCTGAACGAATCGTTCGACGACGTCTACATCGAAAAGTAAGCGCAGCAAGACGCCGCCGCGGAGCTCCCCGCGGCGGCGGATCCCGGCCGCGCGGCGGGCAGGCCCTTGGCTGCCCACGCCAGCCTGAGAAGGACTTCAAGCATGAAATTCCTGTCTTTTCTGTTGTCCCGCATCGGCAAGGCCCTGGTGGTCGTGCTGGGCGTGGTGATCATCAATTTCTTCCTGATCCGCCTGGCGCCCGGCGACCCCGCCGCCGTGCTGGCGGGCCAGGCCGGCGCGGGCGATGCCGCCTACGTCGACCAGTTGCGCGTGGCCTTCGGGCTGGACAAGCCCATCATGACGCAGCTCATGCTGTACCTGAAGGGCGTGGTGCAGCTGGACCTGGGCTTTTCGTATCGCAACCACGTCCCGGTGCTGGACCTGATCGTTGAACGCCTGCCCGCGACGTTCCTGCTGATGTCCTGCGCCTTTGTGTTTTCGATCGTGCTGGGCGTGTTCCTGGGTGTCGTCGCCGCCAAGGCGCGCTACCGCAACAAGCGCCGCTGGATCGACAGCTCGGTCATGACGGGCGCGCTGCTGCTGTACGCCACGCCGCTGTTCTGGCTGTCGCTGATGGGCATCCTGCTGTTCTCGGTGGTGCTGGGCTGGCTGCCCGCCTTCGGCATGGAAACCGTGGGCGCCGGCCTGACCGGCTGGGCCCGCGCCTCGGACATCGCGCAACATCTGATCCTGCCTACCGTCACCCTGGGCTGCTTCTTCATGGCCGTCTACGTGCGCTTGACGCGGGCATCAATGCTGGAAGTGATCGGCATGGACTTCGTGAAGACGGCGCGCGCCAAGGGGGTTAGCCCCAGCCGCGTGATCCGCGCCCACGTGTTGCGCAACGCCCTGCTGCCCGTCATCACCTTCGCCGGCATCCAGCTTGGCCAGATGGCCGGCGGCGCGGTGCTGACCGAAACCGTGTTTGCGTGGCCGGGCATCGGCCGCCTGATGTTCGACGCCCTGCTGCAACGCGACTACCAATTGCTGCTGGGCATCTTCCTCGTCACTTCCATCATGGTGGTGGTGTTCAACCTGCTGACCGACGTGCTGTACCGCCTGATCGATCCGCGCATTGGCGCCGGTGCGCAGCAAGGAGCCGCCGCATGAAGTCATTTGCCCAACGTTATATGCGCAACTACGGCGCGGTGGCTGGCCTTGCCATCATGCTGATCGTGGTGATCGTGGCGCTGGCCGCCCCGCTGCTGTATGAAGAGTCGCCCTGGATGATGGTGGCCGACCCTTTGATTCCGCCGTTCACCAATGCCGCCTACCCCTTCGGCACCGACATGCTGGGGCGCGACATCACGGCGGGCCTTGTGTGGGGCGCGCGCGTGTCGCTGATGGTGGGCCTGCTGTCGACCGCGGTGGCCTTGCTGTTCGGGATCCTGATCGGGTCGGTGGCCGGTTACTGCGGCGGCCGGGTGGACGACGCGCTCATGCGCTTCACCGAGTTCTTCCAGACCATTCCGCAATTGGCCATGGCGGTGGTGCTGGTGGCCATCCTGAGCCCATCGGTGTATTCCATCATGGGGGCCATCGCGGTGGTGTCCTGGCCACCGGCGGCGCGGCTGGTGCGTTCGGAATTCATGACGCTCAAGCAGCGCGAATTCGTCCAGGCCGCCATCGTCATTGGCCAGACGCCCGCGCGCATCGTCGGCACCCAGATTCTGCCCAACGCCATGTCGCCCATCATTGTGTCGGCCTCGTTCATGGTGGCGACCGCCATCCTGACGGAATCGTCCCTGTCCTTCCTGGGCCTGGGCGACCGCAACCTGATGAGCTGGGGCTTCATGATTGGTGCTGCGCGCACGATGATCCGAGAAGCCTGGTGGATGAGCGTCTGGCCCGGCGTGGCCATCTTGCTGACGGTGCTGGCCATCAACCTGATCGGTGAAGGCTTGAACGACGCCCTCAACCCCCAACTGCGCAAGCGCGGCGAATAGGAGGCCGACATGACTGAAGCCACGCCTCTGTTGTCCATTCAAAACCTGAGCATTGCGCTGCCCCGGGGCGGCGACCGACCCTTTGCCGTGCAGGACATTTCCTACGATATCCACGCCGGCGAAATCCTCTGCATCGTGGGCGAGTCCGGTTCGGGCAAGTCCATGAGCGCCAACGCCATCATGGGCCTCTTGCCCGACTACCTGACGCCGCAGCAAGGCCGCATTCTGTTCCGTGGCAAAGACCTGCTGCGGCAAGACGAAGCCACCCTGCAAGCCATGCGCGGCAAGGACATGGCGATGATCTTCCAGGAACCGCTGTCGGCCCTGAACCCGCTGATGACGGTGGGCGAACAGATCAGTGAAGTCATGCGCGTCCACAACGCCTATCCGGGCGCCGAACGCATGCGGCGCACGCTGGAACTGCTGGACTTCGTGGGCCTGCCGGACCCGGCAACCCTCTACCACGTCTACCCGTTCCGTTTGTCCGGCGGCCAACGCCAGCGCGTCATGATCGCGATGGCGCTGGCGCTGGAGCCCGCGCTGCTGATCGCCGATGAGCCCACCACGGCGCTGGACGTCACCACGCAGGCGCAGATATTGGCGCTGATTGCCCGCATCCAGAAGGAAAAAGGCATGGGCGTGATGTTCGTCACGCACGACTTCGGCGTGGTGGCCGAAATTGCCCATCGCGTTGCCGTCATGGAAAAAGGCATCTTGGTGGAGCAAGGCCCCGCCGACGAGGTCTTGAACCGTCCGCGCCATCCCTACACCCAGCGCTTGATCGCGGCGGTGCCGCACCGCCGTGGCGAAGAACGCGTGGCAACCGGCGACGACACGCCCGTGCTGGAAGTGAAAGACTTGAAGAAAACCTACGTGATCGGCCATGGCTGGCTGGGCGGCAAGCGTGAGATACATGCCGTGGACGGTGTCAGCTTCACCGTGCGGCGCGGCGAGACGCTGGGCATCGTGGGGGAATCGGGATCGGGAAAATCGACCATCGGAAAATGCCTGTTGAAGCTGGTGGGCATCAACGGCGGGCAATTGATCTTCAACGGCCAGGACATCGCCAAGATGTCGGAGTCGCGCTTTCGCCCGCTGCGCCACGATATCCAGATGATCTTCCAGGATCCGTTCGCATCGCTCAACCCGCGCCACACCGTGGGACGCATCATCAGTGACGGCCCGGTGGCCAACGGCGTGCCGCGCGCGAAGGCCGAGGCCCGCGTGCGCGAACTGTTGTCGCTGGTGGGCCTGGACCCGTCCGCCTTTGACCGCTATCCGAATCAGTTTTCGGGCGGGCAGCGCCAGCGCATCGGCATCGCGCGCGCGCTGGCGTTGGAACCCAAGGTGCTGGTGGCCGATGAATCGGTATCGGCGCTGGATGTGTCGGTGCAGGCCCAGGTGCTGCAACTGCTGCATGACCTACAACAGCGCTTGCAGATTGCGCTGGTGTTCATCACGCACGACCTGCGGGTTGCCGCTCAGATCTGCAATTCGGTGCTGGTGATGCATCGCGGCAAGGTGGTCGAGTACGGCTCGCCGTCACAGATTTTCGACAACCCCCAGGATGCCTACACGCGGCAGTTGATCGCCGCCGTGCCCGGCCAGCACTGGGACCCCACTCAGGCGACAATGGCCTGATCACAAACGCCCTTCCCCGCAAGACAATCCCAAGCAAACCTCAGGAGCATTCCTCGTGCAACGTCCCGCCGCCATTCCCACCGTGCAGATCGATAACGAATTGGTCACCGTCACCGAATGGCGCTTTCCGCCCGGTGGCGAAACGGGCTGGCATCGCCATGGCATGAACTACGTGGTGGTCCCGCAGACCACCGGCCCCTTGCTGTTGGACACGCCTACCGGCCAGGTCACCAGCCAGCTTACGACGGGCATCGCCTACTATCGACCGGTTGGCGTTGAGCACAACGTCATCAATCCCGGCGATACCGAATTCGTTTTTGTCGAAATCGAAATCAAGCAGGCCTGACGCATCAGCGAGGATCATCATGAAGGCGTTTTTCTCGGAAGAACAATTGCTGCACACCCCGCAGCAGTTCATGCGGCTGGGCCGGCTCAGCGCCCCCACCGATCTGCCGTCGCGAGCGGAGAGCCTGCAAGGCGCGCTGGCGGCGCGCGGCATCCTCGTGGAAGCCCCTTCCGACTACGGCCGCAAGCCGCTAGAAAGCATTCATAGCGCCGACTACCTGAACTACCTGGAAACCGCGTACACCCGCTGGCAGTCGCTGAAGGCGCCTGGCGTGGACCCCGGACCGGAAGTCCTGCCCAACCTGTCGCCCTACTACAGCGGGCGCATCGAACAGGCCGGGCGCGGGCCCTGCCCTTCGCCGTCCATCGTGGCGCAAACGGGCTACTACCTAAGCGACCTGTCTTGCCCGATCGGCCCGCACACCTGGCGCTCGGCGCTGCGGTCAACCCATAGCGCGGTGGCGGCGGCGGACCATGTCGCCAGCACGGCGGGCATGGCCTACGCGCTGTGCCGTCCGTCCGGGCATCACGCGCATCGTGACCGCGCCGGCGGCTTCTGCTACTTGAACAGCAGCGCGGCGGCGGCCAGCCGCTTGCTGCAAACCTGGTCCAAGGTGGCGGTGCTGGACGTGGACGCGCACCATGGCGATGGCACGCAGAACATCTTCTACCAGCGCGCCGACGTCATGACCGTGTCGCTGCACGCCGACCCCAGCGCCTACTACCCTTTCTACACCGGCTACGCGGACGAACGCGGCCACGGCGCGGGCGAAGGCTACAACCTGAACCTGCCGCTTGCGCATGGCTCGGGCAACGATCCCTTCCTGGCCGCGCTGGACACGGCATTGACGGCGCTGGCAGGCTACGGGCCGCAAGCGCTGGTGCTGGCATTGGGCTTCGACACCTACAAAGACGACCCGATCAGCGTGCTCAAGCTGGACATCGACGCCTACCGCGACATCGGCGCGCGCGTGGCCAGCCTGCGTGTGCCGACCGTCGTGGTGCAGGAAGGCGGCTACATGGTCCAGGCCATCGGCCCCGCGCTCGACGCCTTCATGCAAGGCATGAGCCAGGCCAGCGCCTGACGCGCGCATCCTTCCATGGCCTCCGTTCCAGACGCCGTCCTGCCCGCCCCCGCCGCGTCGCGCAACGCGGGCATCCTGCTGTTCTTCGCGGCGCTGGTGGCATTCGCCACGTTTGACGCCGGTTCCAAGCACATGCTGGAACGCTATCCCGCGCCCTTTCTGAACGTGATGCGGTATTTGGCGGTGATTGTCCTGGCGGTGTACATGCTGTGGCGCCACGCCCCCGGCCTGCGCTTGCGCGACGCGCCCGAGAAACCGCTGCTGGTGCTGCGCGGAGTAACGCTGGCCACGGTGGCCACGTGCTTCATGACCGCGCTGATCTGGATGCCGCTGTCGGAAGCCACCGCCATCTATTTCACCTCGCCGCTCATCATGGTGGCGCTGTCGCCCTGGCTGCTGCGCGAACGGGTGCGGCCCGTGCAGTGGGTGGCGGTAGCCGCGGGCTTTGCCGGCATGCTGTTGATTGTGCGCCCCGGCGCCGACCTGCCGCTGCTGGGCACACTGTTGATGGCGGTCTCGGCCGTGTGCTACGCGATTTTCCAGGTGCTGACGCGCAAGCTGTCGGGCAAGGTGCCCGGGCCGGTCCAATACGCCTATACCGCGATCATCTGCCTGATTGTCACGGCGCTGCCCGCCCCCTTCTTCCTGCCGGACCCCTGGCCTGGCGCCGCCGACGCCACGCTGATCATCGCGCTGGGCGCATGCAGCGGCTTGGCGCAGGTGTTGCTGATTGCCGCGTTCCAGCGCGTATCGGCCGCCACGCTGGCGCCCTTGAATTACTTCCAACTGCTGCTGGCGGTCTTGTTCAGCACGTTCTGGTTTCAACGGCCGCCAGACGGCCTGGCCTTGGCGGGCATGGGGCTGATCATGGCCTCGGGCGTGTTCCTGGCGCTGCGCCGCGCGGCATGACGCCGCCCTTCAACTGGTTTCGCGCTGCACCAGCGTAAAGCCCAAGTCCACATGGCGCTGGGCGACAGGCTCGCCGGCCAGGTGCCGCATCAACAGGTCGGCCGCCGACAGGCCGATCTGGTAGCGCGGCGTGGCGATGGTCGACAAGGGCGGAGTGGTCCAGGCGGTTCCGGCCAGGTCATGAAAGCCAATGATGGCCATCTGCTCCGGCACGCGCACGCCCAGCCTGCCGCACTGAAACACCGCGCCCTGCGCCAGGTCATCGTTGCAGAAGAAGACGGCATCGCAATCGGGATGCTGGGTGCGCAGCGTGTCTAGCAAGGACGCGCCAAGGCTGATGGACGATTTCTCCGGCGTCATGATTTCCAGCGTGGCGTCGTAGCAGCCCGCATCGCGCAGCGCCTGCCGCGCGCCTTCGCAGCGGCGCAGCGAACGCGGGTCCAATTGCGCCCCGATGATGCCGATGCGACGGCGGCCGCGCTCAACCAGGTGGCGGCAAGCGGCGTAACCCGAATCGAACTGGGAAAAGCCCACGCTCATGTCCTCGCCATCGGCCAGCGTTTCGATGGTGTGCACCGTGGCAATCCGCTGCGTGCGCAGCAACGCCCAGGTGCCTGGGTTGTGGTCGATACCGGTCAAGATCACGCCGTCCGGCGAATGCTGAAGATATTTGCGCAGCAAGGCTTCTTCCGCGTCGGGCGAATACCCCGTCACCCCGATCAGCATGTGATAACCCTGCTGGTCCAGCACTTCCTTGATGCCGGAAATAATGTCCACGAACACCACGTTGCTCAACGACGGAATCAACACCACGATGGTTTGCGACCGCGCCGACGCCAACGCGCTGGCGGCATGATTGGGCACGTAGCCCAAATCCTGGCAGACCCGGGCGATGCGCAGGCGCAAGGCCTCGGCCACCTTGTCAGGCGTGCGCAACGCGCGCGACACCGTGATGGCGCTGACGCCCGCACGGCGTGCAACCTCTTGCATGGTGACGCGGCCGGCGTGTGAGCTGCGGGGTTTACGGACGGACATTGGGCCTCGTGGTCGAATGGGAAGCGCGTAGTCTGACGCAAAAAACAGGGCTTGCCAAAGCCGAAATGTTAGCGCTAACATCCGCAAAAGCATAAGCGAAAAAAGCCCCGGAAAACGGGGTAGGAGACAAACATGCAAGCTTCCCGATCCGGGCGGCCCGGCGGTTCCCCGTTGGCCCGCGCCGCCGACTGGTGTTTCAAGTTGCAGACCTGGCTGATGGTGGCCTGTCTGGTCGTCATGGTCGTGCTGCTGTTCGGCAATGTGACGCTGCGCTACCTGTTCAATTCCGGCATCAATGCGTCAGACGAGGTGTCCCGCCTGGCCTTCGTCTGGCTGATCTTCCTGGGCGCGGTGATTGCCCTGCGCGATCACCACCACATTGGCGTCACCATGCTGGTCGACCGCTTCGGCCCCACGGCCCGCCGCGTGTCGCACGTGTTCTGCCAGTTGCTGGTGTTGTGGGTGCTTTGGCTGATGGCGCAAGGCAGTTGGGTACAGACCGTGATCGGCATGGGCACCGTGCTGCCCGTGACGGGAATGCGCCTGGCGGTGTTTACCAGCGCGGCGCTGTACGCCTCGGTCGCCATGGGCATCCTGACCGTGATCGACATCATCCGTGTGCTGGCAGGCGGCCGCTTGCCGGCGGAATCCAGCCCGGAAGACCCCGCCATCTGATCGCGGCCCTGCCCGCCCCCCGCATCCGCCTCACTGCCCCGCCCGGAAACTCGTAATGATCCTGACCGTCTTCCTGCTAGTGCTGCTTGGGCTGATCGCCCTGGGCATGCCGATTGCCTTCGCGCTGCTGCTTAGCGCCCTGGCGATGATGTTCCAACTGAATTTCTTCGATACGCAGATCCTGGCGCAGAACATGTTGACGGGCGCCAACAGCTTCACACTGATGGCGGTGCCGCTGTTCATGCTGGCGGGCGAGCTCATGAACGCGGGCGGCATTTCGCGCCGCATCGTGCGCCTGGCCAGCATGTTCGTCGGCCATATTCAGGGCGGATTGGGCTACGTGGCCATTTTTGCCAGCGTGCTGCTGGCCGCGCTGTCCGGCTCGGCCGTGGCCGATGCCGCCGCGCTGGGTTCCCTGCTGATCCCCATGCTGCGCGAAAAAGGCTATGACGCCGGGCAGGCTTCGGGGCTGATCGCCGCCGGCGGCATCATCGCCCCCATCATTCCCCCGTCCATCTCGTTCATCATTTTTGGCGTGGCCACGAATGTGTCGATCACCAAGCTGTTCTTTGCGGGCATCGCGCCCGGGCTGATGATGGGCATGACCTTGGTGGCGGTATGGACCTGGGTGGCGCGCAAGCACGGCAGCATCACGCCTACGCCGCGCGAGCCCTGGAGCAACCGCTGGAAAGCGCTGCGCGAATCGCTGTGGGCGTTGATGTTGCCCGTCATCATCATCGGCGGGCTACGCGGCGGCATTTTCACGCCGACCGAAGCGGCCGTGGTGGCGGCCGTCTACGCGCTGGCCGTCAGCCTGTTCGTCTATCGCGAAATCGGCTTGCGGGACCTGGTGCCGTTGTTCGTCAACGCCGCGCGCACCACGGCCGTGGTGATGTTCCTGGTGGCCGCCGCGATGGTGTCGTCCTACATGATCACGCTGGCTGACATGCCGCAAGATCTCATCGCGCTGCTTGCGCCCATCATGGACCAGCCCAAGCTGCTGATGTTCGCGCTGCTACTTCTGTTGATCCTGATCGGCACGGTCATGGACCTGACGCCCACCATCCTGATCCTGGCGCCGGTGCTGATGCCGGTTGTCACCAAGGCCGGCATCGACCCCGTCTACTTCGGCGTCATGTTCGTCATGGTCGGCTGCGTGGGTCTCCTGACCCCGCCCGTGGGCACGGTGCTGAACGTGGTGTGCGGCGTGGCCCGCATCAATATGGAAACTATCTGCAAGGGCGTGTGGCGCTACGTCGTGGCCTACGCGATCTTGCTGATTCTGTTGGTGATCTTCCCAGAACTGATCACCGTACCCGCACGCTGGATGCACTAGCGGCATAGAGAAAACCCCAAGGAGGAGCACCATGACCATTCGATTCAAGACCCGTCTACTTGTGCTGGCTACCGCGCTGTCCTGCGCCGTGGCCGGCGTGGCCGCGGCGGCCGACGTCAAGCCGCGCCTGATCCGCTTCGGCTACGGCCTGAACGAAGAAAGCGTCCAGGGCCGCGCCGCGCGCTTCCTGGCGCAAGAGCTTGAAAAAGTCAGCGACGGCAAGCTGAAGATGAGGACCTTCGGTTCCGCCACACTGGGTTCCGATGAACAAATGCAGGGCGCCCTGGCCGGCGGCGCACAGGAAATGATGGTGGGTTCCACCGCGCCATTGGCAGGCATGGTCAAGGAATTTGGCGTGTTTGACCTGCCCTTCCTGTTCAACAGCGAAAAGGAAGCCGATGCCGTGCTGGATGGCAAGGTGGGCCAGGACCTGTTGAAGAAGCTGGAAGCCAAGGGCTTGGTCGGCCTGGTCTATTGGGAAAACGGCTTTCGCAACATGACCAATTCCAAGCATCCGATCGTGCGCGCGGAAGACATGCAAGGCATCAAGCTGCGGGTCATGCAGAACCAGATTGCGTTGGGCGTCTTCAACACGCTGGGCGCGAACGCCGTACCGATGCCGTTCTCGGAACTGTTCACCGCCTTGGAAACGCGCACGGTCGACGGCCAAGAAAACCCCATTACCACCATCCAAAGCAGCAAGTTCTACGAAGTGCAGCCCTTCCTGACCATCACGCGCCACGTCTACACGCCGTGGGTGGTGCTGGCCTCGAAGAAATGGTGGGACACCTTGTCGCCTGACGAACAGAAGCTGATCCGGCAGGCAGCCGCGGCCTCGCGCGATTTCGAACGCAAGGACAGCCGCGAGGATTCGACCAAGGCCATGGCGACGCTTGAAAAGGCCGGCATGAAGATCAACACCGTCAGCCCCGAAGAAGTGGCCCGCATGCGCCAGAAGGTTCAGCCGGTGGTCGACAAGTACACCCAGGAACTGGGACCCGAGCTCATCAAGCAGATGAACGACGAGATCCAGAAGGCGCGTAACTAAGGCCTGTTTACTGACGTCTCAATATTGGCGTCTTATTACCTGACGCCCAAGCGAAGCAAGCGAGTCACCCATGTCTCAGATACCCCGCAAGTTGCGCAGCCAGAAATGGTTCGACGACCCCTCGCACGCCGATATGACGGCGATCTACGTCGAGCGCTATCTTAACTACGGCCTGACGCGGCAAGAGCTGCAGTCCGGGCGGCCGATCATCGGCATCGCCCAGACCGGCAGCGACCTGGCGCCCTGCAACCGGCATCACCTGGCGCTGGCCGAGCGCATCAAGGCGGGTATCCGGGACGCGGGTGGCATCCCGATGGAGTTCCCGGTACATCCGCTGGCCGAACAAGGCCGGCGGCCCACGGCGGCGCTGGATCGCAACCTGGCCTATCTGGGCCTGGTTGAGATCTTGCACGGTTATCCGCTGGACGGCGTGGTGCTGACCACCGGATGCGACAAAACCACCCCCGCTTGCCTGATGGCCGCCGCCACGGTCGACCTGCCCGCCATCGTGCTGTCGGGCGGGCCGATGCTGGACGGCTGGCACGATGGCCAGCGGGTGGGATCCGGCACCGTCATCTGGCATGCGCGCAACCTGATGGCGGCGGGCAAGCTGGACTACGAAGGCTTCATGACACTGGCTACGGCATCGTCGCCGTCGGTCGGGCACTGCAACACCATGGGCACGGCGCTGTCCATGAACTCGCTGGCGGAAGCGCTGGGCATGTCGCTGCCCACCTGCGCCAGCATTCCGGCGCCTTATCGCGAACGCGCGCAGATGGCCTACGCCACCGGCATGCGCATTTGCGACATGGTGCGCGAAGACCTGCGACCGTCACACATCCTGACCCGCCAGGCCTTCGAAAACGCCATCGTCGTGGCGTCGGCGCTGGGCGCGTCCAGCAACTGTCCGCCCCACTTGATCGCCATGGCCCGCCACGCCGGCATCGACCTCAGCCTGGACGATTGGCAGCGCTTGGGGGAAGACGTGCCGCTGCTGGTCAATTGCGTGCCGGCCGGCGAACACCTGGGCGAAGGCTTCCACCGGGCGGGCGGCGTACCCGCCGTCATGCACGAACTGCTGGCCGCGGGCCGCCTGCACGCAGACTGCGCCACCGTGTCCGGCAAAACCATCGGCGACATCGCCGCCGCCTCCAAGACCCGCGACGCCGACGTCATCCGCACCTGCGAGGCGCCGCTTAAGCACCGCGCCGGCTTCATCGTGCTGTCGGGCAACTTTTTCGACAGCGCCATCATCAAGATGTCGGTCGTGGGCGAAGCCTTCCGCCGCACGTATCTGTCGGAGCCCGGATCGGAGAACGCCTTCGAGGCGCGCGCCATCGTGTTCGAAGGCCCCGAGGACTATCACGCCCGCATCGAGGACCCGTCCCTGAACATCGACGAGCACTGCATTCTGGTGATACGTGGCGCCGGCACGGTGGGCTATCCGGGCAGCGCGGAGGTCGTCAACATGGCCCCGCCTTCGCACCTGATCAAGCGCGGCGTGGACTCGCTGCCTTGCCTGGGCGACGGCCGCCAAAGCGGCACATCGGCCAGCCCCTCCATCCTGAACATGTCACCGGAAGCCGCTGCGGGCGGGGGCCTGGCGCTGCTGCGCACGGGCGACAAGATTCGTGTCGACTTGAACCAACGCAGCGTGACGGCATTGGTTGATGACGAAGAAATGGAACGGCGCAAACAGGAACCGGCATACCAGCCACCGGCGTCGCAAACGCCTTGGCAGGAGCTCTATCGGCAACTGGTCGGCCAATTGTCGACCGGCGGTTGCCTGGAACCCGCAACGCTTTATCTGAAAGTGATCGAAACGCGGGGCGATCCCCGGCATTCACACTGAACGCAGAAGGCTGAATGCCCCCGCGCCGATTCGGCGCGAAGCCCTATCGTTGCAAAGGCTCGCTACCGGCACCCGTCGTCATCTTGGGTGCCGGGCGGCTGAGCACATACGCCGCGCTGGCCAGAAAGAACAGGCCAACGCCCACGGCCAGCGGCCACGACGGATGCGCGCTCCACCAGAAAATGCCGTATCCCACCATCATGCCCAGGCAAGCGAACGCTTTGCCCTTGCGCGACACGGCCTTCTGTTCGCGCCAGATACGCAAGGGCGGCCCGTAAGTCGGACTATCCAGCAGCCATTTTTCCAGGCGCGGAGACGAGCGCGAAAAGCAGCCCACCGCCAAAATCAGGAAAATCGTCGTCGGCATGACCGGCAAGAACGCGCCGATGACGCCCAATGCCAGCATCACGCAGCCCAACGCCAACCATAGAGCTTTGATCATGATGGTCAGCAGAATATCGCAAATGCCGCCAACGCAGCCGGATTCACCCGCATGATGCGCGGCCTATGTGCGAGGCTCCGGCATTTGGGCGCTTAGCATGTCGATGAATTTCGGGCTTGGCGATCCGCCCGCCGCGCGCGCGCGCACCACCATTGCCCAGGCCTGGTCATATTGCCCGCGCCAGTAATAGGCGGTGGCCCAGGACGAATACAGATACCCCTTATCCGGTTCGACGGCCTCGCCTTTGCGGTACCACTCGTCGGAACGGGCAGTTGCCGCCACCCGCGCTTCAGGAGGCAGCGTCTTGTCTTCCGCCGCGCAGCGGGCCGCGATACGCCCGGCATCCGCATAGATACCCTGGAAGGTGGGTGGATCATGGCTGATCGCCAAATCCATCATGCTCATGGCCTGGCAGAACTTATTCTGGTCATGCAGCACGGCGGCAAAGCCGGTATAGACCTCGGGGTTGTTCGGATTCAACAGCCAGGCCTGATTGAAGCGGCGCATCGCCATGCCCAACTGGTCGGCTTGATAAAAACGGTATCCCTGGGACACCCACGCCCGCGACGCCTTGTCGGCGGATCCGAACGCCTGGACAGCATCCGCAACAAGCTTTTTATCGCTGGCCTCAAGTTCGGCGGCGGCGGATCGGTCCATACCCCCGTACATGGGCAATTCGTCGATGCGTGGCTGCGCTTGCGTTGCAGGCGGCGGCTTGATGGCGCAAGCCGCCAGTCCCAGGCAGGGAACCAGCAGTAGTGCCTTGAGCGATTTATTCATGGTGTGGCCGGTAGGAAAGATACGCCGGACCTTATCAGATATGGCGCGGCACTGGCGCACGCCGTGCCTGGCATGTCACTTGCTGAGTGGGACCCAGTTTCTATTCTTTGGGGGACCACCATGAAATCCGACGACGTTGTGGAAATGGAACCGGTCGAGCGCGGCAATCGCTCGCTACTTCGCGATTTGAAAGACATAGATGCCAGACGCCCCGACTTTCCTGGCGAGCATGTGATCGTATTTGGCTTGGGCGCATTGCTGATGGTGGCCGGCCTGAAGGGCCGAACCTTCTTCAAGCGCACCGTGCTGACGGCTGCCGGTACCGCGCTGATGGGCCGAGCCGCAAGCGGCACGGGCGGCATCGCGAAACTGGCGCGTGTCGTCAAGAAATTAGGCTGAAGACGACCGCGAGCCAAATACGCACCATGGAAGCGCTATGGGATTTTCTTCAATGGCCGGCGATGCTTACCTCGCTAGCCGCCGCCTGGCTGGTGGCGTCGCAAGGAAAAGCGAAACGCCAATGGGGATTCTGGGTATTTCTATTCAGCAACGCCTTGTGGATTGCATGGGGATTGCACGACGGGGCGTTTGCGCTGATCGCGCTTCAAGTTGGGCTGGCCGCGTTGAATATCCGTGGGGTGATGAAAAACAAACGAGCGGGCAGTGCAACATAGGCAGCGGGATACCCCTAAAGTCGCCACACATCTACGGCCAATTCCGCTTACATCTTTATCAATTCCGCCCCTACTCCAAAAGACTACGACCACCCTAGAATCGGTTCACTGCCACTTTTGGCTGATCAGGAGCCATTCCATGGATGCCGCCCCCACTATCAAGAAATATGCCGCTGCCATGATCTGCTGTCTGTACGTGGGTGGCAGCGCAGTTGCCGCTCCGCCCGAAGGAAAAGGGAAACCCGATAACGCGGGCCAAAGTCAGGGCCAGGGCAACAAGAACAACGGCAACGGCAACGGTAAAGGCAATGGCAACGGTAATGGTGGCAATAAGGGCGGCTCGTCCAAGGGGGGAGCCGCCGATTCTCGCGACACGAACGTGACGCTACGCCACGCCGGCATCACGATCTCGGTCGCGCGGGGCTACGCGGACGAGTACGGATTGTCGGGTTACAGCGCATTGCCGCCCGGCGTCCGAAAGAACCTGGCACGCGGCAAGCCCCTGCCCCCGGGCATTGCAAAAAAGATGGTCCCAGGTCCGATGCTGGCACGCCTGCCCGCCTATCCTGGCTACGAATGGCGAGTCGCAGGATCCGATCTGATCCTCGTGGCTGTCGCGACCGCCGTGGTCGCCGATGTGCTTTTTGATGTTTTTGATTGAAGCAAGACCCGGCGAAACCCTAGGCGAAACTGGCAGGGTGCGGCGCAGATTGCAAAAAAGCCGCGAAGTCCAAGACTTACGCGGCTTTCAGAGCATTGCCCAGCTCGCCAGCAGGAACTGGTTTTCCAAAAAACCAGCCCTGTCCTACGGCATGCGGCGCACGTTCTACGATGTAGTCAACCTGCCTGCGCATTTCTATGCCTTCCACGACGAGTTGAATGTCCAACTGATTGGCCATTTCGATTACTTGATCTAATACCGGAATGGCGCTGGAAACATCTCCAATCGCCCCAACAAAGATTCTGTCCAGCTTGATCCCGCTGACGTCCCATTGGAAAACGTTCACCAGGTTGGAATACCCCACGCCAAAATCGTCCAGGAAGACTCTGAAACCCGCTTGGTGATAGCGCTTGAACAGATCTGCCGGTGAGGTGGTTGAGAACCTCGCGGACTCAGTCACTTCAAGCACAATCCGCTCGGGCGAAACCCCACGCTCTTCTACCCAATGAACGAGAAATTCAAGGAACAGGTCGTCTTCCAAATCCGCGGGAAAGACATTGACACTCAAATAGAACGGCTGCGCGGCGGCCAACCGTTCCCGCACGCCGTCAATCGCAGTGCGGACGATGTATCTCGTGAAAAGTCGACGCAGTCCCATGGACTCAACCCACGGAATGAACGTGTCCGGAGAAATAGGCCCCACTTCGTCATGCGTCCAGCGGGCTAGCGCTTCAGCGCCAACCATTTCGCCAGTCGCAAGAGAACAGAGCGGCTGATAGTGAACGTGTATTTTCTCTTGACGCAGGGCCTGGGCCATACTTCCGCGCAAACCGTTTGATCCTCGCCACCAGAGGAACAACGCTATGCCACTGGCCGCGCCCAGCACCATCCCGATCAGGGCGGACACCAGCACCGAAACGCGCGCATCCACCCGGGTAAAAGACTCAACACAGACGTCGGGCTCACCAGCCGACGAACACGTGACCCCATGCCGAATGATCCCAAGCCGGCTCGCTAACCGCCCCATAACGCTCGAGTCTTTCGTCGCATGTGGCTGAGAACCGAATTCTTGGATCGTGCTTCCGTCTCTTGAAAATACCCGTCCCCAGAAACGGCCAGAGTGCTCTTCCACCTCGCCAAGTGCATTGGGGATAATAAATACCGCCACGCGGTCATTTGCCGCTAGCCCGCCAACGAACGATGGCTCAACCGGGTTTGTCAGATCTCTCCACAGGGTGATGCCGTTGCGCACGCGCTTCCCGCCAGGAGGAAGAGCATACGATTCTTTCCAGTGTCCCCACACGGCCGAGCATCTCAATGCCCCATCGGAAATCCGAGCGATGTCGCCGGCATACCTGGACTTAAAGAGGCGCGCCCTCATCCGGGCAAGGTCCTCGTCCGAACAGGATTCCGCCGGAGCGCTCAGCTCAACAATCGTGGCGATTTGCTCATTGGCAATGTCGAGCGAACGTCGAAGTAGATGGTCATTATTGTGATCAACGATATCGTCCGCGTGCGAAGCTTCAAGCGAATAGCCGATTGCCCCACAAAGCAGGGTGAGCACCACAACAGTTGGCACGAGGACCAAAAGCAACCCATACCGGCTTGGGAGACGGCCTGTCGTCATAATCATCCTTAGGAACTAAAGAGATTCTACGATCAGCACAGACGGCGGCAATCATTCCATCAGAGCTACTATCCCCGCTCTCTTTTTTGCGCAAAATTGATGCGCGGCAATAGGTTTGCTTGATGCAGGCTCTGACCACATCACCCGCCCGCCTCCCTTCCCGCAGTTGGCGGCGCAGAATGCAAAAAAGCCGCAAAGTCATAGACTTATGCGGCTTTCGGAGCAGTGCTGGGCACTGCTTTGCAGGAATCTGGTAGGCGGTATTGGAAGCGGAACCCAGGTGTAAGCCGCTGATTTATAAGGAAGTGATCGCTGTGCGTCTGCCCGCTTACCCTCATTCCTACCTTTATTTCCGTCGGTCGGTGCCGTGATGGGGCTCGAGCTTGCGCCACTATTCCCGCAGCCTCTGCCCTTAGTCGCAACGCTTCAGGAATGACTGCAGTGTAGATCTGATTTAGAGATATTTTGATACTTTTCGTGATATCATCTACTCGCTTAGCTGCGAGCGACGGAATCATAACCCGCAGGTCCCCCGTTCGAATCAGGGCTGCGCCACCGAAGAATTCAAAGGCCTCCACGTAACTGGGGGCTTTTTTCATTGGTGTGTTTTGGACGAAATATTAGACAGCGTCCAATATCCAGTAGGCCATACAGTACCCACCATCTCTCAGATTTTTCTATCAAAAAGGAATGAAGTGGACGCGTTCATTGCTTGGCTCTTCTCCTCACCTCCGGCGGCATGGATCCAAGCTTTCGGCACCCCCCTTATTGGGCTGGTAGCTGCCTACATCGCTCTCCAGGGAGCCAGAACGGCTCGCAACAAGTTGAAGTACGACATGTTCGAGAAGCGACTACAAACTTATCGTGAGCTCTCCACGCTGATATCAGAAGCCAAGAGTGCGGGTTGGTTTTCCTTTCCGTTGATGTCCAGTTTCAGGCAATTGCAGGCCCAAGCTCGTTTCTTGTTCTCCGATGGGGCAATCGACTCACATCTGGAGGCGGTAAGCTCCCATTTATTCAGCCTAATTCCCGAACTTACAGCCTCTGATCCCCCACCCGAAGAGGAAGCTGAGCTTCAGCTCCATCGTCGAGGCACTTTTATTTGTTGGAGGTTCCGCCTAAGTCCCAACCTAGCAAAGAGCCGCAAGGAACTGGAACGAGAGAATCCTTGGCTATCGTCGATCGGTTGGCTTGTCGCACACGAGTCGGAATTGGACAATTTAACGCTACCCTACCTCCGCCTCTCACACTGAGGATCGCGCCCGCTATTGCTGTCGACGACCCGCCCTATACTGGGCTTCTCCTTGGAGAGCTCCATGTGCAGCCACTATCAAACACTCAAAGACGCCGAGCTGCGGCTCAAGAAGTTTGGCGTGCGCGAGAAGCCAACCGCCATCAGCAAGTACGACATGTGGCCGCGCTACCAGGGCGTCTTCGTGCGCCGGCCGGTGGAACATGATGCGGGCGACGAGGCAGTGCCGGAACGCGAAGCGGTGGTTGGCCGATGGGGCCTGATCAGTGCGATGACGAAGGCCGACGGCCTGGACAAGGCCGGCAAGCTGTCGACGTTCAACGCCCGCAGCGAGACTGCACCCAAGTCCTTCACCTTCGGGAACGCCTGGCGCCGCGGGCAGCATTGCATCATCCCGGCCGACGCCATCTTCGAGCCCGATTGGAGATCCGGCGCCGCGGTGGCGACGCGCTTCACCCGGGCCGACGGCGCGCCGCTGGGGATTGCCGGCCTCTGGGATCGGTGGCGCGAAGCCGCCGGCCAGCTGCAGGAAAGCTACACCATGCTGACCATCAACGCGGACGAGGATCCCCTGTTCAGGGACTACCACCAGGCCGGGTAGGAAAAGCGCATGGTCGTCATCCTGCCAGAGGGCGCTTACAGCGACTGGCTGACTGCGCCGGCCGAGGCAACCCGCGAATTCCTTGTGCCCTTCCCCGCCGACAAGCTGGTCGCAACGCCGATGAAGTGACCCCGATTTAGCTGGAATGCACTGGATATTACAACAGTATTTTCCACTATGCCCTTCAAAGCCCCTCGACCCATGCCGACCTCAGGGCCATCCGCGAGCGTCAGCCCTGGAACCCCTATGTAATCGCCCTGCTATGGGAGGTCAAGCGGATGCGCTCGGAATTCCTGCGCTGGCATCAGGTACGAATGACCTGAAGCGGCCCACCGGCCTGATGAGCGATATCTACGACGAGCTGCTGGGGCGCCTGGCGGTAGAGCCGTGCATGGCTGAATGCGACCGGGATACCCAGGATCGGACGGAAGCTGCCAACAAGCTGCGCAAGGGCATTGCGCCGCGATGATTGACGACGATGATACGTACACCTTAATCAGCCAGCACCCGCGGCCGAATCAAGGCTATGCAATCCCAGTCACCGGACTTCGACGGGTAGTTACAACATCAATGCAACATCCAAACAACTGCCCGAAAAAAATTTGCGTACGCCGCACTTTGTATATACACTGTCCTCTCTGTCTCTGTATATACAAAAAAAATGCTACTCAATAACATCGTGATCGTACCCGAGATCCGGCATAAGCTTGAGACCAAGCATCAAGTGCGCGAGATCGAAGTCCACCAGTGCTTTCTCAATCGAGATGGCCCCTACGTCGAGGACACTGAGGAGGAACATGCAACTGACTCTGGATATCCGACCGAATGGTTTGTTGCCGAAACGGACAAAGGCCGCCTGTTGAAGGTGTGTTTCGTCTTCGAAAACGGCAACGTTTATGTGAAGTCTGCTTACGACGCCAACGAAAAGTCCATTGCTCTGTATGAGCAAAAAAGGGACGCCGCGGGTTAGCAGCAATTTAGCAGTGTAGTGAACAGAAAGAACGTGAAAACAGAACTAGGAGTCGCAATGACTGACGCTCAAAAAATCCCCGGTACGGAAGCGGCGTGGGATTCCGGTGATCTGGGTGAAAACCCGGACACTGCTCGAGTCGTGTCCAAAGAGAAAACCGCTGAGATCGAAGACGCAATTGGCCTGCAGTCGATCTCTATCCGCCTTCCGAAGTCGCTGATCAACAATTTCAAGCTAATTGCGCGCATCCATGGCATGGGCTACCAGCCGTTGATGCGCGAAGCCCTCAACCGCTTTGCGCAAGGAGAGATGAATATCCTCCTCGCTGACTACGCCTCCCGCCTAAAGCATGAGCAGGCGAGCGCAGAGCCAGAAGCCGAGCAGCACCTAACCCGACAGGCCGCGTGAGCGGTCAACAGTAGAATGAGATAGGGCCCCGTAGCGCGCCAACGCAAAGGGGCCCTTAATAAGTGCGAAAGTCCAAAGGTCCCATGGGCAACGCACCTTGACTGCAAGGTAGAAATTGCATCGTAGTCGGTCGCCAAGCCGGCTGTCAATGTCAAGGTAGATGTTGGGACGGCGTTTAGGAGCATCAATATGCACCCGAGCGACACCGAAGAGGTCATCTATCGTATGACCATCACCGTCAAGGGGCGTGTTATCCGTCGCCCGGACGGTCGGCCGTTCCGGATTGTGTTGCGCAAGAAAAAAGCCAACTAACAAGCCGGTACCCCAAAGCCCCTGACTCCGGTCGGGGGCTTTTTGTTTATCAAAGATCAATCGAGGGCTGAGCGCTAAGTGCTCGGCCAGGCCCGCACCGTCTCCCGGTGCCGCGACGCGCAGATCCCCCAGAGCACTAGCACCTGCTCCTGCGCCCAAACCTGCCAGTCGTCGTAGCTGTCAGGGTTTCGCGGCGGGTCCGGGATCAGCGGGCATGGCTCGGCCAGGCTGCTGTCCAGAGGCGGTACCTCGCGCGGCACGTACTGCGTCGGTGAGACTGCGCACCCGGACATCATCAGGGCGGCAGCCAGCAAGAAGAGGTTTCGCATTTTTCAGTGCCTTTGTGATTTCGCTCACCTGCCTCGGAAGTGCGCCGGCGTCGGCCGCTGCGCGCGCTGTCGCGCCCGCGATCGCGCTGATATCGCCCTTGATGGCGTCTAATACCGCTGCGTTCGTGTCTGCCCTGGTCTGCTGCTGATCGCGCTGCAATTCGGCGATGTGAACGTCCTTGCGCCAGCCCTGCGCGGTCCACGCTGCGCCACTGGCCAACCCAGCAGCGACCAGCGCCACAGCCCCGTAACCTCTCCACCCAGACAGCGCTTGAGCAAGCCTGCCAGCGGCGGTCATGGCCGGCCTCGCCAATCGCGCGGGATCTGGAAATGGGGACCGTCTCGCATCCTCCAGGTGCCGCCCCACTCCACCGGCACGCCAAGCTCTGCGGCGCATGCCTTGACCACGTCGGCTAGGTCGGCGAAAGCCTGCCAATCGTTCCAGGGAATCGCGCCGCGCACCAACGGCGCCAGGTCGACGGCGTGGCCGAAGCCGTCGGCCTGCGGCAAGTGGTAGCTGCTCATCGTTTGGCTGGCGCCCTTGGTCACGTACTCGCGCTGCTGCGCCAGCGGCCGGACGCCCTCCACCACCATGAAATCGACGGTGGTGCGCTGAATGGCAAGTTTGACGACTTCGACAAGGTCGGGATGCACACCGATGAGGCGTGTCAGGCTGCGCTGCGAAAGTCGGAACTGGCTCATTTCGGGTCACCTCCCAGCTTGAACGAGATGAGCCGGCGCACCGCCAACTCCAAAACTTGCTCACCCAAAATTCCCATGGCCGCGCCTGCCCCGACCAAGACGGGCATGGGTGCATCCGGATACGGAATCAAGAGCAGCGTCACAACCATCGACAGCGCACTGCCGAGGATCACGCGCCCGACTACTACGCGCCATGACATCGCCTCCTTGTTCGTCAGTGCGCGGCCCACTGCCACCAACGCTCCGACGCCAGCCAGCCATGCAAGCGTTCTTTCCCAATCGTTCATAACATCCCCTGAAGACGAAAAAAAGCCCGCTTCGGCGGGCATAAAAATTAAAGGTACTTTCGGCTAACATCGCCGCAACTCACATTCATCCATTCAAAATGCTAAATAGCGTCCAGCTTTTGCGCGTCGTTGCAGCGCTCCTTGTATTTGGAGCCCACATCCCGAAATGGGCGCTTCCCACGCTGAACCCCCTTAACTGTGGGCGTGACGCCCTCATGTGCGGCGCAATCGGCGTAGATATATTTTTCTGCATCAGCGGATTCTTGATGTATGTGACGACTATCAACAAGGCCCCAGGCATTCGCACCGCCGCATCGTTCTTGACGCGTCGAATATTTCGGATTTGGCCGCTCTACATAGCCGCCACGGTGCTCTATATGAGCTATTGGCAAGTGCCGGTGCTCAACTATCTGCGCCCGCTACTCTTCCTGCCCATCTATCAAGAAGTCGGGTTTAGGGACCCCCCAATTTCTGCCGGGTGGACACTAAATTTCGAGATGTATTTCTACCTTTTGGCGACCATTGCATTGCTCTTCCCATGGAAGATGAAAGGCGTTGCTGTTCTGGTGGCCTGTCTAGGCGTAGTGTCTCTGCTGCTGGGCGATACGACTTACTTCATCGGGTCGATCATCGTAGAGTTTTCCTTGGGAATCCTACTTGGGGCTCTATTCGTCCATAAGGAGACTTGGTCAAAGCTCCAGAGCATGCGGGTGCCGTTGCTTATTTCAAGCGCCATCTTGTTCATGCTGGTAGCGCATGGCACTGACTGGCCCCGCGACCCCGGCGCATCAGTACCTCGGATGGAAATTCTCGTATATGCCCTTGGAATGCCACTTCCCCGTTTTATTGCTTGGGGGATCCCCGCCGCACTTCTGATGGCGTCAATCATGCTCTTCGAAGATCGCATTCCACGGCGCGTGGCATGGCTGGGTGACTACACGTATTCCATCTACCTGCTTTACCTTCCTGTCGCGTGGTGGATTGAGGTCTATTCAAAGACGCTGACATCTGAGACCTACGCCTCCGTGCAAGCTTACGGTGGGTTCACCACGCTTATGGTGGGCGCATTGTTTGCAGCGTCCTTTGTCTCCTACCATGTGATCGAACGCCCCTTCCAACGGCTTGGCGGAGCACTTGCAAATGGCGTCGAGCGCCGACCTCTGACGAAATCCTTCACGACGGTTGTCTGATGATTATTCACAGAGGGGGGGCCGGCCAATCTACCGAAAGCGCGAAACGTTCGCCTTCCTCAATACGGTTAAGCGCAACGCGGTACTTCTTCCAGGAAAGCAGCCGCGCCTTGTCCTCTGCCGTCGAAACATCAATGTCCACCGCATCTTGCAGGGGTGCGATTCGAATTGCAGCTTGAGACAAGCGGAAGTCACGTTCGGCGAGTGTTTGAGCTCGTACCGACTCTGCGGTCTCTGGCGGCGGTTCAGCCAACTTCGGATACCCATCTTCGCCCGCCACAATGAACATTCCCTGCGCTTGCCCTTCAAGCAGCTGCTGGTGTTCTTGGACGCCGCCTTCAATAGGCAAGCAGTCGCTCGGCATACTGTCGCCATGGATCTCACGGGAATAAAAGCCCTTAGAAGCGGCGCTGTAGAGAATTTCCATATCAGATCCTTTCAATATCCAATTGCAATCACGTTAGCCAGCGCGCCCGTATAGGTGACAAATCCGCTGCCATTCCAACGGTAAGCCGTTACGCCGACAGAAGTCCTGGTCAGATTGAACACCCCATAGACTGTCAAATCGTTGGTAAACCATGCCGATGAGTTGGACTCTGAGGCGATAGCCTTCAAACACGCATTCGGTAACGCAAACGGGAAAGTGGCGGTTGTCGAAGAGTTCACCGTGGCCGGCGCAGTAGGAATTGAAGAATCAGACCGCCGGGCAGCTTTTGATATCCATTCGTGACCAGCGACTGATTCGCACCCTTAAAGGCGTCAGCCAGCTTCTTCGGTGTCAGCGCCGTCGCGTCATCAATTAACCCTTGCGACTGTGCAACCGTCGCAAGCTTGAGAATGCCAGCCGTTGATGCTGCCGCATCCGGCAGCGTTAGCGCGTGGGTATGGCTTGTGGACTGCACGGCATTAGTGGTGTCGCTCGAAATGGTGCCCGGCGTTCCCAGCGTGACCGTTCGATTTGCCGTCAGAAGGCTGGCAGGCGGATATCCCGCCGTTCGACCCGGGCGCGTTGGACAAGGCGCGCGCCGACTTGGCCGCGCTGGACAGCCGTATGGAAGCGACCGCGCAGTCCCTGGGCGCCCCTGGAGCAAAAGGCTACGACCTACGCGGCTGCCCGCGACCAGTTGGCGGCACGCCAAGCCAAGACCGCCCAACTGCCAGCGCTGCGCCAGAAACTGGAGTTTGACCAGGCTAAGCATGCCAAGCTGGCCGAGCGTGTGGAAGATCTTCAGGCCAAGGCCGGATCGGGTCCGCGCGAAGGACTTGTCCATGAACTGGCCGATTGGCTGTTCTGCTCCCCGGAGGTCATCAACACCCAGGGCGGCGGCTTCGAAGGTCGCGACGCAGCTGAAGTATCGCTGGACAAGTATGTGAAGCAGTACGGTCCGATCGATGGCAAGGGTGATCCCGACGCATCGGCCGCCCTGCCCAAGGCCATCGAAGCCCGTGATCTGATGGCGCGCAGCGTCGAAAACGACCGGCGCGACATCGCTGCGGCCGAGGCGGCGGCCGAACAGTTGCAAGGAACGCCTGAAGCGGACGCGATCCAGCCGGCCGACGTGGAGGCCGTCCGCGCCAAGGTCACCGCGCTGCGCGCCGAACGCAAGGCAATCGACGAACGCGTCCAGACCCTGCTTAACGCCAAGCGGGCGGCAACCAGCGCCACCGAGCGCACCGCGAACGCCGCGCAGTACCACCAGGAAGTGCTGGCTTGCGTTGCCATCGGCGACGCCCTGTCGCCCGACGGTATCCCGGGTGAGATCGTGGCCGAGGCGCTGCAGCCGGTAAACGACAAGCTCGCCGACCTCGCTGACCTGGCCGGCTGGCGAGTGCCCAAAATCGGTGCCGACATGGTCATCACGTTCGGTGGCCGCGCCTACCGCCTTTTGTCGGAATCCGAACGCTGGCGTGTAGATGCTCTCGTCGGCGCCGCCCTGGCCGAAATCTCCGGGCTGCGCTGCGTCATCTTGGACCGTTTCGACTACCTGGACCTGCCCGGCCGCAGCGACGTTCTCGGCTTGGTGCACGCCTTGGTGGCTGATGGTCGCATGGACACCGTCCTGATGCTCGGCACGCTCAAGGCCGCGCCGGCAGCGCCCTCCGATGCATTCACTCGCGCCCGGGCCGAGCGCGCGCGCGTCGATCAGTTGCTCGCTCAAGGTGAAGACCCGGTCGCCCAGCGGCAGGAAGATGCGCAGGCGCAGAAGGCGGCGGCCGACCGCCAGTTCCAGGCGGTCGTAGCGGAATTGCTCAAGCTTCGGCGCCCGGCATGGAGTGATGGGTATCACGCGCGGATCTCAAACACGCTCAAGAACGACGCCTATCCCTATTTCGGCACACACGCGGTGGACGAGATCCCCGGCAAAATGGTCTTGGATGCTGCGAAGCGCATTGAGGCCCGCGGGGCGCCCGATATGGCAGATCGGTTCATCAGCGCCACCAGCATGGTCTTCCAGTACGCGGTGGGCACCGGCCGCGCGCCGGCTGATCCGACCCAAGGGCTAAAGCGCTTCCTCGACCCGCGAGCCCCGGTGAAGCACTTCCCGCATGTCGATGAGGCAAGCCTGGGCAAGTTGATCACCCGAGTGAGGAACTACCACGGCCGGCCCGAGACGCGCATCGCCATGCAGATCATGATGCACACCTTCCCGCGCACCAACGAACTGCGCTGGGCCGCTTGGACCGAGTTTCACACCGAGGACGCGCTGTGGCGGATTCCGGCCGGCCGAATGAAAGGGACGTTGATCGCCAAAGAAACTGGCGCTGACCACGTCATCCCGTTGTCGCGCCAGGTCCTGGCGCTGCTGACAGAGTTGGGCCAGTACACGGGGCGTTATCGGCTGCTGTTTCCAGGGTTGCGGGATCCGGCCAACACGCCCATGAGCGCCGAGACCATAAACAAGGCGCTCAAGATCCTGGGCTTTGAGGGCGAGCAGACAGGCCATGGCTTTCGCGGCCTGGCGTCGACCATCATGAACGAGCGAAGCGGTGCGCGCGCGGAAGTGATCGAACGCCAGCTCGCGCACAAGGAACGCAATATGGTCCGCCGCGCTTATAACCACGCGGAGTATCTGGACGAGCGCCGGCAGTTAATGCAATGGTGGTCGGATTATCTTGATAGCTGCGCGACCAACGCCGGGAAATGAGGAATTGGGGGCCTACCCTTATCCGTTTCAGCCCTACCCTCATTCATACCCTTAAATCTGCTGGCACCCCTTGGCGGCAATTGGCGGGCAAAATGCAAAAAAGCCGCAAAGTCATAGACTTGTGCGGCTTTCGGAGCAGTGCTGGGCACTGCTTTGCAGGAATCTGGTAGGCGGTATTGGGTTCGAACCAACGACCTCCACGATGTCAACGTGGCGCTCTAACCAACTGAGCTAACCGCCTGCAAAGAAGAAGAATTATATAGTGCTTTTTTGAACTGTGCAAATCGTCATAATCGATTTTTTGCTATGTTCGTTGCGTGGTAATGGCTTTGCTTTCGCTGCCATAGCTGTGAGCATTTTTCTGCCCACATCACCGCACTACTTTCTCTTCAATTTCGCGTCCGCAGCATGTGCTGCATCAACGAAGACCGAGATTCTATCAGAACTTTTTATTCCTTGCTCAAGCTCAACGCCGCTGCTTACATCGACCCCCCAAGGCCTGACCCGCTCGATTGCCTGGCCGACGTTATCGCCGTTCAAACCACCCGACAAGATCAAGGGACGCGACACGGGATCCGCGCGCACCTCGTCCAGCAAGCTGTAGTCAAAACCATGGCCGCTGCCGCCGTAACCGGCGCTGTAGCTGTCGAACAGCCAGCCCGCCGCTTCGCCGAAAGCCCGGCAGTACGTGGCCAGGTTTTCAGCCGTGTCCAGGCCGGGCGCGCCCGCGCGGAAGGCGCGTAGAAAGCGATGGCTGTAGCGGCCGCAATCCTGCGGTGACTCGTCGCCGTGGAACTGCAGCAATTCAGGTTCCACCTCGTCCAGCACCGCTTGTACCTCAGACGGATCCGGATTCACGAACAAGGCCACAACGTCGACAAACGCCGGTACGGTGCGGCGCAACTGCGCGGCGCGCGTCGCCGTCAGGCAACGTTTGCTCTTGGGGTAGAAGACGAATCCGATCGCATCGACGCCGGCGGAAACAGCGGCCTCGATGTCTTGTTCGCGGGTCAATCCGCAGATTTTGATGCGTGTGCGCATGGCATTTACCTGTCGCCCAACGGGACGCGGCGTATCAGTATATCGGGTGCGCCAGCGGCATTCAGGTGCCGGGCTGGCCCACCGAGGAGATCAAGGAATCAAAGCTGCCCTCGGCGACGCGAAACCACGGCACCTCTTTGTTGCGGAAGGCGGTCATGCTGTCGTAGAGCTTTTTGAACATGGGATCTTTGGCGCTCAATTCCTTGTAAGCCGCCATCGACGCCTCATAGCATGCTTGCAGCACCGGCTTGGGAAACGCCTTCAGCTGCGCCCCCTTGGACACCAGCCTTCGCAGCGCGTCGGGATTACCGGCGTCGTACTTGGCGATCACGTTGGCGGTTGCCATGCGGCACGCCAAGGCCAAAGCCGACTGGAATGGCTTGGGAAGCTCATCGTAGGCGCTTTGATTCACGTACAGCGATAGCTGCAAGGTACCGGCCCACCAGCCCGGAAAATAATAATTGCGCGCGACTTTATACAGCGCCAGGTTCTCATCGTCGTACGGCCCGATCCACGCCACCGCGTCGACCGTCCCCTGCTCCAACGCGGCATAGAATTCCGCCACCGGCACATCCACCGGCGTGGCACCCAGGCGCGACAGGACATGGCGCGCAAAGCCGCCCGCCTTCACCTTCAGCCCGCGCAGGTCGTCCACGGTTTTGATCTCGCCGCGAAACCACCCACCCATCTGCGCACCCGTGTAGCCGCAGGGGAAGTTCATGATGTTGTACTTGTCGAACAGCACCCGCGTCAGCGCCAGGCCTTCGCCCTCGCTCATCCAGGCATTCATCTGCCGCGTGTTCAAGCCGAAGGGAACGCCGGCATCAAAGCTAAGCGCGGGATCAACATCAAAGTAACGGGTCGACGCCGTATGGCCGCAGTCCACCACGCGATGCTGCACGGCTTCAAGCACCTGGCCGGGTTGGACGAGATCACCCGCCGGAAAAATCTCGATGGTGAAGCGGCCGTCGGTGACCTCGGCGACATACCGCGCAACGTCTTCGGCGCCCGCGAACAACGTGGGCGATTCATTCGGAAAACTGGATGCCAGCCGCCACGCGATCGTCGGCGCATCTTGCGCAAAGGCCGGTGCGGCGATCGTGGCGGACCCCGCGGCGCCCAAGGCGGCCTGCTTCAAAAACGCGCGGCGCTGCATGGCGAAATCCCCCCTGATAAGCGCGATTAAGGCGTCGTCCACGACAACGTCTTTTCACAACGTCTGTTCAATAAGATTGCGTGAATGGCGACAACAACAGCGCGCCACCATCCAGTTCTTCCAAACCGAACTCCGCCGGATAGTCAATGGCGGACAAGTACAGGCCGTCCGGCGAAAAGGTGGGCGCGCCTTGCGTGCGATCGCGCCAGGACAGCAACTGCGCCATCCACTCTACCGATTCCCTACCCTGCCCCACCTGCAGCAGCGCGCCCATGATGTTGCGCACCATGTGATGCAGGAACGCATTGGCCTTCAAGGTAAACACCAGAAACGGCCCGCGCTCCGCGATCTCAAGCCGGTGCATATGCCGCACCGGGTGCTTGGCCTGGCATTGCGAAGAACGAAAGCTTGAAAAGTCGTGTTCGCCCACCAGGGCCTGCGCTGCGGCACGCATGGCGTCCACATCCAGCGGTTGAAAACACCAGCCCGCCCGCCCCGCCCACAGGGCCGGCCGCACGCGGCCACGCCACAGCAGGTACACATAGGTGCGGGCGCGCGCGGAGAAACGCGCATGAAACTCGTCTGACACTTCTTGCGCCCATTGCACAGACACGCTGGGCGGTAGAAACGCGTTCACGCCCCGCACCCAGGATTCCATGCGCCGATCCAACGCGGTGTCCAGGTGGACCACCTGCATGGCGCCATGCACACCGGTATCGGTGCGGCCGGCGCATATGGTGGGCACGGCTTCTTTCACACCACAGAATCTTGCCAAGGCAGACTCCAGTGTGTCCTGCACCGTTTGCCGATGCGGCTGTGTCTGCCAACCCTGCCAAGCGGAGCCGTCATACGCCAGCCCCAATGCAACTCTAGACATCATTCAAACCCGAGGACCGCTGACTCGGCGCGGTTCGTCCGTGGGCGGTTCATCCAGGTCGAGATTGATCGTATCGAGCTTGCGGTTCAGCGCTGCCGTGTCCAGCGCCGGCTCGTTATAAGCGTAAGTGTCCTCGTCGTCGTCATCGCGACGCGCGCCGGCTCGGCGCAGCAGCCATGCAATAACGAATGCGATCAGCGCCAGCAAGGCGGTGACGATGACGAGAAGGTTGTCGGCCAGCCAGCTGGGCATGTTTGACGTTGCGTCCTTTGTATTGTTGGCGGAAGCGCCGCCTGTCGCGTTGTCGGTGGTGGACGCGCCGGGCGAGCCAGCCGCACTGGAACTGCCTGATGCGCCAGGGGTGGCTGCTACACCTGGTGTGCCTGTTGCACCCGGTGTGCCTGCTGCCCCCGATGTACCTGCTGCGCCCGATGTGCCTGCTGCGCCCGATGTGCCTGCTGCACCCGGAGTGCCTGCTGCACCCGGTGTGCCCGCTGCACCCGGAGTGCCTGCTGCGCCCGGTGTGCCTGCTGCACCCGGTGTGCCTGCTGCACCCGGTGTGCCTGCCGGTGTGCCTGCTGCACCCGATGTAGCTGCTGCGCCCGATGTGCCTGCTGCGCCCGGAGTGCCTGCTGCACCCGGAGTGCCTGCTGCGCCCGAAGTGCCTGCTGCACCCGGAGTGCCTGCTACACCTGGAGTGCCTGTTGCGCCCGGAGTGCCTGCTGCACCCGAAGTGCCTGCTGCACCCGGAGTGCCTGCTGCGCCCGAAGTGCCTGCTGCACCCGGAGTGCCTGCTACACCTGGAGTGCCTGTTGCGCCCGGTGTACCTGCTGCGCCCGGAGTGCCTGCTGCACCTGGCGTTCCCGCTGCGCCCTGTTGCGCCACGGCTTTGTTCAATTCGTCGACATTGCTTTGCAGCTGATTCACGCGACCTTCGACGTCCTTCATCGCGCGTTCATTCGATGTCCTGGCATCCGCCTGCGCATCGGCTCGCGCGGCGGGGCTATCCGTTGCCAGCCCCGTGGACAGGCGCACTCGGTCTTGTGGCGGCGCGGCGCTGGCCACACCGGTGTCGCCCGGCTGCGCCACGGTACCCGACGCCGCATCCTGCCCCTTGACCACTGACGGATTGGCGCTGGCAGCGGCGCCGATTCGGCCGCGATACCTGGCAAACGCCTCGGCATGTTCATTGAAGATGCGGAGTGCCTCGGCCGGGTCAATCGCCCTGACCGTTGCCGCATCCGGAATCTTCAAGGTCTGGCCTGCGCGGACCAGGTTCATATTGTTCTGAATGAACGCTTCGGGGTTGGCGCGCCACAACGCCACCAACATCTGATATACCGAGGCGTTCGGCACCTTGTTGCGTTGTGCGATGGCGAACAGGTGATCACCACGCTTCACATTCACGCTGGCAGCCGCGCGCCCCGTGCCGCCCACCGCAGCCGGCGTCACATCAGCGCCCGTGCCGCGCAGCGGCACCAGAATGCTGACCTGTACCTGGCGCTGCCCCGAACTGGAACTGATGTCCAACAGCAGGTCGACCGCGCCACTTGCGGGAGGCTGTGTCGCCCGGACGCGAAGATTCTTGCGCGTGCCGTCCATGCCGTCTTCAACGCGGACCACCATGCTGGCCAGCGGCACTGGCGGCTTCAGGCCGGCGCGCTGCCAAGCAGCTTCGTCAGCCACCGACACCTTCAGCGACGACACTTCATCAGGCGTCAGTTCCTGCAACCCCACGACCGCCTGCAACGGCGCGCCCGGCACCGACACCACGCGGGAATGCCCGACCCGCATGGCCAGCGCCGAACTGCACATGCTCGACCCTATCGCCAAAGCGATTGCCCATTGAAGGGCTTTCAAACGGCGGGCATGCTTCACATGGCGCGAACGCTGGGTCATAAGCTGGAATTCCGTTCTTGTAGTCGAATTACGGGCTAGCGCTGGTCTCGCGGCAGATAGGCGGGAACAGGCCTCAATTCACGGGAAAAGTGTAATGGATGATGCCCATTTCACAAACCTGAAAGGCGCGTAGGCGTTGGCTCTCGAGCACATCCGCCACACCCTCACTACGATTGCGCAAACGTCAAGGGCACCCGAAGGTGCCCCTGCTTGTCTTGACGACCCAGCAGGCGCCTTTGCCAGGCGCCCGCGATGGGATATCAGGCTTCGGCCAGCGCGATGCGCAGCATACGGCGCAACGGTTCGGCGGCGCCCCACAGCAGCTGGTCGCCCACCGTGAACGCACCCAGGTACTGCGAACCCATCGACAGCTTGCGCAGACGGCCAACCGGAATGTCCAGCGTGCCGGTGACAGCCACCGGGGTCAGCGCGGAAACGGTGGCTTCCTTGGTGTTCGGCACCACCTTGGCCCACTGCGTGCCCTGCGCGATCAACGCTTCGATCTCGTCCAGCGGCACATCGCGCTTGAGCTTGATGGTCAGCGCCTGGCTGTGGCAGCGCATTGCGCCGATACGCACGCACAGGCCGTCGATCGGGGTGGCGGGCGTACCGAACGCAGCGCCGCGGCCCAGGATCTTGTTGGTTTCGACTTCGGCCTTCCACTCTTCCTTCGACATCCCGTCGCCCAGATCCTTGTCGATCCAGGGAATCAGGTTGCCGCCCAGCGGCACGCCGAAGTGTTCGTGGGGCAGCGCGGCATCTTTCTGCTTGGCCAGCACGCCACGGTCGATCTCCAAAATGGCCGACGCGGGGTCGTCCAGCAAGGGCTTGACGGCCTGGTTGATCTCGCCGAACTGGGTCAGCAGTTCACGCATGTGCTGCGCGCCACCGCCGGAAGCGGCCTGGTACGTCATGGAGCTCATCCATTCCACCAGGTCGTTGTTGAACAGGCCGGCCAGGCCCATCAGCATGCAGCTGACCGTGCAGTTGCCGCCGATGAAGTTGCGCACGCCGCGCTTGAGCGCTGCGTCGATGACCGGGCGGTTGACCGGGTCCAGCACGATGATGGCGTCATCAGCCATGCGCAGAGTGCTGGCCGCATCGATCCAGATGCCGTTCCAGCCCGCGCCGCGCAGCTTGGGATAGACCTCGGACGTGTAGTCGCCGCCTTGCGCCGTCAGAATAATCGGCAGTTTTTTCAGAGCGTCAATGTCGTAGGCATTTTGCAAGGGGCCCGCGCCTTCGGCCCACGTGGGCGCGGCGCCGCCAGCATTGCTGGTGGAAAAGAACACCGGTTCGATCAGTGCGAAGTCGTTCTCGTCGCGCATGCGTTGCATGAGCACCGAGCCGACCATTCCGCGCCAGCCGATAAGGCCTACTGCTTGATTCATTTCAATCGCTCTATAAAGGTGGAGACAAGGTCCAGGTGAAAAAGGCGTGCAATTCAACAATTTATCAGAATGCACGGAGGGATGTTGCGGTGCAGCTAGAAATAATGGGGGTCGAAAGCCTTGAAAACCCCTTTCGCGGCGCCGTCGCAACACGGTCGAAAAAAGGGCCGCTACGCAGGCGGCCCTTCAAAAAAACGGGGCGCGCGCCGCAAGGGCGCTACCCCTTGCCAGGTATTCAGGCCAAGGCTTTCAGTACTGCGTCGCCCATGCCTGCCGTGCTGACTTTCGTCGTGCCCGGCTCGAAAATATCGGCGGTACGCAGGCCGTCAGCCAGCACGCGGCGCACGGCGGCTTCAATGCGGTCGGCTTGCGGAGCCAGATTCAGCGAATAGCGCAACAACATGGCGGCCGACAAGATCGTCGCCAAGGGGTTGGCGATGCCCTGGCCCGCGATGTCCGGCGCCGAACCGTGGCTGGGCTCGTACAAGCCCTGGCCGCCCGCGTTCAGCGAGGCCGACGGCAACATGCCGATCGAACCCGTGAGCATGGCCGCTTCGTCCGACAGGATGTCGCCGAACAGGTTGCCGGTGACGATCACGTCAAACTGGCGCGGGTTGCGCACCAACTGCATCGCGGCGTTGTCGACATACATGTGCGACAGCTCGACGTCCGGATACTCGCGTGCCACTTCGATGACGATGTCGCGCCAGAATTGCGAGGTTTCCAGCACGTTGGCCTTGTCCACGCTGCACAGCTTCTTGTTGCGCTTCTGGGCCGATTCGAAGCCGATGCGCGCAATGCGGCGCACTTCGGATTCGGCGTAACGCATGGTGTCGTAGCCTTCGCGTTCACCGGCGAACACGCCGTCGGGCGACGACCGAACGCCGCGCGGCGTGCCGAAATAGATGTCACCAGTCAGTTCGCGGATGATCAGGATATCCAGGCCGGACACGATCTCGGGCTTCAGTGACGAAGCGCTGGCCAGCTCGGGATACAGAATGGCGGGACGCAGGTTGGCGAACAGGCCCAGCGCCTTGCGCAGGCCCAAAATGGCCTGTTCCGGGCGGAATTCGCGCGGCAGACTGTCGTACTTCCAGTCGCCCACGGCGCCAAACAGCACGGCATCCGATTCCTTGGCCAGGTTCAGCGTGGCCGGCGGCAGCGGGTGCTCGAACTGGTCGAACGCGGCGCCGCCCACGGGGGCTTGTTTGATGTCGAAGGAAACGTCCAGCGCCTTGAGCACGCGCACGGCCTGCTCGACGATTTCCGGTCCAATGCCGTCACCCGGCAAGACTGCGATGTTGTGGGTCATTTAAATGCGATCCTGTGATCAGTATGGGTTCAGGCGATGGGACGGCTTTCCAGCCACGGGTGGCGGGCCAGGCGTTCGGCCTCGAAGGCGCGGATCTTGTCGGAATGGCGCAGCGTCAGGCCGATGTCGTCAAAGCCGTTCAGCAAACAGTATTTGCGGAAAGGTTCGATGTCGAAGCCCATGGCGCGGCCGTCCGCGGCAATCACCACCTGGCGGTCCAGGTCGATTTGCAGCTTGTAGTTCGGGAAGGCTTTGACTTCGTCGAACAGGCGGGCCACTTCCAATTCGGACAGCACGATCGGCAGCAGGCCGTTCTTGAAGCTGTTGTTGAAGAAGATGTCGGCATACGACGGCGCGATGATGGCGCGAAAGCCGAACTGCGTCAGCGCCCAGGGCGCGTGCTCGCGGCTGGAGCCGCAGCCGAAATTCTTGCGCGCCAACAGGATCGATGCGCCTTGGTAGCGCGGCTGGTTCAGCAGGAAGTCCGGGTTCAGCGGACGCTTGCTGTTGTCCATGCCGGGTTCGCCGTGGTCCAGGTAACGCAGCTCGTCAAACAGGTTGGGGCCGAAACCGGTGCGCTGGATCGACTTGAGGAACTGCTTCGGGATGATGAGGTCCGTGTCGACGTTTTCGCGGTCGAGCGGAGCCACCAGGCCTTCGTGAGTGGTAAATGCTTGCATGATGTCGGTACTCGGTGCGTGATCGCTTAACGGAACGTGCGGACGTCGACGAAATGGCCGGCCACGGCGGCGGCTGCTGCCATGGCGGGGCTGACCAGGTGGGTACGCCCACCCTGGCCTTGCCGGCCCTCGAAGTTTCGGTTCGACGTGGAGGCGCAGCGTTCGCCGGGCTCAAGGCGGTCGGCGTTCATGGCCAGGCACATCGAGCAGCCCGGTTCGCGCCATTCAAAACCGGCTTCGATGAAGATCTTGTCCAGGCCTTCGCGTTCCGCCTGCTGCTTGACCAGGCCGGAACCCGGCACAACCATCGCCTGACGCACGTTGGACGCCACACGCTTGCCGCGCGCCACGGCAGCCGCCGCGCGCAGGTCTTCAATGCGCGAGTTGGTGCACGAACCAATGAACACGCGGTCGACGCGAATGTCGGTCAAAGGCGTGTTGGGCTTCAGGCCCATGTATTGCAAGGCGCGCTCCATGCCGCTGCGGCGCACGTCGTCTTTCTCGCGGTCGGGGTCCGGCACACGGGAATCCACCGGCAGCACCATTTCAGGCGAGGTGCCCCAGGTAACTTGCGGCTTGATGTCGCGCGCGTTCACTTCCACCACCGTGTCGAACTTGGCGCCGTCATCGGTGTGCAGGGTGCGCCAGTACTTGACGGCCTGGTCCCACACCACGCCCGAGGGCGCGAAGGGGCGGCCACGGAAGTAGTCGACGGTCTTGTCGTCCACCGCGACCATGCCCGAACGGGCGCCAGCTTCGATGGCCATGTTGCACACCGTCATGCGCCCTTCCACGGACAGCGCGCGGATCGTGCTGCCGGCGAACTCAATGGCATGGCCCGTGCCGCCCGCCGTACCGATGATGCCGATGATGTGCAGGACCACGTCCTTGGCCGTACAGCCGAAAGGCAAGTCGCCGTCGACCTTGATCAGCATGCTCTTGGCTTTCTTCATCAGCAGCGTCTGGGTCGCCAGCACGTGCTCGACCTCGGACGTGCCGATGCCAAAGGCCAAGGCGCCCAGCGCGCCGTGCGTGCTGGTATGCGAATCACCACAGACGACAGTCATGCCAGGCAGCGTTGCGCCTTGCTCGGGTCCGATCACGTGCACGATGCCCTGACGCAGGTCATTCATGCGGAATTCGGTGATGCCGTATTTCTCGCAGTTGGCGTCCAGCGTATCCACTTGCAGGCGCGAGATGGGGTCGTCGATGCCTTGGGCGCGATTCAGCGTCGGCACGTTGTGGTCCGCTACCGCCAGATTGGCGCCCGTGCGCCACGGCTTGCGCCCGGCGATGGCCAGGCCTTCGAACGCCTGGGGGCTGGTGACTTCATGCACCAGGTGGCGATCGATATAGAGCAGACAGGTGCCGTCTGATTCCTGGTGGACGATGTGGGCGTCCCAGAGTTTGTCGTAAAGGGTTTGGGCCATGGATGCGCTCTGCAAATAGACAATCCGGCTTGAGCCTCACGCGGTTGAAAAGCAAATCGCTCCCGCGCCGGCCACTGCGGCATGAATGAATTATGCCCACGCTCCAAACCTAGTACAAGCGCACGATACATACTAGTACCACCACTACCATGATGCGCTGCTACGTCTCCCTTCAGCCCTGTGCGGTCTCACACTTTTGGTGGGTGAATGAAGTTAATCAACCACACAATAGATGTAAATAAAATAGATACACAATTATCAAGCCGATATAATCCCGTTTCACTCAGGACACATAGCTTTCGAAATAATGCGCAATAAACCGTATTAATAAACGCGATAGCAAAACAAACCTGCGTAGTTCGTGCAAATTCAGTCAAATTACGTGATGTTGCGCGACGATAAGTTATGGACCGCTGTTTGTTAAATACCAAGACTTAACAAATCTTGACTAGTCGAATATGACATTTACATACAACATGGCGGCCATTCATCCCAACCTGACCCGCGAATAATCACTATGGCTTCGTTTTTGCTCAAACGCACGACTACGATTTTTGCCCTGGCCTTTGTTCCCGCTGCATTTGCCCAAACTTCCGCGCCCGCTGCCCCCCCTGCCGCTGTGCCCTCTGCCAGCGCACCCGCAGTGACGCTGAATCAGATTGTGGAGCAGACCCTGCTCAGCAATCCGGAGATCCAGGCGAAGTACCACGACTTCCAGGCGTCTTTGGAAGGCCAGTCGGTTGCCCGTGCCGCGTTCTTCCCGCAGATCAACGCGCAGGGTTACCTGGGCCGGGAATATCGCAGCAACGTGCCCGACGTGGGCTCACAACGCTGGAGCCGTCCGGGCTACACCGTTGAACTGCGCCAATTGATTTTCGACGGCTTCCGCACTAGCAACGACGTCAAGCAAGCCGGTTTCGATAAACTGGCCCGCTTCTATGATGTGCTGGCCACCAGCGACAACACGGCCTTCGCGGCGGTGCAGGCCTACATTGACCTGCAGCGCTATCGCGACATGGAACTGTTGGCGCGCCAGAATTATTCGCTGCACGAAGAAACGCTGAAGCAAATCGGCGAACGTACGGAATCGGGCGTTGGCCGCCGGGTCGACCTTGAACAGGCTGGTGGTCGCTTGTCCCTGGCTCAGACAAACCTGATGACCGAGACTGCAAATTTGCTGGACGTGCAACAGCGCTTCCAGCGCGTGACCGGCGCCTTCCCGCCTGAAGCCATGCAACCGCCGCCCGACGTCACCGGCAAGCTGCCCGTCAAGCCGGGTGACTTCAACGAGTCGCTGCGCCGCAACCCCAGCTTCCTGTCCAAGCAGGCCGGGCTGCAAGCCGCGCAAGCGGGTGTCGCCTCGTCCAAGGGCGCTTTTTCGCCCAAGTTTGAATTCGTGGCGTCTTCGGGCCGTGACCAGAATGACCCCACCCCCGAAAACCGCGACATCCAGAGCTCCAGCGTTCAGGTAGTGATGAGCTACAACCTGTACCGCGGCGGCGCCGACTCGGCCCGCGTGCGCCAGACGGCCGCACAGTCCTACGCCGCACGCGACATCCGCGACTACACCTGCCGCAACGTGCAGCAAGACTTGGCCGTGGCCTGGAACAACATCACCAGCCTGAGCCAGAAGCTGCCCTTCCTGCGTGACCACGAAGTGGCCACCACCAAGGTGCGCGATGCGTATCGCCAACAGTTCCAGATTGGCCAGCGTTCGCTGCTGGACTTGCTGGACACCGAGAACGAGCTGTTTGAGTCACGCCGCGCATTGACCAACGGTCTGTATGACCTCAAGCTTGCGCAGTATCGCTGGCTGGCGCTGTCGCACACGCTGCTGCCCGCCCTGACGCTGCAACCCGCGCGCAACGAGATGCCCGAGGAAAACGGCAAGCTGGAGGTAACCGACGAAGTGATCAAGCTTTGCAACTCGACGGTTCCCGACTCTGCCCGCCTGGCTCCGGTGCGCGTTCAATACAACGAAGGCACGTTGCCGCCCACGCTCGTGCCGCTGAACGTATCCAACGCCAAGCCGTAATGGCGGTAGGACGCAAGGAGGCCATATGACGCCCCAGGGCAACGAATTTTCGCAGTTGGACGCGGACTTTGTCCGCGTTCTGGAAGACCTGATCGACGCCTTGATCGCCAATGGCACCTTGCGCATGACGGACCTGCCTATTCAGGCACAGCAGAAGCTTTCACAGCGCAAGCAGCAACGCGCGCGCCTCTCGGAACACCTCGACCTCCTGGATGACGAAGATGGACAAGTTATCTGAATCGGCGGCTCGGGAATGGCGCACCGACGCTCGCGCGGCGCACGATGACCCGCTCTTGGATTGCCTGGTTGAAATCACGCGCCTGCATGGCGTGACGGCCACGGCCCAGGCCTTGTCTTCCGGCTTGCCGCTGGAAGAGCACCGCCTGACCCCTGCCCTGCTTCCGCGCGCCGCGGCGCGCGCCCAACTTTCCGCGCGCGTGGTCAAGCGCACGCTGGACAGCATTTCCCAGGACCTCTTGCCCGCCATCCTGCTGCTGCAAGGCGAACGCGCCTGCCTGCTGCTGAAGAAAGAAGACGGCAAGTACCTGGTCAGCCACCCCGAGCTGGGCGGCAGTTCCGTCGAGATGACGCCCGAAGCCCTGGCCGCGCAGTACACCGGCCTGGTGTGCTTTGTACGCCCGCAGTTCCGCTTCGACGCCCGTGCGCCGGAAGTCGCCAAAGTGCGCGAGCGCCATTGGTTTTGGGCCGCAGTCATGGAAAACCGGCGCCTGTACCGCGACGCGCTGGTCGCCGCGCTGCTGATCAATATCTTCGCCATGGCCATGCCCTTGTTCACGATGAACGTGTACGACCGCGTGGTACCCAACAACGCGGTTGAAACGCTGTGGGTGCTGGCCATCGGCATCACGCTGGTGATCATCTTCAACATGATCTTGTCGACGGCGCGCTCGCATGTGGTGGACAGCGCCAGCAAGCGGGTCGACGTGCGCCTGTCCGCGCAGATCATGGAGCGGGTGCTGGACTTGCGCCTGGAGGGCCGCCCGGTGTCGGTGGGGTCTTTCGCGGCCAACCTGCGTTCGTTCGAGTCCATCCGCGACTTCATTGCATCGGCCACGATCACCACGCTGGTCGACCTGCCCTTCATCCTGCTGTTCCTGGCCGCGCTGGCCTGGATTTCCCCGTGGATGATCCTGCCGCCGCTGGTTGCCATCGTGTTGATTCTGCTGGTGTCTTTTGCCGCGCAAGCCCGCATGGAGGCGCTGACCATGGCCAGCTTCCAGGCCAGTTCGCAGCGCAACGCGACGCTGGTGGAAGCGCTGACCGGCCTGGAGGCCGTGAAAACGCTGAACGCGCAAGGCTCCGTCCAGCGCAACTGGGAACGCGCCACCGAGTTCATCGCGCAAACCGGCGGCAAGCTCAAGCTGATTTCGTCGTCCACGGTGGGCTTTGTGCAGGCCGTGCAGCAAATGGTGTCGATCGCCGTTGTGATCATTGGCGTTTACCAAGCGCAGGAATCCGCGATGTCAATGGGCGGCATCATCGCCGCATCCATGATCGCCAGCCGCTGCCTGGCGCCGCTGGGCCAGGTGGCGGGGCTGTTGATGCAGTACCAGAACGCGCGCACATCGCTGGGTTCCATCGACAACTACATGAAGCTGCCGATCGAGCGCCCGGCCGAAGCCGAGTTCCTGCATCGCCCCGTTTTCCATGGCGGTCTGGAATTCCGCGACGTCACCTTCACCTACCCCGGCAGCACCCAGCCGGTGCTGAAAAAGGTGTCGTTCAAGCTCAAGCCTGGCGAAAAGGTCGGCATCATCGGCCGCATCGGTTCCGGCAAGACCACGCTGGAAAAGCTGGCGCTGGCGCTGTATCAGCCCACCGAAGGCGCCGTGCTGCTGGACGGCGTGGACGTACGCCAGATCGACCCGGCCGACGTGCGCCGCGCCATCGGCCATGTGCCGCAGGATCCGACGCTGTTCTACGGCAGCCTGAAGCACAACCTGGCCATGGGCGCGCCCTATGCCGACGACGCCAGCATCCTGGCGGCCGCCAATCTGGCCGGCGTTACCGACTTTGCCAACCTGCACCCCAACGGCTTTGACATGGTGATCGGCGAACGCGGCGAATCGCTGTCGGGTGGCCAACGCCAGTCCGTGGCGGTGGCGCGCGCGTTGATCAACGACCCGCCGATTCTGCTGCTGGACGAACCCAGCAGCAACATGGACCACCAAAGCGAAGCCCAATTGCGCAAGCGCCTGGGCGAGGCCAGCGCCACCAAGACCATCCTGCTGGTCACGCACCGCACCGCGCTGCTGGACCTGGTCGATCGCCTGATCGTGATCGACAACGGCCACATCGTGGCGGACGGTCCTAAGGAGCAGGTTGTCGAGGCACTGCGTCAAGGACGCGTTGGACGCGGGAGCTAAGGGCGCCATGCAGAATAACCCTGGAGAAATCAAGCACGGCCTGTTCGGCGGCTTGTGGCGCAAGCTGCGCAACATCTTCGTATTCTTCTTCGATCGGCTGCTGGACGGCGCCGACAAGGGCAATCGGGAAAAGCGTTCCGACTATGTCGGCAACGCCGAATGGGTCATCCACGAATCGCAGGCCCGCAGTTCGCGCGTGCTGCTGTGGGTGGCGCTGCTGGCAACATTCCTGCTGATCGTCTGGGCGGCAACCGGCAGCATTGACGAAGTCGTGCGGGGCGAAGGCAAGGTCGTGCCGTCGCGCCAAGTGCAGATCATCCAAAGCCTGGACGGCGGCATCGTCGAGGAAATCCTGGTCCGCCCGGGCCAGGAAGTGCAAGCTGGCCAGACGCTGCTGAAGATTGATTCCACGCGCTTTGCGTCCTCGCTCGGCGAGAACAACGCCGAATACCTGTCGTTGCTGGCCAGGTCCGCCCGCCTGAATGCGCTGGCCACCGGCGAACCGTTTGTTGCCCCGGAAGAGGTGCTCAAGCAAGCCCCCGGCCTGGTCGAAATGGAACGCAACGCCTACCTGGCGCGCAACACCGAGCTGAACGCCACCATCAACGTGGCGCGCGAACAGCTCAAGCAGCGCGAAGAAGACTTGCGCGAGACCATCGCCAAGCGCGACCAGGCCTCGGCCAGTTGCAGCCTGACGTCGCGGGAACTGCAGGTGACGCGGCCGCTGCTCAAGAGCGGCGCCGTGTCTGAAGTGGACCTGCTGCGTTTGCAGCGCGATGTGGCGCGCTATTGCGGCGAGCAGAAAGGCGCCGAAGCGCAGATCGACCGCTTCCAGGCGTCCATCAAGGAAGCGCAAAGCAAGCTTGAAGAATCCGAGCTCAATATTCGCAACCAGGCGCGTAGCGAACTGTCGGAAACCAACACCAAGCTGGCCACGCTGCGCCAGGGCAAGCTGGCATTGGCCGACCGCGTGAAGCTGGCGGAAGTCCGCGCGCCCCTGGCCGGCACCATCAAGACGCTGTTCAACAACACGGTTGGCGGCGTGGTGCAGCCGGGCAAGGACATCATCGAAATCGTGCCCAAGGACGACACGCTGCTGCTGGAAGTGCGTATCCAGCCGCGCGACATCGGCTTCCTGCACGCTGACCAGAAGGCGGAAGTGAAGTTCACCGCCTACGACTTCGCCATCTATGGCGGCCTGGAAGGCAAGGTTGAACAGATCGGCGCTGACACCGTCACCGACGAGAAAGGCAATTCCTATTACGTGGTGCGCGTCCGCACGGACCGCAGCACGGTGGGCGACAAGCTATTGCCCATCATCCCCGGGATGGTGGCAGAGGTTCATATCCTGACAGGTAAACGCACCGTGTTGCAGTACCTGCTCAAGCCGATTTTGCGTGCCAAGGCGAACGCCTTCACCGAACGTTAAAGGAGAGCTGGAAGGCTTTATGAAACCTGTTCCCGTCTTGTTGATTACGCACGACGACCTGCTCTGGCAGCACTGGCGCACGCTGGATTCCACGCGCTGGCTGGCTGCCCGCGGACGCGGCCTGGCCGACTTGCAACGCTGGCGCGAGCAAGGCCGCACGCTGGCCGTGCTGGATACCGACGTGCCGCGCTTGCCGTCCTGGCAGGACCCCATCTGGGCGCCTGCCGTGGCCGGCCTGCACCTGGTGGTGGCCAGCCCCAGCCCCAACGACGAACAAGGCACCCAAGTGCGGGGCGCGGGCGCCCACGGCTACTGCCACAGCTATGCGCCCGCCGCCGCCCTGTCGCAAGCGCTGGAAGTGGTTTCGTCCGGTGGGATCTGGATGGGCCGTTCTTTGGTGGCGCGCCTATTGAAGCTGGTGACGGAACGCGCCCAGGACTCGTATTCCTGGGATGACGGCGTGTTGACCGAACGCGAGACCACGGTGGCCCGATACGCCGCCAGCGGCCAGGCCAATGCCCAGATCGCCGAAGCGCTGGGCATTACCGAACGCACGGTCAAGGCCCATCTGTCCGCCGTTTTCGAGAAGCTCAAGGTGTCTGACCGCCTTCAGCTCGCCTTGCTGGTCCACGGCATTTCGGCCCCGGCCGACATGCGCAGCAAAATACCTTCCTGAACCTGTCCTTGAGGACAATATCGCGCCGACGCGGCGCTCTTTAGTATCTGGCCATCTTGGATAACTCCCTGAAACGGAACCCACATGGCCAACTCTTCTCCCGCAGTCGTCAATGAAATCTCCGGTCGCGCGTGGATACGCAATAGCGACGGCTCACTGACCGAACTGCATCAAGGCAGCAAAGTCCCCGCCGGCAGCGACATCGTCACGGCTTCGGGCGCCACGGTTTCCCTTCAGGTTGAAAACGGCATGCCGATCGTCATCGGAGAAAGCCGTGAAGTTGCCGTGAACGGCGACATGGCGGGCCCGTTGGCCGATGCCAGCGAAGCCGCCGTAGTACCGCCCACCGGCACCGATTCCGACCGCCTGCTGGCCGCCCTGCAAGCCGGCCGCGACCCGTTTGACGAACTCGACCCCACCGCCGCCATCGTGGCGGGTGGTGGCGACGCCGGCGGCAGCAGTTTTGTCCGCCTGGCCCGCATTCTGGAAACGACCTCGCCGCTGGACCTGGCCTACCCCAACCCCGCCCGTGGCGACGACACCCTGCCCCGCGCGGCTGGCGCGGGCGCGACCGGCGATGATGGCGATGCGGCCGTAACGCCGCCCACGGTTGGCAACAACGCGCCGAACGCGTTGAATGACGCCAGCAGCGGCGACCAGAACTCCCAAAGCCGCGGCAACCTGCTCAGTAACGACTCCGATCCCGACGGCGACCCGCTGGCGATCACGTCAATCAATGGTCGTCCGATGGTTCCGGGCGGCATCAGCGTGCCGGGCTCCACTGGAGGCTCCTTCGCTGTCCAGCCCGACGGTAGCTATGTGTTCACACCGGGCGGTCAGTACGACTACCTGGCCGTCGGCGAAACGGCCACCAGCACCATCTCGTACACCATCACGGACCCCAGCGGCGCGACCTCCACGGCGACGGTCGTGGTGACGGTAACCGGCACCAACGATGGTCCCGTGTCCTCCGCGCTGTCCGACCAGTCGGGCACCGACGCCCAGACGGAAATCCGCTACGACGTGTCGGATCGCTTCTCGGACACCGACACCAGCGACAAGCTGACGTTCAGCGCCACCGGCCTGCCGCCGGGCCTGTCCATCGATCCGGACACCGGCATCATCACCGGCACGATTGATCATTCCGCTTCCCAAGGCGGCAACGACGGCGTCTACACGGTAACCGTGACCGCGACGGATCCGTCCGGCGCGTCGACCTCGCAGGAGTTCAACTGGGACGTCAGCAACCCCGCTCCGACCGCCGCGAACGACAACGGCGCAACGGATGAAGACACGGGTCTGAGCGTCAACGCCCAGAACGGCGTGCTGGCGAACGACACCGATCCGGACGGCGACACGCTGACCGTCTCGCAAGTCAACGGTCAGCCCGGTAACGTGGGCACGGCTATCGCTGGTTCCAACGGCGGCACGTTCACTTTGAACGCCGACGGCTCCTACAGCTTCAACCCGGGTTCGGCCTTCAACAACCTGGCCGCCAACCAGACCGCGACCAGCTCGATCACCTACACCGTCTCTGACGGCGAAGGCGGCACGTCGACTGCAACGCTCACGGTCACCATCACCGGCACCAACGACACCCCGATCCTGACCCCGGATGTGACGTTGGACGACCAGACCGGTAACGATGGCCAGGCCATCACGCCGGTCGATGTCTCCGGCCAGTTCGCTGACGTGGACGATGGCGATGTACTGACCTACTCCGCCACCGGCCTGCCCCCGGGCCTGAGCATTGATCCGACCACCGGCATCATCTCCGGCACGCTGGACAACTCGGCGTCGCAAGGTGGTGATCAAGGCGTCTATGCCATCACGATTACCGCCACCGACAAGAGCGGCGCCTCGGTCTCGCAAGACTTCTCGTGGGACGTCAAGAACCCGGCTCCGACCGCTAACGATGACAGCGGCGCGACTGGCCAAGGCGTGGGCTTGAACGTCAACGCCCAAGATGGCGTGCTGGCGAACGACACCGATCCGGACGGCGACACGCTGACCGTCTCGCAAGTCAACGGCCAAGCAGCCAATGTGGGCACGGCTGTGGCCGGCCAAGGTGGCGGCACGTTCACCCTGAACGCCGACGGCTCCTACAGCTTCAATCCCGGCATCGCCTTCAACAACCTGCCGGCCAACCAGACCGCGACCAGCTCGATCACCTACACCGTCTCCGACGGCGAAGGCGGCACGTCGACTGCGACGCTGACGGTCACCATCACCGGCACCAACGACACCCCGATCCTGACCCCGGGTGTGACCCTGGACGACCAGGCCAGCAACGACGGCCAGGCCATCACCCCCGTCGATATCTCCAGCCAGTTCTCTGACGTGGACACCGGTGATGTGCTGACCTACTCCGCCACCGGTCTGCCCCCGGGCCTGACCATTGACCCGACGACCGGCATCATCTCCGGCACGCTCGACAACTCGGCTTCCCAAGGCGGTCAAGACGGCGTCTACGCCATCACCATCACCGCTACCGACACCAGCGGCACCTCGGTCTCGCAAGACTTCTCGTGGGACGTCAAGAACCCGGCTCCGACCGCCACCAATGACAGCGGCGCGACCGACGAGGACTCGGCCCTCAGCGTGGATGTTCAGAACGGCGTGCTGTCCAACGACACCGATCCGGACGGCGACACGCTGACCGTCTCGCAAGTCAACGGCCAGGCGACCACCGGGGGCGCGGCCGTGGCCGGTTCCAACGGCGGCACGTTCACCCTGAATGCCGACGGCTCCTACAGCTTCAACCCCGGTTCGGCCTTCCAAAGCCTGCCCGTCGGCGAGAAGACGGTCAGCTCGATCACCTACACCGTCTCTGACGGCGAAGGTGGCACCAGCACCGCAACGCTCACGGTGGAAATCACCGGCACGAACGACGCGCCGACCGCAGTTGCGCTGGACAACCAAAGCAACATGGACGGCGATACCGTCGACTACAACCTGTCCGGTTTCTTCAGCGACATCGACGACGGCGACTCCCTGGTCTACTCCGTCGACCATATCCCTGGCGGCCTGAAGTTCGATCCCACCACCGGCACGTTTACCGGCCAGTTCGCCAACTGGGCGTCCGACCACACCAATACGGGCGTCAAGGGCGAATACCTCATCACGGTGACCGCCACCGACAAGTCGGGTGCGACCGTCTCTCAGACCTTCGTCTGGACGGTGGGCAACCCCGAGCCGGTTGCCACCAATGACCAAGGCACGACCAGCGAAGACAATATCCTGGTCGTCGACCACCGCACCGAAGGCGTGCTGGGCAACGACAGCGACCCCGATGGCGACGCCCTCCATGTCTCGCAAGTCAATGGTATCGATGCCGACGTCGGCAAACCCGTCGCCGGCTCCAATGGCGGCACCTTCACCCTCAACGCCGACGGCACCTACTCGTTCAATCCGGGTACGGCATTTCAGTATTTGAATGACGGCCAGACGGCGACCACGTCGATCATCTACACCGTTGCCGATGCCCAGGGCGCGACCAGGACCGCCACGCTGACCATTACCATCACGGGCCAGACCGACGCTCCGCCGGTCATCACCCCCGAGGATAGCGACGGCAACGTCACCAGCGCGGACAACAGCGTGGTCGAAGCCTCCGGCGACACCATCAACGGCTCCGTGACCGTCTCCGCCGAAGCCGGCATCGCCGGCGTCACCGTCGGTGGCAAGGACGTCACCGGCGCCAGCGCCGCCCACCCCGTCGTCATCACCACCGACAAGGGCATCCTGACCGTCACCGGCTACAACGCCGCTACCGGCACGATCTCCTACGCTTACCAGGAAACTGGCGGCGCCGACGATCACACGGCCGGCGACGACGCCGTCCATGATCTCTTCGAAGTTGTCGTTACCGACTTCGCGGGCCAGACCCATCGCGACAATCTGGATATCCAGATCATCGACACTGCACCCGTGGCCACCGACGACGCGGCCTCCGTCACGGAAGACGCGACCGCATCGGTCACCGGCAACGTGCTGACCAACGACACGCTCGGCGCTGACGCCAGCACGGTCGTCATCAATACCGGCGACGCCAAGTACGGCAAGCTTGTGGACAACGGCGATGGCACCTGGTCGTATCAGCTCAACAACAACCTGCAGGCTGTCCAGGCGTTGAACGACGGCCAGAAGCTGACCGAGACCATCCGCTACACCATCACCGATGCCGACGGCGACACCACCACGGCTGAGCTGACCATCTCCATCAACGGCCAGACCGACGCTCCCCCCGTCATCACCCCCGAGGACAGCGACGGCAACGTCTCCGGCGCGCATAACAGCGTGGTCGAAGGCACCGGCAACACCGTCACGGGCTCCGTGACCGTCTCCGCCGAAGCCGGCGTGGCCGGCGTCACCGTCGGCGGCAAGGACGTCACTGGCGCCAGCGCCGCCAACCCCGTCGTCATCACCACCGACAAGGGCATCCTGACCGTCACCGGCTACAACGCCGCCACCGGCACGATCTCCTACTCCTACCAGGAGACGGGCGGCGCCGATGACCACACCGCGGGCGACGACGCCGTCAAGGACAACATCACCGTCACCGTCACCGATGTGGCCGGCGTGTCCACCAGCAATGACCTGGTCATCCAGATCCTCGACACTGCCCCGGTCGCCAATGACGACAACGGCGGCACCGTCACCGAGGACGCCGCGCTCAACACGCTGAGCGGCAACGTCGTGACCAACGACACCAAGGGCGCTGATGCCATCACCGGCGTCACCTGGAACGTCACCGACGCCCAGAAGGCCGCCATCGAGCAGTACGGCACCCTGACCCTGAACAACGACGGCACCTGGGCGTTCAAGCTCGACAACACCAAGCCTGCCGTGCAGGCGCTCAACGCCAGCGACAAGCTGAACTTCACGCTCGGCTACACCGTGGCCGACGCCGATGGCGATACGTCCACCGCCAACCTGAACTTCAGCATCAACGGCCAGACCGATGGCCCCCCGGTGATCACCCCCGAGGACAGCGACGGCAACGTCTCCGGCGCGCATAACAGCGTGGTCGAAGGCACCGGCAACACCGTCACGGGCTCCGTGACCGTCTCCGCCGAAGCCGGCGTGGCCGGCGTCACCGTCGGCGGCAAGGACGTCACTGGCGCCAGCGCCGCCAACCCCGTCGTCATCACCACCGACAAGGGCATCCTGACCGTCACCGGCTACAACGCCGCCACCGGCACGATCTCCTACTCCTACCAGGAGACGGGCGGCGCCGACGATCACACCGCGGGCGACGACGCCGTCAAGGACAACATCACCGTCACCGTCACCGACGTGGCCGGCGTGTCCACCAGCAATGACCTGGTCATCCAGATCCTCGACACCGCGCCGGTCGCCAATGACGACAACGGTGGCATCGTCACCGAGGACGCCGCGCTCAACACGCTGAGCGGCAACGTCGTGACCAACGACACCAAGGGCGCCGACGCCATCACCGGCGTCACCTGGAACGTCACCGACGCCCAGAAGGCCGCCATCGAGCAGTACGGCACCCTGACCCTGAACAACGACGGCACCTGGGCGTTCAAGCTCGACAACACCAAGCCTGCCGTGCAGGCGCTCAACGCCAGCGACAAGCTGAACTTCACGCTGGGCTACACCGTGGCCGACGCCGATGGCGATACGTCCACCGCCAACCTGAACTTCAGCATCAACGGCCAGACCGATGGCCCCCCGGTCATCACCCCCGAGGACAGCGACGGTAACGTCTCCGGCGCGCACAACAGCGTGGTTGAAGGCACCGGCAACACCGTCACGGGCTCCGTGACTGTCTCCGCCGAAGCCGGCGTCGCCGGCGTCACCGTCGGTGGCAAGGACGTCACCGGCGCCAGCGCCGCCAACCCGGTTGTCATCACCACCGACAAGGGCATCCTGACCGTCACCGGCTACAACGCCGCCACCGGCACGATCTCCTACTCCTACCAGGAGACGGGCGGTGCCGACGATCACACGGCCGGCGACGACGCCGTCAAGGACAACATCACCGTCACCGTCACCGATGTGGCCGGCGTGTCCACCAGCAACGACCTGGTCATCCAGATCCTCGACACTGCCCCGGTCGCCAATGACGACAACGGCGGCACCGTCACCGAGGACGCCGCGCTCAACACGCTGAGCGGCAACGTCGTGACCAACGACACCAAGGGCGCCGACGCCATCACCGGCGTCACCTGGAACGTCACCGACGCCCAGAAGGCCGCCATCGAGCAGTACGGCACCCTGACCCTGAACAACGACGGCACCTGGGTGTTCAAGCTCGACAACACCAAGCCCGCCGTGCAGGCGTTGAACGCCAGCGACAAGCTGAACTTCACGCTGGGCTACACCGTGGCCGACGCCGATGGCGATACGTCCACCGCCAACCTGAACTTCAGCATCAACGGCCAGACCGATGGCCCCCCGGTCATCACCCCCGAGGACAGCGACGGCAACGTCTCCAGCGCGCATAACAGCGTAGTTGAAGGCACCGGCGACACCGTCACGGGCTCCGTGACCGTCTCCGCCGAAGCCGGCGTGGCCGGCGTCACCGTCGGTGGCAAGGACGTCACCGGCGCCAGCGCCGCCAACCCCGTCGTCATCACCACCGACAAGGGCATCCTGACCGTCACCGGCTACAACGCCGCCACCGGCACGATCTCCTACTCCTACCAGGAGACGGGCGGTGCCGATGACCACACCGCGGGCGACGACGCCGTCAAGGACAACATCACCGTCACCGTCACCGACGTGGCCGGCGTGTCCACCAGCAACGACCTGGTCATCCAGATCCTCGACACCGCTCCGGCCGCCAATGACGACAACGGCGGCACCGTCACCGAGGACGCCGCGCTCAACACGCTGAGCGGCAACGTCGTGACCAACGACACCAAGGGCGCTGATGCCATCACCGGTGTCACCTGGAACGTCACCGACGCCCAGAAGGCCGCCATCGAGCAGTACGGCACCCTGACCCTGAACAACGACGGCACCTGGGCGTTCAAGCTCGACAACACCAAGCCTGCCGTGCAGGCGCTCAACGCCAGCGACAAGCTGAACTTCACGCTGGGCTATACCGTGGCCGACGCCGATGGCGATACGTCCACCGCCAACCTGAACTTCAGCATCAACGGCCAGACCGATGGCCCCCCGG
>NZ_JBHFIZ010000026.1:0-6723 GCF_057334535.1 Achromobacter colocynthidis
GGACGACAGTCTATCGAGCAGCGACTTCGAATGGGATGGAGAGGCCAACGAATATCGTTGCCCCGAGGGGCATGCACTGCGCAGCGAGCGGCGCATGTTCAAGATCGAACGCACTCACGTCACCAAGGCGGGCACCGTAATCTACCGAGCCAGCAAAACGGACTGCGGTAAGTGCGCGATGAAGCCGCAATGCTGCCCCAATACGCCGATGCGCAAGATCGCTCGCAGCATTCACGAGGATGCACGCGATGTAGCCAGGCGTATCGGCGCCACCGTGCAATACCAGCGCTCACGTCACGAACGAAAGAAAGTCGAGGTGCTGTTTGCACACCTCAAACGTATTTTGAAGATCGACCGCTTGCGGTTGCGCGGACTTACTGGTGCAGCAGACGAATTCACGCTTGCAGCAGCCGTTCAGAACCTACGTCGTCTTGCGATGCTTACCTCTCCGGGACCACCGGTTCAGGGCACAGGTGCGCCCAGTTGAGGCGAAACCCACCGATTAACAAGGCAACCGGGCATCAGTACCCGGTTCCAATCGAAAAAATGGCGAAAGCCGCCAAGTCATCGGCCTTGTAAGCGCGACCAATCGCGACGAGCAATCGAGTTTTTCAACAGAATCGGCTAGGAGCGGTCGTCCATGACAGGCAGTTTTCGACTGTGGATTCATTCGAGTCTCCACGACGACAACGTGCTCAGGTCACCGCCGCTCGTGCGGGCTGGGATGCCTGATGCGTGTCGGCTAAAGCAGCCAGTCGCGATCAGCCTCGATTGTTGGCTCGCGAATGTCCGCCTGCGCGTGTACCAAACGGCCAGATCTTGGCCATCGAACGCACGATTACCCCTCCTCACGAAAGTTGCTTCGGTAGACTCGCAAGAGCGCTTGGTATTATGACTGGCTGGAATTCCTACTGCGGACTGTCTTTGGACGGCTACATGAGAGCAATATTTCCTCCTTTTGCCAAACGCACCAGACGGAAAACCGCTAGGGGTCTCCGAAGATCTCAACGGACCGGCTTTTTCACGCTGCACCTCGACTGTGCTTGGTTAAACCAACGAATGACTGCCGCACCGCACGTTAACAATCCAGCGCCATTGCGCCAAAATCCATGAGCCGATTTAATCCGAATCATCCGAATGCAGCGCAGGTATTTCAGGCCGCACAGGATTTCAAACAGCAATGCCTGATTAATCAGCAATCGCTCCTTCTACCTAACCAGGAGATCTGGACAGCGCCCCATTTCCAGAGTCTGACCACAAACTTCGTGGATCAGCCGGATACGGGAGGCGGCACGTTCTATCAAAAGCTCGAATTGCAGTTGGCCACATGCACGGCCTTAGACATCGCGCTGATGACCGAGATATTCTGGATTGTCCAGCTTCCCGCGACGAATCTGCGACCGCCAAAAAAACTGAAACGACTCGAAGGGATATGGAATATCAAGCCCGCAGCGCCCTTTCCCGTTCAGTCAAATTTTCTTGATAAGCCAGTGCTTTCGGGGCTAGGGAGCGCGGGCCCCGGATACAACCAGTACCTTCCATCCGAGATGGCGTTCGCAGTTCAGGCCTTCGCCGCACTCGTCGCCATGGCGCCGTCCGTGCGTACGGCACTATTGAATGGCAGCGGATTCGATTTCGCGGAGTGGCTGCATTCCATTCCGTCAGGTAAGGGCAGACAGCTTTATCACACGCTGTGTCACGTGCTGTTTCCAGACTCGTTCGAGCGGATGTTCAGCCAGAACAACAAGAACAAGGTGATGCGGGGGCACAAGATCTGGACAAAGGCGATGGTTGGCAATCGCCCGTTGCAAGATGCTGCGCTGCTGGATTTGCGCAGCAAGCTGGAGATCCAGTTCCCCGGCGCAGTTGACTACTACAGCGAGCCGATAGGTACGCTTTTGAAGAAGAAGCCCGAAGGCGAAGACGAGCCCGAAGGCGACGATGAGGAAAGCGATAGCACTCCGCCACCTCTTCGAGTTTCTGACAATGTAATCTTCTATGGGCCGCCCGGAACCGGAAAGACATACCAGATGCAGGAGCGCATGCGCGAAGCTTTCGAAGCCGGTGAGGACTTCACGTTCGTATCGTTCCACCCGAGTTACTCATATGAAGAGTTCGTCGGCGGATTGAGGCCGACCGCCGCGCCGGACGGCAACGGGATCGCCGTGATCTATGAAAAAGGCCCGTTCCGGAAGCTCTGCGAACAGGCTCACGCGGACCCGAGCCGACGCTTCACGCTCTTCATCGACGAGATCAACCGCGCGAACGTGGCCAAGGTCTTCGGCGAACTCATCACGTTGATTGAACCGTCCAAGCGCGTGAGGGCGGGAAGTGAACCGAACGATGGCGATGGGACTTGGGTTAGGCTGCCGGGCTCAAGGGACGAAGATTTCGGCGTGCCCGACAACCTCGACATCGTTGCATCCATGAACACGGCGGATCGATCCGTAGCCACGATGGACGTTGCGTTGCGGAGACGCTTTCGTTTCGTGGAGTGCCCGCCGCAGCCCGAACTCATCAGCAATTCTCCGGCCTTCGGCGCGATCGATCTCCGCAAGCTTATGACGCGGCTTAACGACCGGCTAGAGTTCATGCTCGACCGCAATCATGCTATCGGTCACGCGACGTTCATGTCCATCGACGGCTTGCCTGAATTGCGGAGGCGGCTCGCCGAGCGCGTTATTCCGCAGTTGCAGGAATACTTTTTCGACGACATGGAAAAGGTGCGCCTGGCATTGACGGGACGTGACACGTCGAGCGTTTTCTTCCTCGCGCGAAAGCTCACGTCGGCCATGCTCTTTCCAGGCGGCGCGCATCTCGTCGGGAGCGCGCCGCGCGTATCGCTTGCTGTGAGCAATCCGTCCTCGTGGACCGAGGCGGATATCGTCAAGTTGTACGACGACGGCACGGCGATTGCGCCGGATATGCCAGACGAATCGGCAACATTCTGACGCGAGACCAGGACCAGCATGCAAGTCCTACGCACCGTGACGGCGGTCGAGTACGCGCTTATTCCCGTGATGGAAGATGCTGCGTCCGCCGCCGCGAATGATCGATCGACATCCGTCGCCGCGTATCTCACTTCGCACGAGGCCGAAGCACTGCTCAAGATCAACGATCGGCACCCTGGGTTCTGTCAGCGGGCCGTGGGCGGCGTTAAGCTCGCACAGCATTGCGGCATCGTCAGGGTCGCGTCGTGTGTACTAGAGATCTTGCCCAAGGTCGGCATCTCGACCCACGGCGACGACGCATCGCGAGGGCGCGCTGCGCTGCTGTCCATGCTACATCACGCGGGAAAGCTGAAGGTTTCGGCGATGGGCAGCGCGCAGCAGGGCGCGGTGCGCGCGCCGCTGCTAGAAATATTCATCCAGGAGTTTCTGCTCTGCGTGCTCGCCGTCGCACAGTCGGGACTCGTCAGCCGCTATGTTCCAGAATCCGGAGACCTTACCGTGGTGAGGGGGCACTTTCACGCGGAAGGACAATTACGGCACAACCTCGCGCGACCTCACCTACTTCATTGTGAGTATGACGAGTTCACTGTCGACAATCAGTACAACCGCATCATTCGTGCGGCGCTCGATGCATGTCGCCATTGGGCAAAGCTCGCGTCGACGCAGCGGCTGTGGTTCGAATTGCACTCCCGCCTGACGGGTGTCGCGCAGATTCGTCTCACGTCCACAGATGTGCGGCGGCTGCGCTACGACCGCCAGACCTTGCGTTATCGTGCCGTCATGCAATGGTGCGAATGGCTGCTTGAGTTGGCGAGCCCGGACCTACGTGCCGGAAGCGCGGCCGCGCCCGCGCTGCTTTTCGACATGAACAAGCTTTTCGAAGACTATGTGTGCCACCGGGAAGAGTTGAAGGAGACGGAGACGGCAAGCATCGTCATTCGCCAGGGCCCTCAACTCGCGCTCATCAAACAAGACAGGCAGCCCCTCTTTACACTCAAGCCGGATGTAACCGTCTGGAAGAAGATCTCCGCAGACGCGCCTTTCTCGCTCGACCGGATCGTCGATGCGAAATGGAAGTCCCTCAATCCCAGCTTCGACGACTGGGGGGTCGACGAAGCGGACGTATATCAGTTGCTCGCGTATTCCAAGCGGTATCGTTGCACGCGCCTTGAACTCGTCTATCCTCGGCCCGTCGACCTGCATGAAGGATGCGCGCCGCCGGTTTTCCGCATCAACGACGGCGAAACCGGTCGCGTCACCACGATCAAGATTTCGATGGCACCGCTTATGTGAAATGAAGTAGAGGTTTTGCGCCGAAGCAAAGATACTTTGGGTGCGCGAGCGCAATCCTGTCGGTAAAGCGTGTTTAGCGGCCCGTCCCACTTTGCATGTCGACGGCGACGAATGAATCGATTTACGCGCCACTTTATCAGTCGCTGTGCATAGACATTCACTGGTCGGAGGAACTGATTCCTTAAAGGGTTAACGAACTTGCCCAAAAAGAGTCTCTGATCCCTAGCGTTCGACCAGAGCCTTCACGTTGATTGGTTGTATATCCACAAAAAAACTACCTTAGCTAGAACGCAGTAGACTTTCTGACGCTGATGCGCTGAGGTTTGTCAATGGCGTGCAGCAAGGGGGCTTGCATGCGTTCTACTAGCAACTGCTTTGTGCCGACGAGCGCCATATCGATTAACTCACCCGATAACGGTCACTCAGTCTTGCGGTGATGACATGTCAAATGACCGCAGTAGCCGATGTCCGATCCTGCACGTTTCGAAACGTGCTCCGGCTGACTAGCGAAGCAGCCGCTTGAATGTCGGCGCCCGGGGCGCTGGCGGAAGGCAGAAATTGGCCGGGAGCGGTCGTGGATGGCAGGCAGTTTTCGGCCCGGAGCGGTCAAAAGCGGACTAACCATATCCAGTCCCGCGATCCGTTCCTGGGATCGGATCGTGGGCAGGTAGTCAGATATACCTTCAGGTGGCATGACCCTGACTACAAATGGATGCCTCTTTCCCACAGCGCTCTGCACCTCATCAGTTCGAGAGTAAGTCAACGCTATACTTCCCATGCCTAACCAAACGCGTGCGAGCGTTCCTTCACCGGTAGTGATTCCCCGGCATGCACAGGCCCATTGCTATTTCGAGCGCTATGCTACTTTTGCCGACGGAGGCCCGGTCAGATCAAGCATTAGACCTCACGAATAAATGCTCACAAGCTTTCTAGATTCCAACTTCAAGAATAGCCGACGACTCACCGTTGGCTCCCTGGTGCGAAAGATCCGGACAGGTGAACTGATTCCTAAGGGTTCGCTCGTACTTATGGCGTCTGGTGACAGGCGCATCCGGTTCAAGATTCTCGACCAAGATACTCCACACAAGGGCTTCTCTGAACCGCTGATACTCAATGAGTTCGCTGCCGAGCACAAGGTGACTGCAAACTACTTGCACTGGTTCTTGACTCGCGTAGAAGTCGCGCAACATCTAGTTGACCACGCGCGCGGAGCTGTCTTTGTCCGGGTGCCGAGGACTATCCTACATGCTGTTCCAGTGCCCCTTCCTGGTAGAGTGACACGGATCAAGTTGGAGGTCGACTTCTCACCAGTAAAGACTGATAACCCTTTTTCTAAGGTGATCGATGAACTCTATAGCGACTACCAACTCAACTTGAACAATCGTCGGTTCCGAACAGCCACAATCCTCGCTGGGGCAATTTGCGAAATCATCCTTTATCAGCTGCTTGTTGAACACGGGGTAAACGCCAAGTTACTTAAAGACGATCGAGGCTTGGGAATGAATAAGATGCTCGACTATGTACGCGTCCTGAAGTTGGAACAAACACCCGGCTTCCCCATTAGCCAGCTTGAAGAGATTCGAAAGAATCGGAACGAAGCAATCCACGCAGGGTTGTTGGTGAACAAACGCAGAGATCTAGCTCTGAAAGACATGGATGCTTTCAATCCCGTCATCAAGTACTTTGGTCTCTGAGTCGGTGAGATCCTGCTGTTCGCCCGAGTGCGCCATTGCTGACAACCGCTCGGTGGACACCCCTGATACATCTTCGGAGAGGAATGGTGGCCTAGAAAAATTCGAACCGATGGCAGCTTCTGGCCGATTCTGTTGAAAAACTCGATTGCTCGTCGCGATTGGTCGCGCTTACAAGGCCGATGACTTGGCGGCTTTCGCCATTTTTTCGATTGGAACCGGGTACTGATGCCCGGTTGCCTTGTTAATCGGTGGGTTTCGCCTCAACTGGGCGCACCTGTGCCCTGAACCGGTGGTCCCGGAGAGGTAAGCATCGCAAGACGACGTAGGTTCTGAACGGCTGCTGCAAGCGTGAATTCGTCTGCTGCACCAGTAAGTCCGCGCAACCGCAAGCGGTCGATCTTCAAAATACGTTTGAGGTGTGCAAACAGCACCTCGACTTTCTTTCGTTCGTGACGTGAGCGCTGGTATTGCACGGTGGCGCCGATACGCCTGGCTACATCGCGTGCATCCTCGTGAATGCTGCGAGCGATCTTGCGCATCGGCGTATTGGGGCAGCATTGCGGCTTCATCGCGCACTTACCGCAGTCCGTTTTGCTGGCTCGGTAGATTACGGTGCCCGCCTTGGTGACGTGAGTGCGTTCGATCTTGAACATGCGCCGCTCGCTGCGCAGTGCATGCCCCTCGGGGCAACGATATTCGTTGGCCTCTCCATCCCATTCGAAGTCGCTGCTCGATAGACTGTCGTCCTTGCGCTGGGTTCTGTCCCAGACGGGGACGTGCGGCTC
>NZ_JBHFIZ010000027.1:0-72818 GCF_057334535.1 Achromobacter colocynthidis
GCACCCCCCCCCCCCCCCCGTTCACATTAGTGGTCCCGCCGTCAGACCCCGCGTCTAGCGACTCAAGCGTGCGCCCGCCACGCCAATGCTTCACCCGCGGCGAGCGGCACCAGTGTCGTATTGCCGAAAGCCAGCTCTTCAGGCACCTGATAGGCCTCACGCGCAAGCGTCAGCGTACCGGTGTTGCGCGGCAGGCCATAGAAGTCGGGGCCATGAAAGCTTGCAAAGCCTTCCAGCTTGTCCAGTTTGCCCACGGCGTCAAAGGCGGTCGCGTAGAGCTCCATCGCGTGCAGCGCCGTGTAGCAACCCGCGCAACCGCAGGCATGCTCTTTCAGACCACGCGCATGGGGCGCGCTGTCGGTGCCCAGGAAAAAACGCGGACTGCCGCTAGTCGCCGCCTCGACCAAGGCCAGGCGATGCGTCTCGCGCTTCAGGATCGGCAGGCAGTACCAATGTGGACGCACACCGCCCTGGAAAATTGCGTTGCGGTTGTACAGCATGTGCTGCGGCGTGATGGTCGCGGCGGTCGGCCCTTCTGCGTCGCGCACATATTCCGCGCCTTCTTTCGTCGTGATGTGTTCGAACACCACCTTCAAGGCAGGAAACGCGCGACGCAAAGGCTTCATGACGCGCTCTACGAAAATGGCCTCGCGGTCGAACACATCAATCGCCGGATCAGTGACTTCGCCGTGCACCAGCAGCGGCATCCCACACTTTTCCAAGGCTTCCAGCGCCTTGGTGCACTTGCCCAGCAAGTCCGTGACGCCAGCATCCGAGTTAGTCGTGGCGCCTGCCGGGTAGAGCTTTACCGCGTAGACCTGGCCGGACGCATGCGCGGTACGGATCTCTTCGGCGGACGTGTTATCGGTCAGGTAAAGCGTCATCAGCGGCGTGAAGGCATCCGGATTTCCGCCGGCCTTGCGCAACGCTTGAAGGATACGGTCCCTGTAGGCCAGTGCCTGCTCGGTGGTGGTCACCGGCGGCTTCAAATTCGGCATGATGATGGCACGTGCGAACTGCCGTGCGGTATCCGCCACCACTGCCTCCAGCGCCGCGCCATCGCGCAAGTGCAGGTGCCAATCGTCCGGGCGGGTGATCGTGAGCTGAGTCGTGCTTTGAGTAGACATGGAAAGGGCTTCTTATTCTGCCAACGGCATGCCCCGTTCTGCCAGCGCGCAAAACATCGCGCTGCCCAGGGGAATGACCGCATCGTTGAAATCAAAATGGGAGTTGTGCAGGACGCAGCCCGACTCGGCGCCGCCTTGGCCCAGGCGGAAATACGCGCCCGGCTTGCTCTGCAACATGAACGAGAAATCTTCGGAGCCCATCGAGGGCACCAGGTCGCGCACCACGTTTTCCTTGCCGATCATTTCGGTGGCGATATCGGCGACAAGGTTAGCGTGTTGCGGCGTGTTGAGGGTGGCCGGATAGATGCGTTCGTAGATCAGTTCGGCAGTACCGCCAAACGCGCCCGCGATGGCGGTGACCAGCTCGCGCATGCGCGTCTCAACCATCTCCTGAACCGACTTGCGGAATGTGCGCACGGTGCCTACCAGCTTGGCCTCGCGCGGGATCACGCTCATCGCACCGGGGTGTCCAGCCTGCATTGAGCCGATCGACACCACTGCCGAATCCAGCGGGTTCACGTTACGCGACACAATGGTCTGCAATGCGGTGATGATCTGACCCGCGATAGTCACCGGGTCGATCGTCTGATATGGATGCGCGCCGTGGCCGCCGCGTCCGGTGATCTGGATTTCAAAGCGATCGGCCGCTGCCATCATCGGCCCCGGATTGATGCCGATGGTACCCGGCCGCAGCCCGGGCCAATTGTGCAGGGCATAGATCGCATCACATGGAAACGTGTCGAAAAGGCCATCCTCCAGCATGGCGCGCGCTCCGCCGCGCCCTTCTTCCGCAGGCTGAAAAATCAGGACGGCGGTACCGTCGAAATTGCGCGTCTGCGCCAGGTACTTGGCTGCCCCAATCAACACCGCGGTATGACCATCGTGCCCGCATCCGTGCATCAAGCCAGGCTTGGTCGACTTATGACCAAAGTCGTTGTCTTCGGTCATGGGCAAGGCATCCATGTCGGCGCGCAGGCCGATCATGCGCCCGCTGTCGCAGCGTCGGCCGCGGATCACACCCACAACACCGGTCTTGCCGATGCCGCGATGCACTTCGACCCCCAACGCCTCCAGCGCGCCCGCCACGATGCCGGACGTACGGACCTCTTCAAAACCGAGCTCGGGGTGAGCATGTAAATCGCGCCGCAGCGCCGTCAATTCGTCGTGAAAAAGCCGAATTGATTCCAAAGCAGATCGTGCGTACATAGGACGTTACAGAATGGCGTGATAGAGGGGACGATCTGCGCATTTTAGTTGCTACAGAGGATAAATGCCTTTGTCTTTACCAGAGAGACACGTTATGCTCCGGCCGCAGGACAATTTTTCCAACAGCCAGAGAAGGAGCGCCGCATTATGGCCACAACCTCCAAACCCGCGACCGCGCGCAAGCCGAACGCTGCATTCATGAAGCCCCTGACCCCCAGCGCCGAATTGGCCGCTGTCATCGGCTCGGAAGCCGTGCCGCGTACCGAGGTCACCAAGAAGATCTGGGAATACATCAAGAAGCACAACCTGCAAGATGCCAGCAACAAGCGCAACATCAACGCCGATGCCAAGCTGCGTCCGATCTTTGGCAAAGATCAGGTCACGATGTTCGAACTGACCAAGTTGGTCAACGCACATCTGAAGTAAGCAGGCAAAGGGCGTACACCGTACGTCCCTGCCTCTTGGATTGTCGCGACGCCCTGGCTTTTCGCCGGGCTAGCTCACTACCTTCACGCATCCGCCACTCTCGGCGCGCAACATACCAGTCCACACCTTGTGGACGCGGCAAAGCACCGTCTTGCTGTCGCCCGGATCTTTCGGATCTCCCGCTGGCGCCACGCACCTGCACTTCCCCCAAAAAACTATTGGCTCTTGCCACAGCTCGGCAGGCACTTGCACACTCATCTCTGCTGCAAAGGCTTCCTCACGTCGTTGAAGCCACCACCACGCGATACCTAAGGTGCATGCAGAAGACCCCACGCCTCGCAACGGCACATCGCCCCAAGGCTGTTCTGGCGCGCGTGACCTGCCCGCATCCGCGCGCACGTGAAAAAGCCGGCATCTCTGCCGGCTTCCTATGTGTCTAAAGGGCCTTCTTTACTGGTCAAGCGTAGGTGGTCGGTGCGCCACCATCCAACAATGCCAGCCAACCCTTAATCAGACGGTACAGTACCCAAACAATGGTCGCGATCAGGCTGATCCAGCCAATGAAGATATAGATGGCAATTGCGCTGATGGCCAGCCACAACATCGCCCACCAAAACGTGCGCAGCATCCAATCGAAGTGGGCGGCGTAAACGGTCCCGGCAGCGTCCGAACGTTTCACGTACATCAGCACCACAGCGGCCAACGTCGCAATGCCCAGAATTCCGCTCGTCAGAAAGCCCAAGGCGAATAAACCGTAAGCCACATGCGTCAGTGTGCGCAGGTCTAACGTTGTACCGGGCAAAGGGGTCTGGGGATCACTCACGATAACGCTCCAACGAATTGACTCGATCAATCTTACCGCACAAAACACGCCCATCTACGGGCGTTGTTATTTCGGCACAATCAGCATTGGCGCGGGTTGCAGCCTGATTGACGAGGCGTTGTCTATGGGTTTTACCGGCACGTACGAGTCTGTTTCGCCAAAGACAAAGCCCCGCCGGGAACCGGCGGGGCTTTGCGAAATAAGAGCTTAACGATGACCTACTTTCACAGACGTCCGTCCACTATCATCGGCGCGAAGGCGTTTCACTGTCCTGTTCGGGATGGGAAGGAGTGGTACCACCTTGCTATGGTCGTTAAGCGTAACTGCTTGAACGGTTGACTAATCAGTCAACCCCTCGAATCTTTGGGTACTGCCTGGCACTACAAGAACACAAACCACATTCGTGATTGCAGTTACTACCCACAACCACACGCGAGTGTGTTCTCACTTATATAAAACAAAACCCCACAGGATCACCTGTGGGGTTTTGCGCAATAAAAGCCTGACGATGACCTACTTTCACAGACGTCCGTCCACTATCATCGGCGCGAAGGCGTTTCACTGTCCTGTTCGGGATGGGAAGGAGTGGTACCACCTTGCTATGGTCGTTAAGCGTAACTGCTTGAACGGTTGACTAATCAGTCAACCCCTCGAATCTTTGGGTACTGCCTGGCACTACAAGAACACAAACCACATTCGTGATTGCAGTTACTACCCACAACCACACGCGAGTGTGTTCTCACTTATATAAAACAAAACCCCACAGGATCACCTGTGGGGTTTTGCGCAATAAAAGCCTGACGATGACCTACTTTCACAGACGTCCGTCCACTATCATCGGCGCGAAGGCGTTTCACTGTCCTGTTCGGGATGGGAAGGAGTGGTACCACCTTGCTATGGTCGTTAAGCGTAACTGCTTGAACGGTTGACTAATCAGTCAACCCCTCGAATCTTTGGGTACTGCCTGGCACTACAAGAACACAAACCACATTCGTGATTGCAGTTACTACCCACAACCACACGCGAGTGTGTTCTCACTTATATAAAACAAAACCCCACAGGATCACCTGTGGGGTTTTGCGCAATAAAAGCCTGACGATGACCTACTTTCACAGACGTCCGTCCACTATCATCGGCGCGAAGGCGTTTCACTGTCCTGTTCGGGATGGGAAGGAGTGGTACCACCTTGCTATGGTCGTCAGGCGTAACGGGTTGAGCGGCTGCGGGTTAGCGCAACGGCTCCAATCTTGGAAGAAACACAACGTGTGGGTGACCAGAGGCAAGCTCGATGATCACGCACAGGGGGATGTAATTGGTGTTGGCTGGCTGCCGACGGTGCAGCCAGATTTTGTATTGAACGACACTTGGAACGCTATACCACCAGGTCAATAACCATCAGTGTTATAGGATCAAGCCTCACGAGCAATTAGTATCGGTTAGCTTAACGCATTACTGCGCTTCCACACCCGACCTATCAACGTCCTGGTCTCGAACGACTCTTTAGGGGGATCAAGTCCCCGGGATACCTAATCTTCAGACGAGTTTCCCGCTTAGATGCCTTCAGCGGTTATCTCTTCCGTACTTAGCTACCCGGCAATGCCATTGGCATGACAACCGGTACACCAGAGGTACGTCCACTCCGGTCCTCTCGTACTAGGAGCAGGCTCCGTCAAGTATCCAACGCCCACGGCAGATAGGGACCAAACTGTCTCACGACGTTTTAAACCCAGCTCACGTACCTCTTTAAATGGCGAACAGCCATACCCTTGGGACCGGCTACAGCCCCAGGATGAGATGAGCCGACATCGAGGTGCCAAACACCGCCGTCGATATGAACTCTTGGGCGGTATCAGCCTGTTATCCCCAGAGTACCTTTTATCCGTTGAGCGATGGCCCTTCCATTCAGAACCACCGGATCACTATGTCCTGCTTTCGCACCTGTTCGACTTGTCAGTCTCACAGTCAAGCACGCTTATGCCATTGCACTATCAGCACGATTTCCGACCGTACCTAGCGTACCTTCGAACTCCTCCGTTACACTTTGGGAGGAGACCGCCCCAGTCAAACTGCCCACCATGCACTGTCCCCGATCCGGATAACGGACCAAGGTTAGAACCGCAAACAAACCAGGGTGGTATTTCAAGGATGGCTCCACGTGATCTAGCGACCACGCTTCAAAGCCTCCCACCTATCCTACACAGGCCGGTTCACAGATCAATGCAAAGCTACAGTAAAGGTTCATGGGGTCTTTCCGTCTAGCCGCGGGTAGATTGCATCATCACAAACACTTCAACTTCGCTGAGTCTCAGGAGGAGACAGTGTGGCCATCGTTACGCCATTCGTGCAGGTCGGAACTTACCCGACAAGGAATTTCGCTACCTTAGGACCGTTATAGTTACGGCCGCCGTTTACCGGGGCTTCGATCAAGAGCTTGCACCCCATCACTTAACCTTCCGGCACCGGGCAGGCGTCACACCCTATACGTCGACTTTCGTCTTTGCAGAGTGCTGTGTTTTTAATAAACAGTCGCAGCCACCGATTCTCTGCGACCCCATCATGCTAAGCGCGCAGGCGCTTCACACTACCGGGGTATACCTTCTCCCGAAGTTACGGTATCAATTTGCCGAGTTCCTTCTCCTGAGTTCTCTCAAGCGCCTTGGAATATTCATCCCGTCCACCTGTGTCGGTTTGCGGTACGGTCTCGCACAGCTGAAGCTTAGAGGCTTTTCTTGGAACCACTTCCAATCACTTCGCAAGCAATGCTCGCTCGTGCCATACCCTTGATTTACGCGCCCGGATTTGCCTAAGCGCCATCTTCGATACAGCAACAGGGACATCCAACACCCTGATGATCTTCCGCGATCCGTCCCCCCATCGCACTGTACGACGGTACTGGAATATTAACCAGTTTCCCATCAGCTACGCATCTCTGCCTCGCCTTAGGGGCCGACTCACCCTGCGCCGATGAACGTTGCGCAGGAAACCTTGGACTTACGGCGAGGGGGCTTTTCACCCCCTTTATCGCTACTCATGTCAGCATTCGCACTTCTGATACCTCCAGCAGCCTTTACAAGCCACCTTCGCAGGCTTACAGAACGCTCTCCTACCGCGTGCACTAAAAGTGCACACCCGCAGCTTCGGTTTATCGCTTAGCCCCGTTACATCTTCCGCGCAGGACGACTCGATCAGTGAGCTATTACGCTTTCTTTAAAGGATGGCTGCTTCTAAGCCAACCTCCTGACTGTCTATGCCTTCCCACTTCGTTTCCCACTTAGCGATAATTCGGGACCTTAGCTGGCGGTCTGGGTTGTTTCCCTCTTGAGTCCGGACGTTAGCACCCGGTGCTCTGTCTCCCAAGCTGTACTTGCGGGTATTCGGAGTTTGCCATAGTTTGGTAAGTCGCCATGACCCCCTAGCTATAACAGTGCTCTACCCCCCGCAGTAATACTTGAGGCACTACCTAAATAGTTTTCGGAGAGAACCAGCTATTTCCAGATTTGTTTAGCCTTTCACCCCTATCCACAGCTCATCCCCTAATTTTTCAACATTAGTGGGTTCGGTCCTCCAGCACGTGTTACCGTGCCTTCAACCTGGCCATGGATAGATCATCTGGTTTCGGGTCTACACCCAGCGACTGAATCGCCCTATTCGGACTCGCTTTCGCTACGGCTTCCCTATTCGGTTAACCTTGCCACTGAATGTAAGTCGCTGACCCATTATACAAAAGGTACGCAGTCACCCCACAAGGAGGCTCCTACTGTTTGTATGCATACGGTTTCAGGATCTATTTCACTCCCCTTCCGGGGTTCTTTTCGCCTTTCCCTCACGGTACTGGTTCACTATCGGTCGATCACGAGTATTTAGCCTTGGAGGATGGTCCCCCCATCTTCAAACAGGATTTCACGTGTCCCGCCCTACTTGTCTTACGCTTAGTTCCACACACAAGATTTCATCTACAGGGCTATCACCTGCTATGGCCGGACTTTCCATTCCGTTCGACTATCTTGCGTGCTAAAACGTAAAGGCTCTTCCGATTTCGCTCGCCACTACTTTCGGAATCTCGGTTGATTTCTTTTCCTCGAGCTACTGAGATGTTTCAGTTCACCCGGTTCGCTTCCACTAGCCTATGTATTCAGCTAGGGATACTGCATTGCTGCAGTGGGTTTCCCCATTCGGACATCTACGGATCAAAGCTTGTTTGCCAGCTCCCCGTAGCTTTTCGCAGGCTACTACGTCCTTCATCGCCTGTGATCGCCAAGGCATCCACCATATGCACTTAGTCGCTTGATCCTATAACGCTGTAGGCTATAGGACCTGAGTATTAGCGTTTGTGCCGTTCATAAGTTTCAAAGCAGTCTGAGGTTATTCACCTCAGTCTTGAGAACTTGGAACAAAATAATGCAATCACAACCCGTACTTATTTTCTTCGACTTGCGCCGAGTACTTAATAAGTACATTTCGTTGTGCTTCTTCCAGATTGTTAAAGAACGAATATAGCTGTTAGGTAAAACCTAACTCATAACGCTGACAACAGCGCTATGAGTTAGCCTCTACGTCACCACCGAAGTGATATTTGAGAATCAATGGTGGAGGTGAACGGGATCGAACCGATGACATCCTGCTTGCAAAGCAGGCGCTCTCCCAGCTGAGCTACACCCCCATATCCTGCATCGCAGAATACTTGGTGGGTCTGGTTGGATTCGAACCAACGACCCCCGCCTTATCAAGACGGTGCTCTAACCAACTGAGCTACAGACCCAAAACCTTCTCGGATCAGTAGTCAGGAAGCTGAAGACCCAGGGAAGATTCCCTCGACCCAAGCCTACAACTGATCCCAGCTATATCAAACAACCGATAAGAGTGGACGCTTAACACGAGCACTTAAGCTCTGAAAGGAGGTGATCCAGCCGCACCTTCCGATACGGCTACCTTGTTACGACTTCACCCCAGTCATGAATCCTACCGTGGTAATCGCCCCCCTTGCGGTTAGGCTAACTACTTCTGGTAAAACCCACTCCCATGGTGTGACGGGCGGTGTGTACAAGACCCGGGAACGTATTCACCGCGACATGCTGATCCGCGATTACTAGCGATTCCGACTTCACGCAGTCGAGTTGCAGACTGCGATCCGGACTACGATCGGGTTTCTGGGATTGGCTCCCCCTCGCGGGTTGGCGACCCTCTGTCCCGACCATTGTATGACGTGTGAAGCCCTACCCATAAGGGCCATGAGGACTTGACGTCATCCCCACCTTCCTCCGGTTTGTCACCGGCAGTCTCATTAGAGTGCCCTTTCGTAGCAACTAATGACAAGGGTTGCGCTCGTTGCGGGACTTAACCCAACATCTCACGACACGAGCTGACGACAGCCATGCAGCACCTGTGTTCCGGTTCTCTTGCGAGCACTTCCAAATCTCTTCGGAATTCCAGACATGTCAAGGGTAGGTAAGGTTTTTCGCGTTGCATCGAATTAATCCACATCATCCACCGCTTGTGCGGGTCCCCGTCAATTCCTTTGAGTTTTAATCTTGCGACCGTACTCCCCAGGCGGTCAACTTCACGCGTTAGCTGCGCTACCAAGGCCCGAAGGCCCCAACAGCTAGTTGACATCGTTTAGGGCGTGGACTACCAGGGTATCTAATCCTGTTTGCTCCCCACGCTTTCGTGCATGAGCGTCAGTGTTATCCCAGGAGGCTGCCTTCGCCATCGGTGTTCCTCCGCATATCTACGCATTTCACTGCTACACGCGGAATTCCACCTCCCTCTGACACACTCTAGCTCGGTAGTTAAAAATGCAGTTCCAAAGTTAAGCTCTGGGATTTCACATCTTTCTTTCCGAACCGCCTGCGCACGCTTTACGCCCAGTAATTCCGATTAACGCTTGCACCCTACGTATTACCGCGGCTGCTGGCACGTAGTTAGCCGGTGCTTATTCTGCAGGTACCGTCAGTTTCACGGGGTATTAACCCATGACGTTTCTTTCCTGCCAAAAGTGCTTTACAACCCGAAGGCCTTCATCGCACACGCGGGATGGCTGGATCAGGGTTTCCCCCATTGTCCAAAATTCCCCACTGCTGCCTCCCGTAGGAGTCTGGGCCGTGTCTCAGTCCCAGTGTGGCTGGTCGTCCTCTCAAACCAGCTACGGATCGTCGCCTTGGTGAGCCGTTACCCCACCAACTAGCTAATCCGATATCGGCCGCTCTAATAGTGCAAGGTCTTGCGATCCCCTGCTTTCCCCCGTAGGGCGTATGCGGTATTAGCTACGCTTTCGCGTAGTTATCCCCCGCTACTAGGCACGTTCCGATACATTACTCACCCGTTCGCCACTCGCCACCAGACCGAAGTCCGTGCTGCCGTTCGACTTGCATGTGTAAGGCATCCCGCTAGCGTTCAATCTGAGCCAGGATCAAACTCTTCAGTTTAATCTCTGTATTTGTTTCGTATTCTTGGTCCGAATAAATCCGAACCAGGTCATACGTCGCTACTCAAAGGAAGTGAGGTATGTTCTTAAACTTGACGTCTAAGGTACTTCACTTCTAGTGAGCACTTGATTTCATTGTGCTTGTGATAAAGCCAGGATTTAACTCCCAACTTGATCACAGTGCATCGCATCAAGCGCCCACACTTATCGGTTGTTTAATTGTTAAAGAGCGGTACTGCTAAATTCTGTACTACCAACTTCTTGCCACTTACTGAACTTGCTCGCTTCGCTGCGGCTTTCGCCTTGCGTCGCTCGCTGTTTTCAGCAGCAGAGAGGCGAGATTATGAAGAAGTTTTTATCGCTTGTCAAGTCAGCTTCGTTCGCTTTCGCGCCACCGCTTTCTTGCTTGCGACCTCTTCAGATCACCCCCTCTTAGCAGCTATCGAAACATCAGGACACCCATTCGGGTTAACCCTAAGTTTTCGGCAACTGCCAAGCCTGAAACTATAACACAACTTTTGCAGATTATGCAACCGGCTCTTGCCTAATTTGCATCCTATCTTGCAACCCCGCCGCTCGCTTACGCTTTGCGTTGGCTCTGGAATCCAGAGGTTGGTTACTGAACCAGGTGGCTTGCGATATTGATCCGGGTAAACCCCGATTCGTCATCACCAGCCAAGCCAAAGACTATAGCACGATTTTTGCAGATTGCGCAACTGGCTTTTGCCTGATTTGCTGCAATCCTTGCAATAACCGCTTGGCTGCCGGCATAACTACTACTGGCTGCTTAGCGGCAGGCCGGGGTAGGTTTCCTTGCGGATCGCTTGCCGGGTGACCTGTTGCGCTTGCTTGGCTTCGCGGTTCAAAAACTGCCTGAACTGCGAAGGAGCGAGACTATAGCACAAGTTTTTGGGCTGTCCCGCCAGCTCTGCAAGAAAGTTGTGTGAATCCTCAAAGACGGCCCGCCCTGCGGGAAGACCAAGCGCCGTAATCGCCAGGCGCATCACGCCACCCCCTCTATATATAGATAGTCTTCCGCCGGACTTGCCTAGCGTTGGGGTACGTTTACTATTCGCCTGTACGCCGCACCTACTTGGAGACGAGCACGCTATGCCCCCAGCCATCGCCCAGAGCGAAGATATCCTGATCAATGTGACCCCGTTTGAAACCCGCGTTGCGCTGGTGGAACAGGGGTCAGTACAGGAGCTGCATGTGGAACGCAGCATCCAGCGGGGCCATGTTGGCAACATCTACCTGGGTCGCGTGGTTCGTGTGCTCCCGGGCATGCAAAGCGCGTTCATTGATATTGGGCTTGAACGCGCCGCGTTCATCCATATTGCGGACCTGCGTGAAAACCGGGGCGAACGCAGCCAGGGATTGACTCCCACGCCTATCGAGAAGCTGCTGTTCGAGGGACAGACCCTCATGGTTCAGGTGGTCAAGGATCCGCTGGGTACCAAGGGCGCGCGCCTGTCGACGCAGATCAGCATGGCTGGGCGCATGCTGGTTTACCTGCCCCACGACCCGCATATTGGTATTTCGCAGAAGATCGATACCGAGTCCGAGCGCATCCAACTGCGGGAACGGCTTCAGGCGCTGATGCCGCCTGAGGAAAAAGGCGGTTTCATTGTGCGAACCCAGGCGGAAGGGGCCAACAATGAAGAGCTGACCGCCGACCTGGAATACTTGCGCAAGCTGTGGACGAGTGTGCAGGCAGCCGCGCGCACCCAGCCCGCCCCCCCCCTTCTGCATCAGGATCTGACGCTGGCGCAACGGGTCTTGCGCGATATGGTCGGGCCCCACACCGGTACGATCCTGGTGGACTCGCGCACGACGAGCTCGGCGATGCTGGAATGGGCGCGCATCTACACGCCATCCGTGGTGGACCGCATCCAACATTACAGCGGCGAGCGCCCGTTGTTTGATACCGCCAATGTGGACGACGAGATCGCGCGTGCGCTGTCCCGTCGGGTGGACTTGAAATCGGGCGGCTACCTGATCATCGACCAAACCGAAGCGTTGACCACGGTGGACGTGAACACCGGCGGTTTTGTGGGCGGCCGCAATTTCGACGACACCATATTCAAGACGAATCTGGAAGCGGCCCAGGCCATTGCCCGGCAACTGCGTTTACGCAACCTGGGGGGCATCGTCATCCTGGACTTTATTGATATGGAAGAACAGGAGCACCGCGACACCGTGCTGGCTGAACTGAAAAAGGCGCTGTCGCGTGACCGCACGCGCATGACGGTCAATGGCTTCACGCAACTGGGTTTGGTGGAAATGACGCGCAAGCGCACGCGGGATTCGCTTGCGCATCAGTTGTGCGAGCCCTGCCCCATGTGCGAATCGCGGGGCAATGTGCGCACGCCGCGCACCGTGTGCTACGAGATCCTGCGCGAAATACTGCGCGAGGCGCGGCAATTCAATCCGAAGGAATTCCGCATCCTGGCCTCGCAAGATGTCGTGGATTTGTTCCTGGAAGAAGAAAGCCAGCACCTGGCCATGCTGGGTGATTTTGTTGGCAAGCGCGTGTCGCTGGAAGTCGAGAGCACGTATTCGCAGGAAAAATACGACATAATCCTCGTATGATGTTCTGGGCTTCTCACCACTTATCAGATATCCCCTGAAAGCCGCATAAATCCTTGCGGCTTTCTTTCTGGGCTTCTCACGAGCTATCCTCCCATCTCGCAAAATGTGGGTAGCTAGGTGGGTAGCCAGATGCCCCAGCTACCCAAATGAGGGAGTCATGGCGACAAAGCGCGTACTGCAAGGCCAATTGGCCGACGTCCATATCAAGAACTGGATCCGCGCCGGCGTGCCGGTGGCCAAGTCGGACGGCGGGGGGCTGACCTTCACCCTTTCGAAGTCCGGCACCGCCACCTGGGTGCTGCGCTACCGCATGCCGGGGCGCCGTGCCGAGGCGACCATCGGCAACTACCCGGACATCAGCCTGGCCGAAGCCCGCAAGGAAGCCGGACGGCTGCGCGCCATGATCGATGCCGGCAAGGACCCGGCGGCCGACAAGCGCGAGGCCAAGCAGAAGGCCCGCACCGCCAAGACCATAGATTGGCTGGTGGACGACTACCGCGCCAAGGTGCTGCGCCACCTGGCGCCCAACAGTCAGACGCTGTACGAGCGCCAACTGCGCCGGATCGTCAAGGCTTGGCGTGGGCGCGCGGTCGAAGGTCTCGCGCCGGGCGATGTCATCGATGTCATCCGCGCGACAAAGGGCGGTTTCACTACGGACACGGGCGGCTGGCGCGAGACAGAAGCCCTATACATCATCACCCGTGAGGTATTCAAGCACGCCGCCGGCCAACACATCATCCAGGTCAACCCCGCCATGGGCATCAGCCTGGAATCCCTGATCGGCAAGCGCCCAAAGCCCAAGGTCAGGCTCATGCTGACCGACGAAGAGCTATCCCTTGTCATGCGCGCCGCCGGCATGAACCGTCAGAACCAGCTTAGCGTATGGATTGTCATGGCCACCTGCGTGCGGGTGTCCGAATTCACCACCGCGCTGCGCGAGCATGTGCGCACGGACGAGCACACAATCAAGCGTCTGGGCGCCGGCGTCTGGCATATCCCGGCATCCAAGACTGGGCCCGCCATGGACATCCCTTTGGCGCCGAGCGTCATGGAGTGGTTCCGCGAGCTGGACGTGCTGGCGCTGGACTCAAGGTTTATCGTGCCGGCGCGCTCGGTGGCCCGGCTCCGGAAGAACGGCGGCGATGCCCCAGTTGGCAAGGATGCGGGCTGGGGTGCCATCGGCTACTGGCTTGAGAATGCCAAGCCCGACGTCCGCCGGTTCACCCCCCACGACCTGCGCTCTACAGCGAAGTCGCACATGCGCGCGCTGGGCGTCGACCGGGATATCTCGGAAATGTGCCTGAACCACAAGCTCAAGGGCGTAGAGGGGATCTACGACCAATACAGCTACTGGAAGGAACGGCGAGAAGCCCTGGCGCTGTGGGCCGACCACCTGATGAAGTGTCGCGGCGAGGACGTCGTGCAAACTTCCCCCGCCCGCAACGCCCTGGCGGCACTGCGCGCCGCATCCTAAGAAGACACCATGACTGACAACGGAATCCTAGCCCAGGTCCCCGGCCCATTCATCGCCCAGGCATCCCAGACGCTGCCGCCAGCGGCCACCGCCGAGGATCGGGATTACAAGGTGGAGATAGAGGCCGGCCACCTGGGCGCCGTGCGCATCACCTTCCGCAAGCAGAAGCTGAAACGCGCCAAGCACAGTCATTGGTTCTGGGCGGCCAAGCGCGCGGAGCATATCGGGTTGGGAAATGGTGCCTGACAGTGCGTGCTGTCCGTAACGCTGCTACCATACCGCCGAATTCATCCTTCTATCAGTCAGCAAGCGGTCAGATCTGCGCACCGCTCTCTTCGAGTTACGACATGACAGCCTTTATGCGTTGCGTTTCTTGTGGGCATCAGCAATGGGGCTCCGACGATCCTGCACGCTCGCCCTCGTCGTGCGAGCATTGCGGCGGTTCGTCTTTCGACGCCACCGCTCCAGCCTCGATGTTCGATTTTGATTCGGACGCTGAGCAGCAACAGTCCTTGCAGAAGCCGCATGTCGGAACCGCCTGAAATGTTCGAGGAAACCATAAGCATGATGCGCCCGGCACAAGCAGCACGGGGCTAAGGCCAGAAAATGCGAGTGTGCATCATTGGGAGTTGCGTGTCCCGGGATATTTTCAACCACGTCCGCAAAGAAGAAGCGGAGGTCGTGCTGTATATCGCCCGCAATTCGCTGGCATCCATCTACGCATCGTCTCCTTTCTTGGATGTCTACAGCCAGAATCTAAAGTCGCCTTTTCAGGCGAAGCTGGTCGGCATGGATATCGCCAAGACGGCTGCCGCCGAAATCGATGCGTGCGATGCTGATGTCTATCTCATCGATTCCATTGATGATCGATTCGATCTAATTCAGACTCCTGACGGAATCTGTACAAATTCAAATGAACTGCAGACGGCTGTCGGCAGCGCTCAGGTCGATGGGCGAGTGATCAGAGCCGGCTCGCAAGAGTTCATGGAGCATTGGGTCGACGGCTGGAACAGGCTCCTTGATGGCTTTGAAGGTCGGGGTTTGCTACACAAGGTGGTTATCAATCGAGTCCTGTGTCAGCCGGAGACCGTCAATGGCGTGCACTTCAGTGGCAGCTGGGTCGATCGCCTGAATACCAACCTTTCCAGAATCTATGACGTTCAGGAACGTCGTTTACCCCACAACCAATTTATCGATTACGGTGCGTCGTTGTCCTGTCCGGACGACCACCAATGGGGTATTGCTCCTTATCACTTCAATAAGGAGTCGCAGCTTCTCGCCTGGGACTGGATCAGCCGCTTTGGTCAACGGCTGCAAACTTAGATCGCTGCACTCGAAAAGCACTGCGGACGACTCTAGCGCTGCCTTGCCTGGCACACCTCCAATTGCGCTGTCACTTGCCGGATTCCAGCCCGAAGGGCGAAATAATCCGATCGAGCAGCTGGATCAAGTTCGGCGCGGGCTCCATCACCCATGCGGGCGCCGGCTCCGGCTTTGGGCACTCCACTGCGGGCGGCGGGGCAGGTGACAGCGACGTGCAGCCGCTGGCGCCCAGCATCAACATCAGCCCGTAGGCCGTCATCCTGAACTTGCGCATTGCGCATACCCCCATAAGCGGCCCATTCGGCCTTGGCATTCCGTTCGTTGATCTGACCGACTTCGGCCACGCGCCGCTCAAGAATCTCGCGCGCCTTGCTCTGTGACTCGGCGACGCCGGCCGACTGATCGGCCTTCATTGCGGATATCTCGGCGCCGTAACGCCAGCTCTGTGCCTTCCACGCCGCCCCGCCCGCCACGATCGCGCCAACAACCAGGGCCGCGGCGTAACCCTTCCATCCGGCCAGCGTCTTGATAGCGTCGGTGATCATGGCGTGTTCAACCAGTCAGGGACGCGCGCGGGCGCGGCCGGCGCCGGCGGAGTCAAGGCCTCTTCCACTTTCCGCACCGCCGTGCTGGCCGACTTCGCCGCGGCCGTAGCCTTCGTCGCTGCGGTTCCAGCCTTGGTCGCCGCGCCCTTCGCCGCCTTGATTGCGCCCTCAGCCGCCTCTGCCGCTCGGTCCACTTTCTCGGCGGCTTGCTCGGTGGACGTAGTGATCGCCGGCAACCGCTCCTGAACGATGAGCATGATCTGGCGGTTTATGTCCATGAGGCGCTGTTGCTCCGCTTGATGGCTTGCGGACATGCTCGCCACCTGCACATCGGCGCGCGACATCCCCACTAACTGGCCGATGGCAAAGCTTCCACCGACCACGAGCAGCAGCAGCACCCACCCCTCTACGTGGCTGACCACGCGCGGGTGCTTGCGGTGTAGGCGGTCGATTGCCTCACGGATTCGGATTGGCATTGATCATCTCCAGTTTCGCCTGCATGTGCTCCATGCGCGTTTCGAGCCGGGCGACCTTTTCTCGCAGGTCGGCCACCTCTCGATATGCATCATTCCGTTCTTTGGCGAACATGTCGGCGCGCGCGTTCGCCGCGGCAAGCTGCGTCGTCAGCATGTCGATTACCTCCACCCGCGCCTCGTCGCCCGCCCGCTCGACCGAGTCCTTTGACAGCCACCGGCGCAGCATCAGACCGCCGCCCACAATCGTCGCGGCTATGGCGCCAAGCCAACCGCCGATACCCCCGCCCGCCAAGTCTTCAGGTAGTTGCACGGCGCACCCTCCAATCGCGAGGGATCTGGAAATGAGGGCCGTCTCGCATTTTCCAGTCGCCGCCCCATTCCACCGGTACACCCAGTTCGGTGGCGCAGGCCTTCACTACGTCGGCCAGGCCCTTGAACTTGGCCCAGTCGTTCCACGGGATGGCATCATCCACCAGCGGCGCCAAGTCGACCGCGTGGCCGAGGCCGTCCGCCTGCGGCAGGTGGTAGCTGTTCATGGTCTGGCTCGCACCCTTTGCGACATGCTCGCGCTGTTGGGCAACGGTGCGCACACCTTCCACCACAAGGAAATCAACGGGGGTGCGCTGAATTGCCAGCTTCACCACGTCGACCAGGTCCGGGTGCACGCCTGCTAGCCGCGAAAGGCTGCGCTGCGACAGTTGAAACTTGCTCATGCTCGCGTCCCCTATAGACGAAAAAAAGCCCGCCGAAGCGGGCTGATTAAGCTCGGTGCTTAAACGATGACCGTCTCACCCGTTGATCGTGCCTCTGCAATAAGGCGCGCGTCCCCCTGGTTGAAGGTCAAGCTGGAATCTAGGCTCGCCGAAACAGCATTGATCTGCTGCCAGGCCCAGCCCCCCCGCCATTCATAGGCCTGACCAGAAGCCAATGGGATGCCAGTGTCGTCGACGACAGCAGCGTGATAGAACTTTGTGTTCCCTACGCCACCACCACGGATCAGGGGTGATGTTTCTTGGACGTGCCGGCCATCTCCAATTTCGAACGTACGGTCCATCCATGCCGCGAGTTGACCGTTTTCGCCATCTTGGAACACAACCGCCCAGGCATTCGGGGATGAGGCCTTAGCCCCCGTATTGGTCACGCTGGTGAATGCGACTCGGGTGTTGGCTTTCCCGTAATAGATGAACGTGCCCGACTGATAGCCGACCGTGAAAGTTTGCGGACCGTTGTCCTGAAAGACAAGCACGTCTTCAAGCGCAAGTACGTGTTTCTTAATTCCCACAAGCCCAGGGTAAATGTCATAGCGGCAGGTCTCACGCATTACGTACCTATCGAGCGATGCCGTGTTGAATGCCATGACCTCGTTGATTGAGAGAACCTTGATGCTGCTAGACACGCCCGCCGACCCGGCGACCACCGGGGAACCATCGGCCATTACGATGAACGCAGCATTACGACCCGTGGGGGTTCCACCCGTACCGCCGTCCGACCCGTGGTTTCCTCCGGTGTAGATCTTGGTCGTGCTGCCATCGCCGCCCGCCACGGCTTCCACAACGAACGGCCCGGTCCAATCCCCGCCAGCGGCGGTATCCACGATAGTGGTCCACGTTGCAACAGCAGGATCCCCCAACGGCGCGCGCAAAACTCGCCGGATATCTGGGATGCCGTTAGGTCCCTTGGGGCCGAACTCTACGCGGGTGAGACGATCGCCGCTGCGCCATACCGCAGCAAGCGTTCCGCCGTTATCTGCCGTGTACGCCCACCAAATGCCGATGTAATTCCACGCTACAGAGGGGGTTGAAGACGTTCGAGGGAGATCTACTCGCGACCGATCAATGGTCCACGACCATCCGGCGTTAGCGTTGCTCGTGTAGGCGTTAATCGGCGTACCTTCGGCGGGCAATTTACTTGCGTCGCATGTGATTTCGATTCGCAAGCCTGGACGCGACGGAGGAAAGAGGCGCACCGTTTGAATCCCCCCGGATCGCGTGATTTGCTCCTGCGGGCCAAACTGTGAATCGGTGTAGCTCATGATGACGTTAGCGACTGGAGTGGTCGCGTAACTCGCTGCGTCGAACTCCTCAATAATCCAATCGTATGCGCTGACGCCGCCGAGGACCGCCCCATTCTGCTGGTACGCGACTCGATAGAGCTTCGTTGAATCACCGTTGACAACGTGGACGTCAAGCAGCAGGTCATTCATCTGAGAGTTGGCGAGTGACGTCGTTCCACCCCGGTTTGCAACTGCCAACGGAAACGACTTGCCTGAATTGATAGACATTGAGTCTTCACGAATCGGAATCGCCCGCGAGTAGCAAGAGGGGTCGACGATCCACGACCACGCGGGCCGCGTGTTTCCGCTCCACGCATCAATAGAAGCGCCGGCTGCGGGCAACTGGGCCGCATCCACCGTGATGACGAAGCGCAAGAACGGGCGCAAAGCGGGTGTCACGACAACAGTTTGGATTCCGCCGGACCGGTTGATACTCGGGGCGGCATTCGAGTAATGGTGGATCTGAACTGCGCCGGCATCAGTCGTCGCGTAGTCGCTTTCGTTGTGTTCCTCGAGAATCCAGCCGTATGGGTAGTCCCCAACCACCGCCGCTTCGTTTCGCTGATAGGCGATTCGATACAACTTCCCCGCCTCTGCGCCTTGAACGACCACCGATAGAATCAAGTTGCTGAACGGTGCCATCTCGGCCGAAACGGTGCCAGACCGACTGGCCGACCGCAGAGGGTACGGCTTACCCCGGTTGACAGCCAGGGCGTTCAGCGCATTAAAAGCGGCGAGACTGGCCGGTTGTAATCCGGAAACCGCCCACGCTGAACCGTTCCAGACGTAATACTGATTATTCGCCGGCGTAGAGTCGTTCGTGACTTGACCTGGCGTACCGACCGACTGAGACGTGTCGGCATTCATTGACGCCCGTGTCAGGTAGGTCTTCAGGTTCGCGGCGCTAGCGGCTGCTTGAAGTGCCTCCAACTTGATAGACGATAGATTGCTGACGTCATTACCGATGCGATTGATGTTAGGGTCACCAACGGCACCGTTGGAGAATTTCTCCAAAGTACCCGCATCGACGCTCGCGTCCATCAACTCTTGGGCAGTGATGTATCCGGCCATTTGCGACTCTCAATAAAAAGCCCCGCACTTGGCGGGGCTGTGGTTTAAGGCTGTTCTTTAAGGGTGGAAGTCCAGGTCGTTCTGGTAATACCTGGCGTCGTAGTTGATCGCCTTCAGCGGGATGGTCCCGTCTTCATTGGGCGCATCCTTCTCGGTCAATATGAAAGGCTTGGCGGCCCGCGTGTCGCTGGCCTCGGTGATGATGTAGCCGGTAGCGTTGTAGCCCTCGCCACGGCGGATAATCGGCGTGCGCGGATCGCGCTCCAGCAGCGCCAGGCGCGCGGCGCCACCAGGGCTTACGCCCATGCTTTCAACCAAGCCGTCGCTGTTCTGCAGGAAGATCACGTAAGGGCCGGCTCCCCATTCGAACGGCTGGGACAAAGTCACCAGGCGCCCGTCTTCCTCATCGACGCCCAAGATATCGCCGTCTTGGCTCCGCGCCAGCGTGTTGTCGGCGCAAAGGATCCGCTCACTGACGCGCAACAGGTTCGCTTCCGGCAACCCATCGAACTCCGTGGATTCGTCGTGATAGCGGATCTTGTTCCAGCGTCGGTATGCATGGATGGTGGCTTGCGCTTCCATCCGCACGCCCACCGATTCCACGCGCAGCGGGTTCACGGCTGACCTGTCCGCCGGCAGGTAGATCGTCACCGGAGCGTCATTCGCCGGGTCGATCCATTGGAACTCGACGCCGTCATATTCGTCGTCGCTTCCTTCGGTGCGCTGTTCAGACCCAGGCAGCTTGTTGCGGTGGTAGAACAAGACCGTCGCGTCTTCCGTGGCACGCTCGAAGAACAGACGGATGACGCTGCCGCGACGATAGGCCCGGCAGTAGACCGCCTCCGCGATCATCGAAAGCGTCTCCTCGAAACTGAGGTTGTCGCTGTCGATGGTGTAGTCGAACCGCGCCACATCGACGCCGAAGTAGTCGCGGATTTCCTGCGCCGTCGTATAGATATTGTCGAAATCCACCTCGGCCGGCGGTCGGTTACCGATGAGCGGGTCAAGGCAGATCGCCGATATGATGTCGGCCACGTTGGTGGTCGGGTACAGCTCGGTCGTGAACGTCGAGCCAGAAATCCGCTGCGGCAGCTTACGGGTCACCAGTAGGTTCAGCTTGCGTTCCTTTACCGCCAGCGCGCCGTCCGTGGCCAGGGTCACAGACTGCACCGTCGTCACATCGCCGAAGTGCGTCTGCTCGACCGACGAGCAGGCGTACAGGTCGCGCCACTTGATTTCGTCTACGACCGAGCCCTCAAAGTCGGTATCAGAATTCGTCAAACGCCGCGCCCGAAATCGCCAGCGCGCGCTGGCCGCACCCGTGAGCTGAGCGTCCAGCGTATCCGCCCGAACCGAGCGCGTCACTGCGGACCCCGAAATGGTCCTTTCGAAGGCCAGCACATCCCCGTAGGGCGTACCAGAACCATCCACGCGCTGGGCTTCTATGCGGTAAGCCACATCACGGCGGTATTGCTGGCGTCCGTTGTCCTTGTACAGACCATTCAGCGCTATCACGTTGGAAATGATGCGGGTGATCGGCCGTACGCTCTCCACAATGAACCAGCCTACCCAGCGTTCACCGGTCGTGGTGATCGTTGGGTTCAACACTGCCGACTGACCGCCGTAACTGTCCTGCATCACGGTCCAGTCGGGATTTACCGCCGAAGGCGTGTTCAGCGTCAGCAACCCGGAGGTCACCGTGGTGACGGCGTAGGTGCCGGACAGGTCGAATTGAACAATGTCCGACGGCCTTGTCAGCGCGGGGGCCCCTTCCACGTCGGTCGGGGCTGTACGAAAGGCATTCCAAGCCGCTGAATTCTGAGACACATCAAGCCGCAAGCGCGTCACATCAGTCCCAGACAGGTAGCTGACACTCAACACGCCATAGATGCCCGTAACGTTGCTATTTGCCGTGTATGTGAAATCGCCGTCCCCGCCCGTGGTGTCGGTCCACGTCACGTATCCGTTAGACAGCGTGAGGATTTGGCCGTCCGACCATTCGGATGCATGGTTACCAGCGAAGTCAACTTCGCCCCATGAAGGCGACGTTGAGGGATCGGTCCGGAAAACGGCGCCCGCTGGTGGCGTGTAGGTAAACGTCCCTTGCGTCTGCCTGGCGTTCTGCACGGCGATCACGTCACCAGGGATAAACAGCTCGGAAAAGTCTAGATCTGCATCCTGCGAGACAATCTCATTCGGCGACCTGAACACCATGCCGCGTCGGATCACGCTGCCAAAGTCCTGAGGCTGTAGGGACTGCCCGTTGACGCTGTTCGCGCGCTTCGCCGTCGTCACCGGCAAATTGATCGCGTTCCCAATCCGCAGTTGCGGAGCATGGCCGCTATTCGGCGACGTGAACGGCGCGTAGACCTCCACCGATGCCCCAGGGATTTCGGCGATCAGCGTGGTGTCGTCGCGCACATCGTACACCTCGTGGGCGCCGCGCCCGACGCACATAAACGAGACTTCCTTTTCCACATGGTTCTCGAACACCAGGTAGGGCTGCGCGAGCAGGTCCGGGGTTGACCGGACCTGCCCATAAATGTCAGGTACCCGGCCATTGACGCGCACCTGGTTGGTGCGCTCCGAGAGCCCATTGTTCGGCGATTCCTTCTGTACGTTGCGAGCGGTCTGGTTCGGCGGATCCTGCGCCAGGATGGACGTCAGGATCATGGATGCGGCGGTCGTGATCAGCGCCACCGCCAGAGCAGGAAGGAACTGGGGCCCCAGCGGATAAGCCTCCACCACGAAGGGGCCAGGCAGCGCACGCAGTTCGGTGATATCAGCAGGCTTCTCGGGCCGCACGGAGCGCCCGGTCGCCATGTCGGTGATGCGGCAGCCCGCCGGCAGGCGCGGCCCCAGCTCCGCCTTCAGAAAGGCATGCAGGTCCGCCACCTGATACGTCTCGCGCTTCCCGTCCGGTGCCCGGTATAGGTGAACTGTCGTCATGCGTAGAACCTCATGTTGCGATACAGCGCCGTCTGCGCCTCGACCGGGAAGAACGAAGCGCCCGATTCATTGATGTGAAGCAACCGCCCACGCACGCACACGGCGATATGGGCCTCACCTTGAAGCGTTTCCATAAGAGCGATAGATGGCAGCACCGAGGGGCCTGGCAGCTTGCGCATGCCGCGAAACAGCGCCGACAGCCGACCAGCGGCCAAGTCCTCTTCCTTGACCTCGTGTAGCCGGCGGTCGCCCGTCAAATGCTCCCAGGCCTCGGCGGCGAAGTGCAGGCAGTTGTACGTCTTCCGGTCGTAGACTCGGTACAGCAGGAAGTCGATGCTCACAGGTACCCCAGCAGCATCGGAAACAGGTCCGTGCGATACAGCATCCCGGTCTTCGTGACGTTCGCCTGCGGCGCCATGCTGTCGAACTGCGCGCCGTCGCGGTTCCTGACGATCTTGCGCGCTTGCAACGTGACCGGCCCGACCATCGGCGATTCCAGGTCATCCGAGCGGTAGGCCCGGTACCGCACGGTCGGCGGGATCGTGCGCAGCGTGCCCGCCTGGCGCGCGCGCTCGATTTCGTCGGGCAGGATCTCGCCCAGGTCGCCCAGGGTCACCGATATCCCGAAGTCCAGGTTGCCGCGTTCCTCCAACTGCCTAAGCCGCATGGGCACGTACTGCCAGAAGACCAGTTCACCGGACTCCAGGCGTGCCCAGAACCCCTCACGGTAATGCGACTGGAGCCGCCAAACTTGAGAGAAGGCCGGCTGGCTGATTTCCAGGGTTTCCAACTCGGCGGTGCTCTGCGGCGCTCCGAAATAGAAGTCGATGTACTGGGCGTCGTTGTCGTCAAGCATGGGGCAAGTCCTCGTTCACCAACTTCGCCAAAAGGTCCAATATTTCCTTCGCGGCCGGGATGCTGCCGTAGACGGCCAGCATCATGACCAGCGAACCCCAGTAATCCAGGTCCGCGTCGTCGTATTCCTGCAGGCGGTCGACCTCCAGGGAGACGGACACCGTGAAAACGTCCCCAGACACCGACACGCGCGCACTGCCAGGCATAAAGTGCGTCACATAGCGCCGCTTCCGGCTTCCATCGATAACTAGATCAGCCTCAAAGGGCTCGCCGCCCGCACGCTCGACGTTTCGCATGAAGCCCATGAAGGCGTCGTACTCTTCCCCGAACAGGGCATAGGTCGCAGTCACCATGTGCGGGGTCCCGCGCAAGCCCGCGCGATAGCGACCACTGCCACCGTCTAAGGCGATGCGCTGGGTTCCATCGCCCGGCTGGATGCCATAGCCCGCCTGGATGGGTTGAAACGGCAATACGGGGTAGGTCATCGCTTACGCGCCACGTCAAATGAGTTGGTCATCGCCCTCGATGGGCGCGAGTTCGGCCGGTTTAGCTGGGTCTCCATCATTCGCGGGCCTTGTTCAAAGACCTGATTCCGCGCAATCAGAACGATGTCTTCATGGCTCCAGCTCTCGACGGTGTAATCCTGCGGCGCGCCAAGGTTGTTCACCGTGACCTTGGGCGGCGCGATCGCAGGCGCGGCGCTCGCGCTGCTCATGACGGGCGGCGCCATGTCGTCGAGGGAGAGCCGGCCGAAGTTGATCTTGTCGAGCGTGTCGCGGCCAATCCGCCGGGTCGCGTCGGCGTTCAGCACGTATTCCTTGCCGTGAACGATGCCCGTGGGCTCGCTTTCGTCCTTGTCGCCCGTATAGCCGCCGGTAGACAGAGACAGCGGCAGGCCGGCGTTAACCCCCTGCGTGGCCGCTGCGACCTGGCCAGCAGTGGCGGCACCGCCACCACCGAAGCCTGCGGCCAGCCCCTTGACGATGCCGCCCAACCAGCCGGACAGCGGCCCCGTCATCCCTTGCCGGATGGCCAGCCGCGCGATGTCCGCCAGGATGCTCTGCACCAGGCTGGCGAAACTGATCTTGCCGGTAGTCACGAACTGGGCCAGCGCGTCTTCGGCGCCATTGAAGGCATCCGCGAAGGCGCTGCGCGTGCCCGCTGCGACGTTGGCCGCTTCCTCGGCATAGTCATTCAGGCCACCGATCGCGCCGTTCTTCCAGTCAGATTCCAGATCCGCGACCTGCGCGTAGTAGTCGGCCTGCTGGGCAAGGCGTTCATCCAGGCTCTGCTTGAACACGCGCACGCGGTCGGCATAGCCCTGCGAGGACAGCTCGCCGGCGGCCTCCTGCTCGGCCGCACGGTTCACCTGGCGCTGAAAGTCGCGGTAAATCTGCTGCTGGGCTTGCAGTTGCTCACGAAGGCGCGGGCTGGCCGTGAAGCCCTCCAGCAAGTCGTTGTAGCGTTCCTGGTCAGCCGCAAGCGTGGCCTGCGCCGACGCCTCCAGCGTCTTCAGGTTCACGGCCTCCTTCTGCAACTGGATCTGCTCCGACAGGCCGGCATTGCGCTCCAACTGCTGGCGGATGGCCGTCTCGTTGGACAGCACGCTCTTTTCGTCTGCCGTGAGCTGGTCCTTCGCCTTCAGGTCGGCAATGCGCTGCTCGAACTTGACCAGATCCTGGCGCGCAGTCGTGATCTTGACCGCGCTTTCAAGCTGCGCGCGCAGTGCGGCTTCCTGCTGGCGCGCCTGCTCCAGTTCGCGCACGCCCGCGGCGACTGTTCCGGCGCCGCCCTTCGGTCCTGCGAACTGCTTCTGGATCTGCGCCACCCGGTCGGTGTGGGCCTTCAGCGCGTCCTGATATTCCTGGCTTCCCTGCGAAAACTCAGCCGTGGCCTTCTCGAAAGCTTTGTTCTCCGCCTCAAGCGACGCGGCCAAGGATGTGCCCTTGCGCGAGTCGACATAGCTGTCGAGGTCCTTGCGCGCCTGGATGCCGCGCGAGACGGCGCCCGCCTGGTCGGCTTCTGCCTTCGCTGCCGCGTTCTGCCACTTCACCAGATCCTGCAACCCGGTGAGCTGCGCCCTCAAGGCCGCCGCGCGCTCCTTGTGGAACATCGAATTGCCGATCTGATCCAGTTCCTTCTGGATGTCGCCAATACGGTCTTGCGGCGTCAGGTCGCGTCCGATGCCGAGCATCGCGTCCCAGGCGCCCTTTGCTACGCTGGTCACGCCGCGCCATGCCGACTCAAGCAGGCCGATGTTCTGGGCCACCTGCGCGCTGCGTTGCTCCATCGCCTGCGCATACGTGGATAGCGCCAGCCTGGCCGCGTCGTGCATGCGCCCTTCGTCTTCCAGCGCCTTGATCTGGTCGTAAACCGCCAGGGTCAGGAAGTGATAGCGCTCGTTCAGCTTGGCGATGGCCTCGGTGGGCGCGTCGGCGATCCGCTCATAGTCCTTGACCATGTCGTCGACGCTGCGGCCGGTGGCCACCTGCGCCACCACGGCGGCCCGGCCAAGGTCCTCGATCGATTCGCCCGCCAGCTTCCCCGTTGCAACCAGCTTGGCCAGTACCTCGGCCGCATTGCCGGTCGTCCCCCGGATGTCCGAAATCCGCTTCGCCATCGCGGCTAGCGCGCCCTCAGTGACGCCGGCGGCGTTGCCAGTCATGACGATGGCGGCGCTGAACGCACGCGCCTCTGCGGCGCCCTTCTCATACGCGACGGCCAGCGCTACCGCTCCGGCGGCGGCCAGTGTGAACGGCGTAATCAGCCCGGCAACATACCCGCCCACCGCACGGATAGCCGGCCCGACGCCGCCGAACATGTCTTTCAACTGGCCGCCCTGCTGGAGCAAAACCGTAAACGGCGACTGCCCGGTGCTCAGGCCCACCGTGATATCGGTAATCTGCGCGGGCAGTATGCGCAAGGCATTGTTGAGCTGCCCGGCAGACATGCCGGCACCAGTCGCCGAGACACCCAAGGCCTTGTTTGCTGCCGTGGCGGTCTGCGCCGCGGTGGTGGCCTCCTTGGTATTGACGGCAAGCTGCTTTTCCGCCTTGGCCAGTTCCTCGACAGCTTGCTCGGTCTTCTGGCTGGTGACGGCCAACTGGTCGAGCGCAGTATCGGCGGTCTTCGCCTGCGTGCTGTCAACACGCAGGACAAGGGAGGCGACTTCATCAGCCATATGGCACCGTTCAGCCCGGCAGGGCTATTTCCTGTTCATCATCTGGAGCGCGGCGGCTTCCATCACGCGCACTGCGTCGAAGACGTCGATTTCGTCCTCGGGCGGAACCTTCAACACACGCATGACGCACTCAAGGGCGCCATAGTCCAGCCCGGTCGGGCCGCTGAAGCCAATGCGCCACTGGGAACCCATGGCCGAGAACACGACCTTGGGCACCACGTTTTCCGGCCATAGCTCGATCACCGCGACGGGGAAGTCATCAGGCCGGAGCCCGAATTCGGCCAAGGTGGCCTTGTTCGGTTCGGGCCGATACAACTCCTCCGCCGCGGCGATCAGTTTTTTCGGCGGGCCTGCGTCAGTTCCAGGGAGTAGGCCAGCACCAATGCAGGCACGGCGCCCTGGTAGTTCTGGAGCAGCAACTGAATGGCCTCGTCGCAGAATTCCATGTCCGGGCCTTCCCAGCCGGCGATCATTTCGCGGATCAATGCGACGTCCTGGCTCGCGTCCGACTGCTCGGCGCGCTCCATGAAGTCCTTCATTTCCTCGCGCGACTTGTGCTTGAAGGTGACCTTGATCTTGGCCGGCTCTTCGCCGTGCCGGGGAATTTCCACCGGCACGGTGAAGGTCGGGGCGGGCTGCAGCTTGAAAATGGCTTTGCTCATCCCGACCCCTTGTTACGGCAGCGGCGCGTAGCGCGTGAATTCCGACGTCATGGAGAACGTCGCGGTGTTCTGCATGTTCTGGTCCAGCGTCATCGACGGGTCAGCGTCGAACGACGGGTAGACCAGGTAATACAGGGCATCGCCGTTCGGCAGGCGCGCGCGCAGCACAACGGTGTCCTTGACCGCGTCGGCTTCGCGCAGGGTCTCGTACCAGGCCAGCGCCGGGTCATAGTCCAGCGTCAGCGTGATGACCTTGGCGTTCTTGAAGGTCGGGCGCTGGCGCTGACGGCTGCTGCGGTCTTCGACGTAGCGCCACTGGAAGAACTGCTGCTCGCCGCCGGTCTTTTCCACGCCCGTGACTTGCGACAGGTCCACCCAAGTATTGACAGGGATCACCGAGCCCGCGCCTTGGCCGGCCGGGTAGCGCGTCGTGCTGGTGGTGTCGATACCTTCCAGTTCGAAGGTGCTGGCGCTGGCGTTGGCCGAACGCACGACGCGCTCGTTCAGCTCGGTCCAGCCAGATTTCGCGATCAGGATGGCGCCGTCAGTCGGCGGCGTGGTGGCGGATGCAACTGCCGGATTGGCGTTGGTGATGGCGGACACGGCCAAGGCCGTACCCAGGACGGTGGACACCGAGAACACGGTGCCATTGGGGAATAGTGCAGAAATGATAGTTCCTTAGGAGGCCTACGGCCCCTCATCGAAGCCCAGAGGGCAATAAAAAACCGCCATGCGGCGGGTTCCAGTTGCGCCCTTACGGGCCATCGGCTTGAGCCGAATTCAGTCGGGGTAAAACTGGACGTCGTAGCCCAGAGATATGGGCACGGTGTGGTCGGAATCGCCCGTGGTGGGCTGGCCCACGCTGATCGGGGTACGCACGCGCACGGCAAGCGCGCCGGACGGAATGCTCAGGTTCACCGGGAACAGCGCATCAAGCTCGCCCGCGATCTGCTCTGCGGCGCGCGACCCGCTGCCGATCGGCAGCACCGCGTTCACCTGGAACACACCGCGATACTGCCGGTGGTCGCCGGCGGCATCCCGGCTGGTGGTCGCGGCGGGCATGACATAGGCGCGCAGGTAGATCCCAGCGGCGGGCGGCGTGAACTTGGTGTTCTGCCAGGCCACGGGCAGCGCCGGTACGCGGGCTGCGGCCCAGGTGTTCAGCCGGATTTCAAAGGCCTTGCGGATCAGGTCCTGGCTCATTTCTTGGCGTCCTTTGCCGCCTGGCTCACGTACTGCTGGAACTCCTGCGCGGTCAGCTTGACCATGCCCTGGGGCGCCTGCTTGGACCAGCCGTTTTCCAGCCGGACGGCATAGGGCAGCGAGTTGGATAGGTAGGTCACGCCGCCCGCACCGGTACGCTGAATCTCAGCCACCAGCCGGTTCAGCGTGACCTGTCCGCCGCGATCCACTGCCACCGACGTGGCGCGCTGAATGCCGGACGCCGAGAATTGCCAATTGGCCCGAAACCGCCCGGTGTCCACGGGTGACTTCAGGATCACGCCCTGCGCCAACAGCACGGTTGCCTGGCGCGTCGCGGTGTCGATGTTTCCCTTGGCCCGCTCAACGAACTTGGCGATGTCGGCGGCGAAGCTCATGCCTTCCTCAATTGCAGTTCGAACAGCAGCACGATCCCGGCCGGCGCCAGCGGCTTGACCGTCACAACGCGCCAGGTCGCGCCCAGCGCCAGCACCAGGTCGGCCGACTTCGGCTCGATCATCGGGCCGCCTGCCGCCAGTTCAGGCGCCAGGTAAAGCTGCTTGTCGCCCGTCTCGATCACCGAGCCGGCCAGGTTGGCCAGGCCTGCGCTTTGCGCCGAGTAGTCGAACAGTGCGCCGATGCCGTCGTTATCGACCGTGGTGGTGGGCGCTTCACCCAGCTCAGGGTCGTATTCACCCGTCACGACCTGGCGCACGGTCACCGGCCCGCCGAACTCCACCAGCAGTTCCTGGGCGGTGGCGGCCATTTCGGCATAGTCGAAGGTGCTCATGGCCGCACGATCTCCACAGCCACCCGGCCAAAGCGACGGACCTGCTTGATGGCGTCACCCCGAGCATTGATCACCACCATGCCGCGGTCATCCACCTCATCGCAAACAACGACGCCGCGCCGGGTATCCGCCATAACGCAGTGCGTCACAGGCGCCCCATCGAGCGTGACCAGAACACGCAAACCACGGCGGCGCAGAATGCTGTACGCCCGGAATCCGGGACGCCCCTCGTGTACGCAAAATCGCATATCAGCACCTCACCAGCTTGACCGACGATCCATAGGACGACAGCCAGCGGCGCAGCATGGCCGTCACGCCTGCATAGCGCGTCTGGCCATCGTTGCGCGCGCCCTCGGCGGTGGCGTACTTCGTCGTGATCGGGCCCACCGTCTTTTCGATGGCGGCGCCGGCCGTGGTGCTGCTCACGTCCTGCCAGAGCGGCCCCTTGAGCGCGCGCGCCGCCAGCTCGCAGCAGGCATTCACCACGGCGGCCGGAACGCGGCCCTGATTGACGGTACGCGGCCATTCCAGCGCCTGTTCCAAGTACAGCCGACTGCCGACGAATTCATACGCGCTGTCCAGGTAGGACGTGGCGTTGCGCAGGGCGGCTTCCAGGGCTGAGTCCTCGCCGGCGAATGCCAGGCCATGGGCGGCGGCGTAGGCTTGGCAGTCGGCCACGCTCACGTAGCTGTCGGCGTTCGGCAGGCCGGTGCCATCTTCGACGATCAGGGGCATAGGGTTATCTCCACAGGCTGACGGAAACCCCCGCGTGAGCAGGGGCGACCGTCAAACAGCGGTCAGGTGGGCTGAGCGTCCAGCAGCGCGGCCAAGTCCGCCTTGAGCGTCACGCCCTCGGGGATCTGGATCTGCTTGGCGGCCAGCGCATCCTTGATCTGGTCGACCGTCAGGCCGTGCGACGGCAGCGGATCGCCGCCGCCGTCCGCCTTGGCCGCTTCGGCCTTGACCTTCGGCCGGTACTCCGGCTTCAAGGTGACCTTGGGCACGTCCTTGGCGGCGCCTTCGCGGCTGTCGGTGGCGTTGGCATCGATGATGCGCACGCCAGCCTTGGCCGCTTCGGCCTTGACGTCCTGCTCGTAGCGGTAGAACGGACCCGCCAGGTACCAGATGGGCAGCTTTGCTTTCATGGTGTCCCCTTAGATGGAAGCGTCACCAATGGCGATAACGCCAGCGGTGTGCTTGATGTCGGTGGCCACCTTGTCCCAGTTGGTGCCCGTGGCCAGTTCGGCGTCGGTCGGCGACTTGCCGCCGTTGGCCTCGTCCCACGTGTAGCCCTTGAGGCCCAGGCCGAAGGTGTAGTCCACCTGCATCGTGGTTTCGATGCGTTCCTTGCCGTTGACGGTGTCGATGTTGGTGATCACGTCACCCGCATCGGTCACCGTCGCGGCGCCCGAGACCAGACCCAGCACCTTCTGCAGGTTGGGCGTGCCCGTGGCATACAGCGCCGGGGCATCGGTCACCACCACGGTCTTGCCCAGGATGTCCACCACGGTGACAGCGCCGTACTGGAACAACTGCTGGGCGTTGGCCAGGTTCTGGCCGATCAGCTTGTGATAGACCTGGCCGGTCATCACGTTTGCCACGATCAGGCTGGAGCTGTCGCCGAACTTGGCGTGGGCGTCGTTCAGGGCCGAGTACGTCAGGCCCAGGGTGGCCGAAACGTCATTGGTGGCGGCGGCCTGGTTGCTGATGGACGCAACCAGCGCGGCGATGGCCGTGTTCAGTTGGTCCTGCAGCAGCGCTTCGGCGAAGTTGCGCGATGCGACCTCGATACCCTCCGCCGTGGGCTTGTTCAGCCAGGTCATCTGACCGGGCTCAAAGCGGATCGGTCCGAAACCGCCGGCAACCTTTACCGAGCTGTGCTTCAGTTGGGTCAGGTCGGTCGGGGTGGCAGTGCCGTTGGTAGCGTAGCGATCGACGCGGCGGCGCGCGCTGTGGATGGCGGCGTAGAACGATTCCTGCAGGAAGTCGCCTTCCCAGCCGCCCGTGGACAGCATGATGGCGCCGCCCGACGCCGCGTTGAACTTCTGAATCTGCTGGCCCAGCGTCTCGATGATCGCGGGCATCATGTACTTGTTGAAAACCTGCATCTGCGAGAGAGACATGGTCGTTCCTTTTGCTTGGTGCGGGGTCAGCCCGCGAGTTCAGGGAATTGGGCGTTCAGGGCGGCCACGCGCTCGTCGCGAGTGCCGCCCATGTTGCCCGAGGTCTTGCCACCACCATTGCCACCCTGGCCGCCGCCCCCCCGGTTCGCGGGCGCGGTGACAAAGTGCTTGCCCTGGTCGGTGCCGGCCCACTCGGTGACGTGATCGGCCAGCGGCTTGTCGCCGATGACCGCGGCGCCGTCCTTGATGGCCGCTTGGCCGCGCAGCATCGCTTTGGCGGCGTCCATGAAGTGCGGAGCCACGCCAGCCTTAGCCAGCGCGGAAGACAGGCCGCCGTCGATCAGGTGCTGAGTCAGGGCGCCGTCCTTGTCGGTCAGGTCCTTGGTCAGCTTTTCGATCTGGCGGGTGCTGTCCTTCGTCACCTTGTCGAGCTTGCTGGCCAACTCTTCGACTTGCGTCTGGAGCCGGGCATGCTCTTCGGGGTCGACATCGGAACCCTTGGCTTTCGCCTTCGCCTGGCGCAGCTCGGCGAGCAGTTCCTTGTTCTTGGCGCTCAGCGCCTCGGTGGCCTCGGCGGCCACCTCTTCCAACAGGGCCTTCACTTCGGGGTCATTACGGTCAAGCGGCATGGTGTTGTCCTCTGGACGGTTGCAGGGCTCAGCCCCAAAAGCAAAAGCCCCACTGGCTCGGCCAGTAGGGCTTAGAAAGAAGAAGGCCCGCGCAGTGGCGGGCCGGTGGGGTATCAGTCAGTTCACTTCAAGACGACGCGCTCGCCATTCATGAAGCACAGCGCGCACAGCAGAACCTTTGTGCCGCCCTTCCAGGCAAGGCCGGATTCAAACACGCCGATGCGCGTCTCGATGACCTCGCGCCCACCGCAGCGGTGGCACTGGATCATGTCTTGCGGCTTCGGCAGGGCCTTGATCCGTTTCCGGATCCGGTCCTTCTCCGTCTCCGCTGGCTTCGGGGCGTCGGGCACGATGTGAAGAGGCATGCGCGCTATTCTACGCCGGCCCGCGCGAACGCTGCAGCATCCCGGCGCCGCAGTTCGTCCAGGGTCAGATACACGCCTCGGTCGTTGTAGAAGCCGTCCAGCTCGACGCCACCCTTACGTAACAGCGCGCCGCGGGTCGGGCCCAGGATATCGTCCTGGATCGCTGCGGGCTGCCTGCGGAGCCAGTCCGCGTAGGTCGTTGTGGCCCGCACTTGCTCGCCCTTCCCGCGCGCGCTGTCTCGATAGTCCTTTGCCGCCCGTGTTCCGATGAGCGGGTCGTCTTCCATGCCCTTGAGGATCGGCACCGACGTGCTGCGGCACTGCCAATGCAACCGCCCCGGCCCGGCTCCCCACGGCACCTTGTGTCCCACCGGCTTGTGCGAATCCGGCTCATACCGCAGCCCGTCCCGCAGCCTGCACATCTGGCTGGTGCGCGAGTCCAGCGTGCTGACCCAGGCCAGCGCGCCGATGATGTCGTCGTTCGCGTCATACCAGCGGTCCCGCGCAAAGCCTGCCGTGTGGCTGATGGCGGTTCGCACCACCGACTCCGCGTTGCGCCGGTCTATTTCCAGCAGGCCGTCAGCGTAGCCTTTCGCCCGAGTGCCGCGCACGCGCTGCACCACCTGCTGGATGGTCTGCCCTTCCACATACCCCATACGCACCGCGTCCCGGATGCGGCGGCCGCGCCCTGCTTCCAGGCCGGACATCCACTCTCGCAGCAACTGACCCTGGAACGGCTGGGCCATGGCACCCGCGTACACCTGGCTGGCCGTCACTCCGGTCGTGGTGAACTCGATGCCCAGGGAGGCGAACAACTGCCCCTGGTAGCCGATTTCGTAGTCGGCCAGGTCGCGCAGTTCCTTGTCCAGCTCGCCGCGCACCTGCTGGTATGCCTCGGCGTTCAACGTGCGAACGTCTTTCAGCAACTCGTCCAGCCGCGACACCGTGAACGCACTGGCCGGCAGGCGCTCCATGGCGCGCGTGATCTGGTCGGCCAGGTCTGCGTCAACCCGGTTCAGCAGCGCAATGATCCGACGCACCGCCCCGTTGCCGTAGCGCACCAGGTCGATGGCATGCCGTACCGTGGCGTCATACAGCTCCGTTTGCAGGCTGGCCATTCGGGCCTCCGATCATGCCAAGCGCCGGGCCAGCCTGTTCAATGCGGGCCTGCTCTTCCTCGAACGTCACGCCGTCGTCGATGATTCCGCCGCGGCGCATGTTGTCGTAGAACGTTTCCGGGCTGATCGCTGCGGCCTGCAGCGCTCCCACCAGGGCGGTCAGGTCCTGCGCGCTCAGGCCAACCGGGAAGAATTCGGTGTTCAGTTTGACCTCGACCGTGGCGCCCGCCGCGCCCGCCCATTCAGCAGCCCAGCGGAACGCCTTGGTCAGCGAGCGGCCCACCCCCAGGGCGATGCCGCCCAGCACGCTGTTCTCGCCGGCGCGGTGGATCTTGGCCGTCTCGGCCGCCTCCGCGTCACGCTTCTCAGGCGCCAGGATGCGCGCGCCCAAGGTGGCCATCATGCCCTCTTTGCGCTCCAAGCTGACCTTGATGCTGTCCAGCCCCTGGCCGGAGAACTCCAGATACTTGGCGTCGGAGTCCGATTCGCTGAAAACCCAGGCTTCGGACGAGCCGATCTTCAGCGACTCACCAGTGCCCAACGTGTGCCCGGTCACCACCGCAGTGGGCAGCGCCGTGAAGTGCAGTGCGTGTTCGTAGTCCGCCGTGCCACGGTAGTGCGACATGTTGACGTCGACCAGGTCCAGCAGCACCGGCTTTTGCGGGTCGACCGCCTCGCCGTTGCGCCCTATCAGCACGAACGGGATATAGGGCAGACGCTTGCCGTTCATCACCGGCGTGTATTCGAACGCTGGCGCATTCAGGTTGTCACGGTAGATGCGCACGCGGTAAAAGCCGTCCAGCAGGTCCAGCACCCGATACTGCGTCTTTTCCTCGGCGGTGAATTCGTCTTTCTGCTCGGTGTAGCACTCGGCTAGCACCACCATGACCAACTGGTTCACGCCACGCACGCGGGCGGTGCGCCAGTTGATGATCGCCTCGGCCTTGTAGGTGGCCAGGTAGGGGCGCATGCCTGCCGCCTGGGCCTGGCCCACCGTCATGAAGTCGCCGCTTGCCACCGGGTAGTCCACCAGCACGCCCACGCGGGTGACGTCGATCACTTCCTTGACGACGTTCTCGATGAACGTGTCCACCGGCGTGCCCGCCAGGTCAGCGTCATCGATCATCGGCTGCAACGCCGGCGGCAGCGTCACGGTAGGTTCCTTGCGGAACACCATGCCGATCAGCGCTTCCTCGGTGCGGGCGGTGGCGCCGTAGAACAGCGCGCGGCCCTTGTAGGCGTCGTATTCGGCATCGTCCTGGCCCGCCAGCTTGGGCAGGTACTTCGTGCCGGCAGCGTGCACGGCATCCTGGCCCTGCAGCGCGGTGCGGCAGCGCTCCCAGCGCGGCCGATTGGCCGTCCAGAGAGAGTGTTTGCTGTCGACGGGCATGGTCAGGTTCCTGTGAGTTTGATGCGGCTCATGCCGTTTGGCGTGATCGGGTAGCGGTGCACCAGGAAATAGCCCTGGGCGTCGTTCGGGTGGTCATGCCCGGTCGACTTGTCCGGCTCTCCGTTGTTGTCGTAGGCCTGCTGTTCCAGCGCTTCAGTCAGCGATGGGCAGCGGTCGGTGTTCACCAGCCAGCGGCGCTGGCCTTCGTCGTTCAGCAGCATGCCGTTCACCGCGTTCACCCGATCCTTGACCGCCGGGTTGCGGCTGTTCACCCGGACGGTGAACCCAGCCTTTTTCAGGATGGTGAGATCCGATTCGCTGGCGTTCTTGCTGCTGGTGTTGCCGCCGCTTGCATCCGGGTAGATCGTGATGCCGTGCCCCTTGTCCTTGAACCGGTCCTTCAGCATCCGCGCCATTTCCGGCGTGTCGCGCACCTTGGTCAGTTCGCCCACCGTCAGCGGCAGGCCGCCCCGGATAACGTTAACCGTGGCCGTCATGTTCAGCACGTTGAAGTCCATGCCTACGTGCAACTCTTCGTGCGGCTCTTCGGCGGCGTCCGTGTGGTGGTGCCGGCGGTCGAAGTTCGGGTACACGCTCCCGCTGGTCAGGTTCGTGAACATGCCGCGCAGGTATGCGGCGATGAGCTGCGGCGGGTAGCTCGCGCGCAGCGACGGGATGTAGTCTTCCGGCAGGTTCTTGCCGTTTTCGTAGGTGCTGGCCTGGACCAGACCGTACAGCGCGGCCAGGTCGGGCCGTTCACGCACCTGCTTGACGAACTGCTGGTAGACGAACTTGAAGCCCTCTGGCGTCGTTGTCACGTCCACGCCATTGAGCAGGCCGGGCGCGGTGTGGCGCAGGCGGGCAATGATCTTGCGCCAGGCCAGCGCCGCCTTGTCCGCCTTCATCACGTCCAGCTCGTCGATCAGCCCCTTGCCGATCTTGAAGCCCACGATGTCGCCCGGCTTCTCCATCGACCGGCAGATCACGGTGCCCCGGTACTTGCGGCCGGCGAACAGGTGGACTTCCTTGTTCGACTCGTTGATCTTGGCGGACAGGCCCCAATCGTGGGCGACTTCCTCGATCGTCGGATAGAAGATGTCCCGGATCTGGCCGTAGGTCGGCGCAAAGTACCCCGAGTTGACGCGGGGGAATTCCCAGGCATGCCGGCACAGCCCTGCCCCACCGACCCACGTCTTGCCACTGCCAAAGCCCGCGACGAACGCGCGGAACTTGTGGGGCAGCGCCAGGAACCGGGCCTGGGGCTGGTTAAGCGTCGGCATCTGGGATGCTCGCGTTCACCACCTCGATTACGACCTTCACCGGCGGCGGCACGTTGTCGTCGTTGGTCGGGTCCGGCTTATCGCGCCACAGGTCGGGGCGCCGGTTCTTCAGCCAGAAGATGCAGGCCGTCGTATCCGGCGGGTACTGCTTGGTGGTGGGCGTCGTGACAATCACGCCGTCGCATACCCGGATGTCGTCCTCGGCATGCGTGTAGCCCAAGGCGCGCTGAAACAGCCTGTCGGCCACCTCGGCATCCGCCATGGCTTTCCCCCCATTTAGGGCCTGAAGAAACTCGGGAAACTGCTTCTTCCAGGTGTTGAGTGTCCGCTCGGATACGTGGAAGAAATCGGCCAGGTCCTTGTCGGTTGCGCCCAAGCGGCAAAGCTTTGCGGCCTGCTCGGCGAACGCGGGCTGGTATTTGGATGGTCGTGCCATGGCGCGGTCCCTCTGGGAGCGACGCCGCAGGCATCGATTCCGCGTTAAGTGTGAGTCAGGGTGCGCCCATCCGACTTACCCGCCCACTGGGCGAGCTGGGCGTTGCGGTTCTCGTCTGCCAGACACCGGCGACAAGGCCGGGGAGAAGGCCCCGCGCGCTTTGATCCCCCGCGCGGGCCGCCCGGTTGGCTGGGTGGTGTCCTGGGGTGGTGATTTTTGACCGACCCCGAACCCGCAAAGCAAAAGCCCCGGCCATTTGGCACGGGGCTTATTTTCTTCCGGACGCGCGGCGTCCGCCTGCGGGCATCGGGTCTCGTCGTCAGACGGTAGTCATCACGGATTGAGCAGGATTATGCAGCCGGCTTTCCATTTGCGCAACAAAATGCTGAAAATCGGTCACACCGCGCACAAGTTGATCGTCAAACTCGCGCGCACGAATTCCCTGCATGCGGCAGATGACGAACGGCGGCTGGTTCGCGACGTAGTAGGCGCGCAGGAGCAGCGGTGCCCTCGGGTGCATGCGATAAGCCGCGCCCAAGCGCCAGGCGCGCTCGATCAGATCGGCGTCGGCCTCGTTCCATTCCTTTTCGGGGTCGTCGCTGCCCCATGCCCCTTGCCCTGCTCTCTTGGCCAGCGCGCGACAGACTTCATAGGTGGGAGAGACGCCCTGATGGCGCCGGTCGCGCATCACTTCGCCCCAGTTCTCCAATCGGCGGTGGAAGTCAGCGGGCAGCCGGTCCAGCAGCATTTTCGGCGTTTTCATGGCGCGGTGCGCTCCTCGTACTTCGAACAACGTTGGCCGACCTCTTCACCCAGGGCGCAGCGCAGGACGCGCCGGCCGCCGAATGGGCTGGTGATCAGGCGGATTTCCTTGCAGCCGGCGCAGGTGCGCGCGGCAGGCGGTTCTTGGCGGCGCTCCAGCAGCTTGGCCGGGTCGCCGCGCTCGGACTTGCTGGACCAGGTCATGACTTGCCCCCTTGATACCGCCGCCGGTACTCGACAATCAGCGCCTCTGATATCCGCTCGATTGAATAGGCTTCGAATTCACGGCTAGGCGCGCTCTCGCCGATGGATTCGCACAATCGTTGAAAGACGTGCACGGCCTCGTGCACCAGGGTCAGAATTACGTCTACCGGGTCACTTTCGAGCGCGTCAGGGCAGAGGCACACGATGCATGTCAGCAGGCCGTCCTTTTCCCAGGTGTGAACGCAAGCGGACTGACGGGACTCATCCAGCCATCTCTCAGGATTGGAGACGGCACAGTGACGCACCGCCCGCAGGTACTCCGCTTCGGTCAGGCACAGGAGAAGATGCGGTGCCCGGACGGTGTCTCGTGACAGCCATCGCATCACTCACCCCCTCGGCGTCCGCCGGACAGCGAGTGCATGCGCGGCTGAGCGGCCAAAGCGCGGGCGCTGGCGAGTTGCATGGCGGGCGACAGCGTGAGCGGGCGGCCGGGGCGCATGCCCGGCACGACCGTCACGGGGCCGGAATACGGCTGCTCGGGCTTAGGCGTGGCCTTTCCTGCGTAGGGCGCTAAGTGGCCGGCGACGTGGCCAGCCAAAGCCGCCTTCATCCAGCGGTCATAGGCATCCTTCTGCGTTTCGCCGCGGCGCGATACCGTGCCGTCCGTGCATTCCCACAGGCCCAGATCGTCCTTGCGAAGGCGCGGCCGGATCGGCTTGGCGCGCGGTGCCACTTCGCCACGCGCCTCCCGCACAGCACGGGCGATCTGGAACACGCGCGGCTGCGTGATACCGAATGCGCGGGCCAGGTCAGGGCCGGACTCGCCAGCGGTCAACCGGCGTTCGATTTCTTCGTTGCGCTCGCGCGTGGCGGCGCCCTGGTTCGGGTTGCTCATGAAAACCTCTTCGCGTGTGGAAGGGATTGCGTGCAGCGCTGGCAGCGCGGGAAGTTGCCGGGCACGAGCAGCGGCACCTGGATGGTTTCCGCGCCGCGCACGCCGCAGTTGGAATAAACGAAGCGGCCACCCTCGAAGGTTTCGGTGCCGCGCTGGAAGTAATGGGCCTTGTCGCCACGGAACGGCAGCAGCGCCCAGCCCTGCATGCGCACGACGGGCCATACGCCGATTGCTATGTGGCCGCTCATGCTTTGCGCTCCTGATCAACGGCCCAGTGCAGGATGGCCAGCGCGTCGGCGTTGTTGTCGTCAACCACCTTGAAGCCGCGGACCTCGGCCTGGCTGATCATGTCTTCTTTCTTGGCGCGGCCGCTGCCGGTGAAGCTCTTCTTCACGGTGGCCAGGTTGACGCCGTGCGCCTGGATGTTGAAGCCGTCGCAGACCATGTGAGTGATGGCCTCGAATGCGCCGTATGCGTGGGCGGCGTCCCAGAGCGGGCGGCCCTTCACCTCATGACGGATGACCTGCTCGTACACCACCCGGTGGATCTTCTCGTCGTTGATGATCCCGGCCAGCCACGCGCGGTACCGTGCCCACTTCTGTCCCTCGGACCAGGACTTGCGCGGCGTGAATACCTCCGTGCCATGGCGGGTAGAGCCATCGCGCCGGCGCAGCGCGAAGCCGGTCTTCGTGCCAAGGTCCAGCGCCAGGATGTTCAGGTTCACGCCCGCCGAGGGCGCCGCCGTAGATCCAGCATTGGCGCGGCGTGGCGGGGTGATCGTGCTGGTTTGGGCGCCGCCCTGTGCCCAGGGGTCGGACACCTCCAGCGCGCGGCCGGCCAGCGTGCCCGCCAGCGGATCCAGCGCCACGTCGGCCTGGGCGGTCAAGTTCGGTGAATTCATGCTTCGGCTTCCTCGGTTTGGTTTTGGTCCAGCCAAGTCGGGCCGGCGGGTTTGGGGGTGCCCATGTGCGCCTGGGGCTGACGGCATTCGTCGCCCAGGACGCGGAGCATGTGAGCGCCCAGGTGGTAGGCGGTGAGTTTTTCGGCTTTGGCGGCGCTGGCCAGCAGGTCGGCGCGTCCCAGCGCTTCGATGCGGTCCAGCACCTTGCGGCTGACGCTGTCGCCCTTGGGGCGGTTGACCAGCCAGTACGCGGCGGTGAACAGGGGTTTGCGGTTCTGGGCGCGCGCGCTGATGTCGTCGAATTCCGAACGCGGCGCGCCGAAGTGCAGGCGGCAGTGCCAGTCTTGCGCGCCTTGGGTGCTCATCGTGAGCGTGCCCGGCAAGCAGCAGCCGAAGGCAGCGCAAAGGCCATAGGCCTGGGATTCGTGGCCGCTGGCTGCGGCGCTGGCTGCGGCGTAGGAACTCATGCGCTGGCCCCTTGCTGGTGCTGGGCGACCTTGGCGGCCGTCTGCGCTTTCAGGGATTCGAGGCGGTCGCGCTCGGCCTGGCTGGCCTCTTCGGCGGCGCGGCGGCGCTTCTCGCTGGGCGACATGGCGCTGGCCACCAGCTTGCGCAGGCGCGCGATGTTCTCGGCTGCGACCTCGTCGTCGCCCATGCCGTTGGAGGGATCAGGCGGCGGCAGCAGTGCGGCCACATGCGGCGCCGGCAGCAGCCCGGCGTTGCCGGCGGCGGTCAGCGCGCGCTCGCGGCGGTCAGCATCCCAGCCCAGCGATGTCTGCCACGAAACCGGCCGCCGCTCGTTGCGCGACCGCGCCACCAGACGGTCATACGCGCCCTTGAACGCCATGCGCGCGCCGACTTCGTCGCCCAGGTCCAGCACGGAGCGGCACGAAGCGAAGGCCTGCGCGGTTTCCTGCGTCCAGACGACGGTTTCCGCCTCGTCGCGTGACAGCAGCGCAGTCGCCCATGCTTCGTCCGCGCTGGGTCGGTTGTCGCCCGTGCCGTGCCCCAGCAGCGCCAGGATCTGCGCCGGCGTGGGCGGGAATTTGGCCTCGTTCGCCACGTACTGCGAAAACGCTGCGCTTACCGCGGCGAACTCGTAGGGCTCCAGCATGCGCAGCCACAGCATCTGCGTCGCGGGCTGCGGCGCCACGCGGTTGTAGGCGTCGAAGACGCCGGCCAGCAGGTCGGCAAAGGCGGAGGTATCGCGGCTGTGCATCAGATCGGCTCCATGTCGATGGTGCGGCTGTCGTTGCCGCCGTGGCCTGCCAGGCGCAAGAACTCCTGCTTGCGCCGTTCCGACTCGGTCATGCCCGACGCCATGCCCAGGCCGATCTGGCGTCCAGGCGCTTGGTCAGCACGGACCCATTCGGCCTTGAAGCTCTGCCACCCCCGCTCGGAAGCGGTGCGCAGTGCGGCGTTCAGCGACACGCCGGCCATCGCCGCTTCTCGCTCGATGCCGGTCAGCGCGGTCAGCGTAAACGGCGCGCGCTTCTTCGCACGAAGTGCCAGGAAGTCGGTAGCCACCTGGAGTTCGACACCACGGGCTTGCAGGTCAGCAGCGGTGATCGTCGAACCGGCTTTGGGGCTTTCGGAGCTTTGGGATTTCCGGGTTTCGGCGCGTATCTTTTTTTCCTGTTCTTGTTCCTTCTCCTGTTCCTGTTCCTGTTCCTGGCTTCGATGGGGCTTCGAAGGGGCTTCGTTTTGAGCAAAGCAAACGGGATCGGAACTGACCGAAGCGGCACGTCTTTGGGTCAGGTGAAACGACTCGGAATACCGATCAAAGAACGCACCCAAAAACGGGTTATTAGGCAGCGCGTCATAGTCCTTCTGGATACCAGCACAGCGTTTATCGGCGGGCTTGAGCGCTTCGCCGATCTGGTACGCGGCCATCTCATTGACCCAGACCATTTCAGAGGCTTCGTCGTAGGAGCAGAAGCCCACTTCGATGCACGCATGAAGCCCCTTCCAAGCCCCTTCGATGCCCAATCCAGTTTCGTGGGCCATGTACAGGACCGGCTGGTAATACAGCCCGAGCATGTTGGAGTGGGGAGAACTGAGCAGATACAGGGCCACCAAAGCCCCTTCCGGAGACTTGCGAAGGGCCTTCCCGGTGTTCCCTGTCCAGAAGGTCGGGACGATCTTGGCGTAGTCGCGCATCAGAGCGCCTCCATCTTGCTGGCGCGCACAGGCACCCACCGGGTGTATGCCCAGTCGAAGGTGGCGCGCTTGATTTCTCGGTCGATCCCGCTGCGGTCATAGAGCCAGTGGCACGAGTGGCAGGCGGGAACGGTGAAACGGTCGTGGACCTTCAAGCCCATGCCCTTCCCTTCGTTTTGGTGGGCGGGCACGACCGTGGGGTCTTTGGGATAGCTGCGGCAGCCAGGGAAGCGCAGATAGCAGCACTCCCCTTTGATCGCGGCGGTGTACTCGGGCGCATGGCCCGGGCGCTTCTTGGGCGCGCGGCGCTTGAATGGGGTGCGTGCCAGGCCGGTCGTGGTCTTGAGCGGGGTCTTGCGGGTCAGGGGCGTGCGGCGAAGCATCAGCGGGCCTCGCGCGTGCGGAATTCAACGCCAAGCTCTGCGCCGGCGGCTTCTACCTGCGTCAGGTACTGCGCCATGCCCTTGACCGTCAGCATGGTGGTGCTACCCACCAGCGCGCGGTCGCCGCGCGGGGTGATCTGCCATTTGACGTAGCCGTCCAGGCACAGCTCCGGGTCGTATTCCTCGGGCAGGTATTCGCGTTTGAAGTGTTCGTGCCACGACTCGGCAGTAAAGCGCTTTCCACCCACCCAGGCCTGCTCAGCGATGTCAGCCAAGGGGCCAACCCACATCAGGGCGTTCTGACTCATCTTGCGCGGCTTGACGCGCTCGCGGACCACGACCTCAAGGGGTTCGTCAGCGTCCAGTGGCAGGTTGGCCAGGAACGTCTGCGCGGCCGCTTGTTGGCTGGAGCCAATCAGCAGGAACGTGCGGGGGTTGTGCAGGCGCTGGCGCATCAGTGCCTCGTCGAAAATGCGGTGTGCCGGCCAATAACAAGAAAGGCCTCACGCAGTTGGGGGTTCAGGTCTTCGCGCAGCATCATTTCTTCGTAGGCCTTGACGCGGTCCCAGTTGTGCCGGCGCAACTCTTCTTCAAAGGCGCGCTTGGCAATCGCAAGGGCTTGCTCATATGTCATGCGGCCCTCTGGGCGATGACTTCTTCCATAATCGTCAGCCGGCCCAAATGGTTGAGGTACTGGCGAATGGCGTGGTTGCCCACGGCCTCTTCGAAGGCATCGATGCGGTCGGCGGGAAGATTCAGCCGGGGCCGGTTCTTCTCGTCGAAGGGTTCGGGGTGCAGGTAGCTGCTGACGTGAGGCGCGTACAGGTCGCACTCTTCGGCCAGGCTGCGCTGCGTCATGTTCGGGCGGGTCCGATGGTCCCAGGCGAGGCGCACGGCCTCGCGGAAAGTCCTGCACGCGGCAACCGTCGACGGCGGCAGGAACCTCTTTCCGGCGGGCGCCGTCGGGGTACTGGCGCCATAAACAACTGCGGGATGGGTGTGCATTTCTCTTCGCTTAGTAGGAAAAATTCATCGAGTTACAAGATGAATTACAGAGTGGCGTCGGGCCAAAATTCTTCGCATCAACAACACGACGCGACCCGACATGACCGAAACCGAAAAGCTTCTGCAGCACGCCCAAGACATCGCCCGCCGCACCTTCGTGGACCCGAGCGAAAAGGCCGTGCTGGATATCTTTGACGAGCTGCGCGCCGAGCGTGACCGCACGGCTTGGGCGACTGACGGACGCGAAAGCGCGTCGGTGCATTGATGCGGTCATGCCGCTTCCTGCTGCGCCGGCGCGGCGCTAGCCTGCTGCGATGCCCATTCTCTGAACACCTTCGGCTTGGACACGCGCAGGAACTCACGCCACGCCTTGGGAATTCCGTTGGTTCGCCATTGGGATACGGCACCCGTGGTCAGGCCGCACATGGCCGCAACCTTGGAAGTTCCGCCGAAGGCATCGATCAATTTGGAGTCAGGGTTGTGTTCGCTCATGCATCGAATCTTAGTTGTCTAAGATTCCAAATGCAAGCCATCTAAGAACATTTTTGTTTAGCATCCTAAGATGACTTTTCAGGAAAGAATCAAGCAGGCCTTCGAGGAAGAAGCGGCCCGTCGCTCGGACGCGGGCGAGCCGCGCCTCACGAAAACGGATATTTGGAAGGCAGCAGACGCTTCATCTGGGGCGGCGACGCATTGGTTCAACGGATCCAATGGCATGGACATGGCGACCTGCATGAAGGTCGCACCGTTGCTGCGGGTCAACGCGCAGTGGCTGTATGACGGCGTTGGGCCAAAACGCAAAGGTGTTGGTCAGCCTGGAGACGCGCCGGCCCCCTCCCCCGCGCCAGCCCCTTGGCCGTTCCCCGACATCCCTGAAGAGCAAGTGCGTGCCTTGCCTCCTGCGCAGCTAAGCGCGTTGCAGGGCGCGCTAGCCTTGGCAATCGCGCAGCTTCGGTTGGGCGTCAATGTGGCACCCACCCCCGCCCCTGTGCTGAAAACCGCCCCGGCGGCCCTACGCGCGCACACGCCAGGCGGTTTGATCGATATGGACCATGCTGACGATGCCTTCCCTATGCGGATTCCGGGCTTACCTGCCCCGTGGGAAGGCGGTAGGACTACGGCCCAAGCTGAACGCGATCCTAAGATAAGGCTCAGCACGCAGGTGGGCGTGGTCGCGAATGTGGCGCCAGGCGAGCCGCACGCGGCAAACGACAAGTTCGAAAAAGTCCCCGAATTGGCCGAGGTGCGCTTAGCTGCAGGCGACGGGATCGAAAACCAGGACGAACTGCAAACCGGCGTGATCCAATTCCGCCGATCGTTCCTGCGGGAAGTTGGGGCCGACTCTGGCAAAGCACGGGTGGTTTATGCAAAAGGCGACAGTATGGAACCCGTCATCAGGGATGGCGCTGCCCTACTGGTTGTGCCGAATGAGGAACTGACGATCCGCGACTTGGCCGCTGGTGGCGTCTATGCGATCAACTATGACGGCAAAATGATCGTGAAGACCGTTGCGCGCGACAAGCTTACCCACCATTGGGTTGCCCGGTCCTTCAATCCAGCTTATCCAGATATTCCGCTTGAGAACGGGCACCCGGTGCGCGTGCTTGGCCAGGTAGTTTGGGCGGGTTCCCGCCTACGCGATGATGAATCAGGGCAGTGGCGTCGCTCGTAACGCCGCATAGTGCAGCCCGCAACCAGCGGGCTTTTTTACGCACATTAATCTTAGTAAGCTAAGTTTTTGTTGACATACTAAATCTTAGCCGTCTAAGATTACTCCCATGCACTCACAGCCCGTGAGCAACCAGGGAGAACACCATGGACACCCCCATCAACAAGCCGAACGCGACGGAAGCCGAAGTGCTGCACGAGATGCGCACGCTGGGCGGCAACTTCGTCCAGAAGCTGATGAACCTGTGGGACGTTGCGGACGACGAGAACCGCGAAATCATCCGTCAGGCGTGGGCGCACAAGTTCCGCGAGTACGCCACCAAGGTGCACTACAGCAAGTTGGCTGTCGAGGCCGACCGCATGGGGCGGAACTGATCATGGGTGCCTATCACGCTCAACTGATGGACGACCTGCTGCGGGTCGCGCCGCCCTGCTCGCTGCCGCATGAGCCGGATGAGGATGCGCCGACGGTGACGCAGCCGCGCGCCGTCGCGGCGGTGGTGGCCTGCCTCGCCAACGACGAGCCGACCGCCTTCGGCCTGACCGCGAAGGACTGGGCCGAACACCTGATGAATGAACTGGCCGACAACCAGGGCGCGGTGCTGCTGGTGCTGCTGATCGGCGCCAGCGTGCCGAGCGTGGGCGATTTCCTGGCCGGGCACCTGGGCAACTGCATCGAAGGCCTGGCCAACCGCCAGCTCGCCGAAATGGACCCGGACGAGGCGGACGCATGTCTCTGACCCTCTTCATCCTGTGCGGCCTGATAGCCGCTTACCCCTTGGGCCGTGTGGGCGACTTCTTTTCGCGCCTGCACGTCCGCTTTGATCCGTGGAGCGAAGCATGAGCGCCCCGAATTCCAACGTCCTGGCCTTGTTCCATGACGGTCATTACCTGGCAGAAATCCCTGGCGGTATGCGCGCCGCGCACCAGGACGGACGGCGAGCAGATTTCAAGGCCGGCAGCCAGACAGCGATCGAACTGCAAGCCGCCTACGCGGCCGATTCCATGGAAGACCTGCGCTCCAAGGTCGTCAACGCCATGCTGGCCGCCCGGGGTGCGCAATGAGCGACACCATCGACGACTACAAGGCGCTGACGGACCACCGCAAGGCGGTACGCGCCAAGTTCGGCGTGAAGTGCCCGGGCTGCGCCGTCGCGCGCCCCAAGGCCCACCCGACCATCCTGATGCCGCAGCAGCGCTGCAAGGTTGATGGCTACCGCGACCCGCGCCCGGAACTGACCGAAGAGGAGTGGCAATCCGTATGAAACGCCTCCTGAAAGACCGCGACGCCCGCTTGTCCGCATTCATCGTCGCCGCCGTGCTGACCGCCGTGATCTTTGGCTACGGCGAAGTCCAGCAGCGCGACGAGCAAGCCCAATCCCCCACCCTCACCACCCAGGACGGCGGCAGCAAGACCGCATACGCCGCCCGCCAACCCTGAGACGACCATGTCCGAAACGACTGACCTGATTGAAATCCCCAAGGCCAACGCGTTGGAGGTGTTCAGCGCCGACAAGGGCCTGGCGCCCTACATGGCGAAGATCCGCGCCGAGATTGACGCCTTCGTGCCCGACGTGTCCACCCAGAGCGGCCGCGACGCTATTGCGTCCATAGCCTACAAGGTGGCGCGCTCGAAGACGGCCCTGGACGCAGTTGGCAAGGATCTGGTGGCTGATCTGAAGGAACTGCCCAAGAAGATCGACGCCAGCCGCAAGGCGATGCGCGACACCCTGGACGCCTGGAAGGACGAGGTGCGCGCGCCGTTGACGGCGTGGGAAAAGGCCGAGGAAGACCGCGTTCAGCGCCACAAGGATGCAGTCGAAGGCATTGCGTCGCTGGTCGTCAACTGCAACGAATCTGCGGAATCGCTGCGCACCGCTATTGCAGCGGTCGAAGCCATTGCCATCGGCCCCGAATGGCAAGAGTTCGAAACCGAAGCTGCGCGCACCAAGGACAAGGCGCTGATGGGCCTTCGTGAGCGGCTGGTGGCTCGCGAGAAGTATGACGCCGAGCAGGCCGAGCTTGCCCGCCTGCGTGCCGTGGAAGCCGCCCGCGAGCAGAAGGAGCGCGAAGAGCGCATTGCCCGCGAAGCCGCCGAGCAAGCCCAGCGTGAAGCCGACGCCCGCGCCCAGGCCGAACGCGAAGCCGTGATCCGCCGCGAGCAGGAAGCCAAAGCCGCAGCCGATCGCCGCGAACTTGAACTGAAGCTGCAAGCCGAGCAGGCAGAGAAGGCAGCGGCCCAGGCCAAGGCCGACAAGATCGCCGCCGAGCAGCGCGCCGAACAAGACCGCCTCGCCGCCATTGAGCGCGAAAAGCAAGCCGTCGAGGCAGCGCGCCAGGCAGAAATCAAGCGTCAGGCCGACGCCAAGGCAGCGGAAGAAGCCGAGACCGCCCGCCGCGAAAAAGACAAGGCCCACAAGGGCACGGTCAACCGCGCCGCCTTGGATGCGTTCGTTGCGGGCGGCATGCCCGAGGAATGCGCAAAGCAAGCCGTCACCCTGATTGCCAAGGGCCAGATCCCCAACGTTCGTATCACCTACTGAGGAAGCCATGACCGAAGTTATCGACGCCCCGGCCAGCGAAGTGGCCACCCGCCCCGAATTGGCTTCTGGCCAGGTCGCAGTGGCGGCAGCGAATTCCCCCATGGGCATGATGTTGGCTGCCGTACAGCAAGGCGCCACGCTCGAACAGGTCGAAAAGATGATGGACCTGCAAGAGCGTTGGGCCAAGGCCGAGGCCAAAAAGGCCTACGACGCCGCATTCGCCAACTTCAAGGCCGAGGCGGTCAAGATCATCAAGGGCAAGGACGTGACGGACGGCCCCCTTAAGGGCAAGTCCTATGCCGAGCTCCACGACGTGGTCAACGCGGTGACCCCTGCACTATCCAAGCATGGCCTGTCGTCGTCTTGGAAGCTCACGCGCGACGAGAAGGACTGGATGGAGGTCACCTGCTACCTGCGCCATGTGGGCGGACACGAGGAAAGCGTGTCGATGGGCGGGCCGCCTGACGCTGGTGGCGCAAAGAACGCCATCCAGGCGCGCGCCAGCACCAAGACCTATTTGGAGCGCTACACGCTCAAGGCCATCACCGGCCTGTCCGAACAGAACGACGACACCGATGGGAATGCTGCCGCCCATGCGGCCGAAGACCTGCGCGACGAATGGGTCAGCAAGATTGCCCATGCCGACACGCTGGAAGTTGCCACCGCAGTCTGGCAGCAAGGATGCCAAGTGATCGAGAAATTCAACAACTTGTCCGTGTATTCGGCGTTCAAGAAGGCCTATGCCGACAAGCGGGCCATGCTCAAGCAGGAGGGTGCGTGATGGATCTGATCTTCCACAAAGAGCCCCAGGGCACGCCGGAATGGTTGGAAGCCCGCCGCGGCGTTATCACCGGCAGCCGCTTCAAGGACTGCCGCGACCGACTCAGAAGCGGCGAGCCGTCCAAGAAGTGCCTGGGCTATGCCATGGACGGCGCGCGCGAACGCGCCGGTGGCCGGGCCGCTGATGTGTTCGTGAACAGCGCCATGCGCTTCGGCACTGAGCAGGAGCCGCACGCCCGCGCCGCTTACGAAGCAGCCACCGGCCGATTCGTGGACGAGGCCGGCTTCGTCACCACCGAAGACCGCAAGTTCGGCGTGAGCGTCGACGGCCTGGTCGACGACGACGGGATCATCGAAATCAAGACGATGGTGTCGTCCGACACGCTGTTTACCGCCGTCGTCTCGGGCGATATCAGCGAATACGTCGACCAGTGCAACGGCGCCATGTGGCTGCTGGGCCGGCAGTGGACCGACCTAGTGCTGTGGGCGCCGGACCTGGAAGCCATCGGCCGCAAGCTGACCATCGTGCGCATCACGCGCGACGACGACGCGATCGAGGCCATGGAATCCGACCTGCTGGACTTCGAGCGCCGCGTCACGCGGTTGCATCAGCAGCTTACCCAGATCGCCGCCTAACCCTTCCCCAGCAGCACAACCTACGGAGCAATCCCGCATGTTCTCGATCACCGAGCAAACCGCCCGCTTGCAGGTCACCAACCGGCTTGAGAAGCACGGCCAATCCAATGTGCCCGCGATGACCTTGCGGCTCACCTTCCGCGCACCCAACGACATCTTGTCCGAAGTGGATTCCACCCTGAAGTCGTCGCTGTATCGCCGCCCGCACCCGGGCGAGAACGACATGGCCGACGAAGCCGACGAGCGCATGCAGGATCCCAACTACCTGCCGCGCCTGCGCCATCCGAAGATGAAGAACAAGGTGGTGATCGACGAAAAGATCGTCGGCGCCGAATTCACCCTGCATTACGGGCTGGGCGGCCCCAGCAACACCGTGCTGGATGACGTGAAGGTCGACAACTTTCAGTTTGATCCACAGGACGGAGGCACGGTCGAGTGCTCCATCGACATCGACATGGTGCCGAGCGAGCAGGCAGCGGGCCGCATCTTCATGCAGAACGGGCAAGACGTCGTGTTTTCGGTGAAGCCGCCCGAGGAACCGCAGGCCTCGCTGAGCCTGGATCAATAACCCCTTCGGCCGGCGCGGCGGCGGGGCTACCTCAAGCCACCCCCACCGCTGCCGGTGCCGGCCACCTACACAGAGAACGACATGCCCAAGATCATCGACGTCATTGCGCAGACCAACTACCCGGGCGGCAAGCCGCATTACTGCCTCGTGCTGGACGCTATGCCCAAGAACGTCTACACGCGCCATGGCCAGTTCTTCATTGCCCACGACGACGGCTTCTACGATTTCCTGTCCGGGCGCGAAGGCAAGGGCGAAGCGTTCGCGGGCCGTGAGTTCCACATCCAGCTTGATGACGGCAGCACGTTCCATTGCCAGGGTCAGGGCTGGTCGTCCGGGCACGGCGGGCATGTCACAGAAGCGACCGTCGAGGTGGGCATCGGCACGGTGGAGGAGCTGCACAAGTGCTACGTCTTTATGGGCGGGCGCGTGTCGGCTGCCAAGCTTCAGGACTGGTTGGCCTGCAACACGCCGAGCGGCAATTACCGCAAGTACGACCCAAAGCACACGGTTGAATGGCTGGACAGCGTGTTTACGTCCGGCAGCCGCCCGATCGGCGCCAAGCGCGCGCGCCAGTTGCGCCGGCGCGGCGTGCGCATCTTCAAGGATGACACCGGCCGCCGCAGCTGGTCGCCCTATTACGAGCGCCGCAAGGCCCAGATCCTCAAGGCGAACGCGCAATGACCCACGCCCGCAAGCCCCGCCGCAACAAGCGCTACGTGCCGCGCGTCGCCCGCCTGCCCATGCTGATCAAGACCCAGCAGACCCTGGCGCCGCTGGAATCGATCATTGACCAGATCGAGCGCGACGGCACGGTCACGGTCGACGCGCGCAATGTGCCGATCTTCCACTGCGTTGCCGACGGCGAGTGGTACGCCAGCGCGCCGGCAATCGCGGGCATGGCCGACTTCTTCGACATGTGGGCAGTGCGCCACGGGCACGCCTTCAAGGCCACGGCGCTGCGCCAGCTTGCCAACCGCCTTGAGGCGGGCATGCCCATCGACGGGCCGCTGATGGCCGCCCTGAACCGCGAGATACCCAACCTTCGCCGCATCGGTGCCAGCCTGGATCAGGCCGACGCATCCGACCTGCTGCGCCAAACCCAGATCCGCGCCGAGCTTGACGCCGCGCGCGCCACCGGAGCCTGAGAGCATGAACACAGAATGGAAGCTTGTCCCGGTTGAGCCGACGCCCCAAATGATCAAGGCATGGCACGACGCCTACAGCAATGCCGCGATCAAGACCGGTCGATCCGGACGCGCCTACGCCGCCATGCTGGACGCCGCTCCCTGCCCGACCTGCAATGACCAGGGCGCGGTCGGCAACATCCTGACCGCCGAGCCGTGCCCGGACTGCACCCCCGCCCCTACCTCGCACCCTATACCCACCGGAGCGACGGGGGATCGTGACTGGGAGTTGTCCTGCGACGAGTGCAACGGCTCCGGCCATGTGTTCGTCAAGCACCAGGTCGCCGAGCGCAAGACCGACGTGCAGGAGTTCAAGGAGGAATGCGAGTGCTGCGAGGGTCGCGGCTTCAATATCGCCTTCGAGGACGTTCCGGGCATTGCGGAGTATGTGAAGTCGTGCCGGGCCGCCGCCACGGTGGCGACTGAGGTCGCGCAGCCAGCCATCAACTGGGGCGCCGTCTCGGCTCGCATTGCCGAATATGCCGAAGACTACGAGCTGCGCGGTGAAGATGACCACGGTCGAGAAGGCACCTACACGCCGAACGAGACTGAACGCGGTCTGATTATTGACGCCATCCACGGTCTGCTGGCTGATGACGAATTCATGGCCCTGATGCGCCCTGCCGCTCCCGCTGCTGGCGATGCGCTGGACTCCCAAGCTATCGCCGCGTTGCGTCTGGCGCTCAAGTATTGGGAAGACCGCCAGCAGCGCTACAAGAACCGCAGCCCGGCCTGGGTTGAAGCAGCGCGCGCCGCCATTGCCCAGCAGAAGGGAGAGGCGTGATGAAGCGATTCATCCAGCAACCCCACGTCGAGACGCGCGCCACCATCGAACTGTCCGAGGTCGAAATGCGCGCCCTGGAAGCCCTAATCGGCTATGGCGTCCAGCCCTTCCTGGATGTGTTCTACCAGCACTTGGGCAAGCACTACCTGAAGCCGCATGAAGCGGGTATCCGCTCTCTGTTCAAAACCATTGGCAGCGATATCCCGGCCGTGCTGCGGCGCGCGGACGCAGCACGTCAAGCCTTCGCCCTAGATGAGCCGGTGATTCGCTCCAAAGAGGATCACGAAGCATTGATCGCCCGCTTGATCGCAAAGCCCACCACCAAGGAAAGCCATGACTGAGAACAACGCCGCCCAGCCTGGGCTGACCGAGCTACGCCAAGCCTTGAACACCCTGGCCGACCATGAAAAATCGCTGTCTTACGTCAAGTCGAAAGGCTACGACACAGACAAAGCCGAACGCTGCGTACAGGCTGCGCAAGAGCGTGTTGACGCCCTGCTGTCCAAGCTGCGCGCGGAGGGCGTGCAGGCGGGCGATGAGCGGGTGGCAGAAAGCTATTTCGAGGACGAGCTTGAGTCTGCCTATTGGGAAATGGACGCCCGCATCAAGGGCCTGGGCCAGCACAAAGGCCGGCCGCAGCCAGACCGGGATGCTTTAAAGTGGGCGGTGCGCGGTATGCGCCGGATGCCGCCAAAGACCGCCCCGGAACGCATCTGCATTTGCTGCGACGTTCCTCGGAACAACTGCGACTGCGAGCCGGAAAGCGCCGCCCTGGCAAGCGCCCCTGTAGCCGGGGAGGCGGTGACGGACGACATGCGCGACGCAGTTCGTTTCGCGCCATCCAGTGCGTATTGGTCGCGCCGGTTGGTCGAGTTCTTTGGACCGCATGCGCGCGAAGGAATCAATGCCCTGGAAAAGCAATTGCGCGCCGCCTTGGCAGATGCATCCGCAGCCGGGGAGGCGACCGTATATCTGGACGCGGGACACATGCGCGAAGTGCTGGCCGGCAACAATATGCCCGTGTCGGCGTCGGCTGAGCCCGGCCGTGGAATGGTGCCGATGCATGCCGCGCCCCAGGCCAGCGAGGCGGTGCGCAACGAAGCGCTGTACTTGCTCCGCGAGGCGCGCGCGCTGCTTCCCATGTTCGCCACCGCTGAAGCCATCGGCGACTGGTCGGAAAAAGTGAACCGGTTCGCAGCGGGCGACGTGATAGACATCCCGCCCCAGGCTGACAAGGACGGCGGGGATTGCGCGAAGGGTGCGGGGGATGCGATGGCGATTCATCCAGAAATTCAGGCAGTCCTGGCAATGCTGGACGTACCCGTCCTAGGGTATCTCGGCAGCCATTCGGGCAAGCTAATCAAATCTTCTGACAAGGTGGATAGTTTTGAGTCTGCGGTTCCCTTGGTAAGCGAAACTGCCCACCGCGCTGCGTGCGAGAAGATCATCGCCGCCCTGTCCCCCACCCCGTCAGTCGTCAAGCAATCCTTGACAGCTACACAGACGGGCGAGAAAGGAGAGAGCGATGCGTGAACGCCCTATTCTGTTCAGCGCTCCGATGGTGCGCGCGCTGCTGGCTGGCACGAAGACGCAGACGCGGCGCGTGGTAAAGGGCATCGACCCCGCGAACCTGGACTCCACGATGACCAAGGCGCAATGGCGACAGGTCAACCGCGACAGGCCCGTATCCTTTGGCCCGACGTACTTCTGCCCCTACGGCCAGCCCGGCGACCGCCTGTGGGTGCGCGAGACGTGGAGCAGCGATTTCGCTGGCCACTACCCGCATGACCGCGTCTGGTACGCCGCCGATGACGACCGGCAGCATGACATCGAGGTGCGCAACGGCGTGCGCGGCATCTACAGTCCGGAGAGCCAGCAATTCGTTCCCTTCCGCTGGAGGCCCAGCATCCATATGCCGCGCTGGGCCTGCCGCATCCTGCTGGAGATCACCGCCGTGCGCGTGGAGCGGCTGAGCGAGATTAGCCACGAAGACGCCGAGCTTGAGGGCGTGAAATGCAATATGTCCCAGCTGGGATTCCGCGATCATTTCCAGCGTCTGTGGGAGCAAATCAACGGCGCTGGTTCCTGGCAGGCCAACCCCTGGGTCTGGGTCGTGGAGTTCCGCGTCTTGCACCCCCGCACGGACGGAGGCGGACGTGAGTCTGACCCGCTACTCCGACCGTGAATTGCTGGACGAGCTGGCGCGCCGGCAGCGTCGCGTCGATTTGAAGATCGACTACTGCGAACACTGCGCCAGCTTCGTGCCATGGACCAGCAGCAAGCCTATGCCTGACAGCTACAACCCCTGCGTCAACGAACACAAAATGCACTTCCGCGCACCCGACGAATACAACTGGACCGGCGAGGACTGGGGGCACTTCCGACTGCATTGCGCTGATCGGACGCCCGCCACCACCGACAACAAGGAGCAGTAAATGGCACACGCAGCCCAACACCAGGCACCGGCCGCGGCGCCGAAGCTTATATATAGAGTGCACGAAGCTACCGAGGCCCTGGGCCTGTCGGTGGCGACCATCTATCGCATGTGCAGTCGCGGCGAGCTGGTCAAGCGCAACATCGGCAAGACCCGCGCAGTCGGCATTACGGCCGAGTCGGTGAATGCTATGCTGGCGCGCATGTCGGCACCGGACGCTGAACCCACCGATGAGGGCAGCACCCAGCAAGTGGGTAGCTAAATGGGTAGCCAGGGGCAAAATCAATAACAAGAACGCCCCGCCAACCCGCATGAATAAAGGGCCTCGCCTTTTACCCCAGAGCAATACGACATCATTTTGGTCTGATGCCTCGCGCGCTTAACAGATAATCAGCGGGCATTTACTTCAATGTGCGCAGATTGTGTGTCTTAACGATTCGTTTGAAAACAAGTTTGAAACGAATGGCGGTAGGGAAAAGTAGCCGATAAGCTCGCGGGCGCTTTAACAGGGTTTACCCTGAAGCGCCCTTTTTCATGCTTTCGGAGGTTCATGCAATGAAGTCCCTATTCCGTCCGTTCCTGCTGCTGGTTGCGGCGTTGCCGCTGGTGCTGGCCGCTTGCGGCGACAAGGAGCCCGAGCAACGTGCCGCGTTTACGCAGTACTTGCAGACCCGCATCGTCGACAAGCCCGGCGTGCGCGTGCCGAAGCTGACGGATGAGGAAGCGAAGTCGTTTGGCGATTACACGTCGCACTACGCTGTGATCACCGACTTCAACGCCGGCATGGAAGCATCGATCAAGCCTTTGTCTAGCATCGTGCAGAAAGGCTCGATGCGTTCTTTGAACGACATCGTGACGCGGCGCGACGACCTGAGGAGCGTTCAACAGTCGCTGACTGACATGGGCGTGGCCTTGAAAGAACAGCAAGCCAAGGCCGACGCCGCGCATGCGCAGCTCAAGCAGCCCGCAGACCTGAAGGCGGTGTACGACAAGGCCTACGAAAAGACGGTGAGCCTGCCCGCCGATACCTTGCGCGACGTGCTGCCGGAACTGAACGCCACCTTTGACAGCGGCTTGAAGGTTGCCGACTACGTTGAAGCCCACAAGGCGCAGATTGAAATCTCGGGCGCGATCATCAAGGTGAAGGACCCCGCCGTGCAGGCCGAGCTGAATAAGCTGCTGCAAGACCTGAATGATCAGGCGAAAAACATGCAGCAGGCGCAGACGCGCATGCAGGCCTTGATGCTGGGCCGATAAGCCTGCGCCATCACGCCGCGGCGACTTGGTTGCGCCCGGCTTTCTTGGCCCGATAGACCGCGCCATCGGCAGCCTCGACCAAGCGCGACGAAGCCTGGTCCGCGCTAGGCACCGCAGTGGAAACTCCGATGCTGACCGTGACGACGCCACCGTCGTTCCCTTCATGCGGGACACTCAGCGCCTCGATGGCGCTGCGTATGGCTTCGGCGATGGCCGTTGCCTGCCGGTTATCGGTGCCAGGCAACAACACAACGAACTCTTCGCCGCCATAACGCGCCGCCAAGTCGCGCGGGCGTCGGGCCTTTTGCATCAGCGTCTGGGCCAGCAACTTCAACAGTTCGTCGCCCTCTTGGTGGCCATAGCGGTCGTTGTAGCGTTTGAAGTGGTCCGCATCCAGGAACAGTAGCGAAAGCGGCGTGGCCTCCCGTGCCGCCGCCGCCCACTCGCGTTCGAGCGCCTCGTCGAAGGTGCGCCGGTTGGCAATACCGGTCAATCCATCCGTTTGCGCGCGCGCTTCCAGTTGCTGTTCAAAGGCCTCGCGCAAGCGCATTTCGCGTCGGAAAAGCACGATCTGCGCCATCACCGACAAGAACAGCGCCAAGGTAACCGGCACTACCAATACCGCGCGCCGCACCCACGGCGCCAGCACGTCGTCGACGTCCTGCGCCACGTCAATCACCAGCGGCGTCCTATCGATGCTGTCAAAGGTGTGAAGGCGGTTGAAGCCATCAGACGCCCATGCGCCCACGAACGTGCTCTCGCGGCGGATCAGGAATTGCTGGAACGCCAGCGAGCCCTCGGCGTTGCGCTGAAAGTCGTCCACCGAATACGGAATGCGCGCGATTACCACGCCATCATTGCGGTAGATCGTGATCGCGTCGTGCTTGCCGATCGAAAGTTCGGCGAAGCGATCGCGGAAATAAGCCAGCCGCAACGAGCCGTTGACCACGCCGGCAAAGCTGCCGTCCGGATGAGAGATGCGGCGACTGATCGCGATGCTTTCATCACCCGGGCGCAGCACGCTGACATAGGGGCGGCTGACGTATAGGCCGACATCAGGCGCGTCGCGATGGACCTGGAAAAAATCGCGTTCGGAAAAATTTACGGCCGGAGGATCGATCGAGGTCGAGTCATATCGAATGTTTCCCGCCTCATCCAATACCAGGATGGAACCCAGGTATCCCGCCGTGGACGAGCGGTCGAAAAGAAAGCGTTGCAGCGTGGGGCGATTGACATGGTCGATGCCCGGCTCGCGCAGCCGCTCCACCACGCCTTGCAGGGATAAATCGTAGACATGAAGCGTGCGGCCGATATCGGCCGCCAGCACCCCGGTGATATTACGTGCTGACTTGTGGGCCGCTACCCAGGTCGCCTGGCGATCGATCCAAAGTAATGCGACCGCCGCCAGACAGATTCCGATGGCCACGAGTCCGGCCAGCGCGTACAGGGCGCGATGCACAAACCTGCGAGACGTCAAACCGGCGCTCCTTGGCGATGCCGTTCGGGGTGTCGGGGCTTACATCCGGATGGTATCCAGCGAGATAATGCCGCTGCCTGGCGCGCGGCGCAAGGTTGCGCGCGCGCACGGGAAGATACCGGGAATGCAAAGCGTGGACGATCCGTTGGCATGCCGGGCGCGCCGGCCCGGCGAGGCGGCTAAGGCGCTGCCGTGGCGCCGATGCGGAAAGGAAAGGCGCGCACGCCCCGAACCTTGTCCGTTTCGCGCTGGGCGCTGATTGCCCAGGCAGGGGCCGCGCTGCCCGCCTGGGGCAGCAACTGGCGCATGACGTCAGCTGAAAAACCGCACCGCAACGCCAAAGCCTGGCGTCGGGCAAGCTCAACTCCTACAGCGTGCGGTGTCGTGAAACTCCGGTCCGAATGCAGCATGGCAGCCCCCTGGCAAAAGCCCTTCATGGACGAAGGGTCAGTGCGATCCAATCTACCGCAGTCCGTTGATTCCGCGCGTGAAATGATACGTAAAGTAATGCAAATATAGAGATATACAGCGTTACACGAGCGGGGTCGGATCAGCCGGGGCGGCTTCGCGGTCGGGTTTGTCGTTTTTACCGTCTGCCGGACCGGTCATATTGCCGTACATGAGTGAGCGGCCGGCAAACAGCCCGCCGGCGACTTCCAGGTCGAAACGCTCGGCGTCGCGCCGGCGCACGTCCTCTACCACCTCTTCCGCTTCGTCCGCGGGCACGCCAATGGCGCGCAACGCGGCTCCGCCGAACAGCAGGGCGGACTCCAAGGTTTCCCGGATTTGATAATCGACCCCTTCCTTGGCGAGCGCCAGCGAATGAATCCGGTCATAGGCCCGCACAACGACCCGGACCAGCGGGAATTCAGACTTGATCAGCTTGACCATGTGGTTCACGGCCTGGGGGTCGTCGATACAGATCAGGATGGCGCAGGCATGTTCGGCGCCTGCCGTGCGCAGCATGTCGATGCGGGTGCCGTCGCCGTAGTACACCTTCACGCCCCATTTGGCGGCGGCCCGGATGGCGTCGGTATCGGTATCCAGGATAGACACCGTCAAGCCCCGGGCCAGCATCGCTTGGCTGACGATCTGGCCGAAACGGCCGAACCCGACGATCAGGGCGCATCCGTCCAGATCCTGGGCGACATCCACGCCGTCCATCGATTGCTCGGGTTTGGGCAGGAGCCACCGCAGCGACAGCACGCACAAGGGAGTCAGCGCCATGGAGATAATGACGACAGCCGTCAGGACGGCGCCCGTGTGTGCGTCGAAAATGCCCGCCGTGGCCGCCGCGCCATAAAGCACGAAAGCGAATTCGCCGCCCTGCACCAGCAACGCGGCCCGCGTCACGGCTTCGGCATGCGAGGCGCGCAGCAAGCGCGCCACCGCATACACACCCACTGCCTTCACGAGCATGAACGCGACCACTGCCGCCAGAATCAAGGGCCATTCGCGAACCACCGCCGACACGTCCAGCGACATACCCACGCCCAGGAAAAACAGGCCCAGCAATATCCCGCGAAACGGCTCGACTTCGGCTTCCAACTGATGGCGGAAGGTGGATTCAGACAACAGCACGCCGGCCAGGAATGCCCCCATGGCCATGGACAGGCCGCCCAGTTCCATCAGCAAGGCCGCCCCCAGCACCACCAGCAGTGCGGCGGCAGTCATGACCTCGCGAGCGTGCGCGGCGGCCAGCAAGCGAAACAAGGGGTTCAGCAACCAGCGCCCGGCAGCCAGCAAGGCCAGGATGCATCCCACGGCAATGGCCGACTGCATCCACGGGTTGCCCTGTTCGGCGCCGCCGCCCGCGGGCGCCAGCAAGGCGACCAGGGCCAGCAAGGGCACGATGGCCAGGTCTTCCAGCAGCAGGATGGAGACAATCCGCTGGCCTTGCGCGCTGGTGCTGTCGTCGCGTTCGCCCAGGATTTGCATCACGATGGCCGTGGACGACAACACAAACCCCATCGCCGCCATGAAGGCCGCCGGCCCCGACAGGCCCGCCAACAGGCCGACTACCGTCAACAGCCCACCGCAGACCGCCACCTGCGCCAGGCCCAGCCCGAAGATTTCTCCCCGCAGCTTCCACAGCCGCGACGGCTGCATTTCCAGCCCGATGATGAAGAGGAACATGACGACGCCGAGCTCGGCGACGTGCAAGATGGATTTGGGATCGGAAAAGAAGCCGATGCCGAATGGGCCAATCGCCAAGCCGGCCGCCAGGTAGCCCAACACCGACCCCAGCCCCAGGCGCTTGAAGATGGGAACGGCGATTACCGCCGCACCCAATAGCACGACCACGTTGACGAGTTGATTGCCTTCCATAGGCAGAGCCATAGGGCGCTCCTGGTTACACGGCGGGCCTGGCGCCCTGGATGCGGCAAAAGCCAATGGCGTTCAGGATCAGTCGTCGCGGAACTGCATTTTGTACAACGAAGCGTACAGGCCATTGGCGGCCAGCAGCTCGGAGTGGGGGCCCTGTTCGACGATCTTGCCGGCATCCAGCACGATGATGCGGTCGGCGTTCTGGACCGTGGACAGGCGGTGGGCGATGACCAGCGTGGTGCGGCCTTTCATCAAGCGTTCCAGTGAAGCCTGCACCTGGCGCTCGGACTCGTTGTCCAGGGCGGAGGTGGCTTCGTCCAGAATCAGGATGGGCGCGTTCTTGATCAGCGCGCGCGCGATCGCCAAGCGTTGGCGTTGCCCCCCCGACAGGCGGGCGGCATTCTCGCCCACCTGGGTATTGATGCCTTGCGGCAAGCCTTCCACGAATTCCAGCAGGTTGGCCGCCGCCAGGGCGTCGCGCACCTTCTGTTCGCTGGACTTGCCCAGCGCGCCGTAGCCCACGTTGGCCGCGATGGTGTCGTCGAACAGCACCACGTCCTGGCTGACCAGGGACAAATGCGAACGCAGGCTGCGCAGCGTGAGGTCGTTGATGGGCATGTCGTCCACCAGGATGGTTCCGCTATCGGCCAGCACAAAGCGCGGCAGCATGTTGACCAGCGTGGTCTTGCCGCTGCCTGATCGGCCTACCAGGGCAACCGTCTGGCCTGGCTCCACCGTGAAGGAAATGTCGTTGACGGTATCGCGGTCGGCGTCGGGAAAGCGATGTTTGACACTGCGGAATTCCACCTTGCCGCGCACGGGTTCGGCCAGTTCCTTGGTGCCGGTGTCGATCTCGGGCTTCTGGTCGATCAACGTGAATACGCTTTCCGCCGACACCAGCATTTTCTGCATGCGGGCGGCCACGTTGGTCAGGCGCTTGATGGGGTCGAAAATTTGCGCCAGCGCGGCCATGAACGAGGCGAAGCTGCCCACCGTCAACGACCCGCTATTGGCTTGGCTTAGCGCGACGGCAATGACCGCGCCCACCGAAATCGAGATGCAGACCTGGGTCAATGGCGTCAGGGCCGCGTCCGCCGTGGCGGTACGCATGGCGAACCGGCGCAAGCGGCGGCTGACGAAATCGAAGCGGCCGCGTTCGACTTCATAGCCGTCGAACAGCTTGATGACGCGCTGGCCGTCAATGCCTTCACCGACCACGCGGGTCAGCTCGGCGTTCATGTTGACGGTGTCGCGGTTGATGCGACGCAGGCGCTTGATGAAAAAGCGCGAGATCAGCACCGACACGGGCAGCATGATCAGGATGATCAGCGTCAGCACCCATGACATATAAAGCAGCACGCAGATCAGCGCGATGACGACCAGGGTTTCGCGTACCAACACCGTGATGACGTCGGTGGCGTAGCCGGTGACGTTGCCGGCGTCGATGGTGAAGCGGTTGAGCAGGCGACCGGTGTCGCCGCGCTTGAAGTCCTCATCGGGCAAGCCCAGCAGGCGCTCGAACATGTCGCGGCGCATGCCCAGCAGGACGTTGTTGGCCACCCAGGCCAGCAAGTAGTCGCTGAAGAAATTGCAGATGCCGCGCAGCAGAATCAGGCCGACCACCGCCAACGGCAAGGCCCAGACATAATAGGGTTTGGCCCCGGAAAAGCCGCCGTCCAGCAAGGGCTTCATAATGACGGCCAGAACGGGTTGCGTTGCCGCCGCGCCCGCCATCAGCAGGACGGCCAGCAACAAGCCCTTCCAATAGGCGCCCACCCGGCTGTAGATCCGGTTCCAGAGTTCGGACTTGACGGGAGTGGAATCCGCGGGTGTGTTGCGTGCGGCAGAATTCAAAGGGAGCACTCGCTTTTATACAATTGTGCCCAGGATTGTACTGGCTACGCGCCGCCGCGCTGAGCCGCCCTACCCCTAATAAGACTAATTTGCCTCTCCACCCATCCATGTCCGATATCCGCTGTATCTACGTCCGGTTACCCAATTGGGTGGGCGATGTTTGCATGAGCCTGCCCAGCCTGCGGGCGTTGGAAGCCAGCGGCCTGCCCCTGGTGATCTGCGCAAGGCCCTGGGCCCGCGACCTGTTGGACGGGGTCCCCAAGCACGATTTCGTCCCCATGCGCGGCAAGGTCGGCCCCGATCGGGCCGCCGTCAGCGCCCACCGCCGCGGCCTGGGCGCGCTGGGCCGCCGTGCCCGAGGCCTGTTGCTGCCGGACTCGTTGTCCAGCGCACTGGTTTTCCGGCTGGCGGGTCTGCCGTGCGCCGGTTATCGGGACGACGGCCGCAGCTTCCTGCTGCGCTGGCCCGTGGCCAAACCCGCCGAGACCTTGCACGCCGTGCAGTCCTGGCATCATCTGACCCGCCAGGCCCTGACCCGCTGGGGCCTGCCCAGCGGCCCGGCGCAACCGGGGCCCACGCTTGATCTGCCGCTGACGGCGGCGCACCAGGATGCCGCCGACCAGGCGCTGCGGGCGGCCGGGCTGAGCGCGCAGCGTTTTGTGCTGATTGCCCCCACCGCCACCGGGCTGCACAAGGGCAAGATCAAGGTCTGGCCAGGATTCGATACACTGACGCGCGCCTTGCAGGCCCGCGGCCATACCGTGGTAATGTGCCCCCCTCCGGCCGAAACCGACGAGGCGCGGCGCAATGCACCCACGGCGCAATTGCTACCTCCCTTGCCGCTGGGCGCGTTTGCCGCGCTGACGGCACGGGCGGCGTTGGTGGTGTGCAACGATTCCGGGGTGTCCCACGTTGCCGCGGCGGCATCGGCCCGCGAACTGGCGCTGTTTGGCGTGACCCGACCGGGTCGGACCGGCCCGTGGTCACCTCGGGCCGTCTGCGTCGGATCCGAACACGCATGGCCGTCCGTCGAAGAAGTTGAACAGCAGGCGACCACCCTGCTGGACGGGACGAAGTAATCAGGACTGTTTTCACATGACCTTTTCCAGCTATCTCGCAAATCTGATCATTCCTTTCAACTTGTGCGTGACTTTGGTCGTTATTGGCCTGGTGTTGGGCCTGTTCAGGTTGCGCAAGACGGGCGGCGCCCTCATCGCCGCCGGCCTGCTCTGGGCCTTGGCGTGGTCGCTACCGGTGACGTCCCTGTGGTTGGGCGGCGCGCTGGAAACCCGCTATCCACACCTGCCGCCCGCGGATTCACCCACGGCCGACGCCATCGTGGTGCTGGGCGGCAATACCGCCAATGGCCGCGCCAACTGGTTCCTGCCTTATGACAAAGAGACCGCCGTCGTCCGCATCGACACGGCGGCCCAGCTCTACCTGGCCGGACGCGCGCCCAAGGTGCTGCTATCGGGTGGAGCTCTGGAAGGCGATGTGTCCGAGGCCCGTGGCATGGCGCACTCCATCCGCCAGCAAGGGGTGCCAGAAAGCGCGCTGATCCTGGAAAACTCCAGCCGCACGACCTATGAAAATGCGGCCTTGACCGAAGACAAGCTCAAGGCGCGCGGCATCAGCAAAGTGCTGCTGGTGACCTCCGCGCTGCACATGCCGCGCGCGATGGCGGCCTTTTCCAAGCAAGGCATGGAAGCCATCGCCGCGCCGGCCCCGCCGCAGATCGTGGCGCCTGCTGACGGCTCACTGCCGCTTTGGCTGCCCGACCAGCGTACGTTTGACGCCAGCCGCTCCATCATCAAGGAATACGCCGGGCTGTTCGTCTACTGGCTGCGCGGATGGGTATGAGCCTGACGGCCGTGGCGCTGGATTGCCGGGCGGGTTGCGGCGCCTGCTGCATCGCCCCGTCCATCACCCAGCCTATTCCGGGCATGCCGCAAGGCAAGCCCGCGGGCGTGCCCTGTATCCAACTGCTTCCCGACATGCGCTGCGCCATCTTCGGCCAGCCTTCCCGCCCGGCCTTCTGCGGCGGCCTGCAACCCCAGCAAGAGATGTGTGGCCCAAACCGGGAACATGCGATCCAGTGGCTGGGCGATTTAGAGCGCGCGACGGCGCCGGCGCATTGAGGCCGGCGCGGCTGGGGCGGGTCACTCGATAACCCGGCTGGGGCGGGCCACTCTATAACCCGCTTACCCGCCCTGCCGCGCTTGAAGCACCTTTTCATACAGCGCTTCGTACCTTGAAGCCACCGTTTCCCAGCTTTGATCGCGGGCAATCTCCAGGCCTCGCGCGATCAGCGCCGCCCGCAGTTCCGGCTCGGACCCCAGCCGCTCCAGCGCCTGGGCCAGTTGGGCGCCATCGCGCGGGTCTTGCAGGATCAGCGCGTCTTTGCCCGCCGACAGATACTGCGCAAAGCCGCAGTAGGCGGGCGAACTGACCACCACCGGCAGGCCGTGCGACATCGCTTCCAGCGGCGCCATGCCGTAGCTGTCATTCAGCGTGGGGTGCGCGTAGATATCCGCCGCGCTGAAATACGGGGCGACGTCCGGCGTCGGGTCGACCAGCGTGACGCGGTGCGCCACGCCGTCCGCCGCGCGGACCCGGTCGCGGGGGGGGGGGGCAGCGCCCACGACCAGCAGCTTGTAATGGGCGGGCAGTTGCGCCAGGGCATCCAGCAGCGCGGGCAGCCCTTTGCGCAGCGGGTTGCGAGCCACCAGCAGGCAGCCGATTGTGCCAGCATCCCATCCCAGGCGGGCACGGATCGCATTACGCCTTGTGGCCACGTCGGCCGAAGGCAGTTTGACCCCCGGCGCGATGATATCCACCTGCAACTCGGGGCCATAGCTGCGATGCAACTGGTCCATGATCAAGCCGGACACGGCCACGACGCGCCGAGCAGGCGCACGCCGCACGCGCAATTTTTCCAGCAGCAGATAGGTTGCCAGGCGCGGACTCAGCCACGAATTGATGCGCTGTAGCAGGTTGACGCGCGCAACGCGGTTGTAGCGCACCGGCGTCACGTGCATGACCTGGATTTCGCCCGCCCAGCCGTTCATGTGCGAATGCACGATGTCGAAGCGGCCGCGTGTCAGCCGGTCGGCGCGCCAGGCGAAATACAGCACGCGCATCCAGCTTGGCAGCCAAGCGGGAAAGCGCACGGGCAGGAAGCTAAACGGCAGGTCGCTATCGAAGTCACGCGCAACGACCGACACGTCGTGGCGCTGGCCCAGCACCCGCATCAGCTCCACGCCGTAGGCTTCGGCGCCGCCGAAGCGGTTACCGAAGCGGTCCACCAGCAACGCGATGCGGAGCCGCCGCTCAACGGCGCCGGCGGGTGTCTTCATACCGGGTCAGGCACTTCTGCAGGAATCGGATGATGTTGGTGGAACGCGCCACCGTCACCCGAGGCAGGCCGAAGGGATCGTCGGACGCGGCGGCCAGGCCGCGCTGCGTGAGCGTGGCGTTGTCATAGCCCGCTTCGCGCGCCATGGCGCGATGCTCCGGGCCGTGATCGCCGTAGGGATAACAAAAGGCGGTAACCGGCCCGCCCAGCGCCTGTTCCAGTTCGTTCTTGGATTCCACGATCTGGCGACGCGCTTCGTCGGGCGACATTTCGGGCAAATGGACGTGGTCCAGCGTATGCGAGCCGACTTCGTTGCCGGCCTGCGCCCATTCGCGCATTTCGCCCACCGTCATCAAGGCGGAAAACGGAATGCCTTTATGCGAGTCCCAGACGTTGCCGCCGTCGAATTGGCGCGCAACGAAATAGTTGGTGGCGGTGAATCCCAATTCGCTCAGCACAGGCATCGCGTTGTGATGCACGTTGCGATAGCCGTCGTCGAAAGTAATGCCGAATACCTTGCCTTGCCGTTCGCCACGCACATACGGCATGACGTCGCGCATCGACAGGCCGCGATAGCCCAGCCGGCGCATCCAGCGCATCTGCCGGGCAAAGCTGTCGGGGTGCACGGTCAGCCCACGAAACGGCGTGCCCTTGGGATTGGGTTCGCCGATCTGGTGGTACATGAGAATTGGAATAGACATAAGGCGGGATTATAGAGCCCGGCGTCCATCCAGCGTACGCTGGTAGACATCCAATGTGGCGGCCGCGAAACGCTCAAGATTGAAGTCGCGCAAGCTGGTTTCACGCGCACGCGCGCCCATCTCGCGAACCGCGTCGGGGTGGTCCAGCATGAAACGCAGTTTGTCCGTCATGGCGGCCACGTCGCGCACGGGCACAATCCAGCCGTCCACGCCGTCCGTCACGTTTTCGGGCAGCCCCCCTGCGTTAGTCACCAGCGCCGGCAAGCCCAGGGCCATGATCTCGCGGCAGGCAAACGACAGGGCTTCACGGTACGACAGCACGAAGCCCGCGTGACAGGACGCGAGTGAGGCGCGCACATCATCAAGCAGCCCGGGAAAGCGAACCTGATCGATCATGCCCAGCTCGCGCACGCGCGCCAGCTTGGCCTCGGAGGGCGGGTCACCCGCCACCATCAGCAGCACGCGCGCCTTGTCCGCGGGCGGCAGGGCCGCCACGGCGGCCACCAGGTCCAGCCAGCCCTTGTCGAAGTCGGTGCCGCCCGCGCTGCCCAGCAGCAGCTTGCCCGGCCAATCCGCGCCAAAGATCAGCGCGCGCAGCTTGTCCAGGCTTTCCGGCGGTGGCGGCGCGAAGAAGTTGGTATCGATGCCGTGGCGGATAGTGGTGATGGGGCGCTTGCGGTACGGCGAACGCTGCATCAGGCCGTGGATGTAATCGCTGACCGCAATGCCGTGGTCGGTGGCCAACGCTACCCGCAGCTTGTGGCCAAAGCTGGAAAGCGGATGATCGTTGTGCTTGGTGAACACAATGCGCGGGCGCCGCGCCATGCCCAGCGTGGCCAGCATCACTTGCTTGTGGTCGGCCGAGCCGTTGGCGTGGATGATGTCAAAGCCGCCGGTCTTGATCAGGCGGCTGAGCTGGGCGCGGTCCTTGAACCAGGATGACGGGCGCGTCGTATAGCGCATGTCGACCACTGTCACGCCGGGAATCGCGCGCGCATAGCGGTGCAGCCGGCTGGTGGCCGGCGCGGCCACGGTGATGTCGTGGTGGGGCGACAGGGCGCGGGCCAGGTTGATGATGTAGGTGACGTGCCCCCCGCCATTGCCGCCGTGGAAGTTCGTGTAGAGGATCTTCACTTGTGCTTCTCGGCCAGGAACATCAGCTTGGAATAGCGGAAAAAACTGCCCGCGGCGGCGGTCACGGCCAACACCAGGCCATGCCTGCCATCGAGAAACCCGCGCCGGATCAGGTAGATACGCACAAACGTCCAGAACCCATGGCCCAGCGCGCCAAACACCGACGTGCGGCGCCCCTTGGCGTACATCATGGCCGCCGCGTCCGAGGAATAGCGGTTGACCTTGTTGATCAGCGCGTCCAGGTTGTCGTAGGGATAGTGGTTGAAATAGCCCTGCAATTTCAGCGGCTGGCCTTGGGTGGGCACCACCCGCTCATGCACGGCGGCATCGGTGAAACGCGCCGTGCCGCGCTTGAACAAGCGCAGCACGTAGTCGGGCCACCAGCCGCTGTGGCGGATGTCCTTGCCGCAGAAATTCGACAGGCGGGCGATCTCGTACGCGTCGGCGCGCGGGTTGGCCAGGACGTCCTGGATTTCACGCGCCAGTTCGGGCGTGACGCGCTCGTCGGCGTCGATGGACAACACCCAGTCGCCCGTCGCCAGATCCAACGCGCGATTTTTCTGCGGGCCGAAACCCGGCCAATCGGCCGTGACTTCAACGCGCGCACCCAAGGCCTGGGCCAATTCGACGGTGCCGTCGGTGCTGCCCGAATCCACCACGATGAATTCGTCGGCGAAGGATACGGACTTCAGGCAGGCGGCGATGTTCGCCGCTTCGTTCTTGGTGATGATGATGACTGATAGCTTCATCCGCGATTCCTAAGACGCTTTTTCCAGGCTTTCCAGGCATGGTAGCGAGGCCCCCAGAAGGGGTCGCGCGACAACCAGATGCGCCGGTTGAGCCAGCTTCCGCCCTGATTGCGCACGGCGAAACGATAGATGTGTTCGGGGTCCGCGCCGGGCGTGTTCTGGCCGAAGGGATCGGTCGTGTACAGGTGCGCAAAACCGGCTTGCCGGGCGGCCGCCACGTAGTCGGCGTCGAAGTAGCCCTGCGGCCAGCAGAGGTGGTCGCTGACCGAACCCAGGCGCTGCACCAGGGCCTGGCGGGAATCGTGCAGTTCCTGCGCGATGTGCGCGCGCTTGGCGTCCGCGTCATTGCCGCAGACCTTGTCCCAGCGGGTGTGGGTGTGCGTGTGCGAATGGAATTCGAAGGTGCCCGCGGCCTGCATGGCCTCGATCTCGCTCCAGCGCAGCATGGCCTCGTCGCTGCGGCCCGACGCCACCAACTGCTTGCAGGCGTCGTGGGCGGGCGTGGCCGGCAGCACGCCGCCCTGCCCCGCGTGCGGCCGCACCGGCCCGTCGCCGATCCAGCCGGTGATGGTGAACAGCACGGCGCGCATGCCATGGCGCGCCAGGGCTGGGTGCGCGTGCACCCAGTTATTCAGGTAGCCGTCGTCGAAGGTGATCAGCACGGAACGCTCGGGCACCGGCTGGCCGGCCAGGTAGCCGGCGAACTGGGCGGCCGTCAACGACTGGTAGCCCGCGCGCGCCAGACGCGCAAGCTGGGCGTCGAAGACATCGGGCGTCGCCGCGATCATGCCGCCCGCGGGGGTGACATGGTGGTACATCAGCACGGGGACGTTGGGCGCGTTCATGCGGCGCGTTCCGCCAACCACTTCAGATAGATGGCTTCGGTGGTTTCGGCAAGACGCGCAGGCGAAAACACGGCTTCTTCCCAGACCATCTTGCGGCCGGCTTCGCCCATCCGGCGGCGCAGCGCCGGGTCGTCGATCAGGCGTTGCAGCGCATCGGTCAGCGCCTGGGGGTTCTTCGGCGGCACCAGGATGCCCGTGTCGCCGTTGCGGAACATTTCGGATACGCCGCCCACGTCGGTGCCCACCACCGGCAGGCCACTAGCCTGGGCTTCAACATAGACCGTGCCCGACGCCTCTTGCTGCGTGGCCAGCGCAAACACGTCGAACCCCGACAACAGATTGGGCACATCGCGGCGCATGCCCATCAAGTGGATGCGATGTTGCAGCCCCAGCTTGGCCACATATTCCTGCGTTTGCTCGAAGACCGGCGAGCCGCCCCCCACAAACACCAGGTGCAGCTTCGGCCGGCTTGCCATCAGCGGCACCATCGCGTCGATCAGGTCCTTGTGGCCCTTGGTGGCACGCATGACGGCCACACAACCCACGACGATATCGTCATCGGCCAGGCCGAGTTCGTCGCGCAAAGTCGAGCGTTCGACGGGCGCCGGCAGCACGATCGGCGAATAGACCGTGGCCACTTTGTTGGTGGGCACGCCACGCTGAATCAGGTACTTGCGCACATGCTCGCTGACAGCCGTGACACGATGCGGCAGCCAGGTGTACGACCACATCGAACCAACCTTGTTCGACAGGTGGCGCGTTCGCACGATCAGCGGCGTGCCGGCCAAACGGCCGCTCATGCCCGCGATGACCGTGTCGCGCCGGCTATGCGTGTTGAGCACATCAAAGCGCCCTTCCCGCAATATCCGGCGGACGGCGGCCACGCCCTTGAAGTAATTCACCGGGCCGTCCATGTCGACCTTGTGCACCGTGAATCCGGCGTCCGTCAGGCGTTCGACCAGCAAGGCCCGCGATTGGACGATGGCTTCAACGTGGTGGCCTCGCGCACGCATGGCCGTCATTTCCTTGAAGATCCGCCCCTCTTGGCCCCCGAAACTGGTGGCTGCTTCAGAATGGACGATACGCAGGCTTCGCATCAATAGGTCACCTCAACCCCATCGGGTTTGGTCCAGGCATTCAGGTTTTCCAGCAGCGTGTCGGCCATGCGTACGCGCCACTCTTCGCCCAAGCGCACAGTGCAATTGAAATTGTTCTTGGTGTAGACGATATCGACGGGCACGCCCGGAATGCCGTTCTCGGGTTCGGCGCGGAACGGGTTCAGCATCTGGCGCAAGCGGGCGGCATCGGCCGAGCCATTGAGCTTGACGCGCAGCGACTTGGCGCGCGCTTCGCGGGCCAGTTGCAGGTCGTACAGCTGTTCGGCCACGATGCGCATGCCGCCGGAGTAGTCATCATTGCTGACCTTGCCCTGCACGATGACCAGTTGGTCTTCGCGCAAGCGGTTGCGATGCTTTTCGTAGAGCTCGTTGAACACCGAGATCTCGACCTGCGCGGTGCCGTCATCCAGCACGGCAAACACCATCTTGCCCCGCCGCGTCATCATGACGCGCACGCTGGCCAGCACGCCGCACATCCATTGCAGATCGCGCTGCGGTTCCACGCGCGCCAACTGCATCGGCACGATGCGGCGCACTTCGTCGCGCCAGGCGTCGAACAAGTGGCCGCTGTAGTAGTAGCCCAGCGCGGATTTTTCTTCCGTCAACTTCTTGTGCAGGTCCCACGGCGCCACCTTGGCCAGTTCGCCCGCCACGACGTCGCCGCTGTCGTCACCGAACAGCGAAGCCTGGTTGGCGCTGCGCGCGGCCTGTTCCGCCGCTTCCATCGCGGTGGGCACCGACGCCAGCATCGCGGCGCGGTTGGGTTCGATGGTGTCGAACGCGCCGGCCTTGATCAGCGCTTCGATGGTGCGGCGGTTCACCGCCTGCTTGCCCACGCGGCGGCAGAAGTCGAACAGGTTCAGGAACGGGCCGCCTTCCTTGCGGGCGCGCAGAATGTCTTCGACCGCGCCCTGCCCCGTGCCCTTGACGGCGCCCAGGCCATAACGCATGGTGCGCGGCGGCTTGCCTTTTTCGGTGTACTTGTCTTTGACCGGCTCAAAGCGGTAGCCCGAAAAATTGACATCGGGCGGCAGCACTTCAACGCCGTTGTCCTGGGCGTCGCGGCAGAAAATCTGCACCTTGTCCGTGTCGTCCATATCGGACGACATGGTGGCGGCCAGGAATTCGGTGGGGTGATAGGCCTTGAGCCAGGCGGTCTGGTACGAAATCAGCGCGTAGGCGGCCGAGTGCGACTTGTTGAAGCCGTAGCCAGCGAACTTTTCCATCAGGTCGAACAGCTTGACCGCCAGGTCCGGGTCGTGGCCCTTTTCCTTGGCGCCCTGTTCGAACAATTCGCGGTGCTTGGCCATTTCCTCGGGCTTTTTCTTGCCCATGGCGCGGCGCAAAAGGTCGGCGCCGCCCAGCGAATAGCCCCCGATGATCTGCGAGATCAGCATCACCTGTTCTTGGTAGACGATGACCCCGTAGGTGCTTTTCAGCGTGCTTTCCAGGTCGTTGTGGAAATAGTCCACCGCGGCGCGGCCGTGCTTGCGGTTGACGAAATCATCCACCATGCCGGATTCCAGCGGCCCCGGACGATACAGGGCCAGCATGGCGATGATGTCTTCGAACGTGTTCGGCCGCAGCTTCTTCAGCAGCTCTTTCATGCCGCGCGATTCCAACTGGAACACGGCGGTGGTGTTGGCGTCGCACAAGATCTTGTAGGCGGCCGGGTCGTCCAGTTCAAGCGCCATGACGTCGAAGTCGCGCTTGTCCTCGTTGAACTGGCGCACGTAGCGCACGGCCCAGTCCAGGATGGTCAGGTTGCGCAGGCCCAGGAAGTCGAACTTGACCAGGCCCGCGGCTTCGACGTCGTCCTTGTCGAACTGCGACACCGCGCTGTTTTCCTGGCCGGGCTGACAATACAGCGGGCAGAAATCCGTCAGCTTGCCGGGCGCGATGAGCACGCCGCCCGCGTGCATGCCGATGTTGCGGGTCAGGCCTTCCAGCGGCTTGGCCAGGTCGACCAGCGCGCGCACTTCTTCTTCCTGTTCGTAGCGGTCCTTGAAGGCGGGTTCGTCCTTCAGGGTGCGTTCCAGCGACCACGGGTCCATCGGGTTGAACGGGATCAGCTTGGACAAGCCGTCGCAGAACATATAGGGCATGTCCAGCACGCGGCCGGCGTCGCGCACCACGGCCTTGGCGCCCAGCGTACCGAAGGTGGCGATCTGGCTCACGGCGGCGCGGCCGTACTTTTCCTTGACGTAGTCGATGACCCGTTCGCGGTTGTCCTGACAGAAGTCGATATCGAAGTCGGGCATGGAGACCCGTTCCGGGTTCAGGAAGCGCTCGAACAGCAAGTCATAGCGGATGGGGTCCAGGTCGGTGATGCCCAGCGCGTAGGCCACCAGCGATCCCGCGCCCGAGCCCCGGCCCGGGCCGACGGGCACGCCGTTGTTCTTGCCCCAGTTGATGAAGTCTTGAACGATCAGGAAGTAGCCCGGGAAGCCCATCTGGATGATGGTCTTGCATTCCCAGCGCAGGCGCTCGTAGTACTGCTCGCGCTTGGATTCGCGTTCAGCATCGTCCGGGAACAGGAACGCCATGCGCTTTTCCAGGCCCTCTTCCGACAACTGGACCAGGTAGTCGTCCAGCGTTACGCCGTCGGGCGTGGGGAAGTTGGGCAGGCGCGGCTTGCCCAGCACCAGGCTCAGGTTGCAGCGCTTGGCGATTTCAACCGTGTTGGCCAGCGCCGAGGGCACGTCGGCGAAGCGGCGCGCCATTTCCTCGGAACTGAGCAGGTACTGCTCTTTCGTGAAGCGGCGCACGCGGCGCGGGTTGGCCAGGATTTCGCCTTCGGCGATGCAGACGCGGGCCTCGTGCGCCTGGAATTCGTATTCGTCCAGGAACTGGACGGGGTGCGTGGCCACGACCGGCAAGCCGGCTTCGCCCGCCAGCCGCATGGCCGCCTGCGTGTAGGCTTCGTCGCCGTCCATGCCGGCGCGCTGCAATTCAATGTAGTAGCTGCCTGGGAACAGATGCGCCCATTGGCGCGCCAACGCCAGCGCCGACACCGCGTTGCCGGCGTCCAAGGCCTGGCCCACGTCGCCCATGCGGCCGCCCGACAGCGCGATCAGGCCTTGCTGGCCTTGCAGCCATTCCCGGCGGACCTCCGCGCGGCCCTTGCCCTGGTTCGTCAGGAACGCCTTGGACAGCAGTTCGCACAGGTTCAGATAGCCCTGATGGTTGCGCACCAGCAACAACAAGCGGAAAGGCTTGGACGGGTCGTCATCATTGCTCAACCAGACGTCACAGCCGGCAATGGGTTTGACCCCCGCGCCGCGTGCGCCTTTGTAGAACTTGATCAGGCCGAAAAGGTTGGACAGGTCGGTCAGCGCCACGGCGGGCTGGCCCAGCTTGGCCACGCGCTTGATCAGGTCGGGAATGCGCACAATGCCGTCCACCACCGAAAACTCGGAGTGGACACGCAGATGCACAAAGGGGGTCGGGTTTGTTACGGCTTCGGACATAGCGGGAATTGTACCCAGGGATCACGGTCCAAGCCCCTGCGTCCGTAATTTCGAAATCGGCGCCGCACGGAAGCTGAAGGGGACCTTAAGGCGAACTTCAGGGACGTTGTGTAACAATACAGGGTCGATCTGACCCATCTGTCGCAGGACGACGTTTACGTATGAAATGGTTAATACCCGGGATCTGGCTGGCCGCCATCCTGTTTGCGCACTTCCGAGGCCGAGTCAAACTGCCGCTGGGCCGGCAACTGCTGGACCACTCCGTATTGCTGGCCCCCGTCAACGCCTTCATGGTGTTGGCCTCGCGGGTGCCGTCCACCCCCTACCTGACGACCAGCGAAATCGCCGAACTCAAGGTCCTGGACGACAACTGGGAGACGATCCGCGAAGAAGCCGTTCAAATGGCGGAAATGCAGCGGATCCGAGCCGCCGACGCCCATAACGACATCGGCTTCAATTCTTTCTTCAAATATGGCTGGAAGCGGTTCTACCTGAAGTGGTATGACGCCCGCCACCCCTCCGCCGAAGAACTCTGCCCCAAGACGGTCGCCATTCTGAAGACGCTGCCCAAGGTCAAGGCCGCGATGTTCGCCGAACTGCCCCCCGGCGGCCAGTTGAATCCTCACCGCGACCCGTTTGCCGGATCGCTGCGCTACCACCTGGGCCTGGTGACGCCCAACGATGACCGCTGCCACATCATCGTCGATGGCGAATCCTATAGCTGGCGTGATGGCGAAAGCGTGGTGTTCGACGAAACCTACGTGCACGAGGCCTACAACCACTCGGAGCAGAACCGCATCATCCTGTTCTGCGACGTCGAGCGTCCGCTGAAATGGCGTTGGGCCGAAGCGTTCAACCGCTGGTTCGGGCGCGTGGTGATGTCGGCGGCCAGTTCGCCCAACGACGGCGGCGACCAAACCGGCGCCATCAACCGGCTGACGCACGCGCACTGGGTCATCGACCAGAAGCGCAAGGCGTTCAAGACGTGGAACCGCACGGCCTACAAGGTGACCAAGTTCGCCCTGATTGCGCTGGTGGTCGTGGGCTTCATTGCCATCTGAACACTAGACACCGTCATTGGATGGGTGGGGCGTGCACTGGCACGTGC
>NZ_JBHFIZ010000027.1:72856-76852 GCF_057334535.1 Achromobacter colocynthidis
CCCCCCCCCCCCCCCCCCCCCCGCCCGTTCAAGCCAGTTTCAGCGCTTGATCGATTCCCAGCTTTTCATCAGCCGCTTCACCGAAACCGGCATCGGCGTGCGCAGTTCTTGCGCAAACAACGCCACCCTCAGTTCTTCAAGCAGCCACCGGAATTCGTCCAGACGCGGGTCCGGCGCGCCCTTCAATGCCGATCTGGCGCGCTGGTACTGCGTCAGCAGCGGCGCCATCTCGGCCACCAGCTTGGCGTCGCGCGCCGGGTCGGCGCGCAGTTTATCGATGCGGGCAATGGCCGCCTTCAAGTAGCGCGGGTAATGGGACAACTGCGCATAAGGCGTGTCGCGGATGAACCACTTGGGCATCAGCGCGCTTAACTGCTGCTGCAGATCGGCATAGGCCGAGGCATGCGGCTTGGCTTGCGGCAGCTTGCGTTGCACGGCCGCGTACTCGGTCAGCACCGCGCCGGCCAGCCGGGCCACTTCCTGCGCCAACAGCCCCAGCCGCCCCTTGCCTTCGGCGCGGCGGGCGTCGAACTGCTGCTCGTTCACCGGCCACGGTTCGGCCAGGCACGCCTGGCCCAGCGCGCAATCGATGATCTGGTCGCGCAGTTCTTCCTGCGTACCCAGCGTCATGTACAGCATGCTGATCTTGGTCAGGTCCGTCAGGTTCTTTTCCAGGAACTTGACCTGCTCGCGCAGCCCCAGGCGGAACAGCTTGAGCAGCCCTGCCCGGTGGTGCTTGCGCGCCTCGTCCGGGTCGTCGAACACGTCCAGGTCGCAATGCGCGCCCCGGTCGACCAGGGCCGGATAGCCGATGACCGATTGGCCGCGCCGCTTGATCTCCATGATTTCGGGCAAGGGGCCGAACGACCACGTCGTCAGGTTTTCGTGCGCCAGCGCCTGGGCCACCTGCGTATCGCTGGCGGCCAGTTGCTGGAAGGTGGCCTGCGCCTGCTTGCCGAATTCCGCACGCAATTGCGCCAGGTTGCGCCCGGCGGCCAGCATGCGGCCGTGCTCGTCCACCACGCGGAAGTTCATGAACAGGTGGGCGGGCAAGGTCTCAAGCTTGAAGTCGCCCACGGCGGGGCGCACCTGCACCTGGTCCCACATGTCGGCGATGATCGCGTCAACCAGGCCTTGTTGCGGATCGGCCTGCCGTTCAAACCAGCGGTCGTAGAAACCGGCCGCGTAGTCGGGCAGCGGCACGCAATGGCGGCGCAGCTTTTGCGGCAGCGACTTCAGCAGCAAGTGCACTTTTTCCTTCAGCATGCCGGGCACCAGCCACTCGCAGCGGTCCGGGTCAATCTGGTTCAGCGCAAACAGCGGCACCGACAGGGTCACGCCGTCGCGCGGGGAGCCGGGCTCGAAGTGGTAGTCCAGCGCCATCGTCACGCCCTGCCATTCCACCTTTTTGGGAAAGACATCGGTAGTGACGCCGGCGGCTTCGTGCCGCATCAGCTCGTCGCGCGTCAGCATCAGCTTGGCGGCCGCGGCCTTGTCCAGGCCGGACACCCACTTTTCCAGCGAGGTGGTCTGCGAGATATCGGCCGGAAGCTGGCGGTCGTAGAAGGCGAAGATCAGTTCGTCGTCCACCAGGATGTCGGGGCGGCGTGTCTGATGCTCCAGCTTTTCGATGCCGGCAATCAGCTTGCGGTTGTGCGCCACGAACGGCAGGCGCGTGTCGATCTCGCCCGGCACCAGCGCCTGGCGGATGAAGAGTTCGCGCGCTTGCGTCGGGTTGACGCGGCCGTAATGGATACGCCGCCCGGTGTAGATGGTCAGCCCATATAGCGTGGCGCGCTCGTTGGCCACGACCTGCCCGGCCTTCTTTTCCCAACGCGGGTCCGACCAGTTTTTGCGGATCAGATGTGCGCCCACCTTTTCCAGCCACACGGGGTCGATGCGCGCCACGCAGCGGGCATACAAACGCGTGGTCTCGACCAGTTCAGCCGCCATGATCCAGCGGCCCGCCTTCTTCACCAGGCGTGAACCCGGATGGATGTGGAAACGGATTTCGCGCGCGCCCTGGTAGTGGCCGCCTTCGTCGCTCTTGAAACCGATATTGCCCAAGAGGCCAGACAGCAGCGCCAGATGCAGTTGCTCGTACGTGGCTTCCGCCTGATTGACGCGCCAGCCCTGCTCGCCCACCAGCGCCGCCAGTTGCGTATGCACGTCGTGCCATTCGCGCAGCCGGATGGGTGACAGGAAATTCTGCCGCAAAAGCCCCACCAGCTTGCGCTGCGACGCCTTGTGCTGGACCTGTTCGCCATACCAGCGCCACAGTTTCAGGAAGGAAATGAATTCCGATTTGTCGTCGGCGAACTTGGCGTGCGCGGCTTCGGCGGCTTCGCGCTCTTGCATGGGGCGGTCGCGCGCGTCCTGCACCGACAGCGCCGAGGCGATGATCAGCATCTCGGCCAGGCATTGATGTTCACGCGCGGCCAGGATCATGCGGCCGATGCGCGGGTCCACCGGCAGCTTGGCCAGTTCGTGGCCCGTTTCGGTCAGCACGAACGACGCACCGGTGCGCGACGCTTCGGCCTCGTCCTCGGAGGCGGACGCCAGCTCGATCGCGCCCAGCTCTTGCAGCAGGTGATAACCGTCGGCCACCGCGCGGCCCGGCGGAGCCTCAACGAAGGGGAACTGCTCGATGTCGTCCAGCTTCAGCGACTTCATCCGCAGGATGACGGACGCCAGCGACGAACGCAGCACTTCGGGGTCGGTGAACGCCGCGCGGTTATTGAAGTCGAGTTCGTCGTAGAGCCGGATGCACACGCCCGGACCCACGCGGCCGCAACGGCCCGCGCGCTGGTTGGCCGACGCACGGCTGATCGGCTCGATGCGCAGTTGCTCAACCTTGTTGCGCCACGAATAGCGCTTGATGCGCGCCAACCCGCTATCGACCACGAAGCGGATGCCGGGCACCGTCAGCGAGGTTTCGGCCACGTTCGTGGCCAGCACGATGCGCCGCGCGTTGGTGCGCGGGTGGAAGATCTGTTCTTGCTCGGCCTGCGACAGGCGCGCGTACAGCGGCAGCACTTCGGTGCCGGCTGGGTGGCGCTTGCGCAAGGCTTCAGCGGACTCGCGGATTTCGCGTTCGCCGGGCAGGAACACCAGCACGTCGCCGGGGCCATGGCGGGCGCACTCATCCACGGCGTCGACGATGGCGTCGATCAGGTCGCGCTCTTCGTCGCCCGACATGCGTTCGCGGTCGCGTCCCGGCTTGGCGGCGGGCGCGGCGGCGTCCTCGGCCAATTCTTCGCGCACGGGGCGGTAGCGCACCTCCACCGGGTACAGGCGGCCCGACACCTCGATGACCGGCGCGGGTTTGTCTTCCGATGCCGCGAAGTGCTTGGCGAAACGGTCTGCGTCGATGGTGGCCGACGTGATGATCAGTTTCAGGTCCGGGCGACGCGGCAGCAACTGCTTCAGGTAGCCCAGCAGGAAATCGATGTTCAGGCTGCGCTCGTGCGCCTCGTCGATGATGATGGTGTCGTAGCGGCGCAAGAGCGGGTCGCGCTGCGACTCGGCCAGCAGAATGCCGTCGGTCATCAGCTTGATGGACGCATTGGGGCCGGTGCGGTCGTTAAAGCGCACCTGGTAGCCCACCACCTCGCCCATCGGCGTGTTCAGCTCTTCGGCGATGCGCTTGGCCACCGAGGTGGCGGCCAGGCGGCGCGGCTGGGTATGGCCGATCATCTTCTGGCGGCCACGGCCCAGTTCCAGGCAGATCTTGGGCAACTGCGTGGTCTTGCCCGAGCCCGTTTCCCCGCTGACGATCACCACCTGATGGCCGGCGATGGCGCGCGCGATTTCCTGCCGCCGCGCGCTGACGGGCAGGTCTTCGGGATAGGCCACGACGGGGATCGGGCGCTCGGGGCGGTCGGCACGCGGCGGGCGCTCAGGGCGCTCGGGTCGATCCGCGCGCGGCGGGCGCTCGGCGCGCTCGGGGCGGCCAGCGCGCTCGGTACGCTCCGGGCGGCCAGGGCGTGGGGGGGG
>NZ_JBHFIZ010000028.1:0-2865 GCF_057334535.1 Achromobacter colocynthidis
CCCGCACGCCGGTCGCCGTGACCGCCGTGCAGGCCGAAGCCGCCGCCGCGATTGCCGCGCGCGATGCTCAGGTCGCGCAGCCGGTCCTGACCGCCGCCGTCAAGCCGGGCAGCGCCACGGCCACGGCCGTCGCCGCCGCCCCGACCACGCAGCCGGCCGTCAAGGCCGAAGCACCGCGCGCCGCTGTCGACCTGCCGTTGCCGCGCGTTGCGCGCGAAACCAAGGCCGACGCCGAGCCCGCCACCACCACGACCTTGCCCGCGCGCACCGAAGAAGAAGTGTTGGCCGCCTTGACCGGCACCACCCAGCAATTCCAGGCGCCGCAACATGGCGCCACGGCGCAGGACCATCTGGCGCAGGCACTTGCCGCCGCCACGCAACGCCAGGCCGCGCCCGTCGTGAACCAATCGGCCTTCGCCCCGCCGGCCGTGCCGCTTGTGATGCAGGTCGCCACCCCGGTCGGCGGCACGCATTGGGGCACCGAGCTGGGCCAGCAAGTGGTGATGATGAGCACCAACGCGCGCCAGGGCATGCAGACCGCCGAGCTGCGGCTGGATCCGCCCGACCTGGGCCCCCTGCGCGTCAGCCTGAACATCGCCGACGGCGTGGCCAGCGCGTCGTTCGTCTCGGCGCATGCCTCGGTGCGCCAGGCCATCGAAACCGCGATGCCGCAATTGCAGCAAGCCTTGGCGCAAGCCGGCATTTCGCTGGGCCAGACCAGCGTGGGCGAACAGTCCGCGCAGCAGGAATTCGCGCAACAACAAGGCAACGGCGGCTCGCAGCGTCAGTCGGGCAATGGATCGGCGCTTGCCGATGCATCGGCCGACAACGCCACCCCCACCGTGACGGTGTCGCGCAACGCCAACGCATTGGTCGACACCTTTGCGTGACAAATACGCGGCCCGCGCTTGGCAACGAACGCGGGCAGTGCAGCAATAGCTTGAGATACGCGGCTTTCGCCCTGTTTTTCGCCTCCAAGCCGAGGCGTAGTTTGGGGCAGAATGCTTTCATCCACTAAGAATCCGTTTTCACCAGCGGCTCAATACGCATCGAAACCGAGATGGCGACTACCAAACCCATAACCGCGCCGTCGGGCGCAAAGAAATCCGGCGGCGGCATTCTTCGTCTGCTGCTGGGCCTGTTGGTCTTGCTCCTTGTTGCCGCCGGCAGTGCGGGCGCAACCTGGTTCATCACCCAACGCCTGCAGCAACCGCAAGCCGGCGCGCCCGTGCAATTGGGCGTGGGCCAGGTGCCCGGCGGCCAGCCCGGCCAACCGGGTCAGCCCGGTCAGCCCGGCCAGGGCCCCCAAGCCACGCCGACCACGTTTGTGGCGCCGCCCGCCGGCCCCATCGCGGTGCCCGCCCCGATCTTCGTCCCGATCGAAGCGTTCACCGTGACGCTGCAAAACGCGGAAACCGAACGCATCATGCACGTGGGCCTGACCCTGCGCGTCAGCGACGAGCAGACCCGCACCCGACTTGAAAAGTACATGCCTGAAGTGCGCAGCCGCATCCTGATGGTGCTGTCGTCGCAATCGCCCACCGGCGTGCAGACGCAGCAAGGCAAGACCGAAATGGCCAACGCAATCAAGACCGTGGTCAACCAGCCGTTCTCGCCCCTGCCTGACGGCCAGTATGTCACCGACGTGCTGTTCACGGCGTTCGTGGTGCAATAAGCATGGCCTACGAGGCATTCCTTTCGCAGGACGAAGTCGATGCGCTGCTAGCCGGCGTCACCGGCGAGAGCGATAGCAAATCAGCGGCCGCGAACCCCAACGATGGCGCGCGCGCCTACGACTTGAGCTCGCCCGAGCGGGTCGTGCGCCGCCGCATGCAGACGCTGGAGCTCATCAACGAGCGTTTTGCGCGCCACATGCGCAACGTGCTGTTGAACTTCATGCGCCGCAGCGCCGACATCACCGTCGGCTCGATCAAGATCCAGAAATACGCGGACTTTGAACGCAACCTGCCCGTGCCCAGCAATCTGAACATGATTCAGATGAAGCCCCTGCGCGGCACGGCGCTGTTCACCTATGACCCGAATCTGGTGTTCCTGGTCATCGACAGCCTGTTCGGCGGCGATGGCCGCTACCACACGCGCGTCGAAGGCCGGGACTTCACCACGACCGAACAACGCATCATCCGGCGTCTGCTGAACCTGACGCTGGAAAGCTACGGCAAGTCCTGGGACCCCGTCTATCCCATCGAATTCGAGTACGTGCGCTCGGAGATGCACACCAAGTTCGCCAGCATCACCGGCAACAATGAAGTGGTGGTCGTCACCTCGTTCCACATCGAATTCGGCGCGACCGGCGGCGACCTGAACATCTGCCTGCCCTATTCCATGATCGAGCCGGTGCGCGATCTGCTGACGCGGCCGCTGCAAGAAACCACGATGGAAGAGGTTGACCAGCGCTGGTCGCAGCAGTTGTCGCGCCAGGTTCGCAGCGCCGACATCGACGTGGTCGCGGAATTCGCGCGCATCCCGTCGTCGATCCGCGAACTGATGAATTTGAAGGTGGGCGACGTCCTTCCCGTGGACGTGCCCCAGACCATCACAGCCCACGTGGATGGCGTACCGCTGATGGAATGCGGCTACGGCGTTTTCAACGGCCAGTACGCGCTTCGCGTACAGAACATGTTTACCTACGATACCGATTCAAACGAGGCCCCCGACCATGACTGACAAGAACGAGCCTGGCACCGGCTCGTCCCCGGCCGACGACTGGGCCGACGCGCTCGCCGAACAATCCCGCGCCAACCCGCCCACCCAAGCCGACGGCCTCAAGCCGCAGGACGACTGGGCGGCCGCGATGGCTGAACAAACCGCCTCCACGCCGCCCGCGGCCGCGACGCCTGCTCCGTC
>NZ_JBHFIZ010000028.1:2956-11837 GCF_057334535.1 Achromobacter colocynthidis
GCGGCGGCCCCGGCCGCCCCGGCGGCCGCTGCTCCCGCCGCGCAATCGGCGTCGCAGTCGGTGTTCAAGCCGCTGGCTGGCGCCACGAGCGGCTCCGGCAACGACATCGACCTGATCATGGACGTGCCCGTCCAGCTCACGGTTGAACTGGGACGCACCCGCCTGACCATCAAGAACCTGCTCCAACTGGGCCAGGGTTCCGTGGTTGAGCTGGACGGCCTGGCCGGCGAGCCGATGGACATCTTCGTCAATGGCTACCTCATCGCCCAAGGCGAAGTCGTGGTTGTCGAAGACAAGTACGGCATCCGCCTGACCGACATCATCACCCCGTCCGAGCGGATCAACCGCTTGAACAACCGCCGCTAGCAGCCCGGCGCCATGACAGAATCCGCCTTGCTGCGCGTCGTCATCGGCCTGGTGCTGGTGGTGGCCGCCATCCTGGCTTCGGCCTGGCTGGCGCGGCGGGCCGGCCTGACCCAGCGCGGCGGCGGCAACCTGCTCAAGCAGGTCGCCAGCTTGCCCGTCGGCGCGCGCCAAAGCATCGTCGTCGTAGAAATCGACAATACCTGGCTGGTGGTGGGCGTCGGCCCGAACCAGCTCACTACCCTGCACACCCTGCCCGCCGGCCAGATGCCGGAGGGTTCGCCCTTGCCCGCCGCGGCCTTCGCGGCCAAGCTGGGCCAGGCGCTCAAGCGCCGCTAGCGCGACACGCGCATCTTTGCGACACCCATGAGCTTTCTCTCTCGCACGACACTCCTGCCCGCCCGTCCGCGCGCCCTGCCCATGCTGGCGGCCGCCGCGGTGCTGGGCCTGGCCTTCTTTCCGGCCGGAGTCGTCGCCCAGGCCACCCTGCCCGCCCTGACCGCCACCCCCGGCCCCAACGGCTCGGAGACGTATTCGCTCAGCATGCAGACGATGCTGCTGATGACGTCACTGTCGTTCCTGCCCGCCGCGCTGCTGATGATGACGGGTTTCACGCGCATCATCATCGTGCTGGGCTTGTTGCGCAGCGCCATGGGCACCGCGATGTCGCCGCCCAACCACGTGCTGATCGGGCTGTCGCTGTTCCTGACCTTCTATACGATGTCGCCGGTGTTCGACAAGATCTACGCCGACGCCTACAAGCCCTTGTCCGAAGGGTCGATCCAGTTCGAGACCGCGGTGGAACGCGCGGCCGGCCCGCTGCGCACGTTCATGCTGCACCAGACGCGCGAGAACGATCTGTCGCTGTTCGCCAACCTGGCCAAGCAGCCCGCGCTGGAAGACCCGTCGCAAGTGCCCTTGCGCATCCTGGTGCCCGCCTTCATCACCAGCGAATTGAAGACGGCGTTCCAGATCGGCTTCACCATCTTCATTCCGTTCCTCATCATCGACCTGGTCGTGGCCAGCGTGCTGATGGCGCTGGGCATGATGATGGTGCCGCCCGTGACCGTGGCGCTGCCGTTCAAGCTGATGCTGTTCGTGCTGGCCGACGGCTGGAATCTGCTGATGGGCTCCCTGGCCCAGAGCTTCTACCAATAACGCCGGAGCAATCGCCATGACCGCTGAAACCGTCATGACCATGGCCTACCAGGCGATGAAGATCGTCCTGGCGATGGCCGGCCCGCTGCTGCTGGTGGTGCTGGTGGTGGGCCTGGTCATCAGCATCTTCCAGGCCGCCACGCAGATCAACGAAATGACGCTGTCGTTCATTCCGAAGCTGCTGGCCATGTGCGGCGTGCTGGTGCTGCTGGGCCCCTGGCTCATCGGTGTCATGGTCGACTACATCCGGCAACTGATCGGCCAGATCCCCATGCTGGTGTCCTGAGCGGCCCGCGCCGCCCGGCCCCGGACGTTTCCCCATGATCGCCTTCACGCTCGAACAGCTAAACGGCTGGATCGGCCAGTTTCTCTGGCCGTTCGTGCGTATCCTGGCGCTGGTTGGCACCGCCCCGCTGTTCTCGGAATCCGCCGTGCCCGTGAAGGTCAAGGTGGGCCTGTCGTTCATGCTGGCCGTGGCGGTCAGCCCCGCGCTGGACCCCATGCCGCCCGTGTCGCCGGGCTCTTACGCGGGCCTGTGGATGGTGATGCAGCAGGTGCTGATCGGCATCGCCATGGGCTTCACGATGCGCATTGTTTTCGCCGCCGTGCAGACGGCCGGCGAATTTGTCGGCCTGCAAATGGGCTTGTCGTTCGCCTCGTTCTTCGACCCCAGCGCCGGCGCCAATACCGCCGTGCTGTCGCGCCTGTTCAACATGGTGGCGATGCTGACGTTCCTGGCGCTGGACGGCCACCTGCTGGTGCTGGCCGCGCTGGTGCGATCCTTCGACACCTTGCCCGTGGCCACGATCCAACTGCATCAGAACGGCTGGGGCGTGGTGGTGGAATGGGGCAAGACCGTGTTCGTCTCGGGCCTGCTGCTGGCGCTGCCGCTGATCTGCGCGCTGCTGACCATCAACCTGGCCATGGGCATCCTGAACCGCGCCGCGCAGCAACTGTCCGTGTTCTCGGTGGGCTTTCCCGTCACGCTGATCATCGGCGTGATCGTGCTGACCGTGGTGCTGCCCCACTCAGGGCCGTTCCTGGAAAACTTGTTTGAGTCTGGCCTGGAAGCGATGAGCCGGGTGGTGGATGCGCTGGCGGGGCGGTAGAACGGGTCGCTCACCTATCAAATGCCAGATTCCGGCGGCGTCCAGGGCATTCCGTTTTCATCAGTGCTGAGGAAATCGTCCAACGCCTTCTTGTCGGCAGCGGCTTTCTCGGGGTTGCCGACCTGATCAAAAACGGAAGGTGGCTTGGGCGCGACGGCCCGGTAACGCAGGCGTATAGAAGCCAAGATGGCGTCCCAGATCTTGCCGGCCTCCCTATCGGACAAGGCCGCGTCCACGCGGGGTGGCGCGGGCGGGCGTTTCCAGGGGGGAATGGCGTGCTTGTCGGGGACGAAGCGCGGGAGGGACCAGCGGACGAGGTCTGGTTGATAGTCTTCTGCCAAGGTGGGAGGGAGCGCGCCACCGCCACGCATGCTGATGTGAATGGACGGCTGTGTGAATCCTGGCGTGTCGCGGTAGCTTTCCGCCAAGAAAAGGAACCGGTGGTGATTGGCGTCGGTGTACCCGAAGGCAAACTGTTCCGCCGGCATGGCGGCAAGGGTTAACTTTCCCGCGCGCAACCTGTTATGCCAGATACCGGATAGCTGTTTCTTGGCGCGTGCTTGAAGGCCCGTGGATGAGTCTGGCTGCAGGGCGGTAATGCGGGCCTCCAAATTAATGTTGGACCCCGATATGTAAAACTCCAGCATGCCGATTTCCTGGTCGTGATGTTCACGAATGATGATGGGACCAAGCCCAAAGCCAGGTCCGGCGCTCTGCGGGTCGGTGATCTTCGAGATGGTTTTGGCCAAGGCTTGGATGCGGGCTTCGACTGGGGCGATCACGTTCTCGTACGACTGAGCTTTGATCAGGACGTAAACGTCGTCCACGAGAAGGTGGATTTCATGGGTGTGGTAATTCCTCAGTTCGGGACTATGAAAGAAACGTAGCAACGTTTTCGTTTCGCTCAACTTGATTTGGGCCACCATCATCGACCCACCTGAATCATGATCGACGTTTTTAATCTGCGACGATCTGTCGTTCACTGCGTCCGCAAAACGTTCGGGAGAGACTTCCATCCCTAACACCCTGACTTCGACGGTTTTAAAATCGGTATCCAACCCGTAATACAACGTGACGTCGCTGCCTGTGCTGTACCGCCAGTTCGAAGGCAAGTCGATCAAGTGTCGGCCGAATGCCCAGGTGCGGATGTCTGTGGTTGCGTTGGTCACTGGGGTGTCCTTGTGTTGTAGGAGCAGGATGCTGCCGGCGACGAGGGCAGAGAGCGCAATTGCGGCGGCAACAACGCGGGTTTTCATGATGACTTCCTCGCCTGGGCCGCTACTTTCAGGATCCACTGCAACGTGATCTGCTGGACCAGTTCATTTCGGAATGGACCTTCATGTTCGAACCCCTGCATTTCGAGTTGTTCTTTCACTTGGCCGCGCTTGGCCTGGTCAATCGGTGCGCGACCTGAACTGATGGGGACCGTGCCGTCTCCAATGCCGTCCTGCATTTCGCAGTGCAGCTCCCAATCGCTGTATTGCAGTTTTTCCGGCGGGGAAGTGGCATCGACATACCGTAACGAAGGAGACGCCACGCGGCTTTGTCCTCTTGCATAAAGCGGCGTGCGGCCGTTGTGCTGAATATCCGAGTTTCGGGCCTCGAGAAGGGCTTCGATCGAGATAGATGGCTGTGTGGCGCGTGCTGGCCGCAACCCCGGGCGTATCGTCCATCGAATGGATTCGAAGCTGGCGAAATTGTTATCCGACCCGTAGAAGACGTAGGTATTAGGATGGTAGTAAGTGCCCAATTCTTCGTGGAACTCTTTGGCAAATCTAATGGCATGCGCGTAATGGGTCCATTCGATGGCCGTCCCGCCTTTCGGCGCCAGCCATTCTTCCTTGACTAGCCCCCACCATCTGTGTCTCTCCAGATAGATGGTTTCATACGGGCATTGCGAAGGGGAAGGTACTGCCGGCATGGCTGGAACGGTGCGCGATTGTTCTTCGCGCAAGAGCTTCAGCCATCCCGGTGAATAGCGCTTCGTCGGCAGCAATTGCAACGCACCAGGCGACTGAGCAAAAACTGCCGTCACTTCCTGCCCGCTGCCGCCGATCACAAGCGAGGTTCCGTAGTCCTCATCTCGCATGCCAACTTTGCAACGCCTGTAGGCCACAGGGGCGCCATTGGTCGGCATGACGCCGTGGATAATTCCGCAGATTGCGGCCTCCATGCCGGGCAGGGTCGCGCACATCCGGGCAATCAGACCGCCCATCGAATGGGTCACGAGCAGGACCTGTGTGCAGCGATCGCCATACTGCTCCAGCAGGGTTTCTATGCGTTCCTTGAGCTTCTTGGCGGAATCCGTATTGGAAGCCAGCCAGTTATACCCAAACGCATGCACCGGCATATTGAACCGTGCGCCGGCCAGCAGATCGTCCGTGGTTAACGGTTTGACGCGTCCATCGGTTCCGTTTCGATCCAGCCCGTTCAACCCCGGCATAAAGACATCCACGCCCGGCTTAAGGCGCCGATACGTTGCTGTTGGATCCTCCCAGTGCTTGTCGTCTAATTCAAGCGCATAGTTTTCGTGGCGAGGAACCGTTGGGGAGTTCAGGGCATGCTCCAACCACCGCAGGAAGCGTTCGTAGCTAGTCTGCCCAACCTCTCCCCAACCTCGCTCCCTATAACGGTCCCTCAGGGCAGCTTTGCGGGCGGCGGGTAGTAGTTGTCCGTTCTCTTGCACCATTCCTAGCGGAACGTCGGGGACTGCGCCTTGGTCATCGACTTCTACACGTTCGGGATGCAAGCGTCTCTGACGAAAGCCCGCCTCTTTAGTGATCCACTGGGCTAGCAAGTGAGTCGGCAACCCCAGCGCTCCGTAGTCGAGGGTCCACACCGGTTCGGATTCTTGGTCAAGGTGCTTGGAAACCGACCTTAAATTACTCCCCATCACCCCTGGAATGAATATCACCGGCAGGATCAGATCTGGCCCGATACGCAGTTGAACCGGGTCGGTGATCTTGCAATCAGTCAGCGTCCAGGTGAAGCACTGTTGACCTCGAGCGTCGTAGTGAAACGGTGCTACGCGCTCGGTCGGCGCGTTGCTTTCAGATTTGATGTCAGTCATTTCTTATCGCCTTTCCATTCGATATAAACGCCATCCATGCGCATGTCTTTTTTGCATGGTCAGGAAGCCCTCGAAGTTCAATATTCCCGTCGGCCATCTTGATGTACGCGCCGCCGCATAGCAGCGGTCGGCCGCGACCAATACATGCTGTTTGCTGGAGGTGATTTCGGCGCTTTGGTCGGCCTGGATGCGGATGGTGTTGTGTTGCGCTTGCAGCAGCAGTTCGCCTTGGTGGGCAACACGGCGGTACGGACGCGTTCGGCGTAGGCAAAGCGATGCAGCGCGGGTTCTGCTTGATCTCCACCCGGCATGGGGTTGTAGACCACGGGCCCGCCTTCGATCTCGCCATGGATGTAGATGCGGTCGCCGTGGATCAGGCGGTGTCCGTGTTCCGAGTGCACGTAGCGGTAGAAATAGCCTTCTTCGGCCGCCAATCTGACCAGGGAGGGTTCTACTACCAGCCGGTAGCGCGTGCGTCGAAAGCCCGTGTCGGCTTGGACGAGCTCCGTGACGATGCCGTGTACATGGCGCACCGCATGCTCCCCGCGCCAAATCGTGAAAAGCGCGGGCTGGTCCAGCAGCGTGCCGAAATCAATGGCGGGGTCGATGCTGGAAAGTTCGATGCACAGCCGATAGGTCTCGGACAGCGCTTCGTCCAGCGTGAACTCAATGACGTCAAACGCCGCGCCGCTGGCGGGGGTGAAGGTGAAGCGATAGATGTTCGCGCGCAATGACAAAGCCCCTCCCCGACAGATCGATTGGGAGGGGCCAGTGTGCTCAGCCGAGGAGCTCCGCGTCTATAGGACGCTTACGAAATTACTCAGGGCTGACCGGTAAGCCGGAAGACGCGGATCGTCTCGCGCAAGGCGCCGGACTGGGTGCCCAACTGCATCACCGCGCCGCCCAGCTCCTGCACCAGCGCCGTATTCTGCACGGTCATCACGTCCATCTGCGACACGGCCGTATCCACTTGCTCGATACCGCTGGACTGCTCTTGGGACGCTTGTGAAATTTCACCGATGATGTCGGTGACCCGATGCACGGCCGCCACGATTTCTTCCATCGTTGCGCCCGCTTGCTCGGCCTGCGCCGAGCCTTCCGACACGCGGTCCACGGAATCCTCGATCAAGCCCTTGATCTCTTTGGCTGCCTGCGCGCTTTTCTGCGCCAGGCTGCGCACTTCACCCGCCACCACGGCGAAGCCCTTGCCGGTTTCGCCGGCGCGGGCTGCTTCCACCGCGGCGTTAAGCGCCAGGATGTTGGTCTGGAACGCGATGCCTTCGATGATGCTGACAATGTCCGCGATCTTGCGTGAGCTGGCCGAGATGCCGTGCATGGTGTCGACCACCTGGCCCACGGCCACACCACCGCGCCGCGCCACGTCCATGCTGCTGGCGGCCAACTGGTTGGCCTGGCGTGCGTTGTCGGCGTTCTGGCGCACGGTGGACGTCAGTTGCTCCATGCTGGCGGCGGTCTGCTGCAAGGACGACGCCTGCCCTTCCGTGCGGCCGGCCAGTTCCTGGTTGCCGCGCGCGATATGCACGGCCGCATGGGTCGTGCCCTCGATACCGCGATAGACGTCCTGCGCGATGCCGATCAGGCTCTTGCGCATGACTTCCAGCGAGAACTTCAGGCTGCCCACTTCGTCATCCGAATCCGCGATGATTTGCGTGGTGAGGTTGCCGGCGGCAACCTGGCGCGCCATGTTGGCGGCATCCGACATCGGGTCCAGCAGGGAACGCGACAAGCTCCAACCCATGCCGAAGATGGCGATCACGCCCAGCGCGATGGCGCCGCATCCCAGGCTGGCGCCCCAGGTGCCGAGGCTGTCCCAATTAGCGTGCAGGCCATAGGCGCCCGCGCCCGCGACGATACCGGCGGACACCAGGGCGTGGCGGAACATCCGGCTGCGCACGCTGCGCTTGAACGGAAACGCCACCACGTCCAGGCCACGTCGCCACCCGGCTCGCACCGGTCGACCGCGCTTGATGCGGATGCCGCGCGCAGAGCCTTCGCGCATGCGTGCATAGAGCTCTTCGGCCATCTCGATCTGTTCTTCGGATGGCCGCACCCGCACCGAGGAATACGCGACGACTTCGTCGTTTTCGACGATGGGCGTGGCGTTGGCCAGCACCCAGTAATAGCCACCGTCCTTGCGGCGGTTCTTGACCAGGCCCAACCACGATTCGCCGGCTTCCAAGGTTTCCCACAGATCTTCGTAGGCCTCGGGCGGCATGTCGGGATGGCGCACGATGTTGTGCGGCTTGCCGATGAGTTCTTCGCGGGTAAAGCCGCTGACGTCAACGAACGCCGGGTTCGCGTAAACGATGCGGCCCTTGGTGTCGGTTCGCGAGATCAGGTATTGATCTTCGCGCAGCTTGGTTTCCACATCAGTGATGGGTAGGTTCACGCGCACAGCTAGTCTCCAGTGACATCAATAGAGCAGCGAATGAATAGCAGCGAGCAAACCAGGGCGTAGCGCCCCGCATCGACCTGACCCCGCCCGGTTTGTCTGGCCGGCGCGCCCTCACGCGCAACCCAACCATCAAACACTGTTCACCGCCCTCTTCCAGGCGTTATTGTTATTAACGGTATTTTTAATGAAAACTTAACGTGCGTATTAGTCGGTGCTTGACGCGATTCGCACGATGTCGTGGTCGGTGGTCGGTGGCCGGTGGCCGGTGGTGGCCGGTGGTGGTCGGTGGCGGCTGGTGGTGGCCGGTGGTGGTCGGTGGTGGTCGTAGGATGGGTGAAGCGCGCACCGTCCGCCCCGCGAAAACAAGCGCCGATCGCGCGCAACCCATCAGACGAACGTTGCGTTGTGGCGGATCCGGATAAGAATTGGGGCGCCGTCCGATGGGTTACGCGCGTTCGGCAGCCTTGTTCTAGTCGACGCCCGGACGCGCTCCACCCATCCTACGAGCCGTCATCAAATCCATTACGGCACGGGCATGGAATACGAGCCGTCATCAAATCCATTACGGCACGGGCATGGAATATGTGCCGGCGTCACATCCAATACGGCACAGGCATGGAATACGTGCCGTCATCACATCCAATACCGCACGGGCAAGGAATACGCGCCGGCGTCACATCCAATACGGCACGGACATGGAATACGTGCCGGCGTCACATCAACGACAACGGCATTGCACCGTCGCGTTGCCGCCGGGGTTTCCCC
>NZ_JBHFIZ010000028.1:11931-41670 GCF_057334535.1 Achromobacter colocynthidis
CCCCGGGCGCTCTACTCACGTATCAACCTTGCGTCAGCGTCGGGGACGCGTAGCCGCTCAGTTGGTGGGCAGGCACTTCGATCACTTCGCCGGCGTTGATCTTGAACACCGCCACGGCTTCGGCCAGGCGGTGTGCTTGATCTTGCAACGAACCGGCAGCGGCCGCTGCTTCTTCGACCAAGGCCGCGTTCTGCTGCGTCACTTCATCCATCTGCGACACGGCGCGGTTGACCTGGTCAATACCGCTGGACTGCTCTTCGGACGCCGCCGAGATCTCGCCCATGATGTCCGTCACGCGCTTCACCGAGGCCACGATTTCCTGCATCGTTGCGCCCGCGCGTTCCACCTGTTGCGAACCCGCGCCAACCTTCGTGACCGAGTCTTCGATCAGGCCCTTGATTTCCTTGGCGGCTTGCGCGCTGCGTTGCGCCAGCGAGCGCACTTCGCCCGCCACCACCGCAAAGCCCTTGCCCTGCTCGCCTGCACGCGCGGCTTCCACCGCCGCGTTCAGCGCCAGGATGTTGGTCTGGAACGCGATGCCGTCGATCACGGAAACAATCTCGGAGATCTTGCGCGAGCTGGCCGAAATGCCCTGCATCGTGCTGACCACTTCCGACACCGCCGAACCGCCGCGCTCGGCCACGTCCGACGCGCTGGCGGCCAACTGGTTGGCCTGGCGTGCGTTGTCGGCATTCTGCTTCACGGTAGAGGCCAGCTCTTCCATCGACGCCGCGGTTTCCTCAAGGGAAGCCGCCTGTTGTTCCGTGCGGCTGGACAGGTCGGTGTTGCCCGCGGAAATCTCGCGCGCGCCCACATTGATCTCGTCCACGCCACGACGCACGGTTGCGACCGTGCGGGTCAGGCTTTCCTGCATGCGCTTGATGGCCGCGAACAACTGGCCGATCTCATTTGTGCTGCGCACGTCGATACGGCCGGTGAAGTCACCACCCGAGATCTTGTCGAAGTGGTCGCCCGCCTGGTGCAGCGGACGCAGCACGGTACGGTTGATGAAAATCCAGCAACCCAGCGCCAGCAACAACGTAATCGCCAGCAGGGCAATCGTCACGGTGCGCGAAATGCGATGGTCGTTCTCGGCCTGCACCACCAGTTCATTGGTGCGCGTATCCACGAATTGCAACACGCCATACACCGATTCACGGAATGCGGTGTTGGCGGCGCTGCCAGCGTCGTTCAGGTCCAGATACTCTTGAATGGCCAGGTTGGACAAAGCCGCTGCCTGGCGCTTGTAGACGTCGTCAAACTGCCTGAACGCGGCTTCCAGTTTTTCGATCACGGCTTCGGAACCCGCCATGCGCGGCACCTTGCGGAACGCCTCAAGCTGCTGCTTGCCTTCCTGCATCAGCGTGTCGGCACGCTTGGCCTGCGACGTGGCCTGCTCGGTCTTGCCCTGCTGCATATCCATCAGCGAGTTCGCCAACAACAGCCGGCCGCGCAGAAACGCGATATACGCTCGATTCAACTGGGTCGCCTGATTGGAATAGGCGTCATTGACCTGTTCCAGCTTTCCGTTGCTGGAGTTCAGGCCCAACCACGCCACACCGTTCGAAATGAACATGGCGCCCGTGAAGAGCAAGAGCACCAGAACGATACAGGTGCGGACTTTCAAATTGACAAGCATGAAATACCCGAGCGTTAAGCAGTGAAACGACACAACCTACCCTGAACGCAACCACGGACGCCCCGGTCCTTGACCGGCAGCGTCCGAGTATGGCGAACCACCGCGCCGAGACGCGGCCTGGGAACCCGCCGCTTATTGGCGGCTGAACAGGCTGGATCCCTGAATCGTCATGAACGCGGCGGAAGCCGCTTGCAGCGCGACCTTGCGCAATGCAAGCTGGCTGGTGCCGGCGTAATAATCCAAATCTTCCAAGTCCGACAGCGACTTGGAATAGGTCAAACCCTTCTTCGTGCCGGTCGCGTCCAGCGCTTCCAGCTCGTTCATGCGGGCGCCAACCGAGGCTGCGACCGTCAAGACGTTGTCGTAGTTGCTCGCCAGCTTCTTGTTGGCGGTCGCCAATTCGTTGTTCAGCTTGGCCAGGGCGACTTCGTCGCCGGCAATCGGCGAATCCAGCACCTTGATCAGGCTGTCCAGCGTGTTGAACATGTCCACGTCCGCCGCCTGCACGGTCTCGACGTTGATCACGTCGCCGTTAGCGGGCGTGCCCTTGATCACCACCGACACTCCACCGAAATCGATGGCCGAATCCGCCGTGTAGGGGGTCGGCGCGGCGGGCGGCGCCGGCGCGATCACGGGCGGTACCGGCGGGTTGGCGTTCGGGTCCGTCGTCGTAACGCGGTAGCCCATGTTGCCCGTGGCCGGATCCGCTTCAAACTGGATCTGGAAATTCTTGCCGATGTTGGCGCTGCCCGGCGTCACCGACACCGTGCTGAACTGGGCCGTGCCGGTATTGGCGTCGGCGGCGGTGCTGACATACGCCTGCGAGCCGGGGTTGGCGCGGTTGAAAATATCGCTGCCCAGATCGCTCGTGGACAATTGACGCGACTGGTCCACCTGCATCGTGCGTTCGCCGGTGGCGCCGCTGTAGATGATCTTGCCGTTGACATCCTGCGAATAGGGAACCACGCCGCCCTGGTAACCCGAGAACAGGTACTGGCCGCTGCCGTCCGTGCTGTTCGCCAGACCCAGCAGTGCATCGCGGGCGCTTTTCAGCGCGGTCGACAGGGCTTGGCGGTCGCTGTCGGCGAACGTGCCGTTACCGGCCTGGATGACGCGGGTGCGCACGTCCTGCAGCGCGACCGTGATCGAATCCAGCACATTGCTTTCCTGGCCCAGATTGGTCATCGCCGCGTCGCGGTTCAGACCGTACGTGCTGTTCATGCTCTGGGTCTGCGCCACGCCGATGGACAGCGAGGCGGACAACGGATCATCCGCGGGAGTCAGGAACTTGCGGCCGCTGCCCACCTGTTCAACCAGGCGGTTCATGTCCGATTCCTGAGCCATAATGCCGCTCAGGCCGTTCGAATACATCATCGTGGTGCTCAGACGCATGGTGCAGCTCCGAATTTCTTTTTGATCATCACAATAGGCTCGTCTTAACCACGCAGGCCCAACAGCGTGTCGAACACGGTGCTGGCCACATCAATAATGCGCGCGCTGGCCTGGTACTGCTCTTGGTACAGCGAAAGGCTGACGTATTCTTCGTTCAGGTTGACACCCGACACCGACTGCTGCGCGGCGGTGTTCTGCTTGATCAGGTTGGCCTGCGCGGTGGCGGCCGACTTCACCTGCGCGGTCTGCACGCCCACCGTATTCACCACCTGCGCGAACATATCGGTGGTGCTCATCGTGCCGTGGCCCAGCACCTTGGCGCTTTGCAGTTGCGCCAGTTTCAGCGCGTTCTTGCCGTTGGCGTCGCCACCCTCGGCGTCGGCCGCGGCTACTTTTTCCGGATCGGTAATCAGCACGTTGATGTCGCGCGCGGCATTGCGCGTGGGCGACAGCGACCACTTGTCGCCGGCCTGGGGCGGCGCGTCGATCGTCAGCGTCACGCCCATTTCAGCGTCCAGGTTCAGCGTGGCGTTCGGCGGCGTGCCGGTGGCGGGTCCGTTATAGACACGCGCGCCTTCCGGCATGCGCAGCACCTGGTAGTTGGTGCCGTCAAACGAAATTTCGTAGTCCTTGGCGTTGATATTGCCCAGGGTGGTGAACTCGCCCGTGATCTGCGCGTTGCTCTTGTTGCCGGTGTTGGGCACGGCCTCGGGCGAACTGACGCTGAAGAAATCGGTGCCCGGGTTGCCATTCTGGTCCAGGCCTTGGGTGTGCTGTTCGTTGAACGACAAGGCCAGGCCAACGGCCAACTGGCCCAGTTGGTTCTGCATCAGGTCCAGCGACGACGAACGGAATTGCAACAGGCCACCCAGCGTGCCGCCGGTGATTTCGCTGTCTTCCATTTCCACCGCCACCGTCTTGCCGGCACCAGCCGGCAAGGTATAGGCGATGACCGTGCGGCTGGCGTCCTTGGTCGACGGCACGGCCTGCAAGGGGTACAGCGTGGTGCCCGACAGCAGCGACTGGCCACCCTTGGTCAACGAGATATTGATCTTGTCGCCCTGCGGGTAGGTCGTGATGCCGATAAGCTGGTTCAGTTCCAGCACGGCCTGGTCGCGTTGGTCGAGCAGGTCGTTGGGGGGGCTGCCACCGGCTTTGCCGGAAGCCAGCGAAATCTGCGTGTTCAGGTCGTCGATACGGGTCAGGTAGCTGTTGACCTGTTCAACCGTGGTGGTGATCTGCGTGTTCAGGCCTTCGCGCTGATTCTGCATTTCGGTATAGGCCGAACGGATCTGCGTCGTCAGGCTATTGGCTTTGCCCAGCAGGTCGGCGCGCGCCGCCGGGTCGGCCGGCTTGCTGGCGACCGTGTTCATGCTGGTGAAGAAGTCGGTCAGACCCGGGGCGATACCCACGGTGCGGTCGGCAAACAGGTTGTTGATCTGCGATACCTGCGCAAACTGCGTCTGCAACTGCGCGCCGCTGCCGGTCGAGCCCACCAACTGCTTGTACAGGAAGCTGTCGTAGCTGCGTTCAACGGTGTCAACCTGCACGCCACGGCCGATGTAGCCGTTGCTGGTGGCTTGGGCGCCGGCGGTCGACGTCAGCACGCGCTGACGGTTGTAGCCCACCGTGGTGGCATTGTTGATGTTGTGGGTGGTGGTTGCCAAGCCTGCCTGCGCGGCATTCAGCCCGCCCAGCGCTGTTTTGTACAAGTTCATGCTAACAATGCCCCGTGTGTAACCGCAGGTGATATCTCTGGATACTCCAATAACGGCAGGAGATCGTCCAAATTTAGAGTCCTTCCAACATCTGACGAGAAATTTCCACGTCGGATGCTGCCCCGCGCAACTGCCCCATGATGCCGATCAGTTTTTGCGCATAGCGCGGGTCGGTCGCATAGCCCGCGTCCTGGATCTTGCGGGCCGCGTCGATTTCGTTGCGGGCCTGCGTCACGGCTTCGTAGCGCGGGCTGTTGCCGATCAGGCGGGCGTAGTCCGAGAACGATTCCTCGTAAGACGCATAGGCCCGGAAAGGTTGCGTCACTTTTTTCGCGACGCCGTCTTCGTATTCCGTGGTCAGCACATTGACGACCTGGCCCTTCCAACTGCCGCCCGCCTTGATGCCGAACAGGTTGTAGCTGGTGCTTCCGTCCGGATGCTTGATTTCGCGCTTGCCCCAACCCGATTCCAGGGCGGCCTGCCCCATGATCAGGCGAGCCGGCACGCCACTTTCCTGGGACGCCAGGTTGGCCGCGCGCGACATCTTCGACACGAAGTCGACCACGTGATCGGGCGCACCCTCGGCTGCCGCCAAGGCGCGGTCGCTGGCGCGGTTGTTGCGCATCACGTTCAGCAGCGCCGACACCTCGCGCGAGCCGCCCGTGCGGAAATCCAGGTCGCCGCCCTGCGCGATGGCACGCACGGCGTCGTCGGACATATCGGCCGGCTTGCCTTGCTGCATCTGCGCCAGGATGGATTGGGGCAGCCCGATCCCGGGCGACGCCAGGTGCAGCGCCAATTGCTCGTCGGCCATGGACTGCAGCATCTGCGTCTGTTGCGAATCGAACAGCCCTTCCTTGGGCGTGGCCTCGCGCATGCGCTTGACCATCATCTGCAGGAACAGCGCTTCGAATTGCTTGGCCACCTGCTTTTGCTGGTCGGTGCCGGCGGGATCTTTCTTGACGTCGCGCTTCAGGTCCGACAAGCGGCCCATGTCGAACACCGAATCCTGGCGGGCGGCGCCGCGCGCCGCGTCTTGGGTGATTGCCATGGCCGTCAGATGATTTCCAGTTCGGCGCGCAAGGCGCCCGCGGTTTTCATGGCCTGCAGAATGGCCAGCAGATCTTGCGGCGTGGCGCCCAGGGCGTTCAGGCCCTTGACCACGTCAGCCAGGTTGGCGCTGGTGCTCACGCGCTGCAACGATCCATTGTCCTGCCGCACTTCGATTTGCGTATTGGGCACCACCACCGTCTGCCCTTCGGTGAACGGCGTGTCCGGTTGCGACACCTGGTTCTGGCGGTTGATGATGACCGACAGGTTGCCGTGCGCCACGGCGGCCTCTTCGATCATGACCGTGCGGTTCATGACGACCGAGCCGGTACGGGCGTTGATGATGACCTTGGCGACCGTGGGCGCGCGCGTCACCTGCAAGTCTTCCACCTGCGACAGGAAGCGCGCCTGCGAGGACTGCTCCATGGGCGTGCGCACCTGCACCACGCGGCCATCCAGCGCGGTGGCCGTGCCCTGGCCGAACTTGCGGTTCAAGGCCACCGCCACGTTCTGCGCCGTGCCGAAGTCCGTGTTGTTCAGTTCGAGGTGGATATAGCCGTCGCGCGAGAACGTGGTGGGCACGCCGCGTTCGACGATGGCGCCCGCGCTGATGCGGCCGCCGTTCAATTGGTTGATCTGCACGCTGGAACCGCCGGCCGACGCACCCGCGCCGCCCACCAGGATGTTGCCCTGGGCAATGGCGTAGACCTGGCTGTCGGCGCCCTTCAAGGGCGTCATCAGCAAGGTGCCGCCGCGCAGGCTCTTGGCGTTACCCATGGACGACACCACCACGTCCAGCGTCTGGCCGGGCCGGGCGAACGCCGGCAAGGTGGTGGTGACCATGACGGCCGCCACGTTCTTCAATTGCATGTTGCTGCCGGCGGGCACCGTAATGCCCAGTTGCGACAGCATGTTGGTCAGGCTTTGCTGGGTGAATGGCGTCTGGCGCACCTGGTCGCCGCTGCCGTCCAGGCCCACGACCAGGCCATAGCCGATCAGCTGGTTGCCCCGCACGCCCTGGATCGTGGCCAGATCCTTGAGCCGATCGGCTTGCGCCGCGCCGGCGCCGGCAAGCAGCCCCACCGCCACGCACACGCGAGCGAACAAGGACAGCACGGCGGATATCGGAGTGGGTTTTGTCATGGTCAGAACGGCGAAGCAAGCAGGAAGAAGCGTTGCAGCCAGCCCATGGTCTGAACTTCATCCATGACGCCCTTGCTGCGGTATTCGATGCGGGCGTCGGCCACTTGCGTGGACGACACGGTGTTCGTGCCGGTGATGGAACGCGGGTCCACCACGCCGGCAAAGCGTACGTACTCGCTACCCCGGTTGATGGCGATCTGCTTCTCGCCAGCCACCTGCAAGTTGCCGTTGGACATCACGCCCACCACCGTGGTGGTGATGGTGCCGGTGAAGGCGTTGTTGGCGGTGCTGTCGCCCTTGCCCTGCGAGACGTTACCGCCGTTGGCTTCGGTATTCAGGTTGGCGTTGGCCCAGCTGTTCATGAACGACGGCGCCGCCGCAATGCCCAGCGTGGTCGAGCCGGTGCGGTTGGTGTTGGTGGCGACGTTCTTGGACGCATTGGTGCGCTCGTTCAGCACAATGGTGACGATGTCGCCCACGTTGCGCGGCCGACGGTCTTCGAACAACGGATAGTTGCCGTAGGTGGTGGGCTGATAGATCGAGCCCGTGGGCTGCGCCATCGGCATGGGCGGCGGCGGCGGCGCGGCGGTCGTCGGCCCGGTCACGATGGGCTCGGGCGGAATCATGGCGCAACCGGCCGCCAGCATAGCCAGCGCCGCACTGAAAACCAGACGCAGGACAGACATGGGCATCACAGTTGGGACAGGCGGGCCAGCATCTCGTCAGAGGTCTTGACGGCCTTGCTGTTCATTTCATAAGCGCGCTGGGTCGTGATCATGTTGACCAGTTCTTCAGCGACGTTCACGTTCGAGGTTTCAACGTAGTTCTGCATGATCGAACCCGCGCCGTCCACACCCGGCTGCAGCAGGTTGGCGGGGCCGGAGGCATCCGTTTCCAGATACAGGTTTTCGCCGATGCTTTGCAGGCCGGTCGGGTTGATGAAGGTGGCGATCTGCAACTGGCCGATCTGCACGTTCACGCCGGCGGCGCCAGGTTGCGTCACCGACACGATGCCGTCCTTGCCAATGGAGATGGACAAGGCGTTGTCCGGCACGTTCATCGGCGGCTGGATCACATAGCCGGACACCGTGGTCAACTGGCCGTTCTGGTCGCGTTGCAGCGCGCCGTCACGGGTGTAGCCCTGGGTGCCGTCGGGCAATTCCACTTGCAGGAAACCACGGCCGTTGATGGCGATATCCATTTCGCCGCCGGTGTTGTTCAGGTTGCCATCCGTGTGGATGCGCTCGGTGGCGGCCACGCGCGCGCCCGTGCCCAATTGCAGGCCGGACGGCAGTTGCGTGGCGGCGCCCACCTGGGCGCCGGGCTGGCGCAGCGTCTGGTACATCAGGTCCTGGAACACGGCGCGGCCGCGCTTGAACCCGTTGGTGGAGACGTTGGCCAAGTTATTGGAGATCACGTCCATGGACATCTGTTGACCTTCCAGGCCCGTCTTGGCAATCCACAGCGAACGCATCATGATGAAGTACTCCTAGTGGCGCGGCCCGGCCGCGCGCGAAATTGGTTTGAATCAGCGGCCGAATCAGCTGACGGACAGGATGCCGTTGGCGCGTTCGGCGTTGCGGTCCGACTGCTGGATCACCTGCATCTGCTGCTCGAAGCGACGGGCGTTTTCAATCATGCCCACCATCGCCTTCATCGGATTGGTGTTGCTGCCTTCCAGCACGCCGGACAACAGGCGCAGGCCCGGGTCGGCGGGCACGGGCGGCGCAGGCTGGCCATTGACCGGCGCCATGCGGAACACGCCGTCGTCGCCGTGCACCAGTTGCGCGTTGTTCGGGTTGGCCAGCTTCAGGCGGCCCAGGTTCAGGATATTGTTCGGACCGTCGCCCGCGCCGATGGCGGTGATGGTGCCGTCCGACGTGATGCTCAACGCGGCCTGGTCGGGCACGTCGATGGGGCCACCCTGGTCCGACAGCACCGGCTGACCCAAGGACGTCTGCAACAGGCCGTTGATGCCCACTTGCAGGCTGCCGTTGCGCGTGTAGGCCTCGCCTTGCGGGGTCTGCACGGCGATCCAGCCGTTTTCGCTGGCCAGCGCCACGTCCAGGTCGCGGCCCGTGGTCTGCATGGTGCCCATCTGGAAGCTGTTGCCGGGGGTGGACGCCACCGTCGAAACCCGCGTCGGCAGACTCACCCCGTCCGCCATCGGAACCGAGCGGTACAACGCGATCTGCTCGCGAAAGCCCGTCGTGTTCACGTTGGCCATGTTGTTGGAGAGCGCGGCCTGATGCTCAGTGATACGCGCTGCGCCATTCATGGCGGTGTAGATGATTCTGTCCATTGCCTATTCCGTCGGTGTCGTCGCGTGCCAGCTTTACTTCAGGTTCATCAGGACTTGCATGATTTCGTCCTGGGTCTTGATGGTTTGCGAGTTGGCCTGGTACGTGCGCTGGGCAATGATCATGTTGACCAGTTCTTTGCTCATGTCGACGTTGGACGCTTCCGTGGCCTGGCCGACCACGCGGGACATGCCGTTGGTGCCGGGCTGGCCCAGGATCGGCTGGCCGGAGGCGGACGTTTCGGTCCAGGCGTTGTTGCCCACGGGCTGCAAGCCTTGCAGGTTGGAGAAGTCAGCCAGCACGATGTTGCCGACGATTTGCGTTTCGCCGTTCGTGTAGCTGGCCACCAGGCTGCCGTCGGCGCCGAAGTTGATGCCGCTGAATTCGCCGGACGTGTAACCGTCGGGCTTGGCCACCAGCTTGTAGTCGCTGCCGTACTGCGTGGTGCCGGTGTAGTTCATGGCGATGCTGAGCGGGTCAGCCGGCGTCACGTCGCCGCCCGGGGTGGCGTAGGTCAGCGTCACAACCGGGGCGCTGGTCATCGCGCCGGCCTTGTTGAACGTGAACTGCTGGGGGTTGCCCCACACGCCGCCTGCCGCCGTGGTCGGCGCCATGGCCTGGCCGTCCATCGTGTAGTACACGTCGTAGACGCTGTTGCCGGCGGCATCGGCCGGACGCTTGACGAAGTACTGCATCACCTGGTGCGAGTTGCCCAGGGAGTCAAACACCGTCATGGGCGAGGCGTTGGTGTAGCTGCTGGAAATGGTCGGATCGAAGGGACGACCGATTTCCGTGACGGCGGCGGTGTAGTTGACGTAGCCCGGAACCTGGGTGATGTCGCCCGAGGTGATGGCGCCCGTTCCGTCAACGACGATTTCGTTCGGCGCGGTGCCGTACGTGGCCGCGGGCGGCGCACCGGCTGCCCAGACCAGATCGCCCGTTGCGTTGCGCGTGAACGCGTAGTCCGTGCCGCCCAGGTTGACCGTGCCGTTGACGGCCGGCGTGGTCACCGTATCCGTCAGGTAGATCACTTTGGCGTTGGCGTTCAGGTTGGCCACGGTGGTGCCGGTGGCGGTGGCCTGCGGCGCCACGTTGGCGGTCGGCACTTGCAGTTCGACCGGGTTGGCGCCGATCGCGCCCGCCGGGTAACCCGTCAGGCGGTAGCCTTGGGCATTGACGATGTAGCTGTTCTTGTCGACCAGGAATTCGCCGTTGCGCGAATACATGACCGCGCCGCTTTGGTCGGTCAGGCGGAACATGCCCTTGGCGCCGTCAATGGCGATGTCGTATTCGCCGCCGCCGCCCTGCACGGTACCCACCGTGAAGCGTTGGTTGATGGCGGCCACTTTGACGCCCAGGCCCACACGCGAGCTGGCGTAGACGTCGGCGAACGACGCGGTGGCCGATTTGAAGCCGACGGTGCCGGAGTTGGCAATGTTGTTGCCGATAACGTCCAGGTTTTGCGATGCGGCGTTCAAGCCGCTTAGTCCTTGTCCGAAGCCCATGTTTTCTCTCGCTGATCTTTATCTAGGAAAGCCGCCGCTTGTGCGCCGGCACCGATTCATGTCCGCCCGATTCAGGCGCCGCCGATTACCTTGCGCACATCCAGCATGCTGGCCTGGCCGTCCAGGCCCATGTCCAGACGCAAACCGTCGGTGGAGTACGCCACGCTCTTGACCTGGCCGTAGCTCAGCACTTCCGAATTGATCTTCTTGCCGTCGCCATCGGTGGCCAGGACGGACACGGTGTACGCGCCCGGCTCCAGCACCACGCCGCTGTCGTTCTTGCCGTCCCAGTCCAGCGTGTACACGCCGGTCTTTTGCTCGCCCATTTCAATGGTGCGCACGATGGCGCCGTTGGCGTCGGCGATGCGCACTTGCACCTTCTGCGCGTCGGCTTGCAAGTCCAGGCCGTAAGGGGTGACCACGCGCTCGGCGGCGTTATCGCCGTCGACGCCGACCTTGATCTTGTTGCCGGGAACGAGCACGCCCTTGCCGATCATCGCCACGGCGTTCATCGACTGCGACACGTCGATCTGGCCGCTGATGGCCAGCATGGTGTTCTTGAGGTTGTTGACGCCTTCCACCGTCGCGATTTGCGCCATCTGCGAGGTGAGCTCGGCGTTTTCCATCGGGTTCAGCGGATCCTGGTTCTGCAACTGCGTCGTGAGCAGCTTCAGGAACTGGTCCTGCAGGCCCTGCGCCGTGATGGAGCTGGTGGAACCCGTTTGGGCCAGGGCCATGCCGGTAGCGCTGGTGTTTTGATTGACGGTGGTCATGGATTCACTCTGTCAGGGATTAGGACTGACCGATGGTCAGGGTCTTCTGCATCAACGACTTGGCGGTGTTCAACACCTCGACGTTGGCCTGATACGACCGCGACGCCGCGATCATGTTGACCGTTTCGGCCACCGGATCGACGTTGGGCATGCTGATGTAACCCTGGGCGTCCGCCAGCGGATGCTTGGGGTCATAAACCTGCTTCAAGGGCGACGGGTCCTGGATGACGCCGGCCACGCGCACGCCGCCGATCTCCTGCCCCATGGCCTGACCCGGAGCCGGGTTGACCTGGAACACGACCTGGCGGGCGCGGTACGGCTGGCCGTCCGGGCCGACGACGCTGTCGGCGTTGGCCATATTGCTGGCCGACACGTTCATGCGTTGCGACTGCGCGCTGAGCGCGGAACCGGCGATATCGAAAATGCTCAACAAGGACATTGCCTGTTGCTCCCTTTATGGATCAATCCTGAATAGCGGTTTGCAGCGTCCGGATGCGGCCGGAGATCATCTGCATCGTGCTCTGGTAGTGCAAGGTGTTGTCGGCGAACTGCACGCGCTCGATATCCATATCCACCGTGTTGCCGTCCATGCTGGGCTGGTACGGCAGGCGGTACAGCAGGTCGGTCGGACCTTGCGAGACGGCCTTGGCGGGAATGTGGCGCGCCGAGGTCAACGTCAGCGAGGTGTCTTCCAGGCGCTTGGAGCCTTCCATGGCGTTCTGCATCGCGGCCTTGAAGTCAAAGTCGCGCGCCTTGTAGTTCGGCGTGTCGGCGTTGGCGATGTTGGACGACAGCACTTCCTGGCGCTGCGCGCGCAGTCCCAGAGCCTGCTGGTAGAACCGGAAATCTTCATTAAGCCTGTCGAGCATCGTGGCGCCTTCTTGCGTTGCAATACGGATAGAGCACGGGACGCCGAACACACCGGTATCCCATTGGATGACGGAATCATAGGGGCCGACGGCGTAACACAATCAGCCAAATAACCTGCCATTTCTCATCCAATTCACGTATTGCCAAGCGCGGCGGACTCCTACAATTCAGTCATCATGAAAATCTCCGCACGACTCCTCCTCGCGCGCGCAAGCGGCCTGATCGTTCTGGCGCTGGCCGGTTCCGGCGCCGCGCTGGCCCAAGCCGCGGCCAGCCAGCCGCCCGGGGCGATCGCTTCTGTTGCGCAAGACTATCTGCTGGATCAGTTGGCCGGCCTGCCCGGCCAGCCCGCCATTACCGTGGACGCGCCGCGCGTGGAACACCTGACGCCCTGCGACGCCATGGCCCCGTTCATGCCGTCGGGCATGCGGCTGCGTTCGCGGATGACGGTGGGCGTGCGGTGCAACGCGCCCAAGCCCTGGACCACTTATGTGCAGGCCACGGTCAGCGTGCCCGGGTACTATTACGTCGCTTCGCGCTTGATCGCGGCAGGCCAGGCGCTGACGCCGGACGACCTTTCGCCCCGGGATGGCGACTTGGTGTCGCTGCCGCCGGGCGCCATCACCGACCCCCAGATGGTTGAGGGCATGACGGCCGCCTACCGGATCAACGCCGGCCAGCCGGTGCGAAGTTCTTCTTTACGCAATGCCCAAACGGTGCTGCGCGGCTCCAACGTGCGGATCAATGCGCGCGGCAAGGGGTTTGTGGTCAGCAGCGAGGGCGAGGCGCTGGACAATGCGGCGCCAGGCGCCCGAGTGCAGGTCCGCACCGCGAACGGCCAGGTGGTCAGCGGTGTGGTGCGCAACGCGGGTTTGGTGGAAATACAACTGTAGGGTCTGTTACAAATCGCGTTGCGGCGGCGGGCAAGCTGCCCTAAAGTTCCCCCCTGCCCTGTCGTTACACAGACATATGTAGGCGGATCCGTCGCAAACCGACCCAGGACGCCCTGCGGAGAAAACCTTGAAAATCAATTCGACCTCCAACCGGCCTCTTTCGGCCGACGCCGTGAGCCAGCGCCCGGATTCCGCCGTTTCGCAGGCGTACGGCGCCAGCAACGCCTCGGGCTCCAGCAGCTCGCAAGTGGCGTTGAGCTCGGCATCGCGCAAGATGCTGGCCTTGCAAGACGGCTCGAACGACATCAACGTCGAGCGCGTGGCCGCCATCCGCGCCGCGATCGCCTCCGGCCAATTGAAGATCGACACCGGCCGCATCGCCGACAGCCTGATCGCCAGCGCGCGCGATCTGCTGAAGTAATCCTTGTTCAACGCCTGATCATCCACAAAGTATGACCATGAACCCCGTCGACGCCCTCCAGTCCTGCATGCGTCAGGAAGACGCCCTGATCACCGAGTTCTCGGCGATTCTGGAAGAAGAGACCGAGGTGCTGGTCGGGCCGGGCAACGTGGGCGCGCTGCAGACCATTACGGAACGCAAGGGCCGCGTGGCACAGCAATTGGTGGATCTGAGCGACACGCGCGACGGCCTGTTGGCCGAAATCGGCCTGCCCTCCGGTCACACCGGCACCGAGCAGGCCGCCGTGCTGCACCCGCAGTTGTCGGGTGTCTGGCAAGCGCTGTTGAGCAAGTCGGCATCAGCCAATGAAATCAATATGCGCAATGGCGCGCTGATCGACGTCCATCTGCGCTACACCCAGCAATCGCTGGACGCGCTGCGCGACATCAACGGCGCCAAGGGCAACGTCACATACGACGCCTACGGCCGCGGCGCCCGAGGCGCCCCCAGCCGCAAACCCATCGTCGCCGGATAAGTCCCGCGCTACACGTAGGATGGGTGGAGCGCGGCACGCCTGCTAAAAAAAAACCAGCGAGCAACGCGCGGAACCCATCAGCCGCGCGTGGATATACCCGGAACCACCGCACATCCACGTAGGATGGGTGAAGCGCGGCACGCCCGCCAGAAATTCACAACCGTCCAACGCGCGTAACCCATCAGCGGTGCGTGGATAAATACGGGACCGCCGCACGATGGGTTACGCGCGATGCAGCCCCTGCGATCTTGCCAAGGTTCCCGCGCGCTTCACCCATCCTACGAGCACCACCGCGAATTCCGGATCAACCCGCCGCCATCTCCAACATCGCGAACATCTTCAATATCGCCACCGGCAGCAACTTCCCTGACAGCTTTCGTTCCGACCCCATAATCCCCGACAACGGCCCGCGCGCCACCCCGGCAGACGCCGAATGCGCCATCTGCCAGCACGCGGCGCCCAACTGGCCCGCCATCAGCGACTGCCTGGCCAAGGTATGCGCGCCATCAACGGCCGGCAGTGCCTGCCAGGCACTTGCCATATAGCGGAAGCCCGCCTTGGCTTCATCCTGCAACACCAGCCAGCGCGCCACTGTCGCCGCGTCGGCTTGTGACGCAGGCAGGTTCGTCACGCCGAACAACTGGCCCGCTACCTCACCGCTTGCCGTGTCGATCAACCGCGCGCACACCAAACGGAACGCCGCGTGCTCGCCACGGCCCGGCAAGGCGATCTCCGTACCGGACGCCCACAGCGCCAACGGCACCTGCTTACCGCCCTGCTCGCTGACCAGCCCCGGCATGTCACCCGGCTGACCCACGGGCAAATACCCCACGCTCTTGCCAACCGCATTCAAATTGGTCGGGCATTCGTCCTGCACCACGCGCATGCCGCCTGGGCAGCGCGCCACCCATGACGCACCCTGCCCGCTTAACGACTGCCACAACGCCGACGTACCCGCCTCCAGCAGATGCACCAGCGGCAGGCGCGGCAATTGCTCGCCCAGCCAGCGCACGCGCGCCTCCAACGCCGGGCCGGCATCCGCCAGACCGGGCGCCGCGGGCGCAAACGACGTCAGCATGCCGTGGGCCAGCGCCAACTGCTGCGCCGGCGCCGCCAGGGCCACGCCGCGATCGCTCATCAGCAGGGACCCCATCAACACGCCACCCGGCAAGCCCTCGCCTTTCATGCTGGTCTTGCCATGCATGGCCAGCAGATGCCGATTGCAGACCGACGAGAATTCCCGCCGCACCATCGCCAGCGGCTCGTCGGCCAAACCCGCCAGGCTTGCGCCCGCGCCGTCGCCGACATACTCACGCCAGGATGCGCGCGCTTGCACGCAAGCCGGGTCGTTGTCCAACAACCCGATCGTGTCGTCCAGGTTCTGCGCCGCCGCGACCGATGCCGAGCCGCCTTGCGGACGCAAAATCGCCGAGGCCAGCAGTTGCCGGCGGCGCGCGGGGTCGACCGCGTCCGCTTCGCGGGCCGACGGCACCAGCGACGCCAGATCCGCTTCGCTGGGCGTGTACAAGGCGCGCGCGCGTTCGACCATCTGGAAAGCGCGGTCGATCAGCACGTCGGCGCGCGCCAGTTCCATGTGTTCCGGGACCTTCTGCCCCACCGACATGTAGTGAATCGGCAGGCGATGGCGAATCGCCGTGTCCAGCGCCGCGCCCAGGCGCGTGGCTTCGTCCAACTTGGTGATGATGCAACCGGCCACATCCTCGCCCACCCCATTGCGGTAAGCGTGCGCCACTTCGTCCAGGGTGTCGCCCTGGCTGGCGGCGTTCAGCACCAGCAGGCGACGCACCGGCTTGCCCGCGTTGCACAACAACGTAGCCTGCTCCGCCACGAGGCGGTCGCGCTGGCTGATGCCGGTGGTGTCGATCAGCACGATCTTGCGGTTGCCGAGTTCGGCAAGAATGCGGCGCAGCTCGCCGGCGTCGCGCACTGAATGCGCGGGCACGCCCATCAGGCGGCCGTAGATTTGCAACTGTTCCAGCGCGCCGATCCGGAAGAGGTCGGTCGTCAGCATCGCGACCTGGTCGCGGCCTTCGCGTGCCACGCAGCGGGCGGCCAGCTTGGCCAGCGTGGTGGTCTTGCCCACGCCGGTGGGGCCGACCAGGGCGTAGACGCCACCGGCCAGGAATTCGTCTTCCGAGCGAACCACGGGCAGGTGCGTGACCAGCTCGTTGCGCGCCCAAGCCTGGGCGGCGTCCGTCGACAGTCCTTGCGGCAGTCGGTCGACCAGCGTGCGAACCAGCTTCGTGCTGAAGCCGGCATCAAGCAAACTACGGAACAGCGCGGCGGCGGCGGGCTCGCGGCCCGAGCCGGGGCGACCGCCCCACAGCAGGCCGTCCATGCGCGTTTCCAACGCACCGCGCAAGGCGCTGATGGCGTCCTGCAAACCGGCGTTGGAATTCGCCGGCAGCGACGGCGGCGCCATGGGCGGCGCCTGACGCAGCGGCGCGTCCGGCATGCGAGCCATGGACGGTGCGGATGCGGCAGCCGAAGCAGCCGGTGTATAGGCGGGCGCCGAAGCAAGCGCGGACGCCGGCGGCACATAGGCGGGGGCCGACGCAGGCGCGGACGCAGGCGGTGTATAGGCGGGTGCCGACGCAGGCGGCGCATAGGCGGGTGCCGACGCAGGCGGCGCATAGGCGGGTGCCGACGCAGGCACGGACGCAGTCGGTGCGTAGGCAGGCGCCGACGCAGGCACGGATGCAGCCGGTGCATAGGCGGGCGCCGACGCAGGCGCGGACACAGCCGGCGCGTACGCAGGTGCCGAAGCCGGCGCAGACGCGGCTGGCGCATACGCAGGTGCCGAAGCCGGCGTCGCCGGCCGGGCGGGCGGCAAGGCCGGCAGTTCCACACGGGTTGCCGCGCCGGTCAGCGGCGCAGCGGGCTGCGCGGCGACGGACGGGGCAGCCACTTGCGCGGCGGCTGGGTGCGGCATGGGAACCTGCTGCGCGGGCGTCGGGTGTAGCGACGCAGGCGCAAGCGCTGCTGGATGGATCGCTCCGGATTGGGACGTTGCAGGCTGAGCCGCTGCCAATTGGGGCTCAACGGCGCCGTTCGACACCGGCATCGCATCCATCTCCGGCACTGCCGACGAGGCAAAGGCGGACTGGTATGCCGCGATGGAGCGCGACGGCGTTGAGTAGTTGGCCTGCGGCATCGGCGCCTGCGCGGGCGACGGCGTCAAGTAGCCGGCCTGCGGCATCGACGGCTGCACAGCCGCCCCGCCGAACGGCGAACTGGTCGGCGCAGGTTGTCGCGCATCAACCGCAGGCGCGGCATACCCCGCCGTTTCCCGCTGCGGCGTTTCCGACGCCGCGTCCTCAAACGCGCCATCCACCGTGGCCAGCACTTCCACACCGCCATCGACACTGCGGTTCGACACGATCAAGGCATCCGGCCCCAGCACCTGGCGCACCTGGCGCATCACTTCACGGCTGTTGACCCCAAAAAAGCGGCTTATCTTCATTACCCGTTGCTCCCGCCGATCATCGCGGTCACGCGGACCATGCGTTCATCGGGTATTTCCGTATTCGACAACACGCCCAACTGCGGCAGATGGTGCCGCAAGAAGCGCGACAGCGGCGCGCGCAACACCGGCGACACCAACAACACCGGCGCATTGCCTTGCGATTCCTGGCGTTCGACCGCAGCCTGCGTTTCGCGCAGCAAGGTGTCGGCCAGGCCCGGCTCCAGACCACCGCTGGTGGTCATGGCCTGCGACAGCACGCGCTCCAGCTTCACGTCCAGCCCGATCACCCGTAGCTCGCCCTCGCCCGGGAACCACTGCTGCGTGATCGCGCGGCCCAGCGAACGGCGGACCAGCATGATCAGCTCGTTGATATCGGGCTGCCCGCCCGTGCCCGCCGCCTGCGCCGCCAGGCGCGGACCGTGCTCGGACAGCGTATCGATAATGGTGCGCATGTCGCGGATCGGCACTTCTTCCGACAGCAGGCCTTGCAGCACCTTCTGCAAGGCGGTCAGCGACAGCGTCTTGGGCACCAGGTCTTCCACCAGCTTGGGCGCGTCGCGGCCGATGCGGTCCAGCAACTGCTGCACTTCCTGGCGACCCAACAGGTTCGACCCGTGGCGATGCATCAAATGGTTCAAGTGCGTGGCCACCACCGTACCGGCGTCCACCACCGTATAGCCCGCCACTTGCGCCTGGTCGCGCAAGCCCCCGTCGATCCACAGCGCGGGCAAGCCGAACGCCGGGTCGGTCGTGGGCGTGCCCTTGATCTGTACCGTGACGCCGCCCGGGTCGATGGCCAGCCATTGGCCTGGCATCGCCACGCCCTGGCCCACCTCGACCCCCGACAACAGGATGCGGTAGTCGTTCGGCTTCAGTTCCAGGTTGTCGCGGATGTGCACCACCGGCGGCAGAAAGCCCACGTCCTGCGCGAACTTCTTGCGCAGGCTGCGGATGCGATGCAGCAGTTCGCCGTTCTGGGCGTGGTCCACCAGCGGGATCAGCCGGTAGCCCACTTCCAGCCCCAACTGATCCACCATGGACACGTCGTCCCAACTGGCCTCGGCGGCCGCGGCCTGCGCCTGCGTGATCGCTTGCGGCGGCACCTCTTCTGCGGCTTGCGCGGCGGCCACTCGGCGCTTGTGCAGCGTCCAGCCGCCCCAGCCCAGCGCGGCGGCCAGCGTCAGGAAAGCCACGTGCGGCATATTGGGAATCAGGCCCATGATGCCGATGATGCCCGCCGTCAGGAACAGCACGGCCGGGTTCGAGAACAACTGGCTCATGATCTGCTGGCCAATGTCCTGGTCGGTCGACACGCGCGACACCACCACGCCGGCGGCGGTCGAGATCACCAGCGCCGGGATTTGCGCGACCAGGCCGTCGCCGATGGTCAGCAGCGTGTAGACGCGGCCCGACTCGGCCATCGACATATCGTGCTGGGCCACGCCCACGATCAGGCCGCCGATGACGTTGATCACCATGATCAGCAGGCCGGCGATGGCGTCGCCGCGCACGAACTTGCTGGCGCCGTCCATCGAGCCGAAGAAGTCCGATTCCTGCGAGACCTCGGCGCGGCGCTTGCGCGCTTCGTCTTCACCGATCAGGCCGGCGTTCAGGTCGGCGTCGATCGCCATCTGCTTGCCGGGCATCGCGTCCAGGGTGAAACGCGCGCCCACTTCGGCGATACGCCCCGCACCCTTGGTGATCACGATGAAGTTGATGATGGTCAGGATCACGAACACGATGATCCCGACCGCGAAGTTGCCGCCCACCAGGAAGTGGCCGAACGCCTCGATCACCTTGCCGGCCGCGTCGGGGCCGGTGTGGCCGTGCAGCAGCACAACCCGCGTGGACGCCACGTTCAGCGACAGGCGCAACAAGGTCGCGAACAGCAGCACGGCCGGAAAGGCGGCGAAGTCCAGCGGCTTGCGCGTGAACATGGCCACCAGCAGGATCATCACGGACAGCGCAATGTTGAAGGTGAACAGCAAGTCCAACAGGAACGTGGGCAGGGGCAATACCATCATGCCCAGCACCATCACGATCAGGATCGGCCCTGCCAGAAGCCGCGCATGGCCGGCCCCGCTACTCTTCAACATGGTGAGCAAAGCGCTCATTCCTTAGACTCCTTGTGCTGCGGTTGATGCCTGCGGGTCCAGCGCTGCGGGCACGGCCAGTTTGGTCGGGGTCGATGGCTCGTCCCCCCATCCTGAACGCCACGAACGCAGCTGGAAGACCCACGCCAGCACTTCCGCCACCGCGGTATATAGCTCGGCCGGGATTTCTTGCCCCAGCTCTACGTGTTGATGCAATGCGCGCGCCAGGGGCGGCGCTTCCAATGTGGGAATGCGGTTCTCGGCGGCCAGTTCGCGGATCTTCGCCGCGATCAGGCCCGTGCCCTTGGCGATCACGCGCGGGGCGCCGCTCTTGTCTTCGTCATACTTCAGCGCCACGGCGTAGTGCGTCGGGTTGGTCACCACCACGTCCGCCTTCGGCACTTCCGACATCATGCGGCGACGCGCGGCCTGGCGCTGCTGCTGGCGAATACGCGCCTTCACGTGTGGATCGCCTTCGCTTTCCTTGTGTTCCTGGCGCACGTCTTCCTTGGACATGCGCAACTTCTTCAAATGGCTCCAGATCTGCCAGGGCACATCCAACAGCACAATCACCAGCAGGGACGCCACGATGAAGACGCAGCACAGCGCTACCAGCGACAGCGCCTTGATCAAGGCGGCCGATGGGGCCACGTGCATCAAACCCATCATCTCGTCGTGATAGCGCCAGATGACCCAGACGGCCACGCCGCCCACCAGCAGCGCCTTGGCCAGCGCCTTGATCAGTTCCACCACCGTCTGCGACGAGAACATCCGCTTCAGGCCGGCGAAAAGGCTCAGCTTCGAAAAATTGGCTTGCAAGGGCTTGCCCGAGATCACGATGCCGCCCAGCAACACGCTGGACAGCACGGCCACCACCATCAGCACGCCGAAAATGGGCAGCAGCGTCATCAGGGCGTGGCCGAAGCCGATTACCGCCTGTTCAACCATGACGCCGGGATCCGTCACGATGCGCTGATCGAACGCCAGGCCGTTGTGCAGCACACCGCTCAGGCCCTGATACAGCGAACCGCCGCCGGCCCAGATCATGCCCACGCCGGCAGCCAGCATCATGAACGTTCCCAATTCCCGGGAACGCGCAATCTGCCCCTCCTCGCGCGCCTTTTCCAGGCGCCTGGGAGAGGCTGCTTCGGATTTCTCGAGGTCGCTTTCTTCAGCCATGCTCTGCGGTTCTGTTGCGGCTCGCGGATTTTCGGATTACGAGCCGCCCGCCGAGATTCTAGGATTGCCCGGGGTTGGGCGATAAGCCAAGAAGCGGGAAGAAAGCGGTGCTATTCGGCGCTGCGCAGTACGGCCACCGGCGCCGCGCCGTCCAACGCCGCCTGGAAGCTGACATAGTCCAGCCCGATGCGGACCGCGCCCCAGTGTTCCGACCCCAAATACAGCGGGATCGAAATATCGTTGATGATCTCGCCGGTATCACGCGAATAGGTCTGAAAAAGCATCGCGCCGGTGTTCGCGGCCAGCCGGGCGCCCACGGGGTCGTCGAAGATGCGCTTGTGCCGCGAGCGCGCGATGTCCACCTTGGGGTCGCCCGTGGGCGGGTGTGAAAAGCGGCCGTTGTGCGCGGGCGCGTAGCCCCGGGCGTCGACCACCAGCGTATAGATGCCGCCCGGCACGGCGTCCAGCACCTCGTCCAGCAGTTGCGTCAAGGCCTCGTCAATCGCCCGGTCATAGCGCGTGTGAAAGCGCGGCGGTTCACTGCCCGCGATGCGCTGGTAATGGCGGTCGAACACATCCACGCCACGGCGGCGGGCGTCGTCCAGCAGGCGCTCGGCGGCGGCCTGAAAGCTTTCCACCGTGTCGCACAGCCGGTCGAACGCGGTCTTGCCAGTGCGCACGTCGGCCAGCACTTCCTGCACGCTTTCCGTCTGCCGGCGAATACGGTCGATTTCGTTCGACATGCTGCCCACGCGATCCAGCACGTCGGCGCTCAGCGCGGCAATGCGCCCCACTTCCTGGCTCATGCCATGGTTGGTGGCGTCGACTTCGCCAATCGCCTGCACCACTTCGTTCACCTGCCGGTTCATGCTGTCGAAATCGCGCACGAAGCGTTCGAAATCCGTGCAAGTGCGGTCCAGCACCGCGCCGGAGGCGTCCACGTCTTCCCGCAGCGTGCCGGTCTGGCGTTGGGTGGTGTCCACCAGGTCCAGCATTTCAACGGTATGGCGCCCGATATCGCTGGTGGCGGCATTGACCCGTTCGGCCAGGCGGCCCACTTCACTGGCCACTACCGCGAAACCGCGCCCAGCGTCCCCTGCCCTGGCTGCTTCCACGCCTGCGTTCAAGGCAAGCAGCTGCGTTTGCAGCGCAATGTCCTTGATCAGCTTGCTGATCTCGGCCACCGAACGCGCGCGCAAGGTCAACTGGCCCACCACGTCGGTAAACGCGGCCATCTCGCGGGTCATCCGATCCACCCGCGCCTTCACGTCGGACAGCTCGGACAAGGCCTGCTCGGCCGCAAGCAGGTTATGGCCGGACACATCGGCAATCTGGCGCGCGTGGGTAGAGGTGGACGTGGACAAGGCGGCAATCTGCGCGCCGCTGTCGGCCAAGGCGCCCGCCGCGCGCGCCTGCTCTTGCGCCAAGGCCGAGCAACGCCCCGCCTGGTATTGCGTGCGCGCCGCGTTCAAAGCGATTTCGATGCTGGATTGCCGCACGGTGACGATGCGCCCGCGCATGCGCGCCAGGAAGCGATGCAGGGAAAAAACCGCGGGGCTAAGGGAAAAGGTACGTTCGGACAGCGTGCCGTCGCCTCGGTTCAAGCGACGTAGCAATGCCCACATACCGCCCAGGCGGAATTCGGATCTGGCCATGATGGACCTCCTTGTGCTGGCCCGGATCGCCTTCTGTGGGCGTCCGTTGCCTGGCGCGCGGCGCGCGCCGTGTCTCGTACTGCAAGGCCCCCCTGCTTATTCTTCTATGCACGCGCCGCCGGCGGCCAGGCCGGCCGGCGCGATGGGTCGATCAGAACCCCAGGCTGGCCAGCAGGTCGTCAACCTGATCCTGGCTGGTGACGACGTCCGTCTTGCCTTGCGGACTGATCTGCGGTCCGTTCAACAGGCTGTTGGCTTCGTCGCGGCGTTCCTGCGGCACGTTGTCCAGCAGCACCTGCAGCAACTCGCGTTCAATCGCGCCCACCACGTCCATCATGCGCATGATGACCTGGCCCGTAAGGTCCTGGAAATCCTGCGCCATGATGATTTCCATCAGCTTGGACTGGGTCTGCTGCGTCTGCTTGGGCACGTCCGCCAGGAAGGCGCGGGTGTCTTTCACCAGTTCGCGCGCTTCGGGCATTTCCAGCGGCTGGTCGTACCACTGCTGCCAGCGGCTATCCAGCGCCTGGGCCGAGCGCGACATGCCGTCCTGGATGGGGCCGGCCTGCTCGGTCGCGTTCAGCACGCGGTTGGCGGCCTGCTCGGTCATCTGGGCCACGTAGCGCAGGCGATCGCGCGCATCGGGGATGGCATTGGCCGCGTCCTTGATGGCCTGATCCAGGCCCAGTTCGCGCATGCTGTCACGCAGCATGCGCGTCAGCGAGGCAATTCGGTGGATCAGATCCGGATTCTCGGCGGCGGCTTCAACTTGTTCCGTGGGGCTCATTGCACACCTCAGCCGGCTATTTTCTCGAAGATCTTGGTGAGCTTTTCTTCCAGCGTTGCCGCCGTGAAAGGCTTGACCACGTAACCGTTGGCGCCGGCCTGAGCCGCTGCAACGATGTTTTCCTTCTTGGCTTCGGCCGTCACCATCAGCACCGGCAGCGAAGCCAGCGATGCGTCGGCGCGAATCTGCTTGAGCATTTCCAGGCCGTCCAGGTTGGGCATGTTCCAGTCGGACACGACGAATTGGAAACCGCCGTTACGCAGCTTTTCCAGCCCGATCGCGCCGTCCTCGGCCTCGTCCACATTCTCGAAACCCAGCTCTTTGAGCAGGTTGCGGATGATTCGTCGCATGGTGGGGAAGTCATCCACCACCAGAATCTTGATGCCCTTGTCTACCATCTTTCACTCCAGAAGAAATTTGCTTGAGACCGATCGTGGGTGCAGTCGCGTCAAACGCGGTGCCCACGGTCGCCCAGGCGAGTCAGAATGCGTTCGCTAATCGCCGACAGCGCAACCACTTCATCCGCGGCGCCAATGGCGATGGCTTCGCGGGGCATGCCGAACACCACACAACTGGCTTCGTCTTGCGCAATGGTGTGCGCGCCCGCGCGGTGCATGGCCAGCATGCCGGCCGCGCCGTCCTTGCCCATGCCCGTCAGGATGACGCCGATGGCGTTCTTGCCGGCGGCCACGGCGGCCGAATTGAACAACACATCCACCGACGGGCGGTGGCGGTTGACGGGTTCGCTGGCTTCAAGCTCGATCACGTAGTTGGCGCCGCTGCGGCCCAGGCGCATGTGCATGTCGCCGCCCGGCGCCAGGTAAACGTGGCCCGGCAGCACGCGGTCACCATGGACCGCTTCGCGCACCGTCACCGCGCACAGCGCATCCAGCCGCTGCGCGAACGAACGCGTAAAGCCGGCAGGCATGTGCTGCGTGATCAGGATGGCCGGGCTGTCCGGCGGCAAGGGTTGCAGCACTTCGCGGATGGCTTCGGTGCCGCCCGTGGACGCGCCCACGATCACCAGCTTTTCCGAGCTGGACAGCGGGCGGCGCAACATCGGCGCGGGCGCGGCCTGCGCCGCGTGCGGCGTGGGCGCGCGCAGCTTGGCGCGCGAGGCCGCGCGGATCTTGTCCGCGATGATCTCGGTGTATTCCAGCAGGCCGTCGCGAATGCCTAGCTTGGGCTTGGTCACGAAGTCGATCGCGCCCAGTTCCAGCGCGCGCAAGGTGATTTCGCCGCCGCGTTCGGTCAGCGACGACACCATCACCACCGGCATCGGCCGCAGGCGCATCAGCTTTTCAAGAAAATCCAGCCCGTCCATGCGGGGCATTTCCACGTCCAGCGTCAGCACGTCCGGGTTGTGGCGCTTGATGAGGTCACGCGCCACCAAGGGATCGGGCGCGGTCGCGGCCACTTCCATGTCGGGCTGGCTGTTGATGATTTCGGTCATCAGCCCGCGCACCAACGCGGAGTCGTCTACACACAAAACGCTTATTTTTTTCATTGTTTGCTGCCTTGGCCCATTCAGGCCTTACTCGCACATTCGTAGACGGTCTGCCCGCGCAGACGAAAATCCCGGCTGATGTAGGTGAAGTTCTCGGAGTGCCCGGCAAACAGCAGGCCGCCCGGCTTGAGCAGCGGCGCAAAGCGCTCCAGAATCTTCGCCTGCGTCGGCTTGTCAAAATAAATCATCACGTTGCGGCAGAAGATCACGTCGAACTTTTCGTTGATCGGCCATGACGGCGCCAACAGGTTCAAGGTTTCGTACCGCACCATGTCGGCGATCTCGGGGCGCACCCGCACCTGGCCGGCATTGGCGCCGCGTCCTTTCAGGAAGAAGCGGCGCAGGCGCTCGTCTTCCATCTTGGCTACGCGCTCGGCGGGGTACACGGCGGCGCGCGCGCGATTCAGCACATTGGTATCGATGTCGGTGGCCAGCACCGTGGACGATGCCGCGCGCGGCCCCAGGGCTTCGACCAGCGTCATCGCAATGGAGTACGGCTCTTCGCCCGTGGACGCGGCACAGCACCATACCGACACCGGGCCACCGCGCTTTTGCGCGAACTCGGCCAGGATGGGAAAGTGGTGCGATTCGCGGAAGAAGGCGGTCAGGTTGGTCGTCAACGCATTGACGAATTCTTCCCACTCGTGCGCGTCGGGTTCGTGCTCCAACTGGTCCAGATAGCTGCCGAAGTCCTGGCGGCCCAGGGCGCGCAAACGCCTGGCCAGGCGGCTGTAGACCATTTCACGCTTGTGCGTGCCCAGCGAGATGCCCGCGCGCGCGTGGATCATCTTGCGGACGCGGGAAAAGTCCGCGTCGCGAAAATCGAATTGGCGGTCCACCGAAATGGACGGCGCCTGGGTTGCCGCAGTTGCCACGCGATTCCTCAGTGCCCAAGCGCAAGCGCATCGGGCGCTTGCAAGCGTGAGTCTTCATCGGACGAACGCACCGAAGACAGGCGTTGCGCCGGCACTTCAATGACTTCGCCCGCATTGATCTTGAACACCGCCACGGCTTGCGCCAGGCGTTCCGCCTGCTCTTGCAGCGAGCCGGCCGCGGCCGCGGCTTCTTCCACCAGCGCCGCGTTCTGCTGCGTCACTTCATCCATCTGCGACACGGCGCGGTTGACCTGGTCGATACCGCTGGACTGCTCTTCGGACGCCGCCGAGATCTCGCCCATGATGTCGGTTACGCGCTTCACCGAAGCCACGATTTCCTGCATCGTCGCGCCCGCGCGTTCCACCTGTTGTGAACCGGCGCCGACCTTCGTGACCGAGTCTTCGATCAGGCCCTTGATTTCCTTGGCCGCCTGCGCGCTGCGCTGCGCCAGCGAGCGCACTTCGCCCGCCACCACCGCAAAACCCTTGCCCTGCTCGCCTGCACGCGCCGCTTCCACGGCGGCGTTCAGCGCCAGGATGTTGGTCTGGAAGGCGATGCCGTCAATGACGGAAACAATCTCGGAGATCTTGCGCGAGCTGGCCGAAATGTCGTGCATGGTGGTCACCACTTCCGACACCGCCGAACCGCCCTTTTCAGCCACGTCCGACGCGCTGGCCGCCAACTGGTTGGCCTGGCGCGCGTTGTCGGCGTTCTGCTTCACCGTGGACGCCAGCTCTTCCATCGACGCCGCGGTTTCCTCAAGGGAAGCCGCCTGCTGTTCCGTGCGGCTGGACAGGTCCGTGTTGCCGGCCGCGATTTCATGCGAGCCCACGTTGATTTCGTCCACGCCACGGCGCACCGTTGCTACCGTGCGCGTCAGGCTTTCCTGCATGCGCTTCAGGGCGGCGAACAACTGGCCGATTTCATTGGTGTTGCGTACGTCCACCCGGGCGGTCAGGTCACCGCCCGCGATGCGGTCGAAGTGCTGGCCGGCTTCCTTCAAGGGCAGCAGCACCCGGCGGCGCAGGAAGACATAGGTGGCGAAGACCAGCAGCGCGGCGATCACGCCACCCGCGCCCACGGCCATCAACACGAATTGGTAGCGCACCTGCGCCACGTCGTGCGCGTCCATCATCTTGCTGGCGCGCCAGAAATCAAAGGCTTCGATGGCGCGAGAAAAGCGCCCTTCCAGCGCGTCCTGCACCGTCTGAACCTGCTTCTGGTAGGCCGGCATGTCGGCCTTTTCCAGGGCGGCCACCAGCGGGTTCAAGCCTTGCTGCACCAGCATGGCGTAGGCCGCTTCAATTTCCTTCAGCGACTCGACCGCGTCCGGGGGCTGGGGCAGCGTCTTGTAGTACTCGAATTCCGCCTGGCCCTTGTTCATGGACCCCTTGGCGCGTTCCAGCAGTCCGGTGGCTTCCGCCGACAGACCCTGCGTCAGCAAGGTGGCTTGGCCCACGCTGCTGACGATGTCTGCGTAGTTGGCGGTCGCCGCGCGGCCCAGGCCGTTCATCGTGTCCTTGTAGCTGGACACGACCCGGCTCACCGCGTCGTCAAGTTCCTGCGATTGCTTGATCTCGGCCAGGGTTCCATTGCTGATGCGCAGGGACAACACGCCTAGCGCCGCCCCAATCACCAACATGAATGAGAAGAACGCCAGCACCCACAACAGGCTGCTGCGTATCGTCATGTTCGCGAAAAACTTGCGCATCTCAAGAACCACCCTTTGACTGCAATCGTTAAAGGAAAGCGCCACATCGGATTGAATATGGCGCCTCTACCCCGCGTTCCGGCCAAACTCCGATCAGGAGGCGACCTTCTCCACCAGCGCCATTTCGTCGCTGGTCATCATCTTTTCGATATCGACCAGGATGAGCATGCGCTCGTCCACCGTGCCCAGACCGGTCAGGTATTCGGTGGACAAGGTGGCGCCGAATTCCGGCGCCGGACGAATCTGGCCGGCGTTCAACATCAGCACGTCGGACACGCCGTCAACCACGATGCCGACCACGCGGCGATCCAGGTTGAGGATGATGACGACGGTCTGCTCGTTGTAGTCAACGCGGCCCAGGTTGAACTTGATACGCAGGTCCACGATGGGAACGATGATGCCGCGCAGGTTCGTCACGCCCTTGATGAAGGTCGGAACGTTGGCGATGCGAGTCACCGTGTCGGCGTCGTAGCCCCGGATTTCCTGCACTTTCAGGATGTCGATGCCGTACTCTTCGTCGCCCAGCGTGAAGACCAGGAATTCGCTGCCGACATCTTCGTTGCGCGCGGATTGCGCTTGCGGTTTGGCTGCCATGATTTTTAATGCTCCATCAATTCAAAATGGCTTCGGGCTGCGACCAACGTTCACGGTTGGCGCGCGCAAGCGCAAATACGTCAACAATCAGGGCCACGCTGCCATCACCCAGGATGGTGGCTGCCGAGATGCCGGGAACCTTGCGGTAGTTGGACTCAAGATTCTTCACCACCACCTGGTGCTGGCCGATCAGATGATCCACCAGCAGCGCAAAACGGCGGTCTTCGGCCTGCATGATGACGGCGATGGCCTGCGTGGGATCGGTCTGCGCCTGGCTGACCGAGAACACGCGGTGCATTTCCACCAGCGGCAGGTATTCGCCGCGCACATGCATCACGCGCTCGTTGCCCGCCACCGAGTAGATCTGGTCGTTGGTGGGTTGCAGCGATTCCGTCACATGGTTCAGCGGCAGGATGAAGGTTTCTTCCCCCACGCGCACCGACATGCCGTCCAGAATGGCCAGCGTCAGCGGCAGCACGATGCGCGTCGTGGTGCCGTTGCCCGGCTCGCACGACAACTGCACGTGGCCACCCATGTCCTGGATGTTCCGGCGCACCACGTCCATGCCCACGCCACGGCCCGAGATGTCCGTGACCTTTTCGGCGGTGGAGAAACCCGGCGCGAAAATCAGTTGCCAGATTTCGTCGTCAGGCGAATTCTCGTTGACGGCCATGCCCTGGGCCATGGCCTTCTTCAGGATCTTTTCCCGGCTCAGGCCGCCGCCGTCATCGCTGACTTCAATCACGATGTTGCCGCCGTTGTGTTGCGCGGACAGCACCAGTTGGCCGACCGGGTCCTTGCCCGCGGCGATACGCTTTTCGGGCGTTTCGATACCGTGGTCCAGGCTGTTGCGCACCAAGTGCGTCAGCGGGTCGATGATGCGTTCGATCAGGCTCTTGTCCAGCTCGGTCGCGCGGCCGTAGGTTTGCAGTTCGATCTGCTTGCCCATCTTGCCGGCAATGTCGCGCACCAGGCGCGGAAAGCGGCTGAACACGTAGTCCATCGGCATCATGCGGATCGACATCACCGCTTCCTGCAGGTCACGGGCGTTGCGTTCCAACTGCTCCATGCCATTCAGCAGGCGGTCGTGCAGGACGGGGTCCAGCGTGGAGGCCGTTTGCGCCAGCATGGCCTGCGTGATGACCAGTTCGCCCACCAGGTTGATCACCTGGTCGACTTTTTCCACGCCCACACGAATGGAGGTGGATTCCTTGTCAGCATGCGCGGGCGCCGCCGGACGCGATGCGCGGGCAGCGGCTTGCGTGATGGCCTCGGCCGCGGCGGCGGTATCCGCCACCGTCGGCACGGGCTCGGCGGGAGCGACTACCGGCGCAACCGCGGGAGCCGCCACAGGCGCGGCGGCAACGGCCACCGGCTCGGCGGCCGCGACGGCCACCTGGCTTGCCGGCGCCGCTTCGCGGGTGATGCTGAGCTGATCGCCGTCCACAATGAAGCAACACACCGCTTCAATGTCGTCCGGCGTGCAGGTGCTGTCCATCCACACGGTCAGGGCGCCGTCGGCACGTTCGCTTGCGCGCACGTTGCCCAGGTTGCCCATTTCTTCAAGCAGGGACGCCGCGTCCTTGTCGGACACCTTGGTGATCCTGACCTTGAGCGGCAAGTCGCCGGCGG
>NZ_JBHFIZ010000028.1:41753-88757 GCF_057334535.1 Achromobacter colocynthidis
GCCGCCGGCGCTACGGGTTCGGGCGCGGGGGCCGGAGGAGCCACGACGGGCGCGGGAGCCGGAGCGGCCGCCACGGGAGCAGGCGCCGGCGCGGCCACGGCCGCGGCGGGATCCTGATGCTCCAGCGCCAACTGCCTCAAGACGGCGCAGATACGCTCAAACACGGCTTCATCGGGCTCTTCGGAGGCCCGATAGGCATCCAGTTGGCTTTTGAGCACGTCTTTCGTTTCCAAGAAAATATCAATCATGTCCGTACGCAGCGCCATTTCGCCACGGCGGATTGCGTCCAGAAGGTTTTCAAGCAGGTGGGTGGTACCCGCCAACTGCGTAAAACAGCCGAATGTCGCCGCGCCGCCCTTGATGGAGTGGGCCGCGCGGAAGATGGCATTGAGCTGTTCGATGTCGGGAGAACCCACGTCGAGTTCAAGCAGCAGCTGCTCCATCTGCGCGAGCAGCTCGTCCGCCTCATCGAAAAAGGTCTCGTAAAACTGACTGAGGTCCAAACCAGAACTCATGACCCGTACGCCTTCATAAATGAACCTGCTTTACGCGCCGGCCTGCTCATCGAGCAGCTCGGTCGCCAATTCCACCAGCACATCGGGGTCGACCGGCTTGGACAGCCAGCCACAAACGCCCAGATCCCGAGCGGCCATTTTGCTATCCACATCGTCTTCGGTGGTCAGCACCAGCACCGGCACATCCAGGTACTGGTCCAGTTCACGCAGGCCCTGGATCAGCTCCAGCCCGCCCTTGACGGGCATGTTCCAGTCGCTGACCACCAGGTCCACCGGGTGGCTCTTGGCCACATCCAGCGCTTCCTGACCGTTGCCGGCCGTCAGCACTTTCCATCCCGCGCCCGTCAGCGTCGCCTGGACGATCATTCGCATCGTCGCCGAATCGTCCGCCACCAGAATCGTTGCCGCCATTGCTATCGAACCCCCTGAACCGGCGGCGCATTCGCCGCTTCGCCTTGATTGGTTGCCGTCGCGGCCTGGACGGCGGCTTGCGCCGCCTCCACGGCCGTCCCCACCTCGCGGGCATCCTTGGCGCTGATGTCCGCCGCGGCGGCGTTCTCGCTTTCGATGCGCTTCTGGGTGTTCATATTGAGCACCACGAGGCTGATACGTCTATTAACGGCTGCATACGGATCATCTTTAACCAGACTCATGCTGGAAGACAGACCCTGGATGCGCATGACCTTGCTTTCGTTCATGCCGCCGGCCACCAATTCCTGGCGCGAGGCATTGGCGCGGTCCGCCGACAATTCCCAGTTGCTATAGGCACGTTCGCCCCGCGCATACTGCGAGGCGTCGGTGTGGCCCGAGATGCTGACCTTGTTGGGCAGCTCATTCAGCACCGGCCCCAGCTCGCGCAGAATGTCGCGCATGTACGGCTGCACTTCGGCGCGGCCGGTCGCGAACATGGGGCGGTTCTGGTTGTCGATGATCTGAATGCGCAGGCCTTCCGTCGTCAGGTCGATCAGCAGTTGCGGCCTGAAGCTTTTCAGGACGGGGCTGGTCTCGATGACGTTCTCAAGGCGCTTTTTCAGGTTTTCCAGGCGGTGCTGCTCGCGCCGTTCGGCGTCGCCCATGGGCTGGGATTCAACCCGGTTGCCCTGGCCTTTGCGAACATCGCCCTCGCTGCGCAAGGGGGCGCGCCCGCCGCCCGGCACCGCGCTGGTCTCGGCCGAGCTGCTGGGCCCGCCCGTGATCGCCACGCGCAAGGGCATGCGGAAATATTCCGCGATGCCCTTGAGTTCTTCGCGTGGCACGATGCTGATCAGCCACAGCACCAGAAAGAACGCCATCATCGCGGTGATGAAGTCGGCGTAGGCGATTTTCCAGCTTCCGCCGTGGTGTCCGCCGCCCTTGACCTTCTTGCGGCGGATCACCACACGGTGGTTGTTTACCGTGCTCATGGCCCGCTCCGTCAGGCCTTGCCGGTCGACTTGGTTTGCCGGACATGCTCTTCCAGCTCACCAAAAGTCGGACGCACTGACGAGAACAGCACCTTGCGGCCAAATTCCACCGCCAGTTGGGGCGGGTAGCCGTTCATGCTGGCCAGCAAGGTGGTCTTGATGCACTCCAGCACTTTCATGGCTTCATCGTTGCGGCGCTCAACCCGCGAGGCCAGCGGCCCCACGAAGCCATACGCCAGCAAAATCCCCAGGAACGTACCGACCATGGCCTTGGAGATCAGGTCACCCAGAATGGCGGGCGGCTGGTCCACGGCGGCCAGCGCCTTGATCACGCCCAGCACCGCGGCCACGATACCGAAAGCCGGCAGACCGTCGGCCATCTGCTGCAGCGCATGCGCGGGCACTTCCCGTTCATGGCGATAGGTCTCGATTTCCTCGTCCATGAGCGTTTCGATTTCAAACGAGCTCATGTTGCCGCTGATCATGATGCGCAGGTAGTCCGTAATGAACTCCATGAGCTTCGCGTCTTTGGCGATGCGGGGATATTCGCTGAAGATCGGGCTGGACGCCGGGTCTTCAATATGCGATTCGATGGCCATCAGGCCTTCACGACGCGCCTTGTTCAGCAACACATACAAGAGAGCCATCAGCTCCATGTACACGTCTTTGCTGTAGCGCGAACTTTTCAGCGCGTCGGGCAGCGCCTTCTTCACCAGCATCAGCGACTTTTTGCTGTTGCCGGCCAGAAAAGCCCCAAAGGCCGCACCAAAGATCAGCGTCAGCTCGAAGGGCTGGTAAAGCGCGCCCAAGTGGCCGCCCAGCGCTATGAAGCTGCCGACGACCGACACGATCACCACGAGAAAACCGATAACAATCAACACATCAGGCCCCTGCCAACGAAGTCTAAAACTAGCGTCAATGATCCCCTGTTCCCCCCGACCCAAAAAGGCGGGTTACGGGGAGTTTTCCAGGGCTTTTGATGTATTTGGACGCAAACTGCGCCGGTCCGGTCAGGGACGGGCGTCGCCGAAGAGAGGCGCGGGACGGGTGCCGGCGCGCGCTTTGGCCGCTGCGCGCGTCTTGCCGGCGCGAGGAGGCGGACGGCAGATGGCGCACACAAAATCCGATTGCGGATCGTGGGCGTGGGCAATGAAATGGCCGCCGCACTGGCGGCAAGCGGACAGTTGCAACATGCCGCTATCAAAGAAACGCACGAGCATCCAGGCGCGGGTGAAGCTCAGCACCGGCTCGGTGCTTTCGGCCGTATCCAGGCCGGCGTTTTCCAGGTACAGGCGATAGGCGTCGATGGTGGCGCGTATGCCCTTGCTGCTGGTGCGCGCGTTCAGGAACGAATACACGTTATAGAACAGCGACGAATGGATGTTCGGCAGCCAGGTCATGAACCAGTCAACCGAGAACGGCAGCATGCCTTTGGGTGGCGAGCAACCGCGAATTTCACGATACAAGCGTGCGAGGCGGTCGTGGCTGAGGCTGGTTTCCGCCTCAAGGACCTGTAACCGGGCTCCCAAAGTAATCATGGAGCTGGCAAGCAGGATGTCGTCCGCTTCCTGAGATACGCTTTTGGAGGCCATTACACGGGTCCGAGTGGGTGGTGAAGCGGCGGTCAGGCCAGTTCTTCTACAGGTTGCTTGGCCAACAGGATCGTAGCGTGGGCTTGTTGCAGCGCACCACCCAGCACGTCATGGGTCAGCGCGGACAGCAGGCTGTAATCATCAAAGCGGAAGCGGCACAGCAGCGAGCTGGAGCTGGCCAGCTTCACCAATTGCGCCGGCGACAAGCGCATCAGGATGTCGGCAACTTCGTTGCTGAATCCCAAACGGAACATTGATGCTGCGTAGTCATCACGCAACATACGTTGCGCAAGTAACAGATATGACAGATTCACTTCGCGAATGTCTGCCAGCAATGAATTTTCGACTTGTTGCACGCCCTACTCCCTATCCCAAATCCCACCCACGGGGGCTCTATGACCAAAAGCACCGGCGCCTTAAGAGCGCCTGAATGCTGCTGCATCCTGTTTTAATGCGAAATGTATCATTTGTTCGCAATTTAAGTAAAATTTACCACAGGTGATGTCATTTTCTATGACTTATATGACAAATCTTTGTTGATATTGCGCAACCTGTGAGTTTAGATACACATTGACATAGAAACTCGTGACGAATTTACGTCAATTTGGCAAATAAGCATTCAAAACATTGCGTACTTCCGCGAATGAAATGTTGTGTAGTGCCGACAATGACACCTTGCCGATCACTCAATCCTGGTCGCTTTAGCGCAGCCGCGCGTTTGTCGACAATGTCGCAAATTGACAACGTCCGACGATGCGTCACGATGGACACAGCCTGACATTCCCGCAATGCCCCACGCAGATGACAGCTTGGTCGAATATGCCCCGCTAGTGCGGAAGCTGGCCCTGCAATTGCTCGCCCGGCTACCCGCCAGTGTTGAGCTCGACGACCTGATACAGGCCGGCATGATCGGCCTGCTTGACGCCGTAAGGCGCTATCAGGAAACCGCAGACGCCCAATTCGAGACCTACGCCACGACCCGTATCCGTGGCGCGATGCTGGACGAGCTACGCGGCCAGGACTGGCTGCCGCGCAGCGTCCGCACCAAGGCGCGCAAGATCGAACAAGCCATCCAGCAGCTTGAACAACGCCTGATGCGCGCGCCCTCGGAAGCCGAGATCGCCGCCCAGCTTGAAATGCCGATCGGCGAATACCAATCCCTGCTGCACGACGCGCAAGGCGTGCAGATCGTGCATTACGAAGACTTCACCACCGAACCCGACTCCGCCTCCGGCCAATCCGACTGGACCGCCACGCTTAACCACGGCTCGGCCGGTGGGAACCCGCTGGATGCGTTACTGGCTGGTGATTTCCGCCAGGCGCTGGTGCAGGCGATTGATGCCTTGCCTGATCGGGAGAAGTTGTTGCTGTCGCTGTGTTACGAGCAGGGGCTGAACTTGAAAGAAATCGGCGCCATCATGAATGTGACCGAGGCACGGGTGTGCCAGTTACGGTCGCAGGCGACGGCGCGGATCCGGGCGAAGTTGAAAGAGATGGCCTGGCAGGAACTGCCGCTGGAAGGGCAGATCGCGCAGATTATTTGATGGGGCGATTTCGCGACAGGAAATTCCCCCGCAAATCCATCGCTGTTCCGCCCATATAGCCGAACGCCACGCTGATAGCCTTTCGCACAGCATCCCAATCCGCAAGCAATCGCGTTCAAACCACGCGCCGCCCCTTCCCTGGAATTCCGCAATGACCGCAGCCGATCATTTGACTCAGGCCATCTCCGACGCCTACGACGAAACCCCCTATATCTCGAACGCGTTCGCGTACACGTCGCCGGGCAACCTGCGTGCAGTGGCAAGCCTTTATGGCTTGGCCGCGCCCGCGCTTGATACCGCACGGGTACTGGAACTAGGCTGCGCAGCGGGTGGGAACCTGCTTCCCTTCGCGCTGGCCCACCCCAACGCTCGCGTCGTCGGCATAGACTTGGCGCCGCAACAAATCGAAGCCGGCCAGCAGGTTGCCGAAAAAACCGGCGCCCGCAATCTGGACCTGCGCGCCATGAGCGTGACCGACGTCACCGCTGAATTCGGCGTGTTCGACTACATCATCTGCCACGGCGTGTTCAGCTGGGTGCCGCCCGAAGTCCGCGACGCCATCCTGCGCATCTGCCGCGAGAACCTGGCGCCCGAAGGTGTTGCCTACGTCAGTTACAACACCTACCCCGGATGGAAAGCCGCGGACGTAGTCCGCGATGCCATGATCCTGAACAGCTTTGGCGCGCAAACCGCACAAGAGAAGCTGGCCAGCGCCAAAGAGATGCTGGACCTGTTGGAAAACGGCTTGTGGCATAACAATCCGCTGCAGTCGGCCCTGCAAGGCGCGGCGCACAAACTGCGCGGACAGTCCGACCACTACCTGCTGCACGAATACCTGGAAGCAATCAATACGCCTTGCTACTTCCTTGAATTCGCAGCTGCCGCCCAGCAGGCCGGGCTGGCGTATATGACGGACGCCGAACCGCATCTGACCTTCGCTTCCACCTACGGCAGCAAGGTCGCGCTGGGACTGAACGGCTTGTCGGCCAAGGGCAACCGCGAAATGCGCGAGCAGTATCTGGATTTCGCCGTGGGCCGCTCTTTCCGCAAAAGCCTGCTGGTGCATGGCGAACGCGCGGAAAAAATGCTTGAGCAGCCCGAGGGTACGGCGTTCAAGGCCATGCACTTCGCCACGCGGCTTGACGCCGCAGCCCCCTCGCCTGGCGCCTCGGCGGAACATCGCCACTACCTGACCCCCAACGGCGCGACCCTCAGCAGCAAAGACCCGGCCATGCTCGGCATGATCGACGCGATGAACAAGGCATGGCCGCGCTCGCTGCCGTTTGACGCCCTGTTGGACATAGCGCAACCCCACCATTCCGGGGTGCAAGGCGACGACCTGGCCAACGCGGTCTATATGAACCTGATCACGCTGGTGCAATCCAGCGCAGTGCATTTCCGCACGGAACCATCGCCCTACCTGGTGCCCGACACCAAGCCCGCTTTGATCCCGGGTGCCCGCGAACTACTAGATGAAGTAACAAGCACGGCATGCCAAGTGGGTATGTACAACCTGTGGCACCAACCAGTGACGCCGCCTGCTGACGCATTGGGCCGATTCGTCGCCCTGCATATGGACGGCTCGCGCAGCGTGGCGGAGCTTCGCACCCTGACGCGCGACACCCTGACGTCCGGACGCACACCCCACCCCAACGGCCAGTCTTATAAGGGTGCGCGGAATCTGGAACCCGTGGCGCAGGAATTCCTGAATGCCTTGCTGGCCGAATTGCGTCGCACAGGCCTGCTGGTGAATTGACACTTACAACTTCCGCGGCCGGCGCCTTACGAGCAACCGCCGGGCAAGCGCCGCAGAACCGCCAGATAAAGCCAACATATTTACGATTGCCGAAAAAAAAGCCTAAAGATTGATTTGGGACTGCCGTAATCCTGACAACGGAGAAATTCGAAGACGCAAGAAAGCGAATTCTCCCGTTAACACGATGGGCGGCCCCGCTGCCCGGTTTGAAGAAGCCTTTCTCTCTTGGGAGCCTAAACATGGCTGCAGTCATTAACACCAACTACTTGTCGCTCGTTGCTCAGAACAACCTGAACAAGTCGCAATCGTCCCTGGGTACCGCCATCGAACGCCTGTCGTCGGGCCTGCGCATCAACAGCGCCAAGGACGACGCCGCCGGTATGGCCATTGCCAACCGCTTCACCGCGAACGTCAAGGGCCTGACCCAAGCCGCTCGTAACGCCAACGACGGTATCTCGCTGGCTCAGACGACGGAAGGCGCCGCCTCCGAAGTCAACACCCACCTGCAACGTGTTCGCGAACTGTCGGTGCAAGCCGCCAACGGCAGCTACTCGCAAGAACAGCTGAACTCGATGCAAGACGAAATCAACCAACGTCTGTCGGACATCGACCGTATCTCGGAACAAACCGACTTCAACGGCGTGAAGGTTCTGTCGGATTCGGCCAAGCCCCTGACGCTGCAAGTTGGCGCCAACGACGGCGAAACGATCACCCTGAACCTGTCGGAAATCAGCGTCAAGACGCTGGGTCTGGACGGCTTCAACGTCAACGGCTCGGGCGTGACCCAAAACCGTTCGGCCACCGTGTCCGACCTGCAAGCTGCCAGCGGCGTTGCCGCCGGTAACGACTGGACCGTCACCACCACGCACGCTGCTGCCACGGCTGACCAAACCTTCGCCAAGCTGGAAAACGGCAACACCGTCAGCGTTGGCGCTGGCGCCACCGGCGTGACCTACACGTACGACGCCGCCAACAAGAACTTCACGTTCACCGACAAGTCGGCTTCGAACGCTGGCGCCGTGACGACTCTGGCGACCTCGCTGCGCCCGGCTACCGGCACCACCACCGGCACCTACACGCACGCCAACGGTTCGTCGTCGACGTCGTTCCAAGTTGACGCTACGGGCAAGGTTACGGTCGGCGGCCAAGACGCCTTCCTGGATGCCGCCGGCAACCTGACCACCAACAGCGCCAGCGCAACTGCCGCTACGCTGGAAACCGTGATGACCGCCGCCTCGAACGGCACCGGCGCCGCCGGCAACTCGTCGGTGTCCATCGGTGGCAAGACGTACTCCAACACGGGTACGGCTGCTCAACTGTCCTTCACCAACACCATCGCTTCGGATGCGCTGTTGGCTGCGGTCAATTCCAACGCCACCGCCGGCGGCGTGGTCATCACGCTGGGTCAAGGCATCACCAGCGCCAGCGTCGCCTTCACCAGCGGCGATTCGACCAACACGTACGTTGACGACAAGGGCACGTTCACCACGACCAAGACGTACGACACGACCTACACCGTTGACCCCAACACGGGCAAGGCTACGGTCAAGAGCGGCACGGGCACGGGCGACTACGAAGCCAAGGTTGGTGCTGAAGCCAAGGTCAACAGCTCCGGCAAGCTGACCACGGAAGACACCAGCAAGGGCACGAAGACCACCGACCCGCTGAAGACGCTGGACGCTGCCTTCACCAAGCTGGACAAGCTGACCGGCGAACTGGGTGCTGTGCAGAACCGTCTGGAATCGACGATCTCGAACCTGAACAACGTGGTCAACAACCTGTCCAACGCTCGTTCGCGTATTCAAGACGCCGACTACGCCACTGAAGTGTCGAACATGTCCAAGGCTCAGATCCTGCAACAAGCTGGTACCTCGGTTCTGGCGCAAGCCAACCAAGTGCCGCAAACGGTTCTGTCGCTGCTGCGTTAATTCTCGGCAAAGACACGAACCCGCGGGGGAAACTTCGGTTTCCCCGGCTGGCGGCCAGTACCGGTCCTTCGCGCCGGGCCTGGCCATCTCAAGAAACCCGCTTTCAGCGGGTTTTTTTTCGTCTGTCGTGCAAGGCGGCCTCTTTCGGGAAAGTGGCGCGGAATTCCGACGCTGATTCACGGAATGAAGGACAGGGGCAGTTCGTAGAATCATCGAGACTCCACCCACAGGCCTAGCGCCTTCCCGTTACAAGCACTCATGTCGAATCCGGCCTATTTTCACCGCCAGGCGATCGCCGAACCGGGACTTCTTGCCCCCAGCCACTCTCCGGTGCACTTGCGGGCAACCGCCTATCTATATGGAGTGACCGCGCCAGCGCTGGAACGAGCGCGGGTGCTCAGCCTGGGCTGCGGCACCGGTGAAGGCCTGTTCCCCTTTGCCCTGGCCTACCCAGAGGCCCAGCTCATCGGCATTGACGCCTCGCAAGCCGCTATTGGGCAAGGCCAACAGATGGCGGCCTCGCTGGGTTTGACCAATGTCACGCTGCTGGCGCAGAGCTACGACAGCCTGGAGCCGGAACAGGGCCAGTTCGACTACATCATCGCGACGGGCCTCTACAGTTACCTGCCGCCCGAACATGCCCAAGCCTTGCTTGAGCGCTGTGGCCGGCTGCTGACGCCCAATGGCGTCCTGTACGTGGATTACCACGTCTACCCAGGCGGCAAGGCGCAGGAGATCGTTCGAGACGCCATCCTGTTGCACGGGCATGCCGCGCAGTCGCAAGAGCAACTTCGAAGCAGCGCAACCGCTGCACTGACGCTATTCACGGAAGGCGTCTCCGGCGCCAATCCGATGGCGAATCAGTTGGCCGTGGTTGCCGCGCAGGTCCAACGTGCCCTGGACGGGCAGGTTCAAGCCAGCGTTGACCCCTTCGCCTGCAACCCCTGCTACTTCATCGAGTTTGCCGGACGCGCCGCACAAGCGGGCCTGGGCTATGTGGGTGATGCCCAGGCGCTGGCGGAAATTCCGCTGCAAATGGGGCAGAACGTTTCATTGACGAATAGCCTGCTTACGATGGGGCAGCCCGCGACCGTCAAACAGCAATATCTGGACTTCGCGACGGGACGCGGATTCCGTCAAAGCCTATTCACCACGCAGGCAAACGCAGAACAAACCAAGCCGCGTCCCGATCTGGCCCGCATGAAAGACCTGCGCTGGGCCAGTGGCGCGCAACGTCTTGCCGCCAACGGCCAGGAGCAGGGAGCCACGTATGTGAACCACCTGGCCCGCGGCCTGGTGACCACCGAGCCGCACATGGTCAGGCTGTTGGATACGCTATGGCACGCCTGGCCCGGCTCCTTGCCCTACACGACGCTGGTCGCCGTGTTCATGCATGCGGAAGGACTGGACGACTCGGCAGCCCGCAAGCTGCTGGACAAATCACTGCTGACGTTGATGGAGCACGACCTCGTCCACTACTGCCTGGATGCCGGGCCGTACGATCGCGACGACGACGCGCCCACCCGTCCGCTGCCTTGCGTTGCGGTTTCGGCGCCCGCGCCGGGTCCGGTCCCGACGCCAACCTGCTTCAACCTGTGGCACGAGCCTGTAAAGCTTGTGTTGTCGGAAAACCAGCGCGAAATGGCCCGCCGCCTTGGCGAGGGACTGCCGTTGCTGCAGGTGAATACCGCCCCCGCTTCGATCGAAGAGGGAATCACCCAGGATACGTCGAGCCTGCTTGAATTCCTGGGCTTGCTCAAACGCTATGGGCTGTGTCAGGGTTCGGCGGCGTCATGGGCGTCCATGCTTGGTGAAGCCCTGTCCGCAAGCGGCGGCCAGGCGCAGTTCTTCGGACTGTATAGCGGCGCCTTGGCCCGCCAGTGCCTGAACCAACGGATACTGGCCGCCAATGCCATGCGAGGCGGGCTACCCTCCTCCGCCGAATCCATGGCGATGCGCATTCAGGACCTGCTGAACGAGCGCCAATTCGACAAGGCCGAGGCCTTGGCCCGGCAACTGGCCAGGACGGTGCCGGGCGCGTCCGCCGCGTGGGAGCCGCTGGCTGTCACGCTGTGCAATACCGGACGCTTCCAGGAGGCCCTCGCAGCCGCGTTGCAGATGCTGGACCTGGCGCCCGCCAGGGCTCAGTGCTACATCATCCTGGCATCTTGCCTTACCGCTTTGATGCGGACGTCTGAAGCGATTGGCACCGCGCGCCGCGCGGTGGAGCTTGCCCCCAAGGATGCGAATGCCCACGGCGTGCTGGGCGACGCGCTATGCGCCGAGCTGCGCTACAAAGAGGCGCAGGCAAGCTGCCTGACCGCCTTGGCCTTGGACCCCCTGCAGGAAAAGGCCAGGACCAACCTCAGCAAAATCCTCATGGACCGGGGCGACGCCGAAGGCGCGGTCGCCGCCGCAAGGGCCGCGGTATCCATTGCCCCCAAGGCGCTTATTCCCCACAACAACCTGCTGTTTGCCCTGAACTATTCGCCGAGCGCCAGCGCCGAAGAGGTCTTCGAGGCATACCGTCAATACAATCGCACGCACTGCGAAGCGCTGCGCGCGACGTGGCAGGCGCACACGAATAAGCGCGATACGCGCCGCCGCATCCGCGTGGCCTACGTCTCGCCGGATTTTCGCCAGCATTCGGGCAATTACTTTATCGAGCCCCTGCTGGCCAACCATGATCGCGAGGCCTTCGAACTCTGCGCCTATGCCGAATTCGTGGCGAAAGACGCGGTCACCGCGCGCTTTGAACGCTACTTCGATCAGTGGACCCCAACCGCCGGCATGAGCGACAGCGCGCTGGCGGAGCGCATCCGCGCCGACGGCATCGACATACTTATCGATGTTGCCGGCCACACCGGCGGCAACCGCCTGGGCGTGTTCGCCCGCAAGCCGGCGCCGGTTTCGCTGACCTGGCTTGGCTTCGGCTATACAACCGGCCTGAATGCCATCGACTACATCATGAGCGATGAAGTCATGGCGCCCACCGGCTCCGAAGCCTTGTTCTCGGAAAAGCCCTGGCGCCTGGCCGACACCAATTTCGTCTATCGCGCGGGTACAACGATGGGCGACTGCGGCGAGCTTCCCGCGCTGAAGAACGGCTACATCACGCTGGGCAGCCTGACGCGCGCGATCCGCATGAACGACAAGGTGGTACGCGTGTGGTCGGATATTCTTCGCCGCCTGCCCAATGCCCGCCTGGTGGTCAACAGCAACAGCTATCGCGACGGCCCCATGCGTGAAGAGCTGGCCGGCCGCTTCATGGCGCAAGGCATCGAGCGTGAACGGCTGCTGATCGGCTGGGAATCGCCCCCCTGGAATGTCCTGCGCAACATGGACATCGGCCTGGACTGCTTCCCGCACAACTCGGGCGTCACGCTGGTGGAAACGCTCTATATGGGTGTGCCCTACGTCACGCTGGCCAGCCGCCCCAGCGTTGGCCGCATCGGCAGTTCCGTCCTGAACGGCATCGGCCGCCCGGAATGGATCGCCCAGACCGAAGAGGAATACATCCAGAAGGTCGTGGCCCTGGCCAACGACTTGCCGACGCTGGCCCGTACCCGTGCCGGCCTGCGCGCTGAAATGCACGCGAGCCCCTTGATGGACGAACCCGCCTTCGCCCGCAAGTTCGAAACCGCCCTGCGCGGCATGTTCAACACCTGGTGCGAATCCCAAGCATGAAAGCCATCATTCTTGCCGGGGGCCTGGGCACCCGGATCTCTGAAGAAACCCACACGCGCCCCAAGCCGATGATCGAGATCGGCGGGCGGCCCATTCTGTGGCACATCATGAAGACCTATTCCGCCCACGGCGTGAACGACTTCGTGATCTGCTGCGGCTACAAGGGCTACATGATCAAGGAGTACTTCGCCAACTACTTCCTGCACATGTCGGATGTGACCTTCGACATGGCCGACAACCGCATGGAAGTGCACCAGCGCAAAGCCGAACCCTGGCGCGTGACGTTGGTGGACACCGGTGAAACCACCATGACCGGCGGCCGCCTGAAGCGTGTGGCCGACTACGTGAAGGAAGACGAGGCGTTCTGCTTCACCTATGGCGACGGTGTGGCCGACATCGACATCAGCGCCCTGATTGCGTTTCATCGCAAGCACGGCAAGGCGGCCACGGTCACCGCCGTGCAGCCGCCCGGACGCTATGGTGCGTTGCGCCGCGACGGCGACCGCGTAACCGGCTTTACCGAAAAGCCGCGCGGCGATGGCGGCCTGATCAACGGCGGCTTTTTCGTGCTGTCGCCTAGCGTGCTGTCCCTGATCGATGACGACGACACGACCTGGGAAGCCGGCCCGCTGGAGTCGCTGAGCCGCGACGGCCAGTTGCATGCCTTCGAACACCTGGGCTTTTGGCAGCCGATGGACACGCTGCGTGAAAAGAACCTGCTGGAATCGCTGTGGAGCACGGGCAAGGCGCCATGGAAAGTCTGGTGATCCCCAGCGCCGCGTTCTGGCGCGGCAAGCGTGTTTTGCTGACCGGGCATACCGGCTTCAAGGGAAGCTGGCTTGCCCTGTGGCTGCATCGCCTTGGCGCGCAGGTTACCGGTATCGCCCTGCCCCCCGCCAGCGAGCCCAGCCTGTATCAAGCCGCCCGCGTTGGCGACCTGATCAAAAGCTGCTATTGCGATATCCGCGACGCCGCCGCGCTGCGTGAACACGTCGTGGCCGCCCAGCCCGAGATCGTGCTGCACCTGGCCGCGCAGGCCTTGGTGCGGCCCAGCTACGCGCAGCCGGTGGACACGTTCGCCACCAACATCATGGGTACGGCGCATCTGCTCGATGCGCTGCGCGCCACGCCGTCCGCGCGCGTGGCGGTCATGGTCACGACCGACAAGGTCTACCGCAACAACGAATGGCCCTACCCGTACCGCGAAAGCGACACGCTGGGCGGGCACGATCCCTACAGCGCCAGCAAGGCGGCCAGCGAACTGGTCATCGCGTCGTACCGCGATGCGTTCCTGCAAGCGCAAGGCGTCGCGATTGCCACAGCGCGCGCCGGTAACGTCATTGGCGGCGGGGACTGGTCAGTGGACCGATTGCTGCCGGACGCTGTGCGCGCCTGGCAACGCGACGGCGAGCTACATGTGCGGCGGCCGGATTCCGTGCGGCCATGGCAGCATGTGCTGGAACCCCTGGCGGGATACCTGACGCTGGCCCAAGCCTTGTGGGCCGACTCGGCCTTGGCGGATGCCTACAATTTTGGCCCCGACGCTGCCGAGGCTGCGGCGGTTCGTACCGTGGTGGACCTGGCGCAAGACGCCTATGGCCGCGGGCGCACGCGCTATGCCGAGCACATCGACGGCCCGCACGAAGCCGGCCTGCTGACGCTGGACACCGCCAAGGCGCGCGCCGCCTTGCAGATCACACCGCGCTGGCCACTGGCACAGGCGGTAACGCGCAGCATGGACTGGTATCGCCGCTTTGACGCGGGCGAAGATGCCCGCGCGCTGTGCAACGCCGACATCGATTTGTACGAGGCCCAACCATGAGCCTGGACATCCTGGACACGCCGCTGGCCGGCCTGAAGATCGTGCAACGCCATCCCCGTGGCGACGCGCGCGGCTTTCTGGCCCGCCTGTTTGATGGCGCCGACCTGCGCGCCTGCGGCTGGGCCGGGGCCATGGAACAGGTCAACCACACCCACACCGCCCAGGCCGGCACCGTTCGCGGCATGCACTACCAGTTGCCGCCCCATGCCGAGATCAAGCTTGTCAGTTGCATCCGTGGCGCCGTCTGGGATGTTGCCGTGGATGTGCGCCAGGGGTCTCCCACCTTTCTTCAATGGCATGCCGAACGCCTGTCCGCCGACAACGGCCGCGCGCTGTTGATCCCTGAAGGCTTCGCTCACGGTTTTCAAACCCTGACCGACGACGTCGACATGCTCTATTGCCATTCCGCGCCGTATGCGCCCCAGTCCGAAGCCGGCCTGCATTTCCAGGACGCCCGGCTGGGCATCGCCTGGCCCCTTCCCCTTACCCAAGTGTCCGAGCGTGATCAGCAACACCCCCGCCTGGACACTGCATTTCCGGGAGTCGCACTGTGAAGTGCCGTCATTGCCAGGCTGAATTGCGCCTGCCCTTCCTGGACCTGGGCCACGCGCCCCCGTCCAACGCCTACCTGAGCGCCACCGCCCTGCGCGGCCCCGAGACCTGGTTTCCGCTGCGCATCCTGGTGTGTGAAACGTGCTGGCTGGTCCAGACCGAAGACCACGCCGGCCGCGAAGCGCTGTTCACCGACGACTATGCCTACTTCAGCTCGTTCTCGTCTTCCTGGCTGGCGCATTCCCGCCGCTATGTGGACGAGATGATCGGCCGCTTCGGCCTGAACGCCGGCAGCATGGTCACCGAAATCGCCGCCAACGATGGCTACCTGCTGCAGTACGTGCAGGCGGCCGGTATCCCCTGCTATGGCGTCGAACCCACCGCCAGCACCGCGCAAGCCGCCCGCGAGCGCGGCATCGACATCGTGCAACGATTCTTTGGCGTGGAACTTGGCGACGAATTGGCCGAACAGGGCCGCGCGGCGGACTTGATAGCCGCCAACAATGTGCTGGCGCACGTGCCGGACATCAATGATTTCGTCTCTGGCTTTGCGGCGCTGCTCAAGCCCCAGGGCGTTGCCACGTTCGAATTCCCGCACTTGCTGCGCATGGTGCAGGAAAGCCAGTTCGATACCGCTTACCACGAGCATTACTCGTACCTGTCGCTGACCGCCGTGTCGCGGATCTTTGCCGCCAACGGGCTGGCGGTGTTCGACGTAGAGCCTCTTTCCACCCACGGCGGCAGCCTGCGCGTCTTTGCGCAACGCCTGGATACCGGCAAGCATGACGTGACCGCCGAGGTGGCGCGCACGCTGGCCGAAGAGCAGCAAGCCGGCATGACCAGCCCCGCGTTCTATTCACGGTTCCAGGAACAGGCCGAGCGGGTCAAGAACGACCTGCTGGCCTTCCTGGTGGAACTGCGCCGCAGCGGCAAACGCATCGCCGCGTATGGCGCGGCCGCCAAAGGCAACACGCTGCTGAATTTCGCCGGCGTGCGCCCTGACCTGCTTGCCTACGTCGTGGACCTGAACCCCGCCAAACAGGACAAGTACCTGCCCGGCAGCCACATTCCCATCGTCGCGGAAGCCACGCTTCGGGAAGACAAGCCCGAGTACATCCTGATCCTGCCCTGGAACTTGAAGACCGAGGTGTCGGCGCAACTGGACTACGCGCGCCGTGAATGGCACGCCAAGCTGGTTACCGCCATCCCGTCCCTGTCCATCGAGAGCGCGGCGCAGTAATGAGCAAGCAGCCGGTCACGGTGTTGGGCGCCACGGGCTTCATCGGCCGGCACCTGGTCGCGCGCCTGCGCGCCGACGGTACGCCTTGCCAGGCGCCGCCTCGCCATGACCCTGGCTTGCTGACGCGCCCCTTGGGTCACGTCATCTACGCCATCGGCCTGACCTCGGATTTCCGCAGCCGGCCTTTGGACACCGTGGAGGCGCACGTATGCCTGCTGCGCAGCCTGCTTGCGGCCGGCAACTTCGACAGCTTGACCTACCTATCCAGCACGCGGGTCTACGCGGGCTCTGCCGATACGCGCGAAAGCGCAACGCTTGCCGTCAACCCGAATGACCCGAGCGACCTCTACAACCTGTCCAAGCTGATGGGTGAATCGCTGTGCCTGCATGGTGGCCGCAGCGGCGCCAAAGTGGCGCGCCTGTCCAATATCGTGGGCCTGCGCGATACGCCCGACAGCTTTATCGACCAATTGCTGGAAGAAGGCGCGCGCGGCAACGGCATTACGCTGCGCACCTCGCTTTCTTCGCGCAAAGACTATCTCTACATCGACGACGCGGTGTCGCAAATACTGGCTATTGCGCAATCAGAAGACGCCAGCGGCATCTTCAACGTGGCGCATGGCGCAAGCGTCGACAACCGCGAGGTTGCCCACTGGTTGCAACAGGCACTGGGTTACCGCTGCAACGTGGCGCCCGGTTCGCCTGAATGGGCCTTTGCCGATGTGGACGTAAGCCGCATCCAGGCGCTTTGCGGCGTTGCGCCGCGCGCCTTCTCCGACTATTTCCCGAATTTTCTGGCGCAGTACCGCCTGCACAAAGGAATCTGAATGTCCTACCTTGAAACCACGCCCGACGCGCACCCCGAATACCGCCAGGAAAAGCAGGCCCGCATTGCCGGCTTCGCCACCGACCAGGAATTCCGCGAGCTGTCCATTGCGTGGCGCCAAATGGCGCTGGAACGCAAGTACATGAACAACTTCTCGTGGGCCGGGCGTCCGCTGATCCAACTGCCCATGGACGCCATGGCCATGCAAGAGCTGATCTGGGCCGTAAAGCCGGACCTGATCATCGAAACCGGCATTGCGCACGGCGGCTCGTTGATGCTGTCGGCGTCCATGCTGCAATTGCTGGGCGCGGGCGAAGTGGTGGGCGTGGACATCGAGATCCGCGAGCACAACCGCAAGGCGATTGAAGCGCACCCGCTGGCGCAGCGCATCCACTTGATCGAAGGCTCCAGCATTGATCCCGCGACCATCGCGCAAGTGCGCGCGCATGCCGAGGGCAAGAAGAACATCATGGTCTGCCTGGATTCGAACCACACGCACGACCACGTACTGGCGGAACTGAATGCCTACGCCGATCTGGTCAGCGTCGGCAGCTACTGCGTGGTCTTCGACACCTTCGTGGAAGACATGCCCGCCGACTACGAATGGCCGGGCCGTCACTGGGGCAAGGGCAACAACCCCAAGACCGCCGTGTGGGAATGGATCAAGCAGCACCCCGAGTTCGAAATCGACCGCTCGGTGGAAGACCGCCTGCTGGTCACGTCCGCGCCGGACGGCTTCCTGCGCCGCAAGGCCTGACGAGCCAGGCGGCATTGTGATTCTGATCGATCCCACCGCGCGCGTGTCGCCGCTTGCCGACATCGAGGATTCCACGCGCGGCACGCGCATCGTGGTCGGCCCCAGGGCCGTGGTGGATTCCTTCGTCAAGATCAAGCCAGCGGGCGGATCGGGCGATGTGGAGATCGGGCCGGAATGCGTCATCAATTCCGGCTGCGTGCTCTACACCGGCAACGGCATCCGCATGGGCGCGCGGGTGGCTGTTGCGGCGAACTGCACGTTCGCTCCCGCCAACCACGAGTTCCGTCGCCGTGACTTGCCGATCCGTGAACAGGGGTTTCGCCCCAGCAAGGGCGGCATCGTGATTGAAGACGACGTCTGGATCGGCGCCAACTGCGTCTTGTTGGACGGGGCGATTCTGCGCGAGGGCTGCGTGATTGCGGCGGGCACGATTGTGCGCGGCGAAGTCGCGGCATTCTCGATACAGGGCGGTAACCCGATGACGGTGCTGGGCTGGCGCGAAGATAGCGGCGCTTGAAGAGGCGTGGCGGCGTAGTGCGGCCAATCTCCTCTTCGCTCCTGGCGACCCAGGAGGCCACATGCACCGTCCCCTCGGTCCACGCGGTCCCCTAGGTTCGCTCCGCTCTTGGGGCCACGCCGCGCTCCGACGGGCCCGGCCGCCCTCATCCAACCCGCCGCCACGCCCAATCCTCACCAAACCGCACTTTTTCCACGCTATTCCCCTTTTGAGGTCCTTGCCGCTTCCTTCATAATTGCCGTCGCACCACTTTGTATCTATATTTTTCAGCCCCATGACCGCCACGCCACCCGATCCTTTCGCTACGCAGCATGACAGCACGACGGATCCTGATGCCACGGCACCGGTCGATGATGCGCAGACTCGGCGTCTGCGTGAAGAGAACCGCGCGTTGCGCGAATTGCTGGCCGCCCAGGTGCAGGCCATTGCACCGCCGCCGCCCCCACAGCCCGAGCCGAGCTGTATACGCCGCATCGGCTGGGCGCTTATTTCCGCGCCAGGCGCCGCGCTGGTTGGCTGGCGCGCCTTGTTGGGCCGTGACGATGACGCGCCGATTACCGGACGCCGGGTCGGTTCCGCGACCTTGACCGTGCTGTACACCTTGGCCATCTATGCCGCGCTGGTGCTGCTTGTGGTGTCGTGGAACGCGCCGAACAACGGCATTACTGGCCCTGACGCGACGCCTGCTAGTTCGGGCCGCGTGCCGCTGACACGTTTGCCGCTACAGCCCGCCGATGGCTCCCCCAGCGATTGGGAAACGGCGGGGTCAACGCCTGTGCCGGCCCCAAACTTGCAGCGCGCGCCGTCTTCAGACCGGATGCCTGCCGAGGTAACGCCTGTGCCGCATGAGGAACCGTCGTCGAGCGAAGCGCTAAACGGAGCGGCAAACGGGGCGACAAATGGGGCGGCTAACGAAGCGACAAATAGCGCATCAGATAGCGCACCGAATAGCGCACCGAGCAGCGCATCAAACGAAGCGTCAATCGCGGCGTCAGCGGCGGCATCCAACACCACGCCAAGCGGCGCATCACCCGCGACATCATCCGCGCCGAAGTCCACGCTGCGCATCACCGAGATTCCGGCTGTTAACCCCTTGGCCTGGGTTGACACCTTGCAGGGCGAATTGGCGCGTTGCGCTGAGCTGGGCTTTTTTGAACGGCCGGATTGCGCCTGGGAAGCACGCAGGCAGTTTTGCGAGCCGAACCAGGGCTGGGGCGTCGTCAAAGAATGCCCTGCTCAGCCCTGACTTTGATCAGCCTGGGTTTGTTATCCCTACCTTGATCAAGGATGCAATCACGCCCCCCCACGCTGTCACATCCCAGCCACGCAAAACACCGACAATTCTTTGCACCAAAACCGCAAACCTGCGTAATAATGCGACATGTTTCTTTTGGCCAGGCCGCGTCGGCTTAGCCGTCTTGCCTGCCACACGCTTTCCTCTACAAGGACACAACCATGGATTCCATCAGCAACACCGTCAACACCGCGCTGGCTTTGAAGGACGCGAATGTGGTCCAGGAAGTGCAGGCCACCGTGCTCAAGAAGGCGCTGAACGCGCAAGCCGATACGGTCGCAACGTTGATGCAATCCGTGGCGCCGATGGCGATTGATAGCACGCTGGGTTCGCGCATCAATACCCAGGCCTGACGCGCACGCGTTCAGTCCCACGGCGCCGCCCACCTACGCGGCCAGCCGATAAAAAAAGCGCCGGACCCTGAACAGGGTCGGCGCGTTTTGTTTGCCGTTGCGTAACGTGAGGCGGCCAAGCCGCCCCATCGGCAATTACTTCTTCTTCATCGGCGGCAAATCGGTGCAGACGCCTTCGGCGACTTCGGCTGCCATGCCCACCGATTCACCCAGCGTCGGGTGCGGGTGGATGGTCTTGGCGATGTCGACCACGTCGGCGCCCATTTCCACGGCCAGGGCCAGTTCGCTGATCAGGTCGCCAGCGTGGGTGCCCACGATGCTGCCGCCCAGGATGCGATGCGTCTCCGCGTCGAAAATCAGCTTGGTGAAGCCTTCGTCGCGACCGTTGGCGATGGCGCGGCCGGAGGCTGCCCACGGGAATACGCCCTTCTCGATCTTGATGCCTTGCTTCTTGGCTTCGTCTTCGGTCAGGCCCACCCATGCCACTTCCGGATCGGTGTAGGCCACCGACGGAATGACGCGCGCGTCAAAGAACGACTTCTGGCCGGCGGCGGCTTCCGCTGCCACGTGGCCTTCGTGCACGGCCTTGTGCGCCAGCATCGGCTGGCCGACGATGTCGCCAATGGCGTAGATGTGCGGCACGTTGGTGCGCATTTGGCGATCGACCTCGATGAAACCGCGGTCGGTCACGGCAATGCCCGCCTTGTCGGCGCCGATCTTCTTGCCGTTGGGGCTGCGGCCCACGGCTTGCAGAACCAGGTCGTAGCGTTGCGGTTCCTTGGGCGCGCCCTCGCCTTCGAAGGTGACGTAGATGCCGTCTTTCTTGGCTTCGGCGCCCACGGTCTTCGTCTTCAACATGATGTTGTCGAAGCGGTAGGCGTTTTTCTTCTGCCAGACCTTGACCAGGTCGCGGTCGGCGCCTTGCATCAGGCCGTCCAGCATTTCCACGACGTCCAGGCGTGCGCCCAGCGTGGAGTACACCGTGCCCATTTCCAGGCCGATGATGCCGCCGCCCACGATCAACATCTTCTTGGGCACTTCACGCAGCAGCAGCGCGCCGGTGGAGTCGACGACGCGGTCGTCCTTGGGCATGAAGGGCAGCTTCACCGACTGGCTGCCGGCGGCGATGATGGCTTGCTTGAAGCGCAGCGTCTGCGTCTTGCCGTCGGCGGACGTCACGGTCAGGTGGTAGGGGTCGGCGAATTCGCCGACGCCCGTCACCACGGTGACCTTGCGAGCCTTGGCCATGCCGGCCAGGCCGCCGGTCAGCTTGGCGACCACGCTGTCCTTGTAGCCGCGCAGCTTGTCCAGATCGATCTTGGGCTCGCCAAAGCTGATGCCGTGGGCCGCCAGCTCGCGGGCTTCGTCGATGACGGCGGCGTTGTGCAAGAGCGCCTTGGACGGAATGCAGCCCACGTTCAGGCAGACGCCGCCCAGCGTGGCGTAGCGTTCGACCAGGACCACGGACAGGCCGAGGTCGGCAGCGCGGAAGGCGGCGGAATAGCCGCCGGGGCCCGCGCCCAGCACCAGCATGTCGTATTCACCGTCGGCCGAACCCTTGAAGCTGGACGCGGCGGGTGCGGCAGCCTTGGCGGCCGGAGCCGCAGCGGCTTCGGCCTTCTTGGGGGCTTCAGCAGCTTTGGGGGCATCTTTCGCCGGGGCTTCCTTGGCGGCCGGCGCGGCGGCGGCATCAGATGCCTCCACTTCCAGCACGACCGCGCCTTCGGCAACCTTGTCGCCGACCTTGACCGCGATGGACTTCACCACGCCGCCTTGCGACGCGGGGATTTCCATCGAGGCCTTGTCGGATTCGACGGTGATCAGGCTTTGTTCGGCCTTGATCGTGTCGCCCACGGCGACCAGCACTTCAATGACTTCCACTTCCTTGAAGTCACCGATGTCCGGCACTTTGATTTGAACGGTATTGCTCATAGGGCTCCCCGTTTACAGCGCGATGCGGCGGAAGTCGGCCAGCAAGGCGCCCAGATAGGCGTTGAAGCGGGCAGCGGAGGCGCCATCGATGACGCGGTGGTCATACGACAGCGACAGCGGCACCATCAGGCGCGGCACGAACTGCTTGCCGTCCCAGACGGGCTTGTGCGCGGAACGCGACACGCCCAGGATGGCCACTTCGGGCGCGTTGATGATCGGCGTGAAGGACGTGCCGCCGATACCGCCCAGGGACGAGATCGAGAAGCAGCCGCCCTGCATGTCTGCGGGCGAGATCTTGCCGTCGCGCGCCTTCTTGGACAGGTCCGTCATTTCTTGCGCGAGCTGCAGAATGCCCTTCTTGTCGGCATCGCGGATCACCGGCACCACCAGCCCGTTGGGCGTGTCGGCGGCAAAACCGATGTGGTAGTACTGCTTCAACACCAGGTTGTCGCCGTCCAGCGAGGCGTTGAACTCGGGGAATTTCTTCAAGGCGGCGACCACGGCCTTGATCAGGAAAGCCAGCATCGTGACCTTGATGCCCGACTTCTCGTTTTCCTTGTTCAGCGTGACACGCAGCGCTTCCAGGTCGGTGATGTCCGCTTCGTCGTTGTTGGTGACGTGCGGGATCATGACCCAGTTGCGGTGCAGGTTCGCGCCGGAAATCTTCTTGATGCGCGACAGCGGCTTGGCTTCGATCGGGCCGAACTTGGTGAAGTCGACCTTGGGCCACGGCAACAGGCCCAACGCGGCGCCATCGGCCGAACCACCGGCAGCGGCGGTTGCGGGGCCGGCGGCCAGCGCTTGCTTGACGAAACCGCGCACGTCGTCGGCGGTGATGCGTTCCTTGGGACCCGAACCCTTGACCTTGCTGAGGTTCACGCCCAGTTCGCGGGCGAACTTGCGCACCGACGGGGAAGCGTGCGGCAGTTGGCCGGGCTTCAGGTTGGGGTCTTCCAGCACGGCGGCGGGTGCCGGGCGCGAAGCGGGTGCGGCGGCCGGTGCGTCAGCCTTGGACTCTGCTTTCGCTTCGGTCTTGGCTTCGGCCTGGGCTTCCGGCTTGGCTTCAGCCTTGGCAGCAGGCGCAGCGCCGGCGTCGCCTTCAACGACGACCACGACCGAACCCTTGGCGACCTTGTCGCCAACCTTGACCTTCACTTCCTTGACCACGCCGCCTTGCGACGCCGGGATCTCCATCGAGGCCTTGTCGGACTCCACGGTGATCAGGCTTTGCTCGGCCTTGATGGTGTCGCCCACTGCGACCATCACTTCGATGACTTCCACTTCCTTGAAGTCGCCAATGTCCGGCACTTCGATTTCCACCGGACCGCTGGCAGCGGGCGCGGCGGCTTCCGCCTTGGCGGCGGGGGCAGCGGCAGCAGCCTGCTTCGGCGCTTCCTTGGCGGCGGCCTTGGGGGCCTCTTCCTTGGCGGCCGGGGCGGCGTCCGAGGCTTCGGCTTCCACTTCCAGCACGACCGCGCCTTCGGCGACCTTGTCGCCGACCTTCACGGTGATGGACTTCACCACGCCGCCTTGCGACGCGGGGATTTCCATCGAGGCCTTGTCGGATTCCACGGTGATCAGGCTTTGTTCGGCCTTGATCGTGTCGCCCACCGCCACCAACACCTCAATGACTTCCACTTCCTTGAAGTCGCCGATGTCGGGAACCTTGATTTGCACGATGTTGCTCATGTCTCTTTACCCTCAGGCGTATTGCGGGTTGGCTTTGTTCGGATTGATGCCGTACTTCTTGATGGCTTCCGCCACCTTGGCCATCGGAACCTTGCCTTCGTCGGCCAGCGCACGCAGCGCGGCAACCACGACAAAGTGGCGATCCACTTCGAAGTGCTCACGCAGCTTGGCGCGGAAGTCCGAGCGGCCGAAACCGTCGGTGCCCAGCACCTTGTATTCGCGGCCCTTGGGCACGAACGGGCGGATCTGGTCGGCAAACAGCTTCATGTAGTCGGTCGACGCGATGATCGGGCCTTCGGTCTTGGCCAACTGTTCCGTGACGTAAGCCACCTGCGGCTTTTTCTCGTCAGGGTGCAGCATGTTGTGGCGCTCGGCGTCCAGGCCGTTGCGGCGCAGTTCGGTGAAGCTGGTGACGCTCCAGATGTCCGATGCCACGCCCCAATCGGCGTCCAGCAGGTCTTGCGCCGCCATGACTTCGCGCAGGATCGTGCCCGAGCCCATCAGTTGCACGCGGTTCTTGCCCTTGCCGTGCGACTTCAGCTTGTACATGCCCTTGATGATGCCTTCCTCGTCGCCCTGGGTCAGACCGGGCTGCGGGTAGTTTTCGTTCATCACCGTCAGGTAGTAATAGACGTTTTCCTGGTCTTCCACCATGCGCTTCAAGCCATGCTGGATGATCACGGCCAGCTCATGGCCGAACGTCGGGTCGTAGGACACGCAGTTCGGAATGGTGGACGCCAGGATGTGGCTGTGGCCGTCTTCGTGCTGCAAGCCTTCGCCGTTCAGGGTCGTGCGGCCGGCGGTGCCGCCCAACAGGAAGCCACGCGCCTGCATGTCGCCCGCTGCCCAGGCCAGGTCGCCAATGCGCTGGAACCCGAACATCGAGTAGTAGATGAAGAACGGGATCATGATGCGGTTGTTCGAGGAGTACGACGTGGCCGCCGCAATCCACGAGCTCATCGCGCCCGCTTCGTTGATGCCTTCCTGCAGCAGTTGGCCGTCGGCCGATTCCTTGTAGTACATGACCTGGTCTTTATCGACCGGGATGTACTTCTGGCCTTCCGGCGCATAGATACCGATTTGGCGGAACAGGCCTTCCATGCCGAAGGTACGCGATTCGTCAGCCAAAATCGGCACCACGCGCGGGCCGAGTTCCTTGTCGCGCAGCACCTGGTTCAGGATGCGAACGAAGGCTTGGGTGGTGGAGATTTCACGGCCTTCGGCGGTGGGTTCCAGCACGGCCTTGAAGGCTTCCAGCGCGGGGGCCTTGAGTTGCTCGTCGGCCTTGGCGCGGCGGCGCGGCAGATAGCCGCCCAGCGCGGCGCGGCGCTCGTGCAGGTACTTCATTTCGGGCGAATCTTCGGCCGGCTTGAAGTACGGCAGGTCTTCCAATTGGTCGTCCGGAATCGGGATGCCGAAGCGGTCGCGGAATTCGCGGATGGATTCCAGTTCCAGCTTCTTTTGCTGGTGGGTCGGGTTCTTGGCCTGGCCCACGTGGCCCATGCCGTAACCCTTGATGGTCTTGGCCAGGATGACGGTGGGTTGACCGGTGTGGCTGGTGGCGGCGTCGAACGCGGCGTACACCTTGTGGGGGTCGTGACCGCCACGGTTCAGGCGCCAGATGTCTTCGTCGCTCATGCGCGAGACAGCTTCCAGCAGCTTGGGGTGCTTGCCGAAGAAGTGTTCACGGACGAACTTGCCGTCGTTGGCCTTGTACGCCTGGTACTCGCCGTCAACGGTGTCTTCCATGATCTGGCGCAGGATGCCTTCCTTGTCGTGCGCGAGCAGCGGATCCCAGTAGCCGCCCCAGATCAGCTTGATGACGTTCCAGCCCGAACCGCGGAAGTCGCCTTCCAGTTCCTGGATGATCTTGCCGTTGCCGCGCACCGGACCGTCCAGGCGTTGCAGGTTGCAGTTCACCACGAAGATCAGGTTGTCGAGCTTTTCGCGCGCGGCCAGGGCGATGGCGCCCAGCGATTCCGGTTCGTCCATTTCGCCGTCGCCGCAGAATACCCAGACCTTGCGGTTGCTGGTGTCGGCAATGCCGCGGGCGTGCAGGTACTTCAGGAAGCGGGCTTGATAGATGGCCATCAGCGGGCCCAGGCCCATCGACACCGTCGGGAATTGCCAGAAATCCGGCATCAGCTTCGGGTGCGGGTAGGACGACAGGCCCTTGCCGTCCACTTCCTGGCGGAAGTGGTTCAGCTGTTCTTCGGTCAGGCGGCCTTCAAGGTAGGCGCGGCCGTACATGCCGGGCGACGTGTGGCCCTGGAAGTAGACCAGGTCACCGCCGTGGTTTTCGTCTTCGGCGTGCCAGAAGTGGTTCTGGCCGCAGCCGATCATGGTGGCCAGCGAGGCAAACGATGCGATGTGGCCGCCCAGGTCGCCGCCGTCCGGCGGGTTGTGCTTGTTGGCCTTGACGACCATGGCCATGGCGTTCCAGCGCACATACGAGCGGATACGCGTTTCCAGTTCCAGGTTGCCCGGATGCGCGGGCTCCAGGCCCGGCGGAATCGTGTTGACGTAAGCGGTATTCGGCGAGAACGGGATGTGGGCGCCGGAACGACGGGCTTCGTCGATCAGGCGTTCCAGCAGGTAGTGCGCGCGCTGCGGCCCTTCGCGATCAAGGACTGCCGCCAGGGCTTCGAGCCACTCCTGGGTTTCTAGGGTGTCTTCGTCGTTGGCAGCCTGCGGGGCGCCAGCCTGGGCGAAAGAGGACATCGTGTGTCTCCTGTTGGGGTTCGTTCGTGACCACACCCGCTTATTCGTTCAACTCGCGGACTCTGCATGGTAGCCGGGATCATCCGGGCTGCCATGTCAGGCATGGGTCGGGGGGTGTTTTTCTAGAGACCTGCTTTGGGTCGGTTCCCTATCAGCCGGCATTCTAAGAAAGAAGATTAACCGGTCGCAAGGAAAATTTCATGTTGCGGTACGGCATTTCGCAATGTGAAATGTTGACCACAAGCTGAATGGCCGATGACGGCACTTTTTAAGCTGTACGCCAAAAGCAGGGGTTGATTCCCGGTAATTCCCGGCCAACACGCACTAAAATGCGCGGTCTATCCGGCCCGAATTCCATGTCCAGCGCGCCCAAGTCAAATATCCCTACGCCGTTCCACGATCACGCCCGCACCCGCCGCCGCGGCGTGTATTGGGTCACGCCCGCCATGGTGCTGATCCTATACCTCTGTGTGATGGGGGTGTTCTTCTGGCTGCAACGCATTCATGACGATAGCGTCATGTTTGTGACGATCGACCAGGAAATGCGCCAGCAACGCCTGATATGGGTGGTGCTGGCTTTGTCCTGCGTTATCGTCATCAGCCTGTTGATGCTGTGGCGCTATACCCGCTTTCGCTCCACCGCCGAAGCCGCGCTGATCGCCGAAACGGGTTTTCGCCGCGCCATGGAAAATTCCATGTCCACCGGCATGCGCGTACTGGATATGGAAGGCCGCATCGCCTACGTGAACCCGGCGTTCTGCCGCATGATCGGCTGGAACGAAGCCGACCTGATCGGCCGCAGCCCGCCCTTCCCTTATTGGGTACCCGGCCGCCACGAACAGCACCAGCACACGCTGGACGTGCTGATGTCAGGCAAGACCCCCAGCAGCGGCCTGGAAGTGGAAGCGCAACGGCGCGATGGCTCGCGCTTTACCGCGCGCATGTATGTGTCGCCGCTGCTGGACCCCAACGGCAACCAGATCGGCTGGATGACGTCGATGACCGACATCACCGAACCGAAGCGCATCCGCGAAGCCCTGACGGCCGCCCACGAACGTTTCATGACCGTGCTGGAAGGCCTGGACGACGCCATCTCGGTCACGGCCGACACGCACGACGGCCTGGAATTGCTGTTTGCCAACCGCACCTACCGCCGCGTCTTCGGCGCGCAGACGGGCGGCCACGACGAACTGCTGGCCGGGCGCCGGGGCCGCTTCACCGACGAATCGGTGGAAGTGTTCGCGCCTTCCGTACAACGCTGGTTTGAAGTGCACCACCGCATGCTGGCCTGGACTGACGGCCGCCGCGTGCGCATGCAGGTGGCGCGCGACATCACCGAACGCCGTGGCCATGAAGAAGCGTCGCGCGTGCAGCAGGAAAAGATCCAACTTACCAGCCGCCTGACGACCATGGGCGAAATGGCTTCGTCCCTGGCGCACGAACTGAACCAGCCGCTGACCGCCATCGCCAACTACAGCATGGGCGCGGTGGCGCTGGTCAAGGCCGGCCACACCAGCCCCAACATGCTGCTGCCCGCGCTGGAAAAGGCCGCGTCACAGGCCGAACGCGCCGGCAAGATCATCAGCCGCATCCGCGAATTCGTGAAGCGCAGCGAGCCTCGCCGCCAGCGCGTGGCCATTGGCCGCATTGTCGACAACGCCATCGGCTTTGCCGAGATCGACGCGCGCAAGCGCCGCATCCGCATCGACAGCTTCGTGCCGTCCAACGCGCCTGACGTCCTGGCCGACCCCATCCTGATCGAACAGGTGCTGTTGAACCTGCTGAAGAACGGGCTGGAAGCCATGGAAAACAGCGAGGTCGACGAGCTCAAGGTGGCGGTGATCCTGCACGAGCAGCACATCGAAGTGGCCGTGGTGGACCGCGGCCATGGCCTGGCCGAGCCCGAACGCCTGTTCGAACCCTTCTTCAGCACCAAGTCCCAGGGCCTGGGCATGGGGCTGAATATCTGCCGTACCATTATTGAATCGCACCACGGCCGTCTGTGGGCGGACCCCAACCCCGCCGGCGGCACCATTTTCCGCTTTACCCTGCCCTGCGCTGCATCCCAGCCGCAGGCCCAGAATGATCAGTCAGAGGAGTTGCACGCATGAACACGCCCCACCTGTCGAGCACGGTATTCATAGTTGACGACGACGAAGCGGTCCGCGATTCGTTGCGCTGGCTGTTGGAAGCCAACGGCTATCGCGTTCGCGCCTATGCCAGCGGTGAGTCCTTCCTGGAAGACTACGACGCCAGCCAGGTCGGTGTGTTGATCGCCGACGTGCGCATGCCCGGCATGAGCGGCCTGGAACTCCAGGAACAACTGATCGCCCGCAACGCCCCCCTGCCCATCGTGTTCATCACGGGCCACGGCGACGTGCCCATGGCGGTGTCCACGATGAAGAAAGGCGCTGTCGACTTTCTGGAAAAGCCCTTCAACGAATCCGACCTGCGCGAGATCGTCGCCCGCATGCTGGAGCAGGCCACGCAGCGGGTCAGCAAGCACCAGGCTCAGAAGGACCACGAAGCCATGCTGGCGCGCCTGACCGCGCGCGAGCAGCAGGTGCTGGAGCGCATTGTCGCCGGCCGCTTGAACAAGCAGATTGCCGACGACCTGGGCATCAGCATCAAGACCGTCGAGGCGCATCGCGCCAACATTATGGAAAAACTGGAAGTGACTACCGTTGCTGATTTGATGAAAGTGGCCTTGGCCAAACCCGAGGCACATGCATGACCGCTAGGATTATTGACGGCGCGGCCCTGTCGCTGCGCATTCGCGAAGAAGTGGCCCAACGGGTTGCGGCCTTGGCGGCCAAGGGCACGCGCCCGGGTCTGGCCGTGGTGCTGGTGGGCGCGGACCCCGCGTCCCAGGTTTATGTGCGCAACAAGGTTGCCGCCTGCGAGAAAGCCGGCCTGCATTCCGTCAAGGAACAGTACCCGGCCGAGATGACCGAGGCCGAACTGCTGGCCCGCATCGCCGTGTTGAACCAGGACCCGACCATACACGGCATCCTGGTGCAGTTGCCGCTGCCCAAGCACATGGACTCCCACAAGGTCATCGAAGCCATCGCGGCCGAGAAAGACGTGGACGGGTTCCACATCAGCAACGCCGGCCTGCTCATGACCGGCCAGCCGCTGTTCCGCCCCTGCACGCCATACGGCGTGATGAAGATGCTGGAATCGGAAGGCGTGACGCTGCGCGGCGCTGAAGCCGTGATCGTCGGCGCCAGCAACATCGTCGGCAAGCCGATGGCCATGTTGCTGCTGCAAGCAGGCGCCACCATCACCATCTGCAATTCCAAGACGCGCGACCTGGCGGCCCAAACCCGCCGCGCGGATGTCCTGGTGGTCGCCACCGGCAAGCCCGGCATGATCGACGGTTCGATGATCAAACCCGGCGCCGTGGTGATCGACGTGGGCATCAACCGTGGCGAAGACGGCAAGCTGTGCGGCGACGTGGACTTCGCGTCCGCCAAGGAAGTGGCCGGCGCCATCACCCCCGTCCCCGGCGGCGTAGGCCCCATGACCATCGCCATGCTGCTGGTCAACACGGTAGAAGCCGCCGAACGCGCGGCGGGTTGATCCGGTAGGTGCGCTGGTGCGGCCGGGTGCGCTGATGCGGCCGGTGCCGATATGGCCGGGTGCGCTGATATGACCGGTAGGATGGGTGCAGCGCGAACGGCAGTGGACAAGAACGCCACCGCTGTTCGCGCGAAACCCATCAAGCAGCCCCGGGACCGCGGCGGGGCTTGGTAAAAAACACCCGCATGCAATTCACGAAAGCCAGGGTGCCTGCACCTGCCACATTGCCAAGGTGCCAACTTCGAAAGCCGGTGTGGCTGGGCTTGCCACGGTGCCGACGCTGCTTGATGGGTTTCGCGCGTTCATTGCCGGTTTTTTTTGTATAGCCGTTCGCGCTGCACCCATCCTACGATGCACGTAGGCTGACGCGCGCTGAACCGCGCGCGACGCACACTGGCCCACGCATTCGTGCCCTTGCTTTTGAGCGGATCGCCCCTATCTGCTCCCTATGTCTCTCGCCTTTTCCGGTAACACCATGACCCAGAATCCCCTGCTTGCCCCTGTCTCCGACCTGGTCGATTATGCGGCCGTCAAGCCGGGGCATATCGTCCCCGCCGTGGAAGAACTGCTGGGCATCGCCCGCCAGGCGGTCGACCATGCCGCTGATTCCGCGCTGGCGCCCACTTGGGAAGCCGTGGTGGAACCGCTGGATACCGCCTCCGAGCGCCTGTGGCGCGCCTGGTCGGTGGCTGGCCACCTGAACGCCGTGGTCAACACGCCGGAACTGCGCGAAGCCTACAACGCCGCGCTGCCGCTCATTACCGAATTTTCCACCTGGGTCGGGCTGCACGAAGGTCTGTACCGACAGTACCAGCGCCTGGCCGCTGCCCCTGATTTTGCGTCGTGGTCGCCCGTGCGCCGCCGCATCGTCGAGATGGCGCTGCGCGACTTCCGCTTGAGCGGCGTGGAACTGCAAGGCGCCGATCGCGAACGCTATGCGCAGATCTCTGACCGCGAAGCCCAGGCATCGCAGAAGTTCTCCGAAAACGTGCTGGACGCCATCGACGCGTGGTCCATGCTGGTGGACGATGAGTCCCGCCTGACGGGCATCCCCGCCGACGTCCTGTCAGCCGCCCGCGCCGCCGCCGAAGAAGACGGCAAGCCGGGTTGGAAGCTGACCCTGAAAATGCCGTGCTACCTGCCCGTCATGCAATACGCGCAAGACCGCGACCTGCGCGAAGCGCTGTACCGTGGCTATGGCACCGTGGCCTCCGAACAAGGCGAAGCCAAGTTCGACAATTCTCCGCTGATCGAAGAACTGCTGTCGCTGCGCGCCGAGGAATCCGGCTTGCTGGGCCTGGGCACCTACGCATCGCTGCGCCTGCAGACCCGCATGGCGCGCGACGCCCGCGAAGTCACCGAATTCCTGCGCGACCTGGCCGCGCGCGCCAAACCGTTCGCGCAGCGTGACCTGGCCGAACTCAAGGCGTACGCCACCGGCGAACTGGGCTTGGACGAGCTGCAACCCTGGGACGTGGCCTTCGCCTCGGAACGCCTGCGCGAATCGCGCTATGCCTATTCCGAAGATGAAGTGAAGCAGTACTTCACCGAGCCCCGCGTGCTGGCCGGCCTGTTCGACGTCATTGAAAAACTGTTCGACGTGCGCCTGACCGAAACGCCCGTTTCCACCTGGCACAGCGACGCGCGCGGCGTGCGCGTGGAACGCCCCGACGGCGGCTTGATCGGCTATCTGTACCTGGACCTGTATGCCCGTTCGGGCAAGCAAAGCGGCGCCTGGGTCGACAGCGAGCGCGCCCGCCGTGTGGTGGCCGGCCACGTGCAAACGCCGGTGGTCTACCTGACCTGCAACTTCTCGCGCCCCAATGGCGAGCGCGCCGCCGTGCTGACGCACGACGACGTCATCACCCTGTTCCACGAAACCGGCCATGCGCTGCACGCGCTGTTGTCGGAAGTGGACGAGCCCGGCGCGGCGGCATTTGCCAGCGTGGAGTGGGACGCCATCGAATTGCCCTCGCAGTTCATGGAGAACTTCTGCTGGGAATGGGCAGTGGTGCAGAAGCTGTCGGCGCATGTGGACACGGGCGAACCGCTGCCGCGCGCGCTGTACGACCGGCTGGTCGCGGCGCGCAATTACCAAAGCGGCATGCAGGCCGTGCGCCAGATTGAATTCGCCCTGTTCGACATGCTGATGCACGACCGCGCCAAGGGCGCGTCCATTTCGGAAGTGCTGGCGCTGCTGCAGGAAGTGCGCCAGGAAGTGGCGGTGCTGTTCCCGCCGTCGTGGCACCGCCTGCCGCACGCGTTCTCGCATCTGTTCGCGGGCGGCTACGGCGCGGGTTACTACAGCTACAAGTGGGCCGAAGTGCTGTCGGCGGATGCCTACGAGGCCTTCGAAGAAGCCGCGGCCAAGCAGCCAGGCAACGCGCTGGGCACGCTGGACCCGGAAACCGGCGCCCGCTTCCGCCGCGAAGTCCTGGCCGTTGGCGGTTCCCGCCCCGCCGCCGATTCCTTCGCCGCCTTCCGTGGCCGCCCCCCCCGCATCGACGCCCTGCTGCGCCACAGCGGCATGAGCGGCACGTAAAACGCCGACGTGGATGGGTGAAGCGCGGCAAGATCGAAGCAAGAAGCACAGCATCTGCCGCGCGTAACCCATCAGCAGCCGGCACCATCACGCCAGCGCCACCAGATGGGTTACGCGCGATTCAGGCCATTGATTTTCTGCCCCGCATCGCGCGCTTCACCCATCCTACGAAAAACGAACGCCGCAAAACGAACGCCGCAAAACGAACGCCGAAAGACGAACGCCGAACAACCAACGTAGGATGGGTGAAGCGCGGCAAGATCGCAGCAAGAAACACAGCATCTGCCGCGCGTAACCCATCAGCAGCCGGCACCATCACGCCAGCGCCACCAGATGGGTTACGCGCGATTCAGGCCATTGATTTTCTGCCCCGCATCGCGCGCTTCACCCATCCTACGAAAAACGAACGCCGCAAAACGAACGCCGAAAGACGAACGCCGAACAACTGACGACGAACGCCGAACGCCGAACGCCGAACAACCAACGTAGGATGGGTGAAGCGCGGCAAAATCGACGCAAGAAATACGGCACCTGCCGCGCGTAACCCATCAAGCAGCCCGCACCGCCGACACCACCAACCACCTTCCGTGCACCGACTGCCGGGACCCCGCCTGCTTCCAGAACCCGCGAATGTCCTCGTTCTCGGCCCGCTTCACACGCCGTCGGTAATACAAGCGTGACGGCACGGCCAGCACGTGTTCCAGCATCCGCTTTGGTTTCGGCTCATCAACCTCGTGCAGCGTGATATCCACGAAACCGTAATGCGACAACAACAAATGCAGTTGCGGGAAGCTCCACGGGAAATACGTGATGTAGTCCTCACCCCGCTTGCGGCCCACCATGGGCCGGAAACCGGAATGGAAGCCTCGCATCAGAAACTGCAGCCGTGACCGCATGTTCCAGGTATTCGGCGTGGTGATGATCGCCGTGCCCCCGGGGCGCAGTGCATCGTGCAGACTTTGCAGCAGCACGCCCGGATTCGTCATCAGATGAATCGCTTCGCAGCAAACCACCGCGTCATAGGCCTTGGCCACGCTCAAGGGCGTATCCAGATCGTGTTCGGACACCGACCGATATCCCGCGCTTGCCAGCGGAAATTCCCATAGGCCCACGCCGTCAACGGCTACTTGTCCGCCGCCTTCGGCTACCGGCCCGCCATCACTAGCCACTTGCCTGCCGACTTCGGCCTTTTGCCCGCCGTTTCCAGCGGACAGCGCTTCACCCAACCAGCCCACGCCGCAAGGCGCGTCCAGCACCTGTTTGGCACGCCGGGCGCGCAGGATGTCGATGACCACCGGGTAATACGGGTAACGAACGGCCGTGCTTGCTGCCATATCCACGTTCACACTCTCCTGACATCAATACTGACGACGCACCGAATGTACCGCCGCATCGCGGTCTGTTGAAAGGGGCAAAGCGCACGCCATAAGTTTGCGCCAGGACAAACATCCCCCTTGCATCAGGCCCTCAACGCCACACCCTCCGCCGCCCCACCCTGGCCATGAAGGTAGAATCAACCCGCTTGCCGCGGGCTTGCCCTTCGTTCAACCTTTTGGCACCTCCTGGACTCATGCGACACCTCATTACCGGCCGCGCCTGGCGCGGCCTGCTGTTGGCTCTGTGTGTGTTTCTTGCCGCCTGCGGCGATCGGAACGTGGACTGGACGCTCTACAACGTCAAGGGCCACCTGCCCGACCTGAAATTCTCGCTGCCCGGCGCGGGCGGCAAAACCATCAACAGCGACGATCTCAAGGGTAAGACGGTCATGCTGTTCTTCGGCTACGCCAGTTGCCCCGACATCTGCCCCACCACCATGGCGCAACTGACCGCCGTGCTGCAGAACCTGGGCGACAAGGCCGAGAACGTGCGCATCGTGTTCGTCAGCGTCGACCCGCACCGCGACACGCCCGATATCCTGCAGGCCTATGTCAACGCCTTCAACAACAGCGCCATCGGGGTAACCGGTAACGAAAAGCAGGTCGCCGACCTGGCGCGCCGCTACCGCGTGGCCTACCAGATTGAAAAGCCGCGCCCCGGCGACGACGCCGACATGTACGAAGTGACCCACAGCCGTGGCGTGTACATTTTCGACAAGGACGGCCACGCGCGCCTGCTGGCGTCCGACACCGACAGCGTCGAAGCCCTGACCAAGGACGTCCGCCAATTGATCGACATTACGTCCTGATCCAGCCACGGCAAGCGCCGTGCAGCGCAGCATGTTGCATGGCAACCCCACATACCAGTTGTTACAGCCGCCTAATAAAGAGCGTGGGTATCATCATTGCGCATCGCCCCCTTTTTTCCAAAGCAAGGAGTACGCGCATGAGCATTATCATCATGATCATCGTCGGGTTCATCGTGGGCTTGATCGCCCGCGCCATCATGCCCGGAGACCAGAACATGGGGATCATCATGACCACCATCCTGGGTATCGTCGGCGCCGTGGTGGCCGGTTTCCTGGGACAGACGATGGGTTGGTATGCGGAAGGCGAACCCGCGGGCTGGATCGCGTCGGTGATCGGCGCCATCATCGTGCTGTTCGTGGTTGGCATGATCGCCCGCAAGCGCACTTGACGCCCTGCTAAGGCAACATCAATAAAAACGGGCCGATCTTTCGATCGGCCCGTTTTTTTTGCGCCACATTTCTTTTGCGCACCGCAAAAATTCAGCGCACCCCGCTTACGATCCCGTGGCAGGCACGGCCGGCGCCGTCTGCGCCGCCACCGTGCGCTCGGTCCAACCGCCGCCCAGCACCTTGTACAAGGTAACCAGATTCGACAGCCGAGCCAGGCGCGTATCCACCAAAGCCTGCTGCGCCGTATACAGCGAACGCTGCGAATCCAGCACGCTCAGGTAGTCATCGATACCCTGGCGGAAACGCTGGTCCGACACGTCGTAGGCGCGCTGGTTGGCGTTCACCAGCAAACGCTGCGCTTCAATCTGGTCGTCCAGCGTGCCGCGCCCGGCCAAGGCGTCCGCCACTTCGCGGAACCCCGTCTGGATGGACTTCTCGTACTGCGCCACCTGGATGTTCTTTTGCACCTTGGCCAAGTCCAACCCGGCCTGCAACGAACCGCCCGCGAAGATCGGCACGGTGATCTGGGGCACGAAGCTCCAGGCGCCCGAACCACCTTCGAACAAACCACCCAGGCTGGCGCTGGCGGTGCCCGCCTGGCCGGTCAGGCTAATGGTGGGAAAGAACGCCGCGCGCGCCGCGCCGATGTTGGCGTTGGCGCCTTTGAGCTGATGCTCGGCCGCGCGGATGTCCGGGCGGCGCGCCAGCAGGTCCGACGGCAGGCCGGCGGGCAAGGTGGTCGGCAGCATGCTGTCGTCCAGCTTCACCGCCTGATCCAGCGCCGCGACGATCTCGGGCGACATGGGTTGGCCCACCAGCAGCGTCAGCGCGTTGCGGTCTTGCGCCGCCTGGCGCGTGTATTGCGACAGGTTGCGTTGGGCCGTGCGCAGCGACACTTCCGCCTGGCTCAAGTCCAGCGCGGTGGACAAGCCCTGGTCATAGCTTTGCTGCGTGAGCTTGAACGAATCTTCCTGGCTCTTGAGCGTGTCGCGCGTCAGGCTCAGCAGTTCCTGGTCGGCGCGCAGCGTCAGGTAGGCGTTGGCCACTTCGGCTATCAGCGTCAACTGCGTGGCCGTACGCGTTTCGTCCAGCGCCAGATACGACTCCAGCGCCTGGTCGCTCAGGCTGCGGATGCGGCCGAACAGGTCCAGTTCCCAGGCCGACATCGCGGCGCCCACCTGGTAGCTGCGGCTGGTCGTGGCGCGGCCGCTGGGGGACAAGTCCGCCGGGGTGCGCTGGGCGGATTCCTGGCCGGCCACGCCCACGCTGGGCAGCAGGTCGGCGCGCTGGATGCGGTACTGCGCACGCGCCGCCTCTACATTCAAGGCCGCCACGCGCAGGTCGCGGTTGTTCGCCAATGACAGTTCAATCAACTGTTGCAGCAGCGGGTCGCTGAAGAAATCGCGCCAGCCGATATCGGCCGTGGACATGCCCAGCGCCGCATTGGAACCGTCCGCCTTGTAGGCCGGGCCGGTGGGATAGGCAGCGCTGACCGGCGCGTCCGGCCGTTCATAGGTAGGGGCCAGCGAGCAGCCCGCCAGGGCCGCCGCCAGGGAAACAGACAACAAGGTTCTCATCTGAAGTTTCATCACGGTTGTCCCTCGGCGGACACGTCCTTCGAGCCGTTGGCGCTGGTGTCGTGCTTGTCCAGGTTTTCGCTCATGCGCTTGACCTTGAACACGCGCAGCATGATCACGAAGAAGGCCGGAACAAAGAAGATGGCCAGGAACGTGCCGGTCAGCATGCCGCCGATCACGCCCGTGCCGATGGCGTTCTGGCTGCCGGAGCCGGCACCCGACGAGATCGCCAGCGGCGTCACGCCCAGGATGAACGCCAGCGACGTCATCAGGATGGGACGCAGGCGTTGGCGGGCCGCGTGGATGGCCGATTCCGTCAGGCTTGCGCCGGATTCAAAGTGCTCTTTGGCGAACTCCACGATCAGGATGGCGTTTTTGGCCGCCAGCCCCACTGTGGTCAACAGCCCCACCTGGAAGTACACGTCGTTGGACAGCCCGCGCGCCAGCGTCGCCAACAGCACGCCGATAATGCCCAGCGGCACCACCAGCATCACTGCCGTCGGGATGGACCAGCTTTCGTACAAGGCGGCCAGGCACAGGAACACCACGATCAACGAAATCGCGTACAGCGCCGGCGCTTGTGCACCCGACAGGCGTTCTTCAAACGACAGCCCCGTCCATTCAAAGCCCACGCCCACCGGCAGCTTGGCCGCCAGCTTTTCCATTTCTTCCATGGCCGCGCCCGAGCTGTAGCCTGGCGCCGCCTGGCCCTGGATGTTGTAGGACGGCACGCCGTTATAGCGGTTCAGCTTTTGCGGACCGAAGCTCCACGTGGCCTTCGAGAATGCCGAGAACGGCACCATGTCGCCCGCGTTGTTGCGCACATACCATTTGTTCAGGTCTTCCGGCAGCATGCGCGACGACGCCTCACCCTGCGCGAACACCTTCTTCACGCGGCCACGGTCGATGAAGTCGTTGACGTACGACGAGCCCCACGCGGTGGCCAGCGTGCTGTTGATGTCCGACACGGCCACGCCCAGCGCACGCGCTTTCTCGCGGTCGATGTCCAACTGGTACTGCGGCGCGTCTTCAATGCCGTTCGGGCGCACGCCCACCAGCACCGGGCTCTTGGCCGCTTCGCCCAGCAACTGGTTGCGCGCGGCCAGCAGCTTTTCATGGCCCACGCCGGCGCGGTCCATCAGCTGGAAGTCAAAGCCGGTGACGTTGCCCAGTTCCATCACGGACGGCGGCGGCACCACGAACATTTGCGCGCGGCGTTCGGTCTTGGCGAAGTGCGCGTTGGCGCGCGCCGCCACGGCGCCCGCCTTCAGGCTGGCGTCGCCACGTTCTTCCCAGTCACGCAGCTTGATGAACAGGATCGACGCGTTCTGGCCACGACCGCCAAAGTTGAAACCGTTGACCGCGAACACCGAGGTCACGGCGTCCTTTTCTTCGGTCAGCAGGTACTTGGTGGCGTCATCGATGACGGCCTTGGTGGCTTCGGCGGTGGCGCCGGCGGGCGTCTGGATCTGGGCGAACAAAATGCCCTGGTCCTCGGCCGGCAGGAACGCCGTGGGAATGCGCGTGAACAGCCAGCCCATGGCAATGACCAGGGCCAGGTACACGATCATCAGGCGCTTGGTGCGGTTCAGCCCGCGCGCAACGGTATTGGCATAACCGTTGCTGCTGCGTTCGAACGTGCGGTTGAACCAGCCGAAAAAGCCCCGCTTCGAGCCGTGATGGCCCTTCGGAATAGGCTTGAGCAAGGTGGCGCACAAGGCCGGCGTGAAGACGATGGCGACCAGCACCGACAGCACCATCGACGACACGATCGTGATCGAGAACTGACGATAGATCACGCCCGTGGAACCGCCGAAGAACGCCATCGGGATGAACACGGCGGCCAGCACCATGGCAATGCCGATCAGCGCGCCGGTGATCTGGCTCATGGACTTGCGGGTGGCCTGCTTGGGCGTCAGGCCTTCTTCGGCCATCACGCGCTCCACGTTTTCCACCACCACGATCGCGTCGTCCACCAACAGGCCAATGGCCAGCACCATGCCGAACATCGTCAAGGTGTTGATGGAATAACCGAACGCGGCCAGCACGCCGAACGTGCCCAGCAGCACCACCGGCACGGCCAGCGTGGGAATGATGGTGGCGCGGAAGTTCTGCAAGAACAGGTACATCACCAGGAAAACCAGGATGATGGCTTCCACCAGCGTCTTGAACACTTCATGAATCGACAGGCTGACGAACGGCGTCGTGTCGTACGGATAGACGACGTCCATGCCCGGCGGGAAGTACGGCTTCAGGTTGTTGATGGTGTCGCGCACCGCCTGCGCGGTATCCAGCGCGTTGGCGCCCGGCGCCAGCTTGATCGCCAGGCCCGAGGCGGGCTTGCCGTTATAGAAGCTGTCGATGGCGTAGGTCTGACCACCCAGTTCAATGCGCGAGACATCACCCAGGCGCACCTGCGAACCATCGGTGTTGACCTTGAGCAGGATCTTGCCGAAGTCTTCCGGCTTCTCCAGGCGCGACGGCCCGATGATGGTGGCGTTCAACTGCTGCCCGCGCACGGACGGCAGGCCGCCCAACTGGCCGGACGACACCTGCACGTTCTGTTCCTTGATCGCCGTCACCACGTCAACCGTGGTCAGCCCGTAGTTCACGAGCTTGGCGGGATCCAGCCAGATGCGCATTGCGTACTGCGAGCCGAACAACTGGAAGTCGCCCACGCCTTGCGTGCGGCTGATGGGATCCTGCACGTACGAGGCCACGTAGTCGGCCAGGTCGTCCTTGGTCATCGTGCCGTCGGTGGACACGAAGCCCGCCACGATCAGGAAGTTCTTCGTGGCCTTGGTGACGCGTATGCCCTGCTGCTGCACTTCCTGCGGCAACAGCGGCTGCGCCAGCGCAAGCTTGTTCTGCACCTGCACCTGCGCCGTGTCCGGGTTGGTGCCCTGCTTGAAGGTCAGCGTGATGGACATGCTGCCGTCGGAATTGCTTTCCGACGAAATGTACTGCAAGCCGTCCAGGCCGTTCATCTGCTGTTCGATGACCTGCACCACGGTGTCCTGCACCGTCTGCGCGGACGCGCCCGGGTAGGTCACCGCGATGCCGATGGCGGGCGGCGCGATGTTGGGATACTGCGAGACCGGCAATTGCAGGATGGACAGCGCGCCGGCCATCATCAGCACAATCGCGATCACCCAGGCGAAAACCGGCCTATCGATAAAAAACTTTGCCATGCAAGGCTCCCTGATTACTGCTTGGCCGGGGCGGCATTGGCCGCCTGCGGCTGCTGCGCGTTGGCGCTTGCCTCGGTGGCGACAACTTCGACGCCCGGACGCACCATTTGCAGACCTTCCACGATCACCTTGTCGCCGGCGGCCAGGCCGTCGGTAACCAGCCACTTGTCGCCAATGGCGCGGTCGGTCTTCAGTTCACGCAGTTCCACCTGGTTCTTGGCGTTGACGACCAGCGCCGTCGGCAAGCCGCGCTGATTGCGCGTCACGCCGCGTTGCGGCACCAGCAAGCCGTCGGCGGCCACGCCATCAGCCAGACGCGCGCGCACAAACATGCCGGGCAAGAGGCGGCGGTCGGGGTTCGGGAACACCGCGCGCAGCGTGATGGAACCGGTGCCCTGGTCTACCGTGACTTCCGAGAACTGAAGCTTGCCGGTCTGCTTGTACTGCGAGCCGTCCTCCAGGGTCAGCGTGACCAGCGCGGCCTGTTCGCCGTCGGCCCGCTTCAACTGGCCGCTGGCCAGCGCGTCCTGCAAGCGCAGCAACTGCACGCTGGACTGCGTCACGTCGACGTAGATCGGGTCAATCTGCTGCACCGACGCCAACGCCGCGGTCTGGTTGGCCGTGACCAGCGCGCCTTCGGTCACCGAAGACCGGCCGATGATGCCGTCAATCGGCGACAGCACCTTGGTGTAGACGAGGTTGATGCGCGCGGTATCCAGCGCGGCCTTGGCCGACAGCACGTCGGCGGCGGCCTGGTCACGCGACGCCACGGCGTTGTCGTAGGTCTGTTGGCTGACGGCGCGCGTGGCCACCAGCGGCTTGTAGCGTTCGGCCAGCAAGGCAGCCGTCTTCTGCTGCGCCTGGGCGCGGGCCAACGCCGCCTTCTGGCTATCGACGCTGGCCTGGTACAGCGCGGGGTCGATCTGATAGAGCTGCTGGCCAGCCTTGACCTCGCCGCCTTCGGTGAACAGGCGCTTTTGCACGATGCCGTTCACCTGGGGCCGCACTTCGGCCACGCGGAACGCGGACGTGCGGCCCGGCAATTCGGTGGTCAGGGAAACGGGTTGCGTGGTCAGTGTCACCACGGTGACTTGCGGTTTGCCCGCCTGCGGTGCGTCTTGTTTCTTGCCGCAAGCGGCCAAGGTGAGAGCCGATGCCGTCAGCGTGAGCACTGCCGCGCTGCGCCACATAGCGCTTTTCTTATTCATAGATATTCCCGATTTCCGACAAAAAAGGAGCCCGCCTCCCGCCTGCGATGAGGGGGGAGGCCTTGTGCATCAAAGGGTGGATTGGCATTGAAAACGCAAGCTGGGCTTTAGTGCATTGCTGCATTGCAGAACCCGCATTCTGAGTTATCCCGCCCCAGAAACAAAGGGGCGTAGAAAGAAAACATCATTCCATTTATGGGACAATTTCGCGCTCCTAGTCTGTGCAAGAATCTCGCCATGAAACGCTTACAAGGCATGGAACTCTTCGTCGAAGTGGCCAAGACACGTAGTTTTAGCCGCGCTGCAGCAACGCTGGGCGTGCCTAAATCCACCTTGTCTCGCCAGGTGGCCGAATTGGAAAAATCCGTGGGTTTGCGATTGTTGAGCCGCACCACCCGCAAGGTGGAACTGACCGACGCCGGGCGGCTGTACTTCGAACGCTGCCAACGCATCGTGGCCGAAGCGCAGATTGCCCATGAAGAACTGCAAAAGCTGGTCGACACGCCAGCCGGGCCGTTGCGGGTGAACATGCCCGCGGATTTCGGCACGGACTTCCTGGCTGAATCGTTCATGGAGTTCTCCCGCCGCTATCCCGACGTTACGTTTTTCCTGGACCTGGCAAACCCGGACCACGCCTCGCGCGTGTTCCAGACCTGCGACATCTCGATCGAAATCGGCGAACTGCCCGATTCGACGCAAATCGCCCGGCTGCTGGGCATGCTGCCCGCGCACCTGTATGCCTCGCGCGACTACCTGGAAAAGCACGGAGAACCCAAGCATCCCAGTGACTTGACCCGTCACGAGTGCATCGAATTTCGCGCGGAAGGCGCGGGCCGCGTCACGCGATGGCCGCTTAACTGCGGCGACCAGCACATTGAGTTCACGCCGGGCAACCGGTTTTCGGTAAACGGTGTCGCCATGGCGCGGCGCTTGGCCATGCTGGGCGCGGGCATCGCGGTGCTGGTGGGCGGCCAGACGGCCGAACAGCAATCAGGGCAGTTGCGGCGCGTGTTGCCGGACTGGCAATTGGGCCCCTTCCCTGTCTATGCGGTCACCGAAACTCGGTTGCTGCCGGCCAAGACCCGGATCTTCATCGAATTCCTGATGGAGCGTCTGGGCAGCAACGGGCAGGCGAAGGATACCCCCGCTTTCATGAAATAACGGGGAGTCGGAAACAGACTGAAAAATCTGCTGGCCGCCGACATCTGTTGTCGGCTGAGCCGAACAGGGAAGCTGAATGTTCCCTGAATGACGAATTAAAAAAGAAGGGTCAAAACCCTTCGTCGTCGCGCAGATAGCGCCACTGACCCAGCGGCAGGTCACCCAATTGCACGCGGCCGATGCGCACACGCTTCAAGCCCACCACTTTCAGGCCGACCAGTTCGCACATGCGGCGAATCTGACGCTTCTTGCCTTCCCGCAGCACAAAGCGCAGTTGGTCGTGGTTCTGCCAACGCACGTGGGCGGGCTTCAAGGCCTTGCCGTCCAGCGACAGGCCGTGATTCAACAGTTCCAGCCCACGGTCGGGCAAATCGCCCTGCACCCGCACCAGGTATTCCTTGTCGACACTGGAGTCTTCACCGATCAGGTGCTTGGCGATGCGGCCGTCTTGCGTCAGCACCAGCAGGCCTTGCGAATCAATATCCAGTCGGCCGGCCACGGCCAGCCCTTCCAGATGCGCGCGTTCGAAGCGTTGCGGATGCCGGCAGCCCGCGAAGCGCGAGCGCGAGTCGATCAGGGCAACCGCTGGCGTATAGCCCTTTTCCGCCTGGCCCGACACATAACCCACGGGCTTGTTGATCAGGATGGTCACGCGCGAGGTCTGGCGCGCCTGCGCGGCGCGCTCCAGCGTGATGACCTGATCGGGATACGCCTTGGCGCCCAGTTCGGACACCACGACGCCGTCCACGCGAACCCAGCCGCGTTCGATATAGCTGTCGGCCTCGCGGCGCGAGCAGAGTCCGCGCTCGGACATGAGCTTGGAGATACGTACTTTTTCCATGGGCGGTATTGTATGCGTTGGCGAGCCGCGCTCCGGGCTTGGCATAATACGCAGCCATGACGAAACCCGCAGCCCATCACCCCCCGCTTGCCCCCGGCTGGCTGGCCGTCGCGCCGCCCGTCCTGCCCCCCGCCATGCGCCACTGGCTGTTCCGCCCGGGCGCGCTTACCGCCGGCTTGCGCCAGGTGGGCCAGGTGCGCCTGCGCGTGCTGGCCGAATACGCCGACGGCGCGCCGCCGGACGAAGCCCGGGCCATGGGCATCGCGCCCGGCTCACCCGTATGGATACGTGAAGTGCTGATGTCGGTCAACGGCGTGGACAGCGTGCCCGCCCGCAGCCTGACGCCACTACGCGCCTCGCACGGCGCCTGGCAAGGCATGCGCCGGCTCTTGACCCGGCCGCTCGCCGACATGCTGTATCACGACAGCACCGTCATCCGTTCGCCGTTTGCCTGCCGCCGTCTGGCGTCGCCCGTGCCGTTCTACGCCACGGCGCGTGGGGCCTTGCCGGCTGAACGCCGGGAACAGGACGCCGCCCGGGTCTGGGCGCGCCGATCCGTCTTCTGGCGTCAGGGCCAGCCGCTATTGGTGGCCGAGTGCTTCCTGCCCGGCTTCTGGGATGAGATCGCCGACCAGCCCGTGCCGCCGCTGGTGCCGCATCAGCGCACGGCGCGTTGATCGGTTATGCGTTGAGCGTTGAGCGCGATTCTTACGGCATTTCGCCGGAATCATCATGGACGCCACGCGGCGGCTGCGCTCACAATCAAAATCAGCCGCCTGCATCGGTAGCAGCAGGCGATGGCCCCGGTTGAGACGCCATGCAATGCCACCTGCCCTATTGGATGACGTTGCGCGGATCTTCCAGCCAATGCGCCGTGCCAAAGAGGCCCGCCGATGGAAAACGAACCGCCGGAAAAATCTGTTCGCCGGCAACACGTTGCGCTGCCTGACTGGCTATGCCAGTACCACAAGCCGTGGATAGAGGATGACGTCACTGCCGGGCTGACGACCGCCGCCGTGGTCATCCCGAAAGCGCTGGCCTACGCCGCCGTAGCAGGACTGCCGGTTCAGGTGGGGCTATACACCGCCTTCGTGCCGATGCTTGTTTACGCCTTCCTCGGCACATCCCGGCCGCTGAGCGTCAGCACAACGACTACGCTCGCCATCCTTACCGCCACCGCCTTGGATCGCGCCGTGCCGGGCGGCGACACCACGCAATTGCTGATTGCCACGGCAACGCTGGCGCTGCTGGTTGGCATCGTGCTGATCGCGGCGTCCCTGTTGCGGCTTGGCTACCTGGCCAGCTTTATTTCCGAGCCGGTATTGGTCGGCTTCAAGGCGGGCATCGCCATTGTGATCGTGGTCGACCAAATACCGAAGCTGCTTGGCCTTCACTTCCCGAAGGGTCCGTTTCTTTCGAACGTGCTGGCAATTTTTCATGGACTTACCCAGGTCTCGATAGCCACTACCGCCGTCGGCGCGATCACCTTGGGCCTGCTCCTGATCCTGCAACGATTCATGCCGCGCGCGCCGGCGCCGCTGGTGACCGTCGCCATCGCCATCGCGGCAACCAGCCTGTTCGGGCTGGGCGATCTTGGCGTACAAACGGTGGGCCATGTGCCCACGGGCTTGCCGTCGTTGACCCTGCCCGATCCGTCATTGATAGAGCAGCTTTGGCCCATGGCGCTGGGGATCGCCTTGATGAGTTTCACCGAAACGATCGCGGCCGGACGAGCCTTTGCGAATGCGGGTGAAGCCCTGCCGAACGCCAATCGCGAATTGTTGGCCACGGGATTTTCGAATGTGGGCGGCGCGCTTTTCGGCGCCATGCCGGCGGGCGGCGGGACGTCCCAAACCGCGGTGAACCAGCGCGCCGGCGCACGCTCCCAGGTAGCCGAATGCGTCACCGCCGCGGTCACGCTGGGCGTCATGCTGCTGCTGGCGCCGTTGATTGGCGCAATGCCGCACGCCACCCTGGCGGCGGTGGTCATCATTTACTCGGTTGGCCTGTTCGATCCGGCTGAATTCCGTGCGATTGCCAGAGTGCGGCGCACAGAGCTTGTCTGGGCCTTGGTGGCGCTTGCCGGTGTCGTGCTGCTGGGCACGCTGCAAGGAATACTCGTGGCCATCATCGTGTCGCTTGCCGCCCTGGCCCACCAGGTTTCCAACCCGCCCTTGCATCGGCTATTGCGCAAGCGGAACACGAACCTGTTCCGCCCAGCGTCCCCGGACCATCCCGACGATGAGGCGCTTGAAGGCATCTTGCTGCTTCGGCCCGAGGGACGCATCTTCTTTGTGAATGCAGACAACATCGGCCGGAAGATCACCCAATTGATCAACGCAACCCACCCGAAGGTGGTCGTACTCGATATGGGAAGTGTTTTCGATATCGAATACACCGCGCTGAAATTGATGAGCGATGCGGAACGTCGGCTAAGGCGAGACGGCATCGTGCTTTGGCTGGCGAATCTAACGCCGGGCGTGCTGGCCACGGTAAGACGATCACCCCTGGGCGAAGCCTTGGGCGCGGACGGCTTGTTCCAGACAGTTGAAGAGGCCGTCCGCAAATACCAGGACGCCAGGCTGCATGCGTCCTGATAGGAATATGTTGACTATGGTCAAGTCCCACCGTCTCGGCGGATCTACGCTGACTCTGCAAATCCTCTTGATTTGACTAGCAGTCCAAGGTGCCAACCACGTGGAGATTGACCATGAAGATCCGCAATCTGGCCGCACTGGCTTTCGTCGCCGTGCTGGCTCCCACCATGACGACCGCTGTCGCGCAGACCGCGCCGCCCGCTCCCGCCCAGTCGGCCGAACAGTCCGCCGGCAACACGCAGCAGTTTGACAAGAAAGCCGCGGAGGTCAGGGACAACATGGAGAAAATGCAGCAAACCATGAATCAGATACAGAAGACAACCGACCCGAACGAACGCCGGAAGCTGCTTCAGGAGCATCAAGCATTGATGCAGACCACGATGGGAATGATGGGCCAGTTTTGGGGAAGCGGCGCGATGGGCTGTTGCGGGGCCATGGGCGCCGGCGGCCCACATCATGGAGGACGCGGGCAGATGGGTTGGAATGCGATGCGCGGAAACTACTCGAACCTGAGCCCCGAGCAGATCCGGGAACGCCAATACATGAGGGATCAATACATGGGCATGCAGCAAATGATGATGGAGCAAATGATGCAACAGCAGCTCAACCGGAGCGTACCGCCACGTTGACCCAAGGCGGCCTCGGCATGGCGTGAGCCGGGCGTCGGTTATAGACGCGCTTGCCCGCATCTATCTCCGCGCCTACCCCTCGTAGCGCCGCCCTTGCTCCAGCAATTCCGGCGTGCCGATCACCGTATTCAAGCCGTCGAAATCCAGCATCCGCCCCTGCCACGGCGCGGTTGTGCCATGTTGGCGCAGGCTGCCGTAATAGCCTTGCAAGGTGTGCGCAACGGCGCGCGCGGTGCCGCCGGGAAAGATGACGATGCGAAAGCCCAGCGCGGTCAAGGCGTCGGCGCTTTGCACGGGGGTCTTGCCGCCTTCCACCATATTGGCCAGCAGTGGCACCCGGGCGGCAAAGCGCGCGCAGGCCGCCTGCATCTGTTCGGGCGTGCGCAGCGCTTCGATGAATAGCGCGTCCGCGCCGGCTTCCAGATAGGCTTCGGCGCGGTCCAACGCGGCTTCCAGCCCATCGACAGCCACCGCATCGGTACGCGCCAGGATCAGCGTGGACGCATCCACCCGCGCATCCACTGCCGCGCGCAGCTTGCCGCACATTTCGGCGGGGGGTATCACCGTCTTGCCGTCCAAATGGCCACAACGCTTGGGAAAGGTCTGGTCTTCCAACTGGATCATCGCGGCGCCCGCGCGTTCAAAGCCGCGCACCGTGCGCTGCGTGTTCAGCGCATTGCCAAAGCCCGTGTCGGCATCCACGATGACCGGCGTGGCCACGCGCTCGGTGATCCGCGCCAGCGTGTCCTCGACTTCCGAATAGGTGGTCAGGCCGATGTCCGAGCGCCCCAGCCGCGTGTAGGCGATGGACGCACCCGACAGGTACAGCGCGTCAAAACCTGCTTGCTCGGCGATGAGCGCCGACAGGGCATCGTAGATGCCGGGCGCCAGCACGGCACCTGCGGCCAATTGGGTTTTCAGTGTTTGCTTCATGATGATTCCTGACCAAGTTCGTGACCCAGCAGCGAGGCGG
>NZ_JBHFIZ010000028.1:88777-130874 GCF_057334535.1 Achromobacter colocynthidis
ATATAGCCGCCCGCCACCGCGCTAAGCAATCCATTGCCGGACAGATAGCCGGACACATCGTTGCCCGACACGCCGCGCGCGGCGCCGCCGGCGGCCAACAGATTCGGCAATGCCTGCCCATCGCGATTCAACACGCGGCATTGCGCATCGATGTCCAGGCCACCTTGCGTATGGAACAGCGCGCCGGTGACCTTGACGGCGTGGTACGGCGCTTGCAGGGTGCGTTCAAAGCGGCGGCCGTGGGGGTCAGCCGCATCCGGGCTGACGCCTTGCAAGGTCTGTTGCAACACGTCGGCGTCGCAGCCGATCAGCGCGGCCAACGCGGGCAGATCAGCACAGGTTTTCACTGCATGGCCCGCTTCCGCCGCGACAAAATCCGGGAAGCCGCGCGCCAATGCCAGCGTGCGGTCGTCGAACACGTTCCAGGCCACCCCGCCCGGCTGCGCCAGGACGTGGACAGCGGCTTCGGAATAGCCTTGCGTCTCGTCATGAAAGCGCTGCCCGTCGCGATTGATCTGCACGCCGCCGTCCATCATGACGGCCCAGGAGATCAGCGCACCTTGCGGCGTCGCCCAGGACCCGTGTCCCTGGTAAGCGCCCAGGTCGGCCAGGCGCGCGCCCAAGGCCTTGCCCCATTCGATGGCGCTGCCGTCGTTGCCCACGTGGCCGCCGTAGACGGCCCCGCGCATGGCGGGTAGATGTTCGGCCACCATGGCGGCGTTGCCGCCGAATCCGTTGCAGGCCAGGATCAGCACCTGGCAGCCGATCACGTCGATGGATCCGTCGGGTCGTTCGCAGCCCACGGCGGTGATGCGGCCGCAGTTGTTCCCACCGCGGTTGCTTCCATCGCTGTTGCTTCCATCGCCGCCGATCCCGTCCGCATCTTCCACCCAGATTTCCCGAGCCAACGCGCGCGTCAACAGATGCGCGCCCGCGTCCGTGGCGGCGCGTTCCAGCGCGGTCACCAAGGCCACGCCCGTGCGTTCCGGCAAGGCGTGCATGCGGCGCGCGCTGTGGCCCGGGTAGAGAAAGCCGTCCAGCACATCGAAGGCCAGGCCATGACGCGCCAACATGTCCATGGCTGGGGCCGCCGCGTCCGTGTAGGCCGCGACCAGATGCGGCGCGGCCGTGCCGTGGGCCTTGGCCTGGATGTCGGCGGCGAAACGCGCCGCGTCGTCTTCGATGCCGGCCGCGCGCTGCACGGCGGACCCTGCTGCCGGAATAAACCCCGACGACAGCGCCGATGAGCCGCTGGGCGCGGCGTCGCGCTCGATCAATACGGTTTCAATGCCGGCATGCGCCAGCCGCAGCGCGGCGGTCAGCCCGCAAGCGCCCGCGCCGATGATCAGCACCGGCACTTGCATCATGTCGGCGTCCGAATTGCCGCCGGGGGTGGCGCCAGAGTTGCCACCGGGGTTGCCCCGCTTCACGACCGGCGCGCTCACGACGCCAGCCTGCCCGCGAATTCCGCGCACGTGATCACGTCCGCCACCGTGCGCAGGTCCGCCAGCGCGGCATCGTGCATGGCGGGCGTGGGCGCGGCGCAGCCGTCGGCCAGCACCGTCACGTGATAGTCGCGCATGTGGGCGTCACGCGCCGTGCTGGCCACGCCGCCGTTGGTGACGATGCCGGCAATGACCACGCTGGATACGCCCGCGCGGCGCAGCACCCAATCCAGTTGCGTATTGAAGAAGGCCGAATACGCCACCTTCCAGACCGACACATCCACCAGCCCATCCAGCTCGACCACATTCGCCTGACCCTGCGAGCCGGCCGCGAAATCGCCTTTCGCCAGGAACGGACGCAGTTGCTTCAGGTGCGGCGAAATCATGGGTTCGCCATGCGCATCGGGCCACAAGGTAAACAGGCTGGCGGCGACCAAGCCGCCTTGCCCCTTCAGCGCGCGGGCAAGCGGCGCCACGCGGGCGGGCAAGGCGCGCGCCTCGCGGCTGACCGCGCCACCCCGGTCATAGGCGCCGCCCGGCGCCAGGAAATCATTTTGCAGATCAATGATGAGCAAGGCGGTGGTGCAAGGGTCCAAGGCATGCATGGCGGTCTCCTAGGCGCTCTGGCGCGTGATCAGCAGATTGCCCAGCGCGTCGACGCGGCCGGCAAAGCCGGGTTCGATCCAGATGGTGGTGTCGGGCTGCTCAAGAATGGCGGGGCCGGCCACTTCCGCCCCCACGGGCAGGTCCAGGCGCGCGTAGCGCACGGCGTCGTGCCACTGGCCCGCGTGGAACACCGCTTGCGTGCCCAGCGCGGTGGGCATGTCCTGGCAGGTAGGCGCCAGCAGCGCCAGATCAAATTTGGGACGCTGGCCGATGCGCGCATAACGCAGGTTCAGGATGCGCACGGCAATGCCATCCAGACTGCGGCCGAAGGACGCGCGGTAAGCGCGGTCAAAGGCGGCGGCAATGCCCGCGCGGTCCAGCTCGGCGCGCGTGAGTTCCACGCGCACGGTATGGCTCTGGCCCACGTACAACATGTCCAGCTCGATGCTTTCGCGGATGCCTTCGAAGGCCACGCCCGCGGAATCCAGGCGTTCCTGGCAGGCCAGCGCCAGGCTGTCGATGCGCGCCAGCAGGTCGGCGGCATCCAGCGCATCCAGCGCGGTGTTCAGCGTCTGCACGCCGTCGTGCCGCATGTCGGCCATGACGCAGCCCAGTGCGGACGTCACGCCCGGGTAGCGCGGCACGATGCCGTGGGCCGCGTCCACTTCGTTCATCATGGCGCACACGTGCAGCGCCCCGCCGCCGCCGAACGGCATGTAGGCGAACTTGCGCGGGTCGTGCCCGCGTTCAATCGACACCACCCGGATCGCACCCGCCATCTTGGCGTTGGCCACGGTCAGGATGGCTTCGGCCGCCGCATGCACGCTTAGCCCCAGCGGCTGCGCCACGTGTTCGTCGATGGCCGCGCGCGCCAGGTCCACATTCATGGTGGCCAACAGCCCGCCGCCCAGCGGGCGCTCGGCGGAAATGCGGCCCAGCAGCACATTGGCGTCGGTGACGGTGGGCCGGGTGTTGCCACGGCCATAGCAGGCCGGGCCGGGAATGCTGCCGGCGGATTCGGGGCCCACCTGCAACAGGCCGCCCGCATCCACGCTGGCAATCGAGCCGCCACCCGCGCCGATGGTTTCAATCTGGATCATCGGCGCGCGCACCACCATGCCGAAATCAATGGAGGTCTGCGCCGACAGCGATGCTTCACCGCCCGCCACCAGCGACACATCGAACGAGGTGCCGCCCATGTCGCCCGTCACCACGTTGGGAAAGCCAGAGGCGCGCGCAATCGCGGCGCAGGCGATCACGCCCGCCGCCGGGCCGGACAGCGCGGTGCGCACCGGCACGTCGCACGCGGTCTGGCGCGACATCACCCCGCCGTTGCTCTGCACCACCAGCAGCTCGCCGTCAAAGCCGTTCTGCTGCAAGTCAGATTCCAGGCGCGTCAGGTAGCTGCCCACCACGGGCTGCAAGGCTGCGTTCAACACTGCTGTTGAGCAGCGTTCGAATTCACGGATTTCGGGCAGCACTTCGGTGGCCGCCGTGACGTTGCCATTGGGCCAGATGGCGCGCACGCGGGCCGCGGCCTGGGCTTCGTTCACCGGGTTCGCGTAGGCGTTGACGAAGAACACGCACACGGCCTCGCAGCCCTGCGCCAACAGCGCGCGCGCCGCCGCTTCCACCTGATCCAGATCCACGGGCGTATGCACCGTGCCGTCGGCCAGCACGCGTTCGGCCACTTCCAGACGCAGGTCGCGCGGCACAACGGGTTCGTAGTTGCCGCGCAGGCCCCAGGTCTGGGGACGATCGCGCCGGCGCATTTCCAGCACATCCCGAAAGCCCGCCGTCGTGATGATGCCGGTGCGGGCCACCTTGCGTTCCAGCAGCGCGTTGGTGCCCACGGTGGTGCCGTGGACGATGGTGGCAATGGCGCTGGCGCCGTCAGCCACGCGCGCGATGCCGTTCATGAAGCCACGCGCCTCTTCGCCGCGCGTTGACGGCACCTTGACCACGCGCGCCGTGCCGGCTGCCTCGTCCAGCACGAACAGGTCCGTGAACGTGCCGCCCACGTCCACGCCGACCACGAGGCCCTGTGCCGTCTTCTTTTCTGCCGCGCTCATGCCAACTGCTCCTTCTTGTTGTTGGCGATATCGCCCACATAGCCCATCTTGCGGTCGTGCTCACGCGCTTCCGGCGCACGGCCGGCCGGGTCGCCATAGCCGCCTCCGCCCGGCGTCTCCAGGCGCACGCGGTCGCCGCGCTGCAATTGAATGCCCAGCATCTTGGAGCTCATGGGCGGGGTGCGCCACTGCCCGTCCTGCTGATAGCGGAACACGTTCAAGGCCGCCTCGCCGCCGCCCGCGATGCCCTTGGGCGCGCTGCGGCCGCGTTCGCCGAAGATGAAGGCTTCGGCGCTGTCTTCCAGCAATTCAATTTCGTAGATGGCACCCAGGCCGCCGCGATGCGTGCCGGCGCCCGCCGAATCCGGGCGCAGCGCCCACTGCGTGAAGCGCACGGGATAGGCGGCTTCCAGGATTTCCAGCGGCGGAATGGTGGCGGTGGAGATCGGCGCATTGCCGTGGCTAAGCCCGTCACCGTCGGAATGCCCGCCGTGGCCGCCGCCAAAGAAGCTGAACATCACCCAGCGCTGGCCCTTGCGCGCGGCGTCGCTGCGATAGCCCGCGATGGACAAGGCGTTGATCGTGCCGTAGGCCTGCGCCATGGCGCGCTGGGGCGCCGCCTTCGCCATCGCGCAGAAAATCACGTCGATCATGCGCAGGATGGTTTCGGTGTAGCCGCCCACGGGGCGCGGGCGGTCGGCCGAAATCACCAGGCCGTCCGGCAGCACCACGTCCACCGCGTCCAGCACGCCCGCGTTGGCCGGCACATCGGGAAACAGGTGCTTCAAGGCCACGTAGCAGGCCGCAATGGCGGTGGCGCGGGAAATATTCACCGGCCCCGCGCAGGCGGGCGAGGTGCCGTTGAAATCCAGCGTCAAGCGGTCGCCGGCGATCGTCAGCTTCAGCGCGATGCGCAGCGCCACGTCGCGCACGCCGTCGTTGTCCAGCATGTCTTCAAACGCGTACTCGCCGTCGGGCAGCCGCGCGATGTGGTCGCGCATCAAGCGGCGCGCGCGCTCGCGCAAGGTGTCCAGCGATTCCAGCACCGTCTCATCGCCGTATTCGTCCAGCAGCCCGTCCAGCCGGCGCGCCCCCAGTTCCAGCGCGGCCAGTTGACCGTTCAAGTCGCCCCACAGGCTGTCGGGCAAGCGGGTGTTGGCTTTCAGGATGGCCAGCACGTCCTGGTCCAGCACGCCTGCGCGCAGGATGCGCACGGGCGGAATCTGCACCGCTTCCTGCCAGCATTCGGTGGCGGCCGGGTTGTAGTTGCCCGGCACCGCACCGCCCACGTCGTGCCAATGCGCGGCCGATGCCAGAAAGCAGAACAGCTTGGCGCCCCGGAACACCGGGCGCACCAGCTTGAAATCATTCGCGTGCGTGCCGCCTTCGTAGGGGGCGTTGAAGAGCCAGACGTCGCCATCCACCATGCCGCCGCGCTCGGCGGCCACCTTGGCCGCCGCCTTCACGGCAAAGGCCATCGCGCCCACGAACACGGGCAGGCCGGACTTGCCCTGGATCAGGGTGGCGCCGGTGGCCGCGTCGTACATGCCGTGGCAGGCGTCGTGGGCCTCGGCAATGATGGGGTTGAACGCGCTGCGGTACAGCGTCGCGTCCATCTCATCGGCAATCTGTTCCAGACGGCCCTTCAGGACCGCCAGGGTGACGGGATCAAGCATCGTGTTCTTCCTAAGAGGTTTGGCGCTGTTTCAGCAGATTCAGCAGTCCGCCGGCCCGCACCATGTCCATCAGGAAGGCGGGTACGGTTTCGCAATGCAGTTCAGACGGGTCGGTACCGGCCGCGCGGCCGATGCGACCAGACTCGGGGTCCAGGGTGATGCGCTCGCCTTCCGCCAGCACGTCCGCCTGCGCGCAGGTCAGGAGCAGCAGGCCGACATTGAAGGCGTTGCGAAAGTACAGGCCGTTGAAGGATGGCGCGATCACGGCGGCCACGCCCAGACGCACCAGGGCCGACGCCGCCTGCTCGCGCGACGAGCCGATGCCGAAATTCGGCCCGGCCACCAGGACGTCGCCCGGCTGCACCTGCCCCGCGAATTCCGGGCGGACCCGTTGCAGGCAATGGCGCGCGATCTCGTCGATGCCGAACTTCATGTAGGCGCCCGGCGCCAGCGCGTCGGTGTCGATGTCGGCCCCCACGCGCCAGACGCGATGGGTTGATGTGCCGTGCGTGGCGGTGGCTTCGGTTGCGTTGGGGGGTGTTGCGATCCGGCGCGTCATGCCATCACCTCGCGCGGGTCTGCGATGCGGCCGGCGACGGCGGAGGCCGCCACGGTGTAGGGCGAGGCCAGATAGACCTGCGCCGTCTCGGATCCCATGCGGCCCTTGAAGTTGCGCGCGGTGGTGGAGATGACGCTGGCGCCGTCGGGGATGGATCCGCCATAACCGGCACAGGCCCCGCAAGACGTGGCCAGCACCTGGGCGCCGGCGTCTTGCAGCACCTGCATCACCCCTTCCTGTTCTGCCTGCTGCTGGTCCAGGCGGCTGGCCGGCGCCACCATCAGGCGCATGCCCTGTGCCAACCGACGCCCGCGCAATACGCTGGCCGCCGCGCGCAGGTCCTCCAGCTTGGCGCCCGTGCAGGCGCCGATGTAGGCCACTTGCACCGGCACATCACGGTACTGGTCCACGTCGCGCGCATTCGCCGGGCTGTGGGGCGCGGCCACTTGCGGCGCCAACGAGGCGGCGTCGAAGTCGTGCCATTCGGCCTCGGCGTCCGCATCGCTTTGCCAGCGGGCCAGGTCCAGCGCTTCGGTCACGCCCGCCGCGCGCAGGTAGGCGGCGGTGGTTTCGTCAGGCGCAATCAGGCCCACCTGCGAGCCCAGCTCGGCGCTCATGTTCGACAAGGTCATGCGTTCCTGCATGGGCAGCGCGCGCACGGCCTCGCCGCAGAATTCCACGGCCTGGTAGCGTCCGCCGTTCATGCCGTAGCGGCCGATCATGTGCAGCATCATGTCCTTGGCGGTCACGCCGGCGGCCCGCTGGCCGTTCCAGCGCATCATCAGCGTCTGCGGCACCTTGACCCAGATCTTGCCGGTGACGGCCACGCCCAGCATTTCGGTGCTGCCGATGCCGAACATGTACGCGCCGAACGCGCCGCCCGTGGGCGAATGCGAATCTCCACCCACGCAGAACATGCCGGGGCGAATATGGCCATGCTGCGGCACGACCACGTGGCAGATGCCGACCGAGTCGTACACGTTGGGCAGTTGCTGCCCCGCCGCCCAGTCGCGCGCGATGCGCACGATGCGGCGCGATTCAGCATCGGATTCCGGCACGTAGTGGTCGATGACCAGCACGATCTTTTTCGGATCCCAGAGCGATGCGCCCAATTCTTCCAGCATTGGCTGCAAGCGCCGGGGGCCGCTGGAATCATGGAACATCGCCAGGTCCACGGCACAGGTCACAATTTCGCCCTGCTCGACCGAGGCACGCCCACAGGCGGCGGCGATCAGCTTCTGGGCCAGGGTTTGTGGCGGACTGGGGGGTGGGCTATGGGGCGGACTTTGCGGCCGCGGGGTTTGATCAACAGGCATCGCTACATCCCCAGATAAGCGCGGCGCACGTCGTCGCTGGCCATCAGTTGCGCGCACGGCCCGCTATAGCGGATCGCGCCGTTTTCCATCACGTAGGCGCGCTGACCCGTTTCCAGCGACTGGCCCACGTTCTGCTCAACCAGCAGAATCGCCAGCCCATCGGCGTGCAGGCGCTGGATCAGGCCGAACAGTTCTTCCACCATCAAGGGCGACAGCCCCAGTGAAGGTTCGTCCAGGATCAGCAGGCGAGGCGCGGCCATCAGGCCGCGCCCGATCGCCAGCATCTGCTGTTCGCCGCCCGACATGGTGCCGGCCAGTTGCGCCAGCCGCTCGCGCAGGCGCGGGAAGATATCCAGCACGCGGTCCAGGTTGGCCGCGCGGTGCTCACGCGCCCGGGTGAACGAGCCCAGCTCCAGGTTTTCGCGCACGCTAAGGTTCGGGAAGATGCGGCGGCCTTCGGGCACCTGGATCAGGCCGGCCTTGACCACGTCGCGGTAGTGCCGCCCGGTCAGATCCTGCCCTTCAAAACGCACCGATCCGCCCCAGGGTTTGCAAAGCCCGCAGACGGTGTTGTTCAAGGTGGACTTGCCGGCGCCGTTGCTGCCCAGCAGGACGACGATCTCGCCTTCGCCCACCGTCAGGTCCACGCCGCGCAGCACTTCCATGCGCCCGTAGCCCGCCTTCAAGCCCGAGACTTCCAGCAGCGCGCTCATGCCGGCGCCCCTTGCGCGGCCAGCCGTGCCGCCGCGCCGTGCCCCAGATAGGCTTCCACCACCGTCGGGTCGCGCGTCACTTCGCCGGGCGTGCCCGACGCAATCAAGCGCCCCTGCGCCAGCACCCATACGTGTTCGGCAAGGCTCATCACCGCGCGCATGACGTGTTCGATCATCAGCACGGTGACGCCATCGTCCACCAGCTTTTTCACCACCGGAATCATCTCGTCGATCTCACTCGGATTCAGGCCTGCCAACACCTCGTCCAGCAGCAACAGGCGCGGGCGCGTGGCCAGCGCGCGCGCCAGTTCCAGCCGCTTGCGCCCCGCTACCGTCAGGTCGGCGGCGGGCTTGTCCAGCACGCCGTGCAAGTTGACGCGCGCGGCCACCGCTTCGGCCTCGGCCAGGGCGGCGCGCCGGTCGCGCAGGCGCAAGTGCGCGCCCACCGCGATGTTCTGGCGCACCGTCTGCGCGCCAAAGGGCTGCACGATCTGGAAGGTGCGGGTCAGGCCCAGTTGCGCCGACTCGTGTGGGGCGCGCCCCGTGATGTCCTGCCCGGCAAAATGCACCGAGCCGGCGCCGGGTTTCAGAAAGCCGGACAGCAGCGCGAACAGCGTAGTCTTGCCGGCGCCGTTGGGGCCGACCAGCGCAGTCAGCGAGCCTTGCGGCACGGCCAGGTTCACGTCCTGAACCGCCTTCAGGCCACCAAAGGAAATAGACAGGTTGCGGGCTTGCAGCAGGATCTCAGACACGGGCGCGCTCCTTGCCGAACAGTCCACGCAGCGACTGGCCGCTGCCGCTGATGCCGCGCGGCAGGAACATCACGATCAGGATCAGCACCACGCCGTAGATCACCATGCTGATGCCGGGCAGTTCCCCAAACAGGTTGCGCGTCAGGTCGGCCAGGCCATGCAGCGCCACCGCGCCCAGCACCGGCCCCCACAACGTACCCATGCCGCCCACGATGGCGCCCACCAGGGCTTCCACCGACACGGCCGACCCAAAGGCGATGCCCGGGTCGATGTACTGGAACACCTGCACGTAGAAGGCGCCCGCCGCGCTCATGAACGCCGCCGACAACGCAATGCCGCCCAGCTTCACGCGCAGCGGATTCACGCCGATGGCGCGCGCGGCATCCTCGTTGTCGCGCACCGCTTGCAGGTAGGCGCCAAAGCGCGAATGGCGCAGCCAGGCCGTGACGGCCAGCGCCAGCACCACGAACGCCAGCAGCAGATAGATATAGCCCCGGCGCGACACGAACTGCATGTTGGCCGCGCCCTCTTGCAGCGGCACCATCAGCCCAACCCCGCCCCCCGTGAAGGGCGCCGACAAGGCCAGGATGCGGAACACCTCGGCAAAGGCCAGCGTCACCAACGCAAAGTAAGACCCCTTGAGCCCGTAGCGGAACGTCAGCCCGCCCACCGCCAGCCCCGTCAGCGCACCCAGCGCTATCGCCATCGGCAGCGCCAGCCAGGGGTTGATGCCCAGGCTAAGCTGGCCCAGCGCCTGCGCATAGGCCCCAACGCCAAAGAACAGCGCGTGGCCGAACGACAACTGGCCGCCGTAGCCACCCAGAATGTTCCAGGCCTGCGACAGCAGCGCCGCGTACAACGACATCATCACAAACGTCAGCAACACGCCTGACTGCGCGAACGTCGCCAAGACGGCCAGCGCCAACCCGAACAACGCAATGGAAATAAGATCCCGGTTCATGCTCAGCCCCTCGCCCCGAACAGCCCCTGCGGGCGAAACAGCAGCACCGCGATGAAGATCGCAAAAATGCCCATCTGGCCCAGCGAGTCGCCCAGGAACAGGCCCCCGATGGACTCCACCACGCCAATCAGCAAGCCGCCCACCAGCGCCCCCACGAAGCTGCCCATGCCGCCCAGCACCACGATGGTGAAGGCCACCAGCACAAAGCCGCTGCCCACCTGCGGGTTGACGTAGTAGGCGGGCAAGAGGAAGCAGGCCGCCGCGCCCAGGCAGGCCATCCCGATGCCGAACGACAGCGCATAGACCTTTTCAACATCAATGCCCATCAGCTTGGCGCCCTGCTTTTCGCGCGCCACCGCGCGTATGGCGCGGCCCAGGTCGGTGCTGCGGATAATCCAGAACAGCACCGCCGCCACGGCCAGCGCGCCAAAAAAGGCGATGACCTTGGGCAGCGCGATCATGGCGGGGCCGATCTCAACCGTGCTTAGCGTGTAGGCCGTGTCGATGCTGCGCGTGTCCGACTTGAACCACACCAGCGCCAGGTTTTCCAGCACGATGGCCAGGCCCAGCGTCACCAGCAGAATGTTCTCGTCCTTGCCATGGCTGGCGCGGTTGATCACGAAGCGCTGCAACGCATAGCCCAGCACGAACATGCCCGCCACCACCAGGGGCAGCGCCGCGTAGGGGTCGATGCCCAGCCGGTCTTTCAGCAGGTAGACGGCGTACAGCGCCACCATCAGCGCGGCGCCGTGGGCAAAGTTGATGATGTGCAGCACCCCGTAGATCAGGGTCAGCCCCAGGGCGATCAGCGCGTACACCGCGCCGGTCGTCAGGCCGTTGAGCACCGATGAAAAGAGGATGGCGGGATCCAGCATGCTGCGCGCTCAGGCCTTCAACGGAAAAATGGCGTCAGCCTGGCGGTATTCGGCCGGGATGATCACCTTGATGTCGCCGCCGATGACTTGCGTCAAGAGCGGCTGCGCGCCCGTGTTCTGACCGTTGACGAACTTGGTCGGGCCATACGGCATGAGGTTGTCGTGGAAGGTGCTGGACGCCAGCGCGTCGGTGATGGCGGCACGGTCGGCCGACTTGGCGCGTTCGATGGCGTCGGCCAGCAACTGCACGGCCACGTAGGTCATGAAGACCTCGTAGCTGAAATACGCGCCCTTCTCTTCCACGCGGGCCTTCAACGGCGCCACGCGCGCATCCTTGGGGTTGAACCAGTGATTGCAGTCGATGATGCCGTTGGCGATGTCCGGAAATTCCTTCAGGAACTTGTAGCTGGACGCCGCGCCTCCCAACACCGAAAAAATTGCCTTGGGCTGCACCTTCTGCTGCTTCATGGCGCGCAGCAGCAGCGCGTATTCGTTGTAGTAGTTGGCCGGGATGACGATGTCCGGGTTCACGGACCGCATGCGCAGCACGATGTTGTTGAAGTCGCGCGTGGGGTTCGGGTGCTTCACCACTTCCTTCACCTCGAAGCCGTGCTGCGGCAGCGACTTCGACAGCAACGCCGCCGTGCCGGTGCCGAACAAGGAGTCTTCGTGCACGATCATCACGGTCTTGGCCGGCTTGCCGGCGGCATCGTTCAAGGCCACCAGGTCGGCAATGGCGCGTTCGCTACAGGCGCGGTAGCCCGGGCCGAAGCGGAAGGTGTTCTTCAGGCCGCGCTCCACAATCTGGTCGGCCACGCCCACGTCAACCACGTGCGGCAGGTTGTACTTGGCCGCGGTCTGTGTGGTGGCCAGGCAGATGGCCGACGCATACGCGCCGACAATGGCCGACACGCCCGCCTCGTTCATCTTTTCCACTTCGGCCGAACCCGCCTCGGGGCGCGACTGCGCGTCGCCCAACACGGCCGACAACGGCGCGCCGCCCAAAGATTTGATGCCGCCCGCCTTGTTGATGTCTTCAATGGCCAGCAGCGCGCCCAGCCGGCATTGCTGGCCCGAATACGCCAAGGCGCCCGTCACCGGGTGCAGCACGCCCACCTTCACGGGCGTGGCGCCTTGCGCGCGCGCCACCCAGGGCGCGGATAGCAGCGCCGTGGCGGCGGCGGATCGATAGAGAAAAGTGCGGCGCGAATTCATGGGAGATCTCCGAAGGGTTCAATGAAATTGGGCCGACAGCTCTTCGCTGACCCAGACTTTGGCGTCGATGCTGCCGACGCGCGACAACTGCAATTGGTATTGGTAGCGGTCGGGCCGGTACAGGCCCTGCAAGAGCTGCACGGGGCGGTCGTTCACGTCGCGCACGACGCGGGTCACGGCCAGCAGCGCCGACCCCACCGACACATCCAGATGACGCGCCACTTGCGCATCGGCCAGGCGCGCCGAAATGGTTTGCGTGGCGCCGCCAAACTCCACGCCGGCCGCTTCCAGCAGCATCAGCAAGGGTTCGCGTTCCAGGTCTTCGCGCGTGAAATCGGCCACGGCCTGCGGCACGTAGGTGGTGATGTGCGACAGCGGCCCGGCCTCGGTGCTGCGCACGCGCAGGCTCTTGTGGACCGGCGTGCCCACCGGAATGCCTAGCGACTCGGCCACCGTGGGCGGCGCGGACACCAGCGCGCTGTCCAGCACCTGCACAGAGGTGCGCAGGCCCATGTTGACGATGTTCTCAAGCAGCCCGGTCAGGTGCGCCTTCTGCGACGCGTTGGCCGCGGGCGGAGCCTGCGTGCGGGACGCCCCGCGCAATGGCCAGGTCCCCAGCCCCGGACGCCGCGACACCAGCCCATCAGCCACCAGCATTTCCATGGCCTTGCGGATAGTGATGCGAGCCACGTCGAACTGATCGGCCAGGGCGTGCTCGCCGGGCAAGCCGTCCTGGTCAAAACGGCCTTCTTGCAACTGCTCGCGCAGCACAAGATAGATCTGGTGGTATTTCGGCAGAGGCAGTGTGGTTCCCATGCCGGAAACTCTAGGGGTGTCCTAATGTACCGTCAATGGAACAAATGGCTGGTGGGGTTGTTCTATCGGGAAAACACTGACGGGGTGGACGGGGTGACGCATCCGGCTAATTTCTGACACAATCCGTCTGAAATTAATAATTAGGGACGGCGACAGCCGCATTCGAAACCGGGCCAACGCCCACACACCACCCAGGAAAGCGGAATGAAGAAGACAACGAAGCTGGCAATGTTGATGCTTACCGCGGCATTGCTCGCGGGCTGCAAGACAACGGTCGAGACCGAGGTCAAGGTTTCGGATTTGCTTGATGCAACTTCCAAGCAGATCGCCGGCAATCTCCTGGTCGAAGTGCCGGCTTGCCAAAGTCATGAAGATTCCCGCCAGCCGTCGAAAATCCTGGTGGACGTGCAGCAAGCCGTGCCGGGTATTTTCTCAGACGCGAAGTACGAGGAGTGCTTCCGCAAAGGCTTCGATTCCTACGCCAGGTTCTCCATGCCGATCGTTCTGACGAAGGGCAGTGACGGCAAGCTGGCTTCGCAATCGCACATCAACTTGGTGTCGAATGAACGCCAACTGCTGTCCGTCAGCGTGCCGGAGTCGATCAGGGCAAAGATCGAAAGCACCCAAAAGAAGTCGCCCGTGGGCAAGCTCGATCTCAACTTCGAAATCAAGGTGAAGAACGACACAGGCCAGTCGCTCCCGTTTGCGGCGATCGCCGTGTTCGTTGACAAACAACCTGTCGTCTATGGCGTTTTGACGGCCAAGCCAGGCCAGTCATTTGTTGTGGCGCTCTCTGACGTGTCCGCCAAGGGCGCAGTCCAGTTCGGCAATTCGTTGGTTCTGGCGCACGCACAGCAGTAGGCCGCCCGTGGATTACAGGACGACATCTGATAGGGTACGTGCCATGCCCATCACCTACCGATCCGCCATTGCCGACGACGCCGCCGCGTGCATCACGCTGCGGACCCAGACCCGCGAAAACGCGGTCACCGAAGCGGAACTCGCCGCCGCCGGCATCACGCGCGAAACCTGGGCGGCGGGGATCGACGCCGGCCTATACCCCGGCGTGGTCGCGATGGACGGCGATGTGCTGGCGGGCTATTGCTTCGCGCACCGGGATACCGGCGAGATCGTCGTGCTGGCCTTGCTGCCCGACTATGAAGGCCTGGGGGTGGGCAAGACGCTCTTGGGCATGGTGCTTGAGGCGCTACGCACGCGCGGATTTGCGCGTGTGTTCCTTGGCTGCGCCACGGAACCGGCGGTGCGGTCTTATGGGTTTTATCGGCACCTGGGATGGCGCTCGACCGGCACGTTCAACGACGCGGGCGATGAGGTGCTGGAGTACTTGTTTTAAGGTGTTTTGTTTGTAAGGTGTCAGACTGCAATTCCTTATTTACAAGGTGATATTGCAGTCTGACACCTTATTTCCTCAATACCGCCAGCGCACGTTCAACGACCCCGCGTGTTCGCGATTTCCACCGCCGTATTGCCCGCTGTAGTTCAAGCCCACGGACGCATTCTTAGACACCGCCACTTCCGCGCCCAGCTCGGCCACGGCAGCGTTACGGGCAATCGGCGCACCCGACACCGTGAACGCCTGGCCGCCATCAAACGCCATCGTGGATTGCGGCAACACATCGCCAAAGGCATGGCGCCAGCCCAGCGTGGCTTGCAAGCGGCCTTCGGCGCCATTCAGCGTGAAGTCCGTTTGCGCGCGCATGCCCAGCGTGCTGCTCGTTTGCTTGTCGCTGCTGCTTTGGCCGTTCAAGGCCGCCGAGCCGCCGGATTCCGAGAAGCTGCGGCTGCGCAGGTCGCTCCAGGCCAGGCCCACGAAGGGTTCTAGCGTGGTGCGGTCGGACAAGGGCATGGCGTAGCCCAGTTCGGTGAAGAGCTGGGTGGTGCTGGCGCCGTAGTCGGCGGTGAGCTTCTGCGATGCGCCAGACACCGTTGCGTAGCGCTCGGTGCTGACGTCGTGCCAGGTGTACGACGTGCCGACCAGCAGGTTCAGCTTGCCCGCGCCCGCGTCAAACGATTTGCCGCCATAAATGGCCGCGCTGTAGCCGGACACATCGGCGTTGGACGAGCGGTCGTCCACGCGGATCTTGCTGTCGGTGTAGCCGACGGCCCCGCCCACGCGCCAACCGTTGCCCACCGCATGGTCGGCGCCGACGAAGACGCCGCCCGTGTGTTGCCGCACTTGCGCGGTGTTGTCCGTGGCGTTCTGCGTTTGCCAGTTGCCGACAAGCTCAGCCCAGGCGGGCTGCGCGTTCGAGGACGGCAAGGCGGACGCGGACATCATGCCGCCCGCCTGTGCGGTGGGCGCGCCCGGACGCATGCCCGCGTTCAGGTTCGCGCGCAGGTGCGACAGCGGCAACGTGCGCGTGATGCTGCTGGAACCCATCAGGCTGGACGCGACGCTGGCGTGGGCTTCGCCGGACAGGCTGTTGAAGGCTGCCGGCGGCGCGCCTTCGGGCAAGGTCAGGATGTATTCATGCAGCGCATTGCCGGACGGCAGGCTGTCCAGTGCATTGGCGACGGCGCGTTGGTTGCCGGTGCGCGCGGCGTCAGCGAAAGCGATTGGACGGGAGGGGGTGCTTGGCTCCGCCGGCACCACCTTGCGCCCGAGTTGCAAGGTGACGTCCTGCGCGCCGTAGCGCAGGGCCGGAGCCAGGAAGGCATAGTTCGACGACACGTTGTCGAACTGGCCATTGATGGCGTTGGCGCTCAGGATGGTGTACTGGCGCGTGGTTTCAAAGCCGCCTTCCGGCCCGACGTGCACTACGGAGCCGGCCAGATTGGCGACGCCGCTGACGGCCACGCGGGCGCTGTCGGATGAGGCCGGATCGGCGGCCACTTGATAGACCGACCCCGGCATGAACGTCAAATTCCCCGCCACGTTCAAGGTGCCGTTGACCTTGCCCGGCGCCAAAACGGCGCCGCTTTGCAGCGTGGTCGTGCCGACTTGGCCGGCGCCTTGAAGCAGCGTGCCGCTGGCCAGCGTCAGCGTACCGCCCAGCTTGCCGCTCGATGCGACGTTCAACGCGCCTGCCTGCACCAGCATGCTGCCGGTGTAGCCGCTGCCGTCTCCCGACACGGTAAGCACGCCCGCCCCTGCCTTGGTCAAGTCTCCGCTGCCACTGATCGCGCCGGACAAGCCGAGCGTGGTGCCGGATGACACATCAATGCCGCTCGCCTGCGTCAGCGTGATGGCGCGGTTCGTGTTGAAGCTGGCCGTCGTGGCCAGCACGCCGCCGCTCAACGTCAAGCCGCCCGTTGCCGCGCCCAGGTTGGCGTCCTTGGACACCGACAACGTGCCCACTCGCACATCCGTGCCGCCCGTGTAGGTGTTGTCGCCCGTCAGCACCAGGCGGCCGAAGTCGCTCTTGGCCAGTTTGCTGGCGCCCGTCAGGCTGGCGGCGATGGTGCCCGTCATGCCGGCGTCGGCCGACGACCCCGAGCCCACGCGGATGATGCTTTCACCGCCCAGGCCTTGCAGAGCGATGGCGTCGCCTTCAATGCGGTAGCCATCGGTGGCGATCTGCATGCCGGTGATGCCGATCGCGCCTGCCGATGCATCCACCGTGACCGTTCCTGCTTGCGCCTGGAAGACGGCGTAGGTGGGGTTGGGTTGGAACGCACCGTTCAGCGTGCCGTTCACGTTGGCCCAGTTGCGGCCATCGGCGCGCCAGGTGCCCGCGCCACCGTCGATGGCGCCGTTGTCGTGGCGGGTGGCGTTGCCGCCGTCCCAGTAACCCAGCAAGGCGCCGGAGGTCGACGCCAGGTTCACTTGTCCGCCCACGGCCGTTTGCAGCGTCAATGCGCTGGCGTCGACGCCAGAGGGCGTCGCGCCCACGGTCAAGCCGTTGTTGACCAAGCTGCCGCCATAGTCAAACAGGCGATAAACCCCTGCACCAAAGCCGCCTTGATCCGTCACGTTCAGCGTGCCGGCCAGGGTCAGGTTGCCGCCGACATCAAACAGTGCGCTGTTAGGCGCCAGGCCCAATGCCACGTTGACCTGGCTGGTGTTGGACAGCGACAAGTCGCCACCAACGGTCAGCGTCTGCCCTTGCACGCCTTCCAGCACGCCGCCCGCCAGCGTGGCGTTGCCGTTGACGCGGCCCGCGCCGGACAGAATGCCCGCGCCGCTGACCGTCACGTTGCCACCCAAGACGCCGTTGTTAGCCAGGCGACCGCCCGTGACCGAGACGGATCCGCCCAGTGCGCTCGACACTTGCAAGGTGCCGGCCTGAACCTGCGTCTGGCCGGTGAAGTTGCTGCTATCAGCCAGCAGTTGCAGTGTGCCCGCGCCGGTCTTCGTAACTTGTCCCGCGCCCGCCAGCATGCCGCCAAACGACGCGCTGCTGGTTTGGTCGAAGCGCGCCAGGGCGCCCGAGGCGATCGTGGTGTTGCTGGTGTAGCGGCCGGCGCTGACCGCCAGCGTGCCCGCATCAACGCGCCAGTCTTGTGCGTTAAGGCCGGTCAGCGTCAGCGTACCCACGCCTTGCTTGGCCATCGTGCCCGTGCCGGAGACATCGCCCGCGTAGGTCGCGTCGGTGGCTTGGTTGAACACGACAGCGCCGTTGTTCAGCAGATTGCCCCGAATCGACGCCTCGTTGCCCACCAAGGTGCCCGTGCGGACTTCCGTGCCGCCCGTGTAGGTGTTGGCGCCCGTCAGCACCAGCGTGCCGTAGTCGGCCTTCACAAGCTTGCTTGCCCCGGTCAGGTTCGACGCGATGGTGCCCGTGATGGCCACGCCGGACGCATCCCCCGACCCCACGCGCACAACGGTTTCCGCGCCGCCAGCCAGCGCAATCGAATCGCCTTCAATGCGGTAACCGTTAGACGTGATCTGCATGCCCGTCACGCTCACCGCGCCCGCCGTGTCGTCCACCGACACGGTGCCTGCCTGGCCCTGGAACACGGCAAAGGTGGGGTTGGGCTGGAAGCGGCCGTTCAGGGTGCCGTCCTCGTCGGTCCAGTTCATGCCATCGGTGCGCCACGCGCCCGCGCCGCCGTCGATGACGCCGTTATCACGCTGGGCGGCGTTGCTGCCGTCCCAGAAGCTCAGCGTGGCGCCGGCGGTGGACATCAGGTTGACCTGGCCGCTGACAGCCGTCTGGATGCGCAGGTCATCAGCCGTAACGCCCGTGGGCGCGGCGCCGATGGCCAGCGTGTTCGAGGTCAGCGTGCCGCCATAGTCAAACAGGCGATAGACGCCGGGGCCAAACCCGCCATCGTTGGTGACGTTCAGCGTGCCGGCCAACGCCAGGTTGCCCTGCACATCGAACAGCGCGCTGGACGGGGCATTGCCCAGCGCCACGTTGACCTGGCTGGCGTTGTTCAGCGTGAGATCGCCGCCGATCTTCAGCGTGCCGCCTTGCGCGCCTTGCAGGGTGCCGCCCGTCAGCGTGACGTTCTGGCCGATGGTGCCGGTGCCCGACAGAATGGCGGTATTGCCGATGGCGGCATTGCCGCTTAGCGCGCCGGTCACGTGCAGGCGGCCGCCCACCACGTCCGCATTGCCACCCAGTTGGTCGGCCACGGTCAGCATGCCGGCCTGCACGCGCGTGGTGCCGGTGTAGGCGCTGCTGTCCGCACTCAGGGTCAGCGTGCCCGCGCCGGTCTTTTCAAACACGCCGCTGCCGGAAAGCTTGCCGGCATAGCTGCCATTGGCCGCTTGCGCAAAGCGCAGCGTGCCGGCCGCGCCGATCGTGGTGTTGCCGCTATAGCGCGACGCCTCGCTGGCAAGCGTGCCTTGTTCGATGTTCCAGTTCAGCGTGTTCGTGCCGGCCAACGTCAGGACGCCCGCCCCGCGCTTGGTGATGGAGCCGGTGCCCGACATTGAACCAGCGGTGCTGCCGTCCACGCCCTGGTCAAAGATGACCGATCCGTTGTTGAGCAAGTCGCCCCGGATCGACGCGCTGTTGCCGATCAGGGTGCCGTCCAGCACTTGCGTGCTGGCGTAGGTGTTGGTGCCCGATAGCGTCACCGTGCCCGCGCCGCGCTTGACCAAGGCGCCAGCGCCCGAGACCGTGCCGGTCAAGCCCAGTTGCGTGCCGTTTGCCACATTGAATGTGCTGTCTTGCGCCAAGGAAACATTGCGACTCGTGTCGAAGCTGGCGGTCGTGGCCAGCGTGCCGCCGGACATCTCCAGGTCCCCGACGGCCGCGCCCAGGCTGACGTCCGACGCTACGGATAGCGTGCCGCCCTGGATGGTGGTGCCGCCCGTATACGTGTTGGCGCCGGACAGCGTCAGCGTGCCCGCGCCGGTCTTGTTGAGCCGGCCGGAGCCGTCCAGCACCGTCGAGGTGCCCACGTCGAAGCCGTTGGAATCCAGGTACATGCCGCCCGCGCCCAGCGTGATGTCGCCCGGGGCGAAGCCCCGGAAGAGGTTGGCTTCCGAGGCTGTCGCCCGCAGCACGCCACCATTGAAGTCGACGGTGCTTATGGGGGTACCGGCATGTCTTTCAACGTACGCTGTCTGCAAAACCCCTCGGCCGGTCGCGTCCGAACCGTTGATCTCCGCGGATCCGCCAATACCGGTAATCTCTACCTGCTGGGCGCTCAATGTGGCGCCCCCGTCCACGACCACCGAACCCATCCCGCCTGATCCGCTGCCGAGGATCAACCCGAATTGGCTGTCCCATCGCGAATTTGCGCCAGAGACCAGGGCGGTCCCGACGTCAACATTGCCGACGAAGCTCTTCGCTGCGGATACCTGAGCGCCGTTCATGACTTGCAACGAGCCGTTCGCACCCAGGGCCCCACCGATCAGAAGGTAGTTGGCCGACCACGTCGAATCGGATCCCGTCACGGTTGCGGTACCGGCATAAGAAGAGGAACCGACTACCGCATCATGGGACGTCAATTGTGCGCCGTTGCTCACGGTCAATTGCGCAGCGGCACCCGCCCCGATGTATACAACGGACGTCGCACTACCCAACCGCGCCGAAGCGCCCGTCAACTCCATGCCACCGTTGGAAACAATGATCTCTCCTGTCGCGGTGCTGGCACCCGACAGTCGCAGCAGGCCAGTGCCGATGTTGTTCAACGAGCCGGTGCCGCTGATGTTGCCGGCGTAGTCGACGGTGTCGCTTCTGTTGAAAACGACCGACGAGTTATTGACGATATTGCCGCTGATTGAGCCCGTGGTGCCGCCCTGACCTATTTGCAGCGTGCTCCCGGATACCGTCGTTCCACCCGTGTACGTGTTGTTGCCGACAAGCGCCGTCGTACCGCTGCTTTTGACTGCCACGGAGCCAGAACCTGTGATACCCGAGTTCAGCGCGTAGGACCCGGCCTGGTTGAAATTGATCGTTCCGTTGTTGACCAGGGTGGTCAGGTTGGCGATCGTGCCGCCCGTCGTTGTGCCGGGCGTATCGTTTCCGACATTAAGCGTGCCATTCGCGTTGATGGTGAACGCACCGCCGCCCGCGAAGTTGGCAGTGCCCTGGCCCAGGTTCAGCACCCCGGTTCCGCCGCCCGTGCCGCCGCCGACCACCAGCCGCGCCCCGTTGCCGAACAACAGGGTGGAATTGTCGCCCACCGTCACGGTGCCGTTGCCGCCCTGGCCGCCCGCCTGAGATGCGCTTGCACCTCCACCAGATCCGCCGATCAGAAACGTGTCAGCCACGGTAAGCGCAACGCCCGTCAGCGTCAGTACGCCGTCTCCGCCGCGGCCGCCGCTGCTCGTCGCGCTGCTGCCGCCGCCCGCCCCGCCCACCAGAAGCGAACGGTTTACCGTCCAAGTCGCATTGCTGATTGAGAGGCTACCCACCTGGCCGTCGCCGCCCGCCGCGCCGCCGAAGCCGCCACCGCCGCCGCCGCCGCCAATGCCAACGTAGTCGTAGCTTGCCGAAATGTTGGTGGATACCAAGCCAGCCGCTTGAGCGCCCTGGCCTGCCGTACCCGCGAAAGGCGTTCCCAGCAGGTCGACAATGCTGCCACCGTCTCCGCCTGCTCCCCCATTGCCTATGCCACCGCCGGCGCCCAGCGCGCCACCACCGCTACCGCCGCCGCCCGCGGAACCGGTTGGGCCACCAGCGCCGCCGCCGCCCCCGACGCCAGCCTGTCCTCCCGCGGTACCGGATGAGCCACCGGCGCCGCCGCTGCTTCCGCCGGGCGAGTTAATTCCTAAGATCCCGTCGCCCCCACGCGCCAGGCCACCGCCGGCCCCACCACTGAATCCCGCCTTGCCGCCGCCCCCACCCCCGCCGATACCCCCGCCTCCGCCGCTGCCGCCACCAGACGACGACACGCCACCATTACCACCATTGCCCACCAGCAGGTCGGCTGCGAATGACGGGGTTACAGCAAGAGGCATGCAGGTTGCAGCGGCAAGCGCCAGATAGCCAGGGCTAAGTTTCAGCTTGCGGGCGGCAGAAGGGGTACGCATGGGCAATGTCTCGGGTGAGAGGGTTGTTGACGTAAGCAAGCCCGGCGTACAAAGGTTTATTGCTGGCCAGGACAGTGAATCGGACGTTCCACGACAGGCGAAGCAAACATGGGGAATGTTGGCTATTAATTCCGTGCTCTGGAACTTGCCTGACTGATTACAAAACCGCGCGCCGACTACCCCTGTTATCGGCAGACCCAGGGGGGAAATTTAGGGGATACCGCGGTTTTTTAACTGTGTCCCCATTCAGCCGACTGCCCAGCTATTTACCCGAAATCACCCCACCTATTCAAGAAAATCCCGACAGGGAATAACCCCAATAGGGAATAACGTCAGGAGGCGATTCATGCCAAAGTTCATCACCATCGGATATGGAGACCAAGCGGGCTATGACCGCACCCCGCTCAGCGTCAGAAACGCCGCGCACGCGCACGACCAGAAACTTCGGGATAAGGGAGTATTGATGGGCATTGCGGGCGCCCCGGTCCAGGTACGCAATACCGAGGCGGTTCGTGTTGAAACGACGAACGAAGCCTATATGCGCTCACCCTTGCCGGTGGCCGGCTTCGCCATCATCGAAGCCGCTGATTTGGCCGAGGCGATCGATCTGGTGTCCAGAACACCCTGCGCCGTTGCCCACGGCGTGGTTGAAGTGTGGCCACTGGAACAGCCATAGCAAGAAGCCGTGCCTACGGCACCGGCGAAAGCCCACATGTCGACTGGCGCGAGGCCGACCATGTCGTCGCGTCATGGCCCACCTGATCGGCCAGCGCGGCAATCAAGCGCTGCTGCGCTTGGACGAGCGCGGGATACCCAGCGGCCGCGGGTTGCTCGAAACGGCCTTGGCAAACCAGCCTGGCGCCAGCAGGGTCACGCGCATCCCCCAGGGTCCAGGCTGCTTCAAGCTGCGCGCGCTTTCCCGGCCAGGCGTCAAGCCGGCGAATCTGCAATTTCACCCTGATCACCTGCACGTCGCCTGGCCATGACAAGCCGGCGACGTCCTGGATGCCCAGGTGATCCAGCAACCGTGCCGACAACGCATTTCGTATTTCGTCGTCCAAGGGCCCCAACCACCGTTCGTCATCCAGGACGGCGAGCATGCCGCTGTCGTCTTGTCTCACGACGAGTTGGGGCTGATTCAGATACTCCGGCACCGCCACGGGCAGCACTTCAACCACCAAGTTTGCCTGTGCCCGCTGAGGCCGGACATCCTCCTGGGCGGGTAGCAAGGTGTAATGGCGAACCGGTGCGGAAGTGGTGCAAGCAGCCAGGCCCAATGTCAGAACGAACAGGCTGAATCGAATGGATCGGATCATCACCGGGGAGTCTCCTTGGTGCTGGCGGGGGGTGCTCCGAGCGCCTCGAACGTGGCGTTCTTGGGGCGGCCTTGCACCATTGCCTCAGGGTATCGGCTCAAAAGGTCGGTCAATGTGCGTACTGAACGAGCGGCGCGCTGAATCTCCTGAAGGGTCTGTCCCAGGCTTTGTCGCAACGTCGCGTCTTCGGCGAGCATGCCGTGGGCGGCGCCTATGGCTTGTTGCGTCTGGCGCAGGGTCTGCGTGGCCTGCGGCAAGACGTGGCTGTTCACCTGCAGCAGCGCTTTATTCAGGTTGGCAAAAGACGCATCCAGATTGCGCCCCATGCTGTCCAGCGGCATCTTGTCAATCTTGCCCACAATGCTGGCGACCCGCTCTTGCAGTTGATCGAAGCTGTCGCTGACGGTGGGTAGCGTCAGCGGACGGCGTTGCGCATCAAAGGCCACCTTTGGCGTATTCGGTATGAAGTCGAGCGCGATGTAAAGCTGGCCTGTCAGCAAGTTTCCCGTTCTTGCCTGCGCCCTCAGGCCGTGGTCCACCATTTCTTGCAGCATATGCGCCAGCCGGTCTTCCTCGGTACCGCCGGAAGTCGGCATTTTTTCCATGATCTCATCCAGCCGCCGCGGATAAATCACGATGCCGACTTGGGATTGAAAGCGACGCCTGACGGGATCGTAATCCGGCTTGATGGAGACGACCTTGCCCAGGTCCATGCCATCGAACTGCACGGGCGCGCCGATGGCCAGCCCCCGCAAGGATTGCTCGAAGACCAGATAGGCGGACTGCGAGGGCCCGTCAGGCGGAGCCAGGGCTGCCTGCTGATCCTTGGCCAATTCAAACGTTGCGTCCGCCGCCGCGGGTTCGCCGGTCAGACCCAGGGCCGCGCCGAAGGAAACGCCCCCAGCCAGAATGGTGGCGATCGACTGCGTTTGCAGCTTGAACCCGTCCGCGCCAAGCGAAACATCAACGCCACTGGCGTTCCAGAAGCGCGTCACCGTGGTGACAAAGCGGTCGTAAGGCGCATTGATGAAGAGCCGCAAGGCGACCGCCTTGCCATCCTCGCCCAACTGATACGACGCAACACGGCCAACCTGAATGCGTCGGTAATAGACGGGGGATCCGACGTCCAACGAGCCGAGATCTTCGGTATGCAGAATGAACGAACGGCCAGGCGTGTCGCCTATGACGGTGGGAGGGCTTTCCAGGCCGGTGAATTCCTTTTCGGGTTCCGTCGATTGCCCGCGATCCACGCCGATGTATGCGCCCGACAGCAGCGTATCCACGCCGGAAACCCCATCGATGCCGATGCGCGGTCGCACCACCCAAAACCGCGAGTCCTGACGCGCCAGGCTCGCCGCATCCTTATCCAGCGACACCGTGGCCACCACCCCGGAACCATCTTCGCTAAGGCCGATTACCGTCACCGTGCCTACGTTCACGTCCTTGTACTTCACAAGGGTCTTGCCCTCTTCGAGACCCGCTGCGGTACGGAACGTGATGTTGATGACTGGGCCTTCTGTCATCCAGGTTTGCACCAGCATGGAAAGGCCGACCAACGCTGCGATCATGGGTACCAGCCAGACCAGCGAGAGCCGCCATTTTCTACGAGGAATCACCGTGGGAACACCAAGCCCTTGAGGGTCCCGGGAGGAATCAATCATTCATCACCACCATTGATTTCACCATCCCAAATATGTCTGGGGTCAAACGACATGGCTGCAAGCATGGTGAAAATGACGACCATGCCGAAGAAAAAGATGCCGACGCGCGGCGATATATCGGTGAGACCTTGGAATTGCACCAACGCAGCCACGACCGCCACCACCACCACATCAAGCATCGACCAGTACCCAACAAACTCAACCAGGCGGTACAACTTGGCGCGCTCTCGCATCGCCCACCGACTACGCCGCTGGGCAGTCGCGAGCAACAGACCAAGAATCAGGAATTTCGCGCAGGGTACCGCCACGCTTGCCGTGAAAATCACGAGCGCGATGCCATAGGAACCAGACGTCCAGAACTCCACGGCGCCTTCCATGATGGTGCTGCTGCTGCCCCTGCCCAGCAAACTGGTGTGCATGACCGGCATCAGGTTGGCGGGGATGTAGCAGATGACGGCCGCCAGAAGCAGCGCCCAGGCGCGAGCAATGGCGTTCGGGCGTCGTTGATGAAGCGCCGAGCCACAGCGCGGACACAGGACGGTGTGTCCGGGCGTGGATCTGTGCTCGCAGACCAAGCCACAGGTGTGGCAACCCACCATCGACAACTCGCTTGCGAATGGCGGCCTGCTCATGCCGCGCGTCCCCTTGGCAATGCCGACGCATCTTCGGTCAGACTCCAAAGCGAAGACAGGTCCCGGTGGGCAATCAGGGTGATCAGCACCATAAGGGTCGCGGTCGCCCAGACACCCGCGCCGAGCGAGACTTCAACCAGACTGATCAGCTTGATGATCGCCACCAGGATCCCCAGGATGCCAACCTCGACCATGCTCCATGGCCGCAAGCGAGCCAGCATCCGCAGGGCGCGGGCAAAGCCTGGGGCACGGCGGCCAACACGCGCGGGTATCAGCACCCAGGAGAGCAGCGAGATCTGTGCAAGCGGCACCAAGATGATCACCAGCGCGGCAACCACCGCAAGCGGCGCCACGCTTCCTTCTGCCAATGCCCAGGCGAATTCCCACAGGGTTGCCTCTCGATGCATGCCATTCAGGCTGATGCGTACTATCGGGCAGACGTTCGCAATCAGAAAGACGACCGCTGTCGTCATGGTCAAGGCCAACCACCCGTCCACATCCCGCGGATTGGCGCGTTCGAGTACGGCTTCGCATCGACTGCATCGCGCCACCTCGCCCGCCGCCAACGTGCTGCGACGGTACACACTGTCGCACTGCTCGCAAGCCACCAAGTGTGGGTAGGTTTTCATATCCTCGGCCGCATCAACCCGGGGGAAATCGGTACCGCGCAGACAGTCCCCCCAAACACTCTCAGGGCCTGATATTGGTAATCTTGGAACCTTCAAGACCCATGCCCGCCATCAATCCCTGGGCACCGAAAGGCACGGCAAAAACGTCCTGCGACAAGGTCGTGGTAGACACCGTTGAAGCCACGGATTTATCCCACGCCACCAAGCTCGGGCCACTTCCCAATGCCCATCCATCGCTCTTCTCAAGATAATTCAGCGACTTCTGGTTCATGAAGAAAAGCGCATAGCCAAAGGTCTGGGCGCCGGCTTGAAGCCCCAAGGACACCGCGGAGATTTCGTAGTAACCGATAGCGTTCTTACCCTTGAACAAGGCGCCTTGCCCATGCTCGCCGCCGACAAGAAAGCCCGCCTTGTATATCTTGGGAAAAACCAGAACGGCCACCGCTTTCTCGCCCAGCTCTTTCGTGCTGGGTTCGACAGCGTAAAGCTGTTGCAGCGCGGTAGCGGAGTCATTGCGGATCGCCAGTGCGGAATCGGCGTAAGCGCTCGTTGGACCGAACGCGCAGACAAACACCAGCGCCGCCGACCGCAGGCAGTGAGCCAGTCGGTGGCCGACAGATTTCATATCTTTGTGACTTGCCATGAACTTGGAAACCCTTGGTTTGGTGATACGTACCGATGCACGAACGCGCCCGCCTCGACGCGCCGTACTGTAGCCGGGCGTATCACGGCAAGCTTGCCATTTGGCGCCATAAAAAGAAGGGGTCGCGATCTTTACCGCACAGGTGAGTGGAAAAGAATGCCGAGTTCGGCCTTTTGGGCCGATGTCGAATGTCGTTCAATGTTCTGCTAGTCAACCGGAAGAATAGGTACAGCCATGAACAGAGTTGAACTGTCGACCATGGGCCTTGGCGCGTCATTGGCCAAACAAGGCCGATCCAGCGCGTCCGATGCCTCGTTCGCTGACACGCTGGAAGAAACCCAGCGCAATATGGACCGATTCAAGACGGGCAAGCCCCCTGCCCCCCTGTCTGCCGCTGAACAAGAGCTGCACGATTTTGTGAGCATGTCCGCCGAAGAGCGCTTTTTTGAAATGACGCTGCGGTCGCTAGGCATCTCAAAAGAAGAATATGAGGCGATGACGCCGGCGGAGAAGGAAGAGATTGCCCGACTTGTGCAAGAGCGCATCACTGAACGCGTTAAAGAGAATGCAAGCAGTGGGCGTGCATCGACTTTCGAGCTTGCCTAGCCCGTAATGCCTTGGGGTACGGCGGGTCTACTTACGTCCCGCAAGATCGCCGCGAATGTCTCATGATTTGCCGCGATCTGTCTCACCAGAAGAACTTTTGCGTGGGTTCGCGAAAGCCCCGATGTAAATTCGGCCAGGAATTCACGTCAAGCGGGTAGTTCTAGTTCTGTGTCTGAAGCCAATTCGCATCCCACGCCATCCATCAAGCTTCGCAGTTTTTTGCAGATGGCGCCCTACCTGGCGAGTCGGGGCGTGTATCCCCTGGAGTTCTTCCAACGCCTGGGCATCTCGCCGAACATATTCCAAAACCCCGATATCTGGCTTCCCCGCACCTCGTGCTTTCGCATTTCAAATGAAATGGCGAACGTGGCGCAGGACCCCTACGCTGGCGCCCATGTGGGCCAGTTGACGGAGCTGCGCTCCCTTGGCGTATGGGGAGACCTGGTCATGGATTCGGTCAACATCGCCCAGGCGTGCGCCCGCGCCGCCACGCACGCGGAGATGCTGCACCAGGGTGGCAAAGTCGACATCGTCACGGAAGGCCGCAGCACCAGGCTGATTCACCACTTCACCGGACGGCTTGACGAGGACCCCAGGCAGTTCATTTTGGGCAGCCTGGCCGTGCTTCGAAAAATTCCGCTGATGGCCGGCAGTGCTTCGGCCATCCGGGTGCACCTGACGGCGACCCGCGCCCGTGGCGACGACGCGCTTGAAGCCTGCCTGGGGCCAAACATCGTGACGGGCGCCGACTACAACATGATCGAGTTTGACCGTGATCTGCTCGACCGCCCGCTGCGCACACTGAAGGACGACGCCAGCAAGATCACCACGGCGTTGCAGTCCACGATAGACACGGCGGGCCTGCTCATCGAGCGCCTATCCGATCAAGACAAGGCCAAGCTCGCTTCGATTTCCAGAGAGATCGGAATGTCGGCGCGCACCCTGCAACGCCGCCTTAAACGCAGCGGCGTCGATTTTGATGCCCTGCACGACGAGACGCGCCGATGCGAGGCGCTTCGGCTGATTGCGCTGCGCAAATACTCCGCCACGGAAATCGCGTACATGGTGGGCTACAGCGACCCCGCGCATTTCACGCGTGCGTTCAAGCGCTGGACGGGGCTGGCTCCCTCACGTTTTCGCGCCGCGCTACGCAATGACGCTTGATCCCGCCAGGGTTGTAGCGGGGGTTGCGAAGGTAGTGGCCGAAGTAGTGGTCGCAGTAGTGGTCGCAGTAGTGGTCGCAGTAGTGGTCAACACCGTCGTTGCAGGGGCGTGATCCCGCCCCGCGTCATTGGCATCAAATGGCAAGCCCGCCGCCCTACGTTCTTGTACAGTCCGGCTCGGCAGCCCCCCCGGCTGTGGCATCAAATCGAAATTATTGAAGGACGTCCATGTCATATCCATCGGCCTTAAGGATCGTCGCGCTGACGATCGCAATGCTTGGCACGGCAAACGCGCAGACTTCCCCGGAGTCGGCAACCATCGTGGGCGTCGATAACTTTGTCCGGGCCGAGACCGATCTCTATATGGCTAAGATCGTGGCCGACGGCAGCTTTGGGCGCTTTGTCCATAGCCGCGAGCCCGCGGCCGTGGATGCGCAGAACGTCATCCGCATGAATCGGGACACGCTGTATTCAGGCGCGGTATTCGATCTGGATGCCGGCGCCGTCACCATCACCTTGCCCGACGCCGGCAAGCGGTTCATGTCGATGCAAGTGGTCAGCCAAGACCACTACGTGCCGGCCGTCTTCTACGGCGCTGGACGTCATACGCTAAGCAAGGAATCGGTCGGCACGCGCTATGTTTTTGTGGCAATACGCACGCTGGTCGACCCCGTCAACCCGAAGGATATCCAGCAGGTACACGCGCTTCAGGATGCCATTTCGGTAAGCCAGGCCCGGGTTGGGGAATTCGTTGTACCCAAGTGGGATCAGGCAAGCCAGAAGAAGGTACGCGATGCCCTGCTGGTGCTGGGCTCGACCATCCCGAACTACAACCAGGCATTCGGCACAAAGGACAAGGTTGACCCCATCCAGCACCTGATCGGTACGGCAACGGGCTGGGGCGGCAACCCGGCCAAGGACGCCACATATCTGGGCTGGACGGCGCCAAACAATGACGGCACGGGCGTGTATCGGCTTGAAGTCGGCCACGTACCGGTCAAGAGCTTCTGGTCCGTTAGCGTGTACAACGCCGACGGCTACTTCCAGAAGAATCCCTATGACGCTTACTCGCTGAATAGCCTGACCGCCGTTAAAAGCGCCGACGGCTCGATAGTCATCCAGTACGGCGGCTGCGACGGCAAGATTGCAAACTGCCTGCCCATCATGCCCGGCTGGAACACCACGATCAGGCTTTATCAGCCTGAAGAACAGATTCTTGACGGCAGTTGGCGCTTTCCCGAACCCCAGCGCGTTGCGCAATAGCGCTGGGCAAGCACTCAGGGTAAAACGTCGGCATGACCCTCGCAGAAACGTTCATCTCCACTGACGCCATCGAGCCCTCGCTACGCAACGAGTACTGGCGCGAGGTCACTCGACCTTTCTGCGACACCACACCGCTATCCACCGCCAAGCAAGCCCTACTAGAGGGCACCATGCGGATCCGCCATCTAGGCGGCTTGACGCTGGGCGCAACGACCTTCAACGCGCAGCACTACAAGCGCGACCCCGCCACCATTGCTCGCAGCGGGCTGGATCATTATCTGGTCCATGTGGTGGTTGCGGGTTCCATACACGGTGATTTTGACAAGCGTGACGTCGTGGCGGGGGCTGGGGGAATCTGCTTCATTGATCTGGCCCGCCCCTATCAATGCCAGGTGGATGCCGGCGAACGCCTGGCCATGACGATTCCGCGCGCCAGCATCGACAAGGTGCTGGGCGCTCGCGATATTCACGGTCTGGTCCTGGATGCGCACAAGCCGATGACGAGTCTGCTTCGAGACTACCTCTGCGGCTTCCATGCAGTGTCGGGGCAACTATCGGCAAGCGAAGACGTCGCCGCGCTGGAGGCCCTGACCGCCCTGCTTTCCGCAGGACTGGTGAACGCGGCGCCCCTTCAGAGTGGACCGGAATCCGTGTTGGGCCAGGCGTTGCGCGCGCGCGTCCTTGCCTATATCGAACGTCACCTGGCGCAGCCCGAGCTAGGCCCCGCTCTGCTCATGCAACGGTTCAGGGTGTCGCGCGCCCATCTATACCGTGTCTTTTCCGAGCTGGGCGGTATCGCCCACGTCATCAAGACCAAACGCCTGGACGCGGCCTATGCCCGCATTGTCGACCCCCGCCTTGCCAGGCATTCGGTGAGCCAGGTGGCCGCGTATTTTGGTTTCCAAGACATGACCCGCTTCCGCAAGGCGTTCATCGCGCGTTTTGGCGTGGCGCCTGACGAAGCCCGGGAACGATGCCGCCACGCCGCTTCTCCCATCGACAGCAACAACGTCTTGTCGAGCCACTTCTCCGCGCACAGCCCTGCGCCGCGCGCGAAATAAGCCGCGCGCATTCAGAACTGGTAGGACAGCCCCAGGATGGGTCCCTGCTGAACAACGTTGTAGACGAAGCCGTTCCGATTGAAGTTGACGCCAAGCGCCCGATAGCCCAGTACCGCCGAGAAATTCGACTTGAACTGATAAGCAAGCGCCGCCGTAGCGTCCCAGTCAAGCTTGGCCTGCCCCGCGCCAACCACACCCCAACCGGTCAGATTCCAGTGTTCACTCAGCGCGTACTGGCCGCGCAAACCCGCCACCGCATCGATCCACGTCGCGCTGTCGCGCTCGCCCCGGCCATCCAGCGCGCCGCCCTTCAACGAGAGCTTGGTGCTGGCGTGCCAGAGCCGCCCGCCGCCAATCACGTCCAGATGGCCCTTGTCGCTTTCCAGCACCTCGTACCCCGCGCCAAAGAACCCGGAGAACGATGTGCTGGCGATGTCGACGCGCCTGGTGAGACGGCCAAAGGGCGTATTTCCCCGCGCCGACAGCTCCGTAACCATCACATCGCCAACCAGGCTGAAGCGCTGGTAGCGCGCCTCGATAGCGCCCATGAAAGCCAAGTCCAAGTCGCTGACGATGTCGCTGAAACTGGAATCAATCTTGGCTGCAGGTTGCCCGAACTGGCCAACCTTGCCCGAGATTCCGGACGCCCATAGGTAGGGGCTTGCCGTGACACGCCACTGGGCGGGCGACGAGTCCGGCTGCTTGCTCATCAAGGGGCTGACCGGCAGGCTGCTATCGGCAAGCGCAACGCGGCACATCCCAAACGCCATGCTCAGGGCAATCAGAGAATGAGCAACCCGTTTCATGGCTCCCCCGCGCAGTCCGTGCCGGGGCCGGAATGCCCGGCCTTCGCCGCTTGCACTTCCTTGCGCGCGGCATTCAGGTCGGCGATGAATTCGGGGTTGTTTTGCAGCACGGCAACGGTTGCCGCGCCCATCGTGCGCCCCGCGTCCACATCGCTTTGCCAATGCGCGTTGCAGATGACGCGGCTTTGCCCGAATTCCAGTCCGCGCCGGAACAGAAGGTCGGCACGCTCGGGGTTGATCTGGGCCAGCACCAGCGCCCAGGCCCAACCCGCCGCCGTGTGGCCCGAAGGGTAAGAGCCATCCGTGCGCAGCAAGGATTCCTGCTCGGGAAAACACGTGCCTTCGTTGTGGACGACAAACGGACGAACGCGGTTGTAGGTGTTCTTGACACCGTAAGTGGACAGCCCCGCGTCGGTCAGCACCTTCTGCATCAACGTATACAGATGCGGCGTATGCGCTTCGCTGATATCGACGCCCATGGCGCATGAGAAATTCTTGGCGGGTTGCGGAAATTGCAGGTCCGCATCCAGGCGCGCCAGCTTCGCACGCGCGGACCCTCGCAACGGAACCGCCGCCGCCCTCGCCTCTTCGTCGCGCGCCAAGGCGGCGCTGTTCGCGGCAGGCGGCGGACCAAGCAATTCCAGGCTGTTGGGTAAGCTTTCTTTGGGCAGATAGCCGGGAGCCAGCTGAAAATTCGGATCCGTGACCGCTGGATCTGACGCATTGTCCGCCGCAATCGCCAACGCGTTGCTCATGCCGATAGAAACGAAAAGAACGCTGATTGCCTTGCGACGTAGCTTGGAATGCATGGGTGATGGATACCGTCAGTCGAATTGCCGAACGCTTAACGCCAAACGCGGGTCTTGATGGACCAAGCGAGGCATTGAAAGCGTTGGGGAATGTACACCGATGGAACCAGCGGGTAGCGGGAAAACAGGCGCCTGAGACAGGACGTGGTGATTAATGGGACGTGGTGATCACACGGGAGAATCACCCCGTCCCCTAGGGCTATCGCTGCACCAAAAATCCACGCAGCAACAGGTCCAACGCGGCAACCCCTTGCGCCACGCGCCATCGAGGTCGCCACTGTGCTCTATGTGGGCGCTTTCAATATCGGGATTGCGTTGGGATCGTGGAGCGGCGGCCAAGTCGTGGATGGATTCGGTCTCACCGCCAATCTTTGGCTGGCAGGTGGGTTCTTGGCCACGGCGTTATTGCTGACCTTGGGCGTTGGCCTGCGTGATCGGCGCAGGCATGACGCACTGCGATCGGTGCCGACCAACCTATAGATGATCCAGCTTCAATCGTGTCGCCAGATAATCAACAAAAGCGCGCACCTTGGCGGGCGGCAGCCTGTTCTCTTGCCAGAGTGCATGGATAGGCACCGGTTTGGGCTCGAAGTCCTCAAGTATGGTTTCCACCTGCCCCGTGTCCAAAAGATGCCTGATCTGCCACATCGGCGAATAACCGATGCCCAGCCCGGCGCTTGCCGCGGAATAGATCGCCGCCATCGTATTCGTGCGAAATGGCCCACGGACCCCGACATTGCGCGGCTTCCCGTCGATTTGAAAAGCCCACTGCCCGGGACGCTGATCGACAGTCCTGACAAGACAGGCGTGCTGGCGCAAGTCCGAAGGATGCACCGGGCGGCCATGCTGTTCGAAATAGGACGGCGCGCCAAACACGACCCTGCGTAGCGCCCCCAGCCGTTTCCCTTGCAAGCCGGAATCGGGCAGGTCGCCGATCCGAACAACCAGATCCAGGCCCGCGCCAGACAAATCCACAAAAGCATCCGTCAATTGCAGATCCACCTCGACCTGCGGATACGCGCGCATGTATTCCGCGATGATCGGAACCAGGAAGTCGGGGCCGAACAGGATGGGGGCCCCCACGCGCAATGTGCCTGACGGCGCCGTGCGGCGATCGGCCACTTCCAGCCGAGCCTCGCCTATTTCCTCCAGCGCCGGCTTCACCCGGCGAAAAAATGTCTCGCCGGCTTCGCTTAGCGCGACATGCCGCGTGGTGCGGTGAACAAGCTGAACGCCCACGTCCTCCTCCAGCGCGGCAAGGGAACGACTAACGGCCTGTAGCGTGCGATTGAGGCGGCGCGCCGCCTTCGTCAGGCTTCCCGCTTCGGCAATATGGATGAAGGCTTCAAGGTCTTCGAGGCGGCTCATATTTCTCTCGGATATCGTGATTCAGCTTCAGTTTTTTGAAGCATTGTTCCACTACACGCGAGAAATTACACTGCTTTCACTCATTCACCTATCCGCAGGAGAAGCCGGTGGAATGCACGCAACCCGTCGTGTTGGTCGTAGGGGCCACAGGCAAATTCGCACGCATGATCGTCCCGGAATTAAGGCGGCGCAACGTCGTGGTCCGCGCGCTGGTCCGCGACGAGGCAGGCGCAGCGGTCGCCCGCTCGCTGGGCGTGACAGAGATCGCCCTGGGAGACCTTCGCGATACCGAGAGCCTTACCAGGGCCATGCCGGGCGTGGACGGCATCTTCCATATTGGCCCCGCCTTTACGTCCGACGAAGCGGCAATGGGTGTCGCCCTGGTCGAAGCGGCGCAGCAGAGCTCGGTACGGAAGTTCGTGTTTTCGTCGGTCATCCAGCCGACCAACACGCGCTTGGCGAATCACGCCAGCAAGATACCGGTAGAAAACGCGCTCTACTCGTCCCGGCTGGAATATACGATCCTGCACCCCGCCAACTTCATGCAGAACATAGGCTTGGCCTGGCCGTCGATCCGCGACCATGCCTGCTTCGGCGAACCCTTTCCCAAGAACACAAGAATCGCTCGCGTGGACTATCGCGATGTCGCGGAGATTGCCGCCGTCGCCTTGACCGACGACAGGCTGGCCTACGCGACCTTGGAGCTATGCGCCGGCATGTTCAGCCGCATGGACATCGTGGCCACCCTGTCGGAAGCGTTGGGATATCCGGTCGCGGCGCTACAGCCTGGTTTCAGTGAGTGGGCAGCGCATGCGCGGCTTCCTTATGGCGAAGACCAACTGCTTCTGCTGGCTAAAGTGTTCGACCACTATCAGGCCGTTGGACTGGGGGGAAACAGTCTTGCGCTGCGGGCTGCGCTGGGGCGAGAACCGCGTTCATTGCGCGAATACATCAAAGACCTGATCGCCGAGAAAGAACCGGCGATCGGCAATCGGACATAAGGAATACGGATATGCCTAAAAATTCGCCAAGAGCGATCTTCAGAAAACTTCCGCAGAGCTATGCCCGCTTCTTGATGCCATTGATTCTTTCCGTGTTCATGTCGGCCATCGTCTCAGCGGTAGCGACCGCCACAAGCGTGGGCTTGGGCCGGGGGTTCATCACCACGTGGCCCAACGCCTGGGCGGCCTCGTGGGTCGTGGCGTTTCCCAGTCTTTTGCTTTTATTGCCCGTCGTGCGTCGGATGGTGGCTTGGATGGTGGTGCAGCCGTAGCTGGGTTTTGGGTGGCATGGCGCTGCAGCGTGCGTGCCGCAAGTGATTACCACCGAACAAGTCCCGCAGCTTCAGGCTCTGATCCCCGTTCAGGCGGCCAGGAAGCGAAGGACCTCGGCCCAATCGTTCGTCGACAGGACGACGTCCTCATCTTCCTCGTCGTAGCGCGAAACACAGAAGCGTTGGCTCCGGCCGGATTCGCGGTCGGCGTAGTTGGCGTAGTCGACATACACCTTCAAACCGCGCTCCGCGTTCTCGAATGAAGGCGCGGCATCGATGTAGCTCGATGCGTCGACATACCCTTCGGGTAGGGTCGGCAGGGTTGTTATGTCGTAGTCGGGAAATTCACGACGTAGTCGTTCAAGGTTCATAAGGGAAGCATGTAGAGGCTGGAAGCCTGGCATTTTACGTTGCTTAGCGTCGTCCGTCGCCACAGTGTCCCCCAAATAGAGTTTGGGTTAGTTCTGCGCGGATTTGCGCCATGCCATGCAAAGAGACTCGCAAGCCAAGCTCAATGAAATTGCTGGAGCCCTGAACGAGCGTCCGGGGAAGACCCTTAGCTACAAGGCAGTGTTCATCACAGAGTGTTCTCTTGGAAGCATGCATCCACGATGCAAAAGGATTCTCGATTTTTCATTTTTCCTGGCGTTTCCAACTTAGTGCGGCGGCCAGCGCCAGGGACGCGCCTATCGCCAATGAAGCCACCGCAAATCCAAGCTGCACGTCCTGAGCGCTTGCCCCATCAGGCGCGATCGCGATGAATAGACCGCCGAACAAGGCGACGCTTACGGCGGCGCTGATCTGCAAGGTGGCGTTTACCAAGCCCGAGGCCAGCCCGGCCCAGCGTGTTTCCACATGGTCCACGTTCAAGCGCACCAGCGCAGGAAGAGCGATGCCTTGCCCGGCGCCAATCAGAAACAAGGGCAACGCCAGCCACGACGACGCACCGGCCAGCGCCAGCGCTGCGACCATGACCAGACCGAGCACCTCCAGAGCCATGCCAAACCCGGCGGTGCGTGAACCCATTCGCCGAGCGATGTGCGGGCTGCACAGTGGGCCCAGGAAAAATCCGATGCCCAGCGGCAGGATGGCCAGGCCGGCCGTCAATGCATCGTGGCCCAGGCCGGTGTGTTCGTACACCGCGAACACCAGGAAGAATGCGGCAAGCGCATAGAAGAAGAACGTTGATGCCAAACTGCGTCGCAACCCACGCACGGCCAGAAGCGATGGCAGAACCAGCGGAGTTCTGCCGGCGCTCTCCTCTGCCTTTTCGTACTGCCAGAAAAGCCATAGCAACGGCATGCTCAACGCCAGCGGCACGATGCACCACCACGGCCAGTGATGTTGCTGCCCTTCGATAAGCGGAACCACGAGCGCCAGCAAGCCAATCGCCAGCAGCACCGCCCCCGGCACGTCCAAGCGTGGCGAACGTTCGGCGCGACTTTCACGCAGCAACATCATTGCAGCCGGAATGGCAAGGATGATGATGGGAAGGTTGATCAAAAAGACGCTGCGCCACCCCAGCCCCCACGGGCTGGTCGAAACCAGCACACCGCCGAGCAATTGACCGCCCACCGAGGCCAAGCCGAAGGTTGCGCCATATCGACTCAGCGCGCGATTCTTCTCGCTTGCCGGAAAGATGGCGTGTATTGATGCCAATGATTGCGGCGCCATGATCGCTGCGGATATCCCTTGCAGCAGCCGGCCGGCGACAAGCAAGCCCGGCGACGGCGCCAGTCCGCACAACGCCGACGCGACGCCAAAGCCGAGCATGCCGGCGATAAACACCCGCTTGCGGCCATAAAGATCACCCAGACGACCGCCCAAGATCAGCGTGACGGCATAGGCAGCGGCGTACACCGAGATCACCAACTGCGAGACGTCGGACGACGCTTGCAGGTCCGTCCGTATGGCAGGTAGCGCCACGTTGACGATGAAGAAGTCCAAAGGTGGCAGGAGCGTGCCAGTCAAGAGGACGGCCAAGGCGAGCCAGCGACGGGGGTCAGGGGCTGCCGTCCCAACGTTCCTCGCAGCGGCGCGTTCGGATGACGCAAACGCGGCTTCGAGCGCTCCTGCGGGCCGGGTTTCAGTATTCATATCTTGAGGCTCCAAATCAGACGTGCCTGGGCGTGGGCGCACAGCCGGTTCGCAAGGACATTCGTCACGGAGCGCATGATGATCCAAACAATGTTGTTCGACCACTGACATCAATGCATATTTCACGTACATTTTTGTACGTACGAGATAGACATGGAATAGAACGACGTACGCATCTTCCTGGTGGTCGCTCGCAGCGGATTCTTCGGCGAAGCCGCCCAGGCGCTGGCGGAGTCCATGGAGGATTCCGCGCGCGGTATATAAACCCCTTTTCAACTTCATTTGATTTCTCTATGCCTAAACCACAGCGCGTTGCTCTCGTCACAGGGTCGACTTCAGGCATTGGAAATGCGATAGCGCGCCGGCTATCCCAGGATGGCTATGCTGTCGTTTTGCATTCGCGTAGCTCTGTGGATGCAGGCATCTCCATGGCGCGTGAGCTGGGGCTGGCTGCTTATGTGCAGGCAGACCTCGCTGTCGATGCAGACCGGATAAGGCTGGTGCAAGAAGCTGTCGCGCAATGGGGTCGTTTGGACGTGGTCGTGAACAATGCAGGAATCAGCCGCGTGGTTCCCCATGCCGATATGGAAGCCGCCACCCCTGACATTTGGCGCGAGCTGTACGAGGTCAATGTCATTGCGCCGTTTCGTATCGTTGCGGAAGCGCAGGCCGCACTGCGGGCGTCTGCCGCTGATGGCGTGCCTGCTTGCGTGATTAACGTGAGCTCGCATGCGGGCGTTCGTCCCAAAGGGGCTTCCATCCCTTATGCCGCGACAAAGGCGGCGCTGAATCATGTCACGCGCTTGCTCGCGGTCTCACTTGCCCCTGATATCCGTGTGAATGCCGTCGCCCCTGGGCTTGTGGATACGCCGTTGACCGCTGACTGGACGCAGGCTCAGCAGTTGTGGCGAGAGCGCGCGCCGATGCGGCGGGCGGCGAGCCCGGCCGATATTGCACAAGCGGTATCCATGCTGATTGAATCCAACTATTTGACCGGCGAGATCTTGCTTTCCGATGGCGGATTGAATCTCACATAACGCGGAACGAAGCGGCGGAACGAAGCGCAATGCGGGCCTCCACGCGTTCGTTTTTTTAGGCGCAGTGGAAGAGACATGCCTTATCTGATACGTGGTTTTTTTGTCCAAACTGCGCTGGTCAGAAAAGACAGACAAATCGAACAGTTCAACAGTTTGTATGGCGCTTGACGGTAAACTTTGACCGTCTAGTTGTAGCATCAGCGCTTTGAGGAAATGATGAATTTCTGGGTCCCTGTAGTCTTTGGTACGTTCAAGCTCCTCGTGTTGGGCACGGGCATGTATCTCGCCATCAAGTCCCATTACGATGGAGAAAAAAAGGAGAAGAAGGAGAAGGAGAAGGAGAAGGAGATGAAAGCCCCGTAGTGAGCTTCACGAATACATGTTTCCACCCCTGTGTACCCGCTAGCCCCAGATCCACGGAAAGGACGTTGACGTGGAAAATGATCTGACCAAACGAGTCGTTGTCATCGGTGCCGGCATCGTAGGCGCGTCACTGGCGTATCACTTGGCAGCTAAAGGCGCGAAGGTCACCGTGGTTGAGGCGGAAGGCATCGCCTCAGGTGTGACGGGAACCTCGTTCGCATGGATCAACGCCTCGCACCACGAATCCGACCCAATCGCACCATTACGCGGCACCGCAATCGAAGCGTACCGTCGCCTTGAAACGCAGCTTCCTGGCCTGAAGGTTCGATGGACCGGCGCTTTATCCTACAGCGCGAGCTCAAGCGAATTGCCGCCGGGATCGGATAACCAGGTTTCGAAAACCGTGGTGTCCCGATCGCGGATTATCGACCTTGAGCCGAAACTCAAGCACCCTCCGCAATCTGCTTCCTACGCCGCCGATGAAGGGGCGCTGGATGCGGTGGAGGCAACGCATGCGTTGATCGCAGGAGCCCGGGCGAATGGGGCCAGGATTTTCACCCAGACACGCGTTCTCGGCTTCCAAAACCAAGGTGCAGCCGTGACGGGAGTTAAAACCGCCATCGGCATCATTGAGGCCGATATTGTCGTACTGGCCGCCGGTACAGGCACCGCGAAGCTGACAGAGATGCTTGAAGCGCCTGTTCCGATAGAAGCGTCTCCTGCGATTTTCATTCGCTATAAGGCACCCCTCAACCTCGTCCAAACCCTGATCTCCAGCTCGGAAATGGAAGTCAGGCAAAGCTCGGACGGCGCGTTGCTGGCGGCAGAAGATTACTTGGACGACGCTTTGGAAAACCAGCCAGCAGCGATAGCGCTACGAACGGCTAAGGCGATTCAGAACGAACTCCATGGTGTTGCTCACCTAGCTACGGAAGTGGCCTGCGTCGGATTCAGGCCCATACCTGCCGATGGCATCCCTATCATTGGTTACTTACCCAAAATCGCCGGCGTATACGTTTGCGCAATGCACCCCGGCGTTACGTTGGCGGCCATAGTCGGCCATCTAGCCAGCGAGGAAATCATGGACGGCGAACAGTCATGCGCCCTTGATTCATGCCGCCCCAAGCGATTCTTCCAAGCGTAGGAATTCGAAGATGGCAGCCATCGTCAAAACCGCCGTAGTCCACGGCTCTGTGAGCGGTTGATCGTGCGATGCCTGCGTTAGTACGAGGCCGACCCAGAAGAAGTAGCTGGGCAGAGGGATAACGGATAGATAGTTGGACATCCGCGACTCCCCTCGCTACTGAGAGACGGCCGAGATAAACTCGCAACTCAAACGGAGGCACGAACATGAAGCCACGAGTTACCGTTATCACTCTAGGCGTTGAAGATCTTGACGTGTCGTTGAGCTTCTACCGGGATGGGTTAGGCCTTTCTACCGACGGCATCGTAGGCACGGAATTCGAGCACGGCGCCGTTGTGTTTTTAGATTTGCAGTCCGGCCTGCGTTTGGCGCTCTGGCCGCGGAGGAGCATTTCTCACGACACAGGATTGACGACAGCGCCGTTCAATCCGACCCAGATGACGCTTGGCCACAATGTCTCATCAAAAGTCGAAGTTGACACTGTCATGGCTCAGGCCGGTGCGGCGGGGGCAACGATCGTCAAGCCACCGCACGACACGTTCTGGGGTGGTTACTCGGGGTACTTTCAGGACCCCGACGGACATCTCTGGGAAATTGTCTGGAATCCGCAGTGGCTAGAGTGAAAGCTGATCGGCCGCAAGCAACACCACGCGCAGCCGGCCACCGTCGGCGGTTGCACAGTCCAACCAAGCTTCCTGAGCAGGAATATCGTCGTGGGTATATGCCTTTAGATCGGGCGGCATATGGGGCTGCGTAGGCTGTTGCATACGACGTTACGCCAGTAGCGCCGCCGTGGCGCGGCCCGCAATCATGTCTTCGAACAGGGCCGCGAGATTCGGGGCGATGTCGCGGGTGTCCTCGAACTCCGGCTCGATGCCGTGCACGATGCGGCCCGAGTCGCGGTCTATCGCCAGGAATTCGTAATCTCCAGCAACGCTCATGTAGATCGGCGTGTGCTGTTGCCAGAAGTCAAAGACCGCCTGCCGGCCGGCGTCGTCCAGCGCGGCCTCCAGGCTGATATCGCGCAGGGTGTGCCAGGGAAAGGCGCTGTCCGCCGTGCAGTCATGGTCGGCTGCGCTCAGGAACCAGCGTGTCTGGTTCGCGTTGTGCAATTCGGTGAATGACGCCAGGAAAGCGCCATAGCCGTACGCTTCGCCCGGCGCGGCCGCTGGCGTCAAGGTGGGCGTGGTCCGCAGCACCGTCCAGCCATGAGCGGCGAGATGATCCAGGAAGCGTTGTGGCTGCGATGTCATGTCGGATTCCTCGGATGGGGTATCTATGATTTTGCAGTCTGACACCATAGATGAAAAGCGAGCATTCGCGTCACCGCACCGACATCCGAGCGTGGCCGCTTGGGGTCCCGATGCGGCCATAACCCTCCCCTCCCGTATCAGCTCTAAATATCGGCCACATCGCGCAGCCGTACGCCGGAGAAGTTGGCCGCACTCAATGCATCAAACATCGCGCGGTCGCAGATGGGAGGTGCTCCCAAGCGATCCTGGCGGAAGATATGGGCATCTCCCACAACGTCCTGTTTGAACACCAAGCTGGCTCCGCCAACGAGGCTATAAAGCTTCTCGTCCTCGCCAGTCTGATAATTGTGGTCGAGCTTGATCCTCACGCGAGAAGCGGCTTCATCCAGGGCATCGAGTGTGCGCAGCACATTGCCTAGGTAGTATTGAGGGGCGGGGCTGCCGTCAGCAAGGCTGAAGTCGCATGCCACAAATGCAAACGCCTCGGCGTCCAATTGCTCAAACAGTTGCTTCAACGGCTCCGACACAATCCATATGCCAGCGAGCTCTTCCAGATCGCGTGGCATTCCGCCCTTCTCCGGTACATGAACCAGGTGCGGACGCTCCGGATACTGATCTGGCATTCCATTAGGACGCGAGACGACATTCATCCCCGGATCGATCAGCTTCGGTTCGTTGGCGATTTCTATGCCGGGAACCCTGCCGTTTCCCAAGAAGCTGGCGTCGATCAGGAAAAATTTGCCCTTATGAGACGCGGCTTCGGCTGAAACTTCAATGGTGGTGGGTTCGGTCACGGTGGCTTCCATCTTGGGTGCAGGGGCAGAACGGGAATGCAGTTGAGCCGATGCTAACGGGGCGAAACTGATACCCATGTTGTTGATTGCAAGAAAGGTATTGTGCTGCTACCGCGCCGTTGGGTGGTCGAGCGCAGTTTCGGTTGGACAATCGCTTCAGGCGTTTGACGCGGGACTACGAACGCTTGCCGGAAGCGGACGGCTACCAAGGTCTGCAACCGGCCGATTCTGTTGAAAAACTCGATTGCTCGTCGCGATTGGTCGCGCTTACAAGGCCGATGACTTGGCGGCTTTCGCCATTTTTTCGATTGGAACCGGGTACTGATGCCCGGTTGCCTTGTTAATCGGTGGGTTTCGCCTCAACTGGGCGCACCTGTGCCCTGAACCGGTGGTCCCGGAGAGGTAAGCATCGCAAGACGACGTAGGTTCTGAACGGCTGCTGCAAGCGTGAATTCGTCTGCTGCACCAGTAAGTCCGCGCAACCGCAAGCGGTCGATCTTCAAAATACGTTTGAGGTGTGCAAACAGCACCTCGACTTTCTTTCGTTCGTGACGTGAGCGCTGGTATTGCACGGTGGCGCCGATACGCCTGGCTACATCGCGTGCATCCTCGTGAATGCTGCGAGCGATCTTGCGCATCGGCGTATTGGGGCAGCATTGCGGCTTCATCGCGCACTTACCGCAGTCCGTTTTGCTGGCTCGGTAGATTACGGTGCCCGCCTTGGTGACGTGAGTGCGTTCGATCTTGAACATGCGCCGCTCGCTGCGCAGTGCATGCC
>NZ_JBHFIZ010000029.1:0-2321 GCF_057334535.1 Achromobacter colocynthidis
GCCGCCGTAGTCTCCGGCATCGCCTTCAGCCGCGACGAAGCCAAAATCACCTTGCTGGCGGTGCCCGACAAACCGGGTATCGCTTTCTCCATCCTGGGTCCGGTCGCCGCCGCGAATATCGACGTCGACATGATCGTGCAGAACCAGTCCGTGGCCGGCACCACCGACTTCTCGTTCACCGTGAACCGCAACGAATTCGCGCGTGCCGTCGACCTGCTCAAGCGCGAAGTCATCCCCGCCGTGGGCGCGCGTGAGCTGTCCACCGACGAGAAGGTTGCCAAGGTCTCGATCGTGGGCATCGGCATGCGTTCGCACGTGGGCGTGGCCAGCTTGATGTTCCAGACGCTTTCGCAAGAAGGCATCAACATCCAGATGATCAGCACCAGCGAAATCAAGACGTCGGTCATCATCGACGACAAGTACATGGAATTGGGCGTGCGCGCGCTGCACAAGGCGTTCGGCCTGGACCAGGCGCCGGGCGCCAAGGAATAAAGGCAGCGAGTCCGGCACGTTTTTTTGCATGATGACCCCGTTTGCGGGCAACGGCCAAAAAATTCGTGCTAGAATCTCGTTCTCTTTTCGGAGACGTGCCCGAGAGGCTGAAGGGGCTCCCCTGCTAAGGGAGTATGTGGCTAAAAACTGCATCGTGGGTTCGAATCCCACCGTCTCCGCCAGATAAGCTTCGGCGCTGGCTTAAGTACAGCGTTGAAGATAAAAACCCCGCAATCGCGTAAGTGATTGCGGGGTTTTTTCATGTCGGCTTTATCTGCATCGCTTTCATCTACACCGCTTTTATCTGCATCGCTTCCGCCTGCATCTCCGCCAGCAACGCGCGCGCCTGTTCCACCACATCCGCATCGTTCGGCCTGAACCTCATCTGCATGGCTTGCGGCAGTTGCGTGTAGTGCGCGTGGCCGCTGCGGGCATACGCCGGGTCGTAATGGCGGTTGATCAGGTCGCTTGCCAGCTCCAGGCGGCGGCCTTCGTCCACCATCTGTAGCCAGCCCTTGATGACGTCGCGGCTGTGCAGGCCAAGCAGGCGTTGCAACTGTTCCTTGAGCCAATCGGCGTTGTCGAATAATTGCGCGTAGTCCTGCTGTAAAAACGCCGCGCGGTCTTCGGGGGTGCAGACCACTTCAATGCACGCGCCTTGATGCATGGCTTGCAGCAGCGCGGGTGGCAACGCTACGGCGCCGATCTTGCGGCTTTCGGCTTCAACGAACACGGGGCGCGTGGTGTCCAAGGCACGCAGGCGCGCGGCTAGCAAGGTGTCGAAACGCTTTTGTGAGGGTTGTGCAACGCCCGGCACGGCGCCCAGCAGCGAGCCGCGATGGGATGCCAGGTGCTCAAGGTCCAGCGTCTGTGCGCCAGCCGATTCAAGCGCGTGCAGCAGGCGCGTCTTGCCGCTGCCCGTGGGGCCCACAAGCACCACGCAGCGCAGCGTGGTGGGCAGGGTGTCCAGGGCAAGCAGCGTGGCGCCACGGTAGCGTTTGTAGCCACCGTTCAATTGCCTGGCGCGCCAACCGATCATGTTGAACATCACCGTCATCGAGCCCGAGCGCTTGCCGCCGCGCCAGCAGTACACCAGCGGACGCCAACCCTGCGGCCGATCGACGAAGGTGGTTTCCAGGTGCCGTGCGATGTTGCGCGCAACGATCGCGGCGCCAATGCGCGAGGCTTCGAAGGGCGAGACCTGGGTGTACAACGTGCCGACCCGCACGCGCTCTTCGTCGTTCAGCACCGGTGCGTTGATGGCGCCGGGGATGTGGTCGATGGCGTACTCAAGCGGTGAACGCACGTCGATGATTTCGTCGAAGTCGTTTAGCTGTTCCAGATCAGCGAGCAGGTGTTTCACGTTCAAGGCCGTTGTGTTGAGCGGCCATTAGAGTAGTGCTTTTCTGACCGCACCCAAACTTGCACGCCGCAAAAATTCACGTTATTATTCAAGGCTTGCTTGAACGCGCGCCCGTAGCTCAGCTGGATAGAGTACCTGGCTACGAACCAGGGGGTCGTAGGTTCGAATCCTGCCGGGCGCACCAGATTTCAGGTCACACTGAAATCACCGTCAAAGAAAATAGAAAGGCCTTTGATCATTGATCGAAGGCCTTTTTGTTTTGTGCGGCGTGGAATGCATGGAAGCGATGCGGGAGTGATGCAGGGGGCGGGTGGTGTACATGCAGTGGTGTACGGCGTAGTGCGCGACGGTAGTGCACATCGAATTTCCCCCTCGATTTGCACGACCCTATTTTTTCATGTTATAAACACGCCTCTTTCGGGGCGCCCGTAGCTCAGCTGGATAGAGTACCTGGCTACGAACCAGG
>NZ_JBHFIZ010000029.1:2341-69298 GCF_057334535.1 Achromobacter colocynthidis
ACGAACCAGGGGGTCGTAGGTTCGAATCCTGCCGGGCGCACCAAGTTTTGAAGTGGTTTGATTGTGCTGATGTTGAGCCGAATGAATCGCTAAAAAACTTTGAGTAGAACAAGCAAAAAAAGCAGCAAAAAAAAAGCAGTAAACATGCAGTAATGGTGAAATTGTTCTGATATAATTTTGCCTCTTTGTCGGAGCGCCCGTAGCTCAGCTGGATAGAGTACCTGGCTACGAACCAGGGGGTCGTAGGTTCGAATCCTGCCGGGCGCACCAGATTTCAGGTCACACTGAAATCACCGTCAAAGAAAATAGAAAGGCCTTTGATCATTGATCGAAGGCCTTTTTGTTTTGTGCGGCGTGGAATGCATGGAAGCGATGCGGGAGTGATGCAGGGGGCGGGTGGTGTACATGCAGTGGTGTACGGCGTAGTGCGCGACGGTAGTGCACATCGAATTTCCCCCTCGATTTGCACGACCCTATTTTTTCATGTTATAAACACGCCTCTTTCGGGGCGCCCGTAGCTCAGCTGGATAGAGTACCTGGCTACGAACCAGGGGGTCGTAGGTTCGAATCCTGCCGGGCGCACCAACTTATTTTTGAACACGCGATATCCGAAATGTCGTGGTTCAGCCGAAGCGTAAAAGCAAACGGCAACACGCAATGCAAAGCGGCTTGATGGTCATCCATCAAGCCGCTTTTGTTTTGTCTGGTGCAAGGCGGATCGACGTCAGCCCGGATCAGCCACCCCGTCGTCGGTCCACCGCGGTCAACGAGACGCCGCTCTTGATCATCTTGTAGGCCTGGCCGCCCAACCAAGTGACTTTTTCGCCAGAGCTTGTGCGACAGATGCAGTGCGTCTTGGGATCGAAGCGCGAGGTGCCCAACGCGGAATAGGCATCCAGGTCCGCAACGAAGCGTTCGATGCGATACAAGGTGCCGTCGGGCGATGTGACAAGCACATCGGTCAATCTTCTTGCGGTGCCGAGCATACTCAGTACCTCCACGGGCCGGCGGTGTTGCGGCGCCAAAGTGGTGTGGACGCTTCAGGGCGCCGCGCGTGCGCGATGCAGGCGCGGCACTACAGAAAACGGCCCCCAAACAATGAATCATCAAGTTGGTCGGGTGACACGCCTAAGGCCTCGGAGACTCGGTCCAGCACAATCTGTCGAGGGCGCGGGCGTGGCCGTTCCAATTCAATGTAAATGGAATGATCCACGCCAAGCCGGGCAGCCATATCAGCGGTAGTGATATTGAGGTGCTCGCGCCCCGCGCGTATCAAACTCCAGTCGTTGCCGGTTTTTAGATTGACAACAGCTAGCGGTAAGGGGTTATGCCCGTGGGCTCGTCTTTTGTGCGGGCCAGTTGGGGCGGGGCCGTGTTTGCTCCGTTTGGCGGCGCCGCTTTTGCGGCGTTCGCTGGTCGGGGCCGTGACATCGGGTTCAGCGGTGAATATTGCGTCGCCGTTGGTTTGACGATATTGATTGCTTCCGATCCACGTAAGCGCCTCGCCGTTATCAAGCATGCATTCGCAATCCAAGTGGTAATTGCTGGGGATGCTCTCAAGTTTGGCGATGGTTGCCGTGGTCGTGGCGTGGCGCACAACACGGTGCAGCGTGCCATCCGACGCACGTACGAATACGTCGGGAAGTCTCCAGGAAAAAGGGATGATGATCTCCACGGTCGAAGCCACGATCGCCACTGTAGCCCGATGGCGACGCGGCGAGATTTGGGGTTTCCCCTCGACTGCTGCGCTAGCTCGTTTCTACTCGATGTGGGTCGTAAAGATCTTCACAAATGTTCACCAGGCTTATGCAAATTGCACGGCTATGCAAAGGCCGCCGCCAGCACGCGCGGCATCACGTCGGCGGCCGCGCCATGCAGATTGCAATGCGCCTGGGCATCCAATGGCGTGACGTTCGGGTTCACCTGCACCACCGTCGCGCCCGCGGCCAGCGCGCGTTGCGGCAGTTCCGCGGCGGGGTAGACCAGGGCCGATGTGCCGATGCTGAAGAGCAGGTTGCATTGCTCTGCCGCGCGCAGCGCGATGCTCCAGGCATCGCCAGGCAGGCTCTCGCCAAACCACACCACGCCGGGCCGCACAGGCTGCCCACAGCGCGTGCAGGCGGGCGGGGCAATGCGCCGGCCTTCGTCGGGCTCGTCGGGCGCATTGTTGGCGTAGGCTTGCGGCGCGGCGCACACCGAGCAGCGCGGCGCGTGCAGGCTGCCATGCAGATGCACCACCTGCGTGCTGCCCGCGCGTTCGTGCAGGTCATCCACGTTCTGTGTGACGACCGTCAAATCAGGTACGTGGCGCGCGAGCCCCGCGATGGCATGGTGCGCGGCGTTTGGCGCGGCGCGCAGCACTTGCGCGCGCCGCCATTCATACCAGCCCCAGACGATATCGGGATGCGCGCGAAAGGCCTCGGGCGTGGCCAGCGCTTGCGCATCGAAGCGCGACCATAGCCCCGTCAAGGCGTCGCGAAAGGTGGCGATGCCGCTTTCGGCCGACACGCCGGCGCCTGTGAAAACGACGACACGCTGCGCGCTGCGCAACGCATCCAGCAATGCCTGGGGAATATCGTGATGCGTGTTTTCCATTTCAACCCTTGAAGACAGTGCATACGCTGCGCGCCGTGGCCCGGGGCTGTCAAGCAGGGCTTTGCGTGATGTAGCGACCGAAGCACAAGGCCCGGCGTGCGCAAGCATCCCGAATGGTGGATACTGCTTTTCTAATCTGGGATTGCCCCAACGATTGCCCCAACGGTTGACCCAACCACAGGAGACCCGTGATGCCCGATTCTTCCGCCGGCCTGGACCGGCTGCGCCGCTTCATTGCCACCGCGACACGCTTGGCGACGCCGGACGCGCTAGCGCAAACGCCCGCGCTGCGCGATGCCTTTGCCGAGCTGGTGCGCCACGACGACTGGCTGCCCGAAGACTGTACCGTGCCGCATCCGCAGTACTACCAGCAATACCTGCTGCACTGCGACCCCTTGGAGCGATTCTCCTTGGTCAGCTTTGTGTGGGGGCCGGGGCAATTCACGCCCGTGCATGACCATGAAGTGTGGGGCTACGTGGGCATGCTGCGCGGGGCCGAGATCAACCAGCGCTATGTGCGCCATGCCGACGGCCGCGTGCTGCCGGTGGGCGACGCCACCACCTTGCAACCCGGCGACGTTGAACGACTGTCGCCCGCCGAGGGCGACATTCATCGCGTGTCCAATGCCTTCCTGGATCGCGTGTCGATCAGCGTGCATCTGTACGGTGGCAATATCGGCGCGGTGTCGCGCCATGTCTATGACCCGGAAACGGGGCAGCCCAAGCCCTTTGTGTCCGGCTATTCGTCGCCCAGCCTGCCCAATCTGTGGGACCGGTCGGCGGCGGTGCGCGCGACCATTGCGGCCGGCGGCCAGGGGTAGCTCCCAAGCGCGTGGCTACACAGCGCACCACACAACGCACCACACCCGCCGCGCGTTGTTCGGCGGCCTTGTCTCGTGCTATGTTCCCGTCCTAAATATTAGGAAAAACACAAGATGGACAAGACACTGCTCAAGGGGCTGATGGTGTTGGAGGCGGTGACGGATGTGGACAATCCGCCGCGCACCATCGATGCCCTGGCCGCCCGGGTCGGCCTGACCCGCAGCAATACGCATCGCACGCTGCAAACCTTGATACACGCCGGCTACGTCATCAAGGACGATGACGGCGGCGGCTACCGTGGCGCGGTACGGCTGTTTGAGTTGGCCGCGCGCCCGCTTTGGCAGTTGGACGTGCGCATGCGGGCCGCGCCGTTCATGCGCACGCTGGCGGACCAGACGGGCGAGACGGTGCACTTGTCGGTGCTGGATGGGTTCGACGTCGTGTATGTAGACAAGATCGACAGCCCGCAACCCATCCGCGCCTACTCGATGGTGGGTGGACGCGCGCCCGCCTATGCCGTGGCCACCGGCAAGGCGCTGCTGGCGTATCAGCCCGAAGGCTATGTCGAGCGCTACGCCGATCAGCTTGTGCGCCACACGCCGTCCACCATCGTGTCCTTGCCCTTGCTGAAAGACGAACTGCGCAAGATCGCGCGCGCGGGCTATGCCGTGAACCGGGGCGAATGGCGCGAAGGCGTGGGCGGGCTGGCCGTGACCTTGTTCAATAGTCTTGACCAAGCCGTGGCGGCCGTGGGCATTTCCGGCCCCCTGGACCGCCTGAGCGCCGCTAGGATGAAGCAGTTGGCGCCGGATGTGTCGGCCTGTGCGCAGTCCATTTCGCAAGGGATGGGTTATCGGCGAGGCTATCTGAATCAGTGATTCGTGCCGGCCTGGCAAGCGCCGTCGCAATGCGCACCGCCTGGTCGCGCGCCAACCTGGCGTTGACATCCATGGATGTGGTCCAGAAGTACGTGCCGCCCGCCAGGCTGCCCAGCACCGACACCTGGCCCAGCACCGCGTCCTGCGCAGTCTTCAGGCAACCCGTGTTGAAATCCAGCGCCAGGCCGCCGAACGGATCGGCGCGCGCATGGCCGTCGCGCAGCAGGGTGGCGATCAGCGGATCATCCGTGCGCGCCACGTCCACTGAAAAGCTGGTGGCGTTGATCAGGTAGTCGCTGCGCTGAGTGGTTTCGCCATTGGTGCCGCGTAGCCGGGTATGGAAACGGCCACCGGCCGGGTCATGGCCAGCGTCACGATATCGCGTATCCACATACCCCGCGCGCACCTGCAATTGGCCCGTCTTGAAGAGCGCTTGCAGCTTTAGCGCATTGCGCATCGGGAACGTGGCGCGCCGCGCCATCCACAGCGCGCGCCAACGCGATTGAAAGCGCTGGCGCTCGGCATCCGGCATCAAGTGCCACACCTGCTCTACCACCGCGTTAGTGGCAGCGGCCACGGCCTGCCAGGGGCGGGCCGCTTGCGATGATCTGCGTATTTCTTCGTCCAATGCGCGTTGCGCATCGCCGGCCAGCCCGAACACCTCATCCGCATCCAGCGCGCCATGCAGCGCCAGCACCTCGTCTTGCAGGGCGCCGGCTATCGCGTCCAGCGTCAGCGTGCCGCCCTGGCGCGCCGCCAGGCGCAGGATGCCTTCTTGGTTGAAATGGCGCAGCGCCGTCGGGGCCTGGTTGTGCGGGCTGCGTACCGAGGGCAGGCGGCCGTTGCGCGACACACAAAGCAGGGGGCCGCGATGGCCCGATTGCTGCAAGGCGGCCACCGCGTCCACCGCGCTCAGGCTGGTGCCGACGATGCACACGGAGGCGTCCGGCGGAATCTCCCGCGCCAGGTCGGCTACGGGATACGGGCTGTTGAAGTAGCCCGGCGCACCTTGCAAGGCCGGGAACGCCTGCGACGGCAGATTGCCGTTGCACAGCACGGCGTAGCGCGCCAGGCACGGTGCGTTGCCCTCGGCCTCGATTCGCACGCTGCCATCAGCCAATGGCGACACGCGCTGCACGCGGCGTTGCACCTGGGCAAGCGCCACGCCTTGCGCCAGTGCCAGTTCGCGGCAACGCTCGTACACGGCGCGCATGTAGGCACCGAACAAGGGGCGCGGAAGAAAGTCCGACGGCGCAATTGCATCCACGCCATACCCCCGCAACCAGGCAGGGTCTTGCGTACGCAGCCAGTCGACAAAGTCCATGCGCTGGTCCGCGCGCGCCGACATGTTGCCGGCGGGAATGTTGAGCAGGTTGCTGGGCAGGTCTTCCTGATACGCGCCGCCCGGGCCGCACACCGCTTGCGGTTCGAACACGGTGATGGTCAGGGGGCGGGCCGCGCTGTCTGCCTGCCACGACAGCAGCAACTGGTACAGGAAGCTGACGGCGACCGAGCCGCCGCCCACGATCGCCACGTCGGTGGCGATCGAACCTGAAGAGGCGTCAAGGGGCTTCATTTGGCGGACGACAGGCGCACCACGTCGGCCCAGCGGCCCACTTCTCGCTTCAGCACGCGGCTGGTGTCTTCTGGGGACGTGGCCACTGCATCGGCGCCCAGTTTCAACGCTGCTTGCTGCACGGATTCCATGGCCGCGGCCTTCTGCATGCCGGCCGACAGCTTGTCCACCACGGCGGGCGGCGTGCCGGCGGGCGCCAGCAGCGCGTAGGCGGTCGCCACGGAATAGTCTTTCACGCCTTGCTCCATCAAGGTGGGCAGGTCGGGCAGGGCCGTGGCGCGCTTGGCGGTGGTCACGCCCAACAAGCGGATCTTGCCGCTGGCCACTTGCGGCAACAGCGCCGGCAGGGTTTCGATGACCATGTCGATCTGGCCACCCAGCAAATCGGTAATGGCCGGACCGCTGCCGCGATACGGCACATGCATGAGCCGGGTGCCGGTCACCACCTGGAACAGTTCGCCGGCCATGTGCTGCGAGGTGCCGGGCCCGGCCGAGCCGAAGGTGATGGTGCCGGGCTTGCTCTTGGCCAGCGCAATCAATTCCTGCACGTTGTTGGCGGGCACCTTGCTGTTGACGGCCACCGCCATCGGCATGCTGGTAGCCATGGACACGCCGACGAAGGCGGTGGCGAAGTCGTAGCCAGGCTTGTCGGGCATAGCCGCATGGATGGCGTGGCTGCCCACGGCGCCCATCAACAGGGTGTAGCCGTCGGGGGCGGATTTGGCGACGTATTCCGCGCCGATCTCGCCGCCCGCGCCCGCCTTGTTTTCAACGACCACGCCTTGCCCCAGGAAGTCTCCCAGGTGCTGCGCGTAGATGCGGGCCGCGGCATCGGTGGCGCCGCCAGGCGGGAAGGGCACGACCATGCGAATGGGTTTGGTCGGCCAGGTCTGGGCCAGGGCGGGGCCGGCGGCCAGCGCCAGGCCCGCGCCCGCCAGGGCAATGCGCCACGTTTGCTTCATGAATGTCTCCTTGGTGTGCCGGGCCGTCTTGCGCAGGGCGCGCCGCGGACCGTTTTTATAAATCCTAAAATATAGGATTCGAATTCCAATAAATGGTTTACGTAGAATTCCACAGGGTGATATGCTGGTCAACAATTAAGCGCAAGACCTAGGGATTGCACTAGGAACCACCGAGAAGGTGGCGCGAATTGCCAGGCATGATGCCATCCGGAACGCGGCGCACTTATACTGATTTGCTTATCCCAAATATTGAATTTTCATAATGAGAGGTCAGACATGACACCCAGTTCGGCACTGGCCGGCATCACCGTGCTGGAAATTTGCAACGTCGCGGCGGGACCGTTTTGCGGCATGTTGTTGGCGGATATGGGCGCCGACGTCATCAAGGTCGAAAACCCCGAGGGCGGCGATACGCTGCGTAGCTGGCCGCCCATCTCCGACGGCTACAGCGAGAATTTCGCGTCCTTGAACCGCAACAAGAAGTCGGTGACGCTGAACCTGAAAAACCCCGAAGACCTGGCCCTGGCGCGCGAATTGGCGCAGACCGTCGACGTGCTGATCGAAAACAATCGGCCCGGCGTGATGGATCGGCTGGGCCTGGGGTATGCGCAACTGCGCGAGGCCAATCCCAAGCTGGTCTATTGCTCGATCTCGGCCTACGGGCAGTCGGGCCCGCGTTCGCAGGAAGGCGGTTTCGACCTGACCATCCAGGCCATGAGCGGCATCATGAGCGTCACCGGCGAGGCCGGCGGCGAACCCGTGAAATGCGGCGTGCCGGTGGCGGATTTTTCGGCCGGCCTGTATGGCGCCTTCGCCATCGCATCGGCCTTGCGCGCGGCCCAGGCCAGCGGGCAGGGCACGCACATTGATGTGCCGATGCTGGGCGCGACGCTGGGCATTGCCGCCTTGCAGACGTCGGAATTCTTCGGCAGCGGCAAAGACCCCGTGAAGCTGGGCTCGGCCCATCCGCGCAACGCGCCGTATCAGGCGTTCCGTTGCCAGGGCGGTTATTTCGGCATGGCCGCCGGCAACCAGGCGTTGTGGAAAAGCGTATGCGCCACCGTCGGGCGCGATGACCTGCTGGCCGACCCGCGCTTTACCGACACCAGCGCCCGCGCCCGCAACCAGACCGCCTTGCGCGAGATCCTGGAAGCCATCTTCGCCAACGATGACGCGCAGACCTGGCTGTCGCGCTTCCGTGCCGCGGGCGTGCCTTGCGCGCCGATCAACACCTATTCCGAAGTGCTGGCCGACCCGCAGGTGGAACACATGGGCTGGGTGCAGCCGGTTGAACTGCCCAACGGCGTGCAGACGCGCACCTTCGGCCTGCCCGTGCGCTTTGACGGCCAGACCACGGCATTGCGCTTGCGTCCGCCCGCGCTGGGCGAGCACAACGACGAAGTGCTGGGCGCCTTGCGCGCGGCCAGGAAGGGAGTGGTGGCATGAGCGCGCTGCGTATCGACAAACAGGGCGCGCGGCATGTGCTGACGCTGACGCGCGCCGACAAGATGAACGCGCTGTCCGCCGAATTGGTGGACGCGCTGATCGCCGCGCTGGACGAAGCCGAGGCGCAGGGCGCCAAGCTGATCGTGCTGAAGGGCGAAGGCAAGAACTTCAGCGCGGGCTTTGACTTCGGGGACTGGCAATCGCAAAGCGAGGGCGACCTGCTGCTGCGCTTTGTGCGTATCGAGACCTTGCTGCAACGCCTGGCCGCGTCACCCTGCCTGACCGTGGCGCTGGCGCATGGCCGCAACTTCGGCGCGGGTGTCGATGTATTCGGCGCCTGCAAATGGCGCATCAGCGCGCCGGACGCCACGTTCCGCATGCCTGGCCTGAAGTTCGGGCTGGTGCTGGGCACACGCCGCTTTGCCGCGCTGGTGGGTGCCGAGCGCGCCCGCGTGGTGCTGGAGCAGGCCGCCACGTTCAACGCGGAAGAAGCTTTGCGCGACGGCTTTGCGACCCGGCTTGCCGTGGCGCAGGAATGGCCCGATATCGAACAGCAGGCGTGGGACACGGCGCAGGCATTGACGGACGCCAGCCGCATTCAGCTCTACGCCGCGCTGTCGCAGGAAACGCCCGACGCCGATCTGGCGCGCCTGGTGCGTTCGGCGGCGGCGCCCGGCTTGAAGAACCGCGTGGCCGCCTATCTAGAAGCGCGCTAACGGCACAAGAACCAGCAGGAGGAAGACAATGGCTTCAGGCTTCAATCAACCCAACAAGCAGTGCACGGTGGCCGAACTGGCCGCGCTGGTGCCCAATGGTGCGTCCATCGCGCTGGGCGGCAGCTTTCTGCACCGTGGGCCGTTCGCGTTCGTGCGCGAACTGATCCGGCAAGGCAAGCGCGACCTGGAACTGGTCAAGCAGTCGCCGGGATACGACGTAGACATCCTCTGCCGCGCCGGCGTGCTGCGCCGCGTGCGCGCGGGCATCGTCGCCATGGAAGGCAACTTCGGCCTGGCGCCGTGGTATCGCCGCGCCGTGGAACGCCGCGAGATCGAACTGGAAGAACACGCCTGCGCGAGCCTCACGGCCGGCTTGCGGGCAGCGGCGTTTGGCGTGCCGTTCCAGCCTTGCGGCGGGCTGCATGGCAGCGGCCTGCCGGAACTGAACGGCTGGGCCTGCCTGGACGACCCCTACGGCAGCGGCCAGAAAACCTATGTGGTGCCCGCCATCCGCCCGGACTTCGCGGTGATCCAGGCGTCTGAAGTGGATGCGTTGGGCAATGTGCGCGTGCATGGCACGGCGCATTGGGACCGCATCATGTCGCGCGCGGCGGGCAGCGTGCTGGTGGTGGCCGAGAAGGTCGTCGACAGCGCGGTATTCGAAGCGCAGCCGGAATCCACGCTGGTGCCGTACTTCATGGTGCAGGCCTACACGGTGGCGCCGGGCAGCGCCTGGCCGGGTTCGTGCTGGCCCGACTACGCCATCGACTATCCGGCGGTCGAGGCCTACATGGACAAGAACAGCGATCTACAAGCGCACCTGGCCGCCGCGCCCGAAGTGCAAGGGGGCAATCATGGCTGAACAATGGTCGGGCTTTTCCTACATCGTGACGAATCTGGCGCGCTTCATCCGCCCCGATGAAATCACCTTCAGCGGCGTCAATTCCACCATGCCGATGCTGGCCTGCCTGTTGGCCAAGCGCGCCTATGACTGGGACTTCGTCTACATCAACGTGGCGGGGGGCGTGAATCCACGCCCGTCGCAGATTCCCATTTCCAGTTCAGACCCGGTGCTGGCTGAACACACCGCGTCGATCTTCTCGAACGAAGACTTCTACGACCTGTGCACGCGCGGCCGCATGGACCTGACCTTTCTGGGCGCGGCGCAGATCGATGGCGCGGGCTGCGCCAACAACTCCTGCATTGGCGACTGGCATGAACCCAAGGTGCGGCTGCCTGGCGGCGGAGGCGGCGCGGTGATGCTGCCCACGGCCAAGCGCGCCTGCACGTGGCGCACCGAGCATTCGCGCCGCACCTTCGTATCGAAGCTGGATTTCATGACGTCGTGGGGCGGCTTTCATGGGGTGGTGACGCCCATTGCCGTGTTCATCAAGCGCGACGGGCGGCTGGCGCTGCAATCGTGGCATCCGGAGTCCAGCTTGTCGGAAGTGCGTGAGCGCACCGGCTTTGAATTCGACGCGACCGGCGCCGAGCCCACCGCGCCGCCGACCGAGCAGGAAGCGCGCGCGTTGCGCGAGCTGGACGCGGACGGTCAGTTCGAACGCGACGCCGCCGTCGCGCTGCGCTAGGGAGGGAGGCCGACATGACGCTTTCCGAACCCACCTTGGTGGCGGCGTTTGCGCGCGCCTGGAGCCAGCCCGAATGGGCCGCGCGCCCGGCCATCGTCACGGCCGACACCACGCTGACTTATGCCGACCTGCACGGTCGCGTTGCGCGCATTGCGAGGGGCTTGCGCGCGGCGGGCGTCGCGCCCGGAAGCTATGTCGCCATAGCCATGGAGCGTTCGTTGGAACAGGTGCTGACGATACTGGGCGTGATGGCGGCGGGGGCGTGCCCCTGCCCGCTGGAGCCCCGGCTGTCGGTCGACGAAACGGCGCGGCGAGTGGAGGCGGTGGGTTTGACGTGGCTGGTGCATGACGAGGCCAACACGGCGACGGCGGCGGCCAGTGGCCTGGCGCCGTCGCGCGTGCTGGAGGCGGCGAATGTCGCCAATGCCGCGCACGCGGACAATGCGGACAATGCGCGGACGCTCGATCACGCCACCGATATTTCGCCTGACGCCCCGGGCTTGTTGCTGTTCACCTCCGGCAGCACCGGCAACCCCAAGGGCGTGCTGTTAAGCCACCGAGGCCTGGCGAACAACGCGCGCGGCGTGCTGGCGCATACCGGGCTGACGCCCGACGACCGGCTGCTGCACGTGATGCCGCTGCATCACACCAACGCACTGAACAACCAGATCTTCGCGCCGCTGCTGGCCGGCGCCAGCGTGGCCTTGGCGGGCCGCTTCCGCGCGGACGACATGCCGGGGCTGTTGCGCGCGTTTCGTCCCACCATCATCACCGGCGTGCCGACGATGTACGCCCGCATGCTGGAACTGGATTTCGACCCGGCCAGCCTGGCGGGCCTGCGCTTTGCGCGCTGCGGATCAGCGCCCATCACCGAAGCGCTGCATCGGCGCATTGAAGCGTTCCTGGGCTGCCCGCTGGTGGTGTCCTACGGTCTGTCTGAAGCCACCTGCACGTCTACGATGAACCCGCCCGCCGCGCGCCGCCTGGGGTCGGTCGGCACGGTGCTGGCCGGGCAAAAAGTCACGCTGCGGCTGCCGGACGGGTCCGAGGCCGCACCCGGTGGCGAAGGTGAAATCTGCATCGCGGGCGACAGCCTGATGCTGGGTTATCTGGGCGTGGACAACGGCGACGATGGCGCGCCGACCCTGTTGCGCACCGGCGACCTGGGGCGCTTCGACGACGCGGGTTACTTGAGCATCACGGGCCGCATCAAGGACGTGATCATCCGTGGTGGCGAGAACATCTCGCCCGCCCTGATCGAGGGCGTGGTGACTGGACTGCCGTTCGTTGCCGCGTGCTGTGTGGTGGGCGCGCCGGATGATGACCTGGGCGAAGTGCCGGTCATTTTCGTGCAGGCGAAGGGCGAAGTCATGCCGGGCGCGGAGGAGGCCGCTGCAATCTTGGCCGAGGTTCAGTCCAGGCTGGGCCGCATCTACGTGCCGCGCGAGGTCTTGTGGGTGGAGCGCCTGCCGGAAAACGCGGTGGGCAAGGTGGATCGCAAGGCCTTGGCCAAGCAGGTGATGGCGGCAGCCAGTGCTTGAGTAGATGCGTAAGTGCGTAGGTGCGTAAGTGCCTGAGCGCCCGACCGTTCGAGCGCGTGAGAAGCCAGAAGCGTGTGTGGCGCGTCATCGGAATGACGCGCCCGTCACATCGGCGCGGCTAGGCCTGGCTGCGTAGCCGGGCCAGTTCCGCCGACAGTTCGGCGACCAGGGCTTCTGCCCGCGCCAGGGGATCGTGCTGCGAGGCCGACGCCCCGTCATCCACGTCAACCGACACCGACGCATCCTGCAAGCGCGGATGCACGCTTTCGTGGCCGTTGCTGACGTCCACGTCGAACACCAATTGTTCGGCGCGGTGCCAGGTGGTGAACCACTCCAGCGGCCGGTCGTGCTGGTCCATGCCCTGGCCTTGCAACATCAGCAAGGGCGTGCCGGCTTGCGTGTCCAGCAGCTTGGCCAGCTTGGCGTCGGCGGCAACCGCGCGGATCTGATTGCGACCGGCGCCGGGGCGCAGCCCAAAGCGGCGCGTCAACACGCCGTGCAGGGATGCGTCGGTCAGGTCCTCGGCGCGCAGACCGGGTACCACATCGACGGGCAACCACGTGCGCACATAGGCCAGCGGCGCGTCGGCCACGTGGCGCAAGCGTTCCAGCATCAGCAATTTGGATGTGCCGAAAAACGCGGCCACTTCAGCGGGCGGTTCGGCGCGCGCAAAGGCCAGCACGCGCGTCTGCAAGGCCACGCCAGACTGCGCGAATTGCTCGTACAGGCCGGTGGACCGCTGCACCAGCCGGCGGTGTTCTTGCTGCGCGGCAACCGTGGCGGGGCGTCCGCTTTCGCGTTGGATCAGCCCCTCGGTGGCCAGCGCGGCAAGCGCCTGGCGCACCACGCTGCGCGCGACGCCAAAGCGTACGCACAGCGCGGCTTCGCTGGGCAGCACGGCGCCCGCCGCAAGCTTGTTCGACCGGATGAACCCTCGCAGCAGGGTCGCCACCTGGGCGTGCAGCGGGATGTCGCCTGAGCGATCAAGCGTGGGCAATGCGTCGTGCGTGGCGGGCGCCATGGAAATCAACCTCCGGTTTGTGCCCGCGCAGTTTCCCATACATGCGTCCAGCCCGGGGCCAGATGCGCGGCGCGCTCGGCGGCCAGGATCAGGCTGTCTTCGCGGGCGATGCCCTTGCCCGCGATGTCGAACGCGGTGCCGTGGTCCACGGACACGCGCACGACGGGCAGGCCCACCGTGATGTTGACGCCGTCATCGCCATACACGGCCTTGAAGGGCGCGTGGCCCTGGTCGTGGTAGCAGGCGATCACGAATTGCCACTTGCCGCGCACGGCTTGCGGGAACAGGGCGTCGGCCGGGATGGGGCCGGCGGCCAGGATGCCGGCCGCATTGGCTTCGGCCACGGCGGGCGCCAGGATGTCGGCGTCTTCGCTGCCGAAGATGCCGTTTTCGCCGGCGTGCGGGTTCAGGCCCGATACGGCCACGGGTTGGTCGCCCCGGCCCAGCGCCTTGGCGAACGAACCCGCCAGGCGCAGCACGGCGCGCATGCGCGTGGGCGTCAGGTCTTCAATGGCTTGGCGCAGCGACACGTGGGTGGTGGCGTGGAAGATGTAGAGGTCGCCGGCCGACAGCACCAGCGAGAAGGTCTTCACGCCGAACTCATGGGCCAGCAGTTCGGTGTGGCCGGGCCACTTGTGGCCGGCGGCGTGCATGGCGGCCTTGTTCAGCGGCGCGGTCACGATGCCGTCGACTTCACCGGCGCGCGCCAGGGCGCAGGCGGTGGTGACGAAGCGGACCGAACCGTCGCCCGCGTCGGCGCTGATTTCACCCAGCTTGACGTGGGCCAGCGACGGGCCGGCTTGCAGCACTTCGATCGTGCCGGGCGTGTTGGAACAATCGGCCGCGCGGTCCAGCTTCTTCACGATGGCGGGGTCGCCGCCCAGGTTGCGCACGGCGTTAACCATGACGTCGACATCGCCGACCACCAGCAGGCGGGCCTTTTGGCGCAGTTCGTCGTGGCCCATCAGCATCTTGGCCGTGATTTCCGGCCCGATGCCGGCCACGTCGCCCAGGGTGACGGCCAGCAAAGGCAGCTTGTTCGGTTGGGGTTGTGTCATCGCTTGAATCTCCTGTCGCGGATCGCGCGCACGGCGCGAACCAATACGTCTTCGGTGCCAAAGCCGCCGGCCTTGGTCACCACGGGCAGGCCCGCGGCCGTGCCCCCGGTCAGCGTGCCTAGCGGCACGCCACCCATTACTTCATCCACCAGCGCGATACCGCTGGCATTCAGCGCCACCAGCACGCTGCGCGCGCCGTCGCCGCCCGTGGCGACCACACCGGCCGCGCGCGAGGTGGCGATCAATTGCGCCGCCAAGCTACCCAGGCGGTCAGCAACTTTTTCCGAATCCAGTCCTTCCAGTTGCCCTTCGGGCGCCAGCAGCAGCACCGTGCCCGCTTCGGCGGGCGCCTTGGCGTGGGCCTGCAGCAGCGGCTGGCTCCAGGCCTGCCAGGCGGCGTCGTCGGCCAGTTGGGCAAGCGACGGCGTCCAGGTGTCTGCGCCCGAGGCTTGCAGCGCGGCGGCTTGGGCGCGCGCCGCGCTGTGCTGCGACGTCACCACGACCACGACGGGCGCGGTCTGGTCGGCGCCGGCCCACACGCGGGCCAGCGGCACGGCCAGGCCGCCCGCGCCCACGGGCAGGGCGTGTTCGCCCAGCAGGCCGATGGCGCGCGCCAGGCGTTCCAGGTCGGCATCGGTGCTGGCGTCCACCACCACCGTGTTGCCGGCCTGCCGGATGCGCGCGGCAAGCGTGTCGGGCGTGTCGCCGTCTTGCGCCGCCACATGGGCGCAGCCCAGCAGGGTGGGGATATGGCTTTCCGTCACCGGGGTCACCGGGTCGGTGGCGGCGGACGTCTCGGTCACCGGCTTGCCGTTCACCAGCAGTACGCCTTGTTCCACGGTACGGCCGGTGGCGGGGAACGCGGGGCAGATCACCGCCACCGTGTCCGGGCCCCAGGCATCGCGCGCGGCGTCGATCTCGGCCTTGAAGGCGCCGCGCAAGGTGGAGTCCACCTTCTTGTACAGGCGCGATACGCCGGCGGCGCGCAGTTGGCGCACGTTCTGTTCAATGACGCGGGCGGCGTCGGCGGCGGGCAGGGCGCGGCTGTGAGTCGTGACCGCCAGCACTTCGACGCCTGCGGTAGCCGGGCCGGCCAGCGCTTCGTCGGCGCCGCCGATGGACAGGTGCGTGGTCCAGCCGGCGCGCACAAACTGCACCGCGGTATCGCCGGAACCGGTCAGGTCATCGGCGACGATGGCGATGGTGGGCGTCAAAGCGCCTCTCCGCGCGCACTGGCCAACGTGGGCGCAGCGCTGCTGTCCGGATCGGCATCTTCGGACTTGAGTTCACCGGCGCGCTTGAGGAAGTACGAGGCCAGCATCGGCGCCAGGATCGAACTGATCAGCACGCAGGCGGCAACCTGCGCGGTGGCGGTCGACACGTACTGCTGGAAGTTGGGGTCGGCCGCCGCGACCACGGCGGGCGTGGCGATGGCGTTGCCGGCGGTCGTGCCGGCCGCGAAGCCCAGGCCGCTCTTGCCGCCACGGCGCAGAATCAGGCGATAACCCAGGTAGACCAGGCCGCCGGTGATGGGGCTGATGATCAGGCCCAGGATCAGGCCGCTCATGCCGCCGCTGACGACCGCGCCCAGGTTGATGCCGGTGCCCAGCGCGAAGGCGAAGAATGGGATCACGATGTTGGGCACGGGCTTGAGCACGTCGCGCCACTTCGGATCCAGGTTGCCGACCACCACGCCCAGCAGGAACGGCACCAGCGCCGCTACCAGGGCAATCATCGGAATGTCGGCCAGGCCCGAGGCGCCCAGGAACAGCAGGCTGAAGAACGGGCCGTCGTTGACCGCGCTGGCGACGTAGGCGCCGCGGTCGCGGGCGTCACCATACTGGCCGGTGTAGGCCAGCCACAGGCCGCCGTTGCTGTTGTCGAACGCGGCCAGCAAGGCCAGGATCGACACGCCCATCACGCCGTCCAGGCCCACATAGCTGCCCAGGATGATGATCAGCGTGGCGGGCACCAGCGTCTTCATCAGCAGCAGGGTGCCGGCGGTCGCCAGGATGGGGCCGCCGGTGCGGGCGTTGACTTGCGTGCCGGTCGCGAAGATCAGCAGGGCGATCAGCGGCAGGGCGCTGTTCTTGAAGAGGGCGGTGGTAAAGCCGCCGATGGCAAGCGCATCAGGGGCGAAGGTGCCGATCAGGGAACCCAGGATCAGCGGCACGAGCATCAATCCACCAGGGATTTTCTGCATGGTGCCAAAAAATGGCGAACGGGAAGAAGCGGTGGTCGACACTTGCGTAAGTCTCCAGGACGGTTCTGGTGGATTGCAGACGTTCGTGGACGCGTCTGTCAGTGGGGGTTGAAAAACCGCTAGTGTACACCTGTACGTACTGCCTGTACGTACAGGTGTCCCCATCCTGGAGGGCGGCGGCCTGCGCCGTGTCAGATCAGAATCGGTACGTCCCGCTCAGCATGACGGTGCGGCGCGCGCCGTAGAAGCAGTCGCCACGGTCCAGGCAGACCGTTTCGTAGGTGCGGTCGGCGATGTTGTTGACGTTCAAGGCATAGCGCCACGGGCCATTGTCGTAGCTGACCATGGCGTCGAACAGCGTGACGGCGGGCGTTTCCGGCGCGCCGCCGTCGCGGAAGGCCGTCAGGTAGCGCACGCCCGCGCCCACCGCGAAGCCGGGCTGGCCGGCCAGCGCAAAGCGGTACTTGCTCCACAACGACGCCATGTGTTTGGGCAAGCCTTCCAGTTGCGGGTCGACATCGGTGTAGATGTAGTTGGCGATCACGTCCACGTTCTTGGTGACGCGGCCACGCAATTCCAATTCAACGCCGCGCGTGCGCGTCTTGCCGGCCTGGAGCTGGTTGTTGGGGTTCTCGGGGTCGTTGGTCTGGCGGTTTTTTTCGCGCAGGTCGTAGGCGGCGGCGGTGAATTCGATGTCGGCATCGCGGGGCATGTACTTGATGCCGGCTTCGACCTGTTTGCCGCGCATGGGCTTGTAGCGTTCGTTGTAGAAGTTCGACCCGGCAATCGGCGTGAACGATTCGCTGTAGCTCAGGTAGGGCGACCAGCCATTGTCGGCCGCGTACATCAGGCCGAAGCGCTTGGTGGTGGCGTAGTCGGTTTCCTTGTCCTGGCCGTCGATGCGGTTGTCGGCGCGGTCGCGGCGGATGCCCGCCAGGAAGATCCAGTTCTGGTCGAACTTGATCTGGTCTTGCGCGTAGAAGCCCAGTTGCTGCTGCTTTTGCTTGGGCGTGTCCGACAGCTCGTATTCCGGCCGGTTGCCGTAGACGGGGTGGTACAGGTTCAGCGGCGCGCCCAGGCCAGAGGCCGACTGGCTGGTTTCGCGGTAGTGCGAATAGTCCATGCCCAGGATGACGGTGTGCTCGGTGCGGCCCCAGTTGAGCTTGCCCTCGATGTTCTGGTCAGCCAGCAGCGTGCGCATGCGCGGCTTGTTGACGTAGAAGTAGCGGTCGGTAGTGGTCTGGTCGGCGTCGATATAGGAGTCGCCCCGGCGCGCGCCATACACGTTGGGGTACAGCGATTGATAGTCGACGCGGCTGACGGTGTTGCGGAAGTTCTGGCGGAATTTCCAGGTGTCGTTGAACTGGTGTTCAAACAGCCAGCCCACGCTGAATTGCTCGGTGTCGTAGGCGTCCCAGCCCGGTTCGCTGACGAAGCGGCGGGTGGGAATGCGGCCGTTCGGGTTTTCTTGTACCGACCCGCTCCAGGGCAGGAATGACTGCGTGGTGCCGGCCCTGTCCTTTTGCCACAGCGCCTGCAAGGTCAGCGACGTGGCGGCGCTGGGCTGCCAAGTGAGTGACGGCGCCAGCATCAGGCGGTCGTCCTGCGCGTACTGCACCTGGGTGTCGCTGTCGCGGCCCACGGCCACCACGCGGTACAGCCATTGGCCGTCTTCGGTCACGGGGCCGGTCAGGTCGGTATGGATTTCGCGGCGGTTGTCGTTGCCCAGCACCACGCCGATTTCGCGTTGCGCTTCGGCCTGCGGACGCTTGCTGACCAGGTTGACGATGCCGCCGGTGCTGCCCTGTCCGTACAGCATGGACGAGGGGCCGCGCAGCACCTCCACGCGCTCCATGCCATAGACCTCGGTGCGCGGGTTGTTTGAATTGAAGAACTGGCGCAGGCCGTCCAGGTATTGCGCCGGTTCCGTGCCACGGACGCGGACGTAGTCGCCGCGGTTGTCCACGCCATACGCATTGGGCCGCACGCCGGCGGCGTAGTTCATGGTGTCCTGCACGTTCTGGGCGCCCTGGTCCACGATCTGGTCGCGCGGAATCACCGTGATGGCCTGCGGCGTTTCAGACAGGGGGGTATCGGTCTTGGTGCCGGTGGCGCTGCGCTTGGCCACGTAGCCGACGACCGGGCTGGTAGCGGTTTCGGCCGTGCCGGTCACCTGCACGGCGGGCAACACGGTGGTGGGGGTGGTGGCGGGGGCGGTTTGGGCGTGGGCGGTGGCGCCCAGGCAGGCGGCGAGCGCGGCGGCGGGCAATAGGGTCTGCTGGCGCGCGCGGTGGGCGGCCCGGGTCGGGTGGCGTTTCAAGTGAGTTCCCCTGCGACGTGTTCGCCGCTGATTACATATAGGAATGGCAACGATAATTATTATTAATTGAGCCGCGCTCGCGCGCCTAGCCACGCGCCCCATCCCAGATGTAAAAAAGGCCTGCAAAACGTGCCGGCCCATCCCCTTCGTCTCTGTAAAAGCCTTTTCTTTCAGCGGCTTGGCGATAGGTTTTCAGGCCGCCCTTGCCCGGCCGCGTTGTTGGCCCGGCGCGACACACCCGGCTTACGCATACTGCGCACGCCGGGTTCCTCCTTCGCGGCGGCTGGCCTTGTCCGCCACGATATTGTCTTCGGCCATGCGCCGCCCGCGCTGCTCGATGCGGCCCAGAAAGTCGCGCAGCAGGGCGACTTCGGCTTCGTTCAAGTCCTGCACCAGCAGCTCGTTCAAGCGCAAGACCTCGGGCAGCAGCGCCTGATAGCGGGCCAGCCCCTCGGCCGTGGCTTCGACCCGCACGACGCGGCGGTCGGCGCTGTCGTGCAGACGGCGCAGCCAGCCTTTTTGGCACAGCGCGCCCAGCGTGCGCGACGTGCGGGCCAGGTCCAGCTTGGCGGCGGCGGCCAGCTCGGCCGAGCTCATGATGCCGCCTTCGATAGCGCAGGCCAGAATGCGCCATTCGCGGCGCGTGATGCCGAAACGGCCTTCGCATAGGCGCACGAAGACCGGGTTGGACTGCGACCATGCCTGGTACAGCCGGTACATCAGCATGTCGGCCAGATGGGGAGGCGGGTCCGATGGGGGCTGGCCCGGGGGCTGAGCTTCGGGCTGACCTGATTCGGGCTGACCTGACCGGGGCAGACCGGATGTCGGGTGGGTTGGCATGGCGTCTCCTCCTTGCCGCGTCGCGGGCCGCGTCTTGCACGGTGCGTGCTGCATATCGTTATTGAAAGTCCTGGATTAGATCAAGCAACGGCCGCGTTGCTAAATTGATTCTGCTTATTTGGATTTGGCCAGGCAGAAAGAACCATAACCGACAGCGGGCCACTGTCCCCAGGAGAAGACGATGCATCAATGGACCAAGGGGTGGATAGCAAAAGCCATCGTGGCCACGGCCATGGCGGGGGGGGCCTCGCTGGCCTGTGCGCAGCAGGCGCCGCTGGACGGCACCTTGACGCTGGTGGTGGGCTACCCGCCAGGCGGCAGTTCCGACCGCATTGCGCGGCTGGTTGCCGACCGCTTGAAGGACCGCGTGGGCGTGCCCGTGGTGGTGGAAAACAAAACCGGGGCAGGCGGACGCATCGCGGCCCAGGCGCTGCATGCGGCGCCGGCTGGGCAGAACGTGCTGATGCTGGCCAACCCCGCGGTCATGGTCGTGGCGCCGCTGGTCTATGCCCAGCCCGGCTATGACGCCAAGCGCGACTTCACGCCGGTGTCGCTGGTCAGCCGCTACAAGTTCGCGCTGGCCGTGCCAGCCAGCTCGCCCATCAAGGACGTGCCCGCCCTGCGCGAGTGGTTGCGCGCCAACCCCAAGCAGTTCACGGTCGGCGTGCCGGCCACCGGCAGCCTGCCGCACTTCTTCGCGCTGATGCTGGGCCGCGAGATCAAGCAGGAACCCGAAGTGATCGGCTATCGCGGGTCCGCGCCGTTGATATCGGAACTGATCGGCGGCATCCTGCCGCAAGGCATCGACACGCTGGACACCCTGCTGCCGCAGCACCGCGCCGGCAAGATCCGCATTCTTGCCACGTCCGGCGACACGCGCGACGCGGATCTGCAAGACGTGCCCACCTTCAAGGAAAGCGGCGTGGACCTGGCCGCCGACGGTTGGAACGCCTTCTTCGCGCCCGCCGCCATGCCCAAGGCCAAGGTGGATCGACTGGGCGCGGACATTGCCGCCATCCTGCGCGAACCCACCATGGAAGAAGCCGTGCGCGCCGTGTTCCTGGAACCGGTATCGCAGGACGCGGCGGGTACCGCCGGCGCACTGGACGCCTACCGCAAGCAATGGGAACCGGTGGTGCGCGACTCCGGCTTCACGGCCACGCAATAGGGGCGGCAATGAGCACGGTGCAGAATGTGTTGTTCATCATGGCCGACCAGTTGCGGGCGGATCACCTTAGCTGCTATGGCCATCCCTATTTGCAAACCCCCAGCCTGGATGCGCTGGCGGCGCGCGGCGTGCGCTTTGATCGCGCCTTCGTGAACTCGGGCGTGTGTGGTCCGTCGCGCATGAGCTACTACACGGGCCGCTATCCGTCGCGCCACGGGGCTACGTGGAACCGCGTGCCGCTGTCGGTCAACGAGATCACGCTGGGCGAGTACCTGGCGGGGCAGGGGCGCGAGCTGGCCCTGGCCGGCAAGACCCACATCATTCCCGACAAGGCCGGCATGGAACGCTTGGCCATCGACGGCGCGTCCGAGCTGGGCGTGCTGCTCAGCCGGGGCGGCTTCACGGAACTGGACCGCTACGATGGCCACCACACCCCCGGCCAGGAAAGCGGCTACCCGGCCTTTCTGCGCCGCCACGGCTACGACAGCGCCGACCCCTGGACCGACTATGTGATTGCCGGCGTGGACGCCAACGGCCAGATCGCCAGCGGCTGGAACATGCGCAACGTGCATCTGCCGTCGCGCGTGGCCGAAGCGCATTCCGAAACTGCCTACATGACGGATCAGGCGCTGGACTTCATGCAACGCCGTGGCAGCCAGCCCTGGGTGCTGCACCTGAGCTACGTCAAGCCGCACTGGCCCTACATGGCCCCGGCCCCGTACCACCAGCGCTATACCGCCGATCAATGCCTGCCCGTGCGGCGCAACCAGGAAGAATTGGCGAACGCCCACCCCGTGGTCGCCGCCTATCGCCAGCAGGAAGAGAGCGTCAGCTTTTCGTCGGACGAATGCGTGCGCGTGGTGCGGCCGGCGTATCAAGGGTTGATCCGGCAACTGGATGATCATCTGGGCCGATTGTTCGACTACATGGAAGGTGCGGGCCTGATGAAGAACACGCTGATCGTGTTCACGGCCGACCATGGCGACTTCCTGGGTGACCACTGGCTGGGCGAAAAAGAACTGTTCTACGACACCGTGCAGCGTGTGCCGTTCATCGTGATGGACCCGTCAGCGGCGGCCAACGCCACGCGCGGGCAGGCCTTGAACGACATGGTGGAAAGCGTGGACGTCGTGCCCACGGTGCTGCGCGCATTGGGCACGCCCGGACCGTCGCATCGGCTGGAAGGCAGGGAACTGCAAACGCTGCTGCATGGCCGAGGAGGTGGCTCTGCATTCGGTACCGGATCGAGTACTGCATCCGGCGGTGCATCCGGTACGGTATCCGGCGCTGCATCCACCACGGAATGGCGCGACTGTGTGTTCTCGGAACTGGACTACAGCTTCCGTCAGGCCCGTATCCTGCGCGGCAAGACGCCACAGAATGCGCGGGCCTGGTCGGTGCGCACGGACCGCTGGCGCTATGTGTACTGGCTCGACGAGCCCGAGCAGCTCTTTGACCTGCACGCCGACCCGGATGAGTTCCAGGACCTGGGTACCAGTAGCACGCATGCGGCGATACGGCTGGAACTGCGCCAGCGCCTGTTGGACTGGATGCTGCGCGGCAAGCGGCGCACCACCATCAGCGACGAGGCCGTGGAAAAAGCCACCAACGCGCATAAGCGGGCGGGGGTTTTCTTCGGGCAGTGGTAGCGAGGGTAGGGGCCTGGAAGGCGGCCAAGATGCCCGGAACCCACAACGCCGATCGCGCGGAACCCATCTTGCAATGTTGCTATGTGGGAAGGCTGCGGAAGAATTGGGTGCTGCTTGATGGGTTTCGCGCGATCGGCGGTTCGTTCTTTTGGGTGCTTTGCCGCGCTCCACCCATCCTACCTGCGACGGGTGGCGCCCGTAGGATGGGTGCAGCGCGGGAAGGTCGTGCCTAGAACCCCTGGCGCTGATCGCGCGGAACCCATCTTGCAGCGGTTGCTATGCGGCAAGGCTGCGGAAGATTTGGGGTGCTGCTTGATGGGTTTCGCGCGATCGGCGGTTTCGTTCTTCTTGTTGCCTTGCCGCGCTCCACCCATCCTACTGCTACGGCTGGTGCAAAAGCCGTTGGGTTTTTCAACTTTGACCCACGCTTTGCTTTTCCGACTGCGGGGCGGCCTCGGGTTTCAATTCCCGGCGCAGGATCTTGCCTACGTTGGTGCGCGGCAGGTCATCGCGGAACTCTACCTGGCGCGGCACCTTGTAGCCCGTCAGTTGCGTGCGGCAATGCGCGATCAGCGTTTCGGCATCCAGCGTGGGATCCTTGCGGATCACATACAGCTTGACTACTTCGCCCGAGCGTTCGTCCGGCACGCCGACCGCGGCCACTTCGCGCACGCCGGGATGCAGCGCGGCGGCGTCCTCGACCTCGTTGGGGTACACGTTGAAGCCCGACACCAGGATCATGTCTTTCTTGCGGTCGATCAGGAACACGTAGCCATCCTGATCCACGTAACCGATGTCGCCCGTGCGCAGGTAGCCATCCGCGTACATCACCAAGGCGGTTTCGTCGGGACGGTTCCAGTAGCCCTGGGTAACCTGCGGGCCGCGCACGCAGATCTCGCCCGTTTCGCCCACGCCCAGTTCCACGCCTTCATCATTGCGGATGGAGATGTCGGTGGACGGCACGGGCAGGCCGATCGACCCCGTGAACGCCTTGACGTCCAGCGGGTTGACGGTGACGGCGGGCGAGGTCTCGGTCAGCCCGTAGGCCTGCGCCAGCGACTTGCCCGTGACCGCGCGCCAGCGGTCGGCCACGGCGCGCTGCACCGCCATGCCCCCGCCCATCGTCAGACGCAGGCGTGAGAAATCCAGCTTGGCGAAGTCCGGGTGATTCAGCAGCGCGTTGAATAGCGTGTTGACACCGGTGAACGCCGAAAACGGTACCTTGCTCATTTCCTTGATCAGCCCGGGAATGTCGCGCGGATTGATGATCAGCAGGTTGCTGGCGCCGATCTTCATGAACGTCAGGCAGTTCGCCGTCAGCGCAAAGATGTGATACAGCGGCAAGGCCGTGACGATGCACTCTTCGCCATCCTTGACCAGCGGCTTGATCCAGGCGTGCGCCTGGTTCAGGTTCGCCACCAGATTGCCGTGCGACAGCATCGCGGCCTTGGCCACGCCGGTGGTGCCGCCCGTGTATTGCAGGCAGGCCAGGTCGCGCTGGCTCAGCGGAACTTCGGTGAATGGCGCCTGGCGGCCCGCGCGCAGCGCATCGCCCAGGCGCACGTGGCCGGGTAGCGACCACGCCGGCACCATGCGCTTGACGCGACGGATCACGAAGTCCACCAACCGGCCTTTAAGCGGGCCCAGCATCTCGCCGATGGACGTCACCAGCACATGTTCGACCGTGCTCCCAGGCAGCGCTTTCTGCACCGTGGCCGCGAAGTTGTCCGCCACCACGATGGCGCGCGCGCCCGAGTCCGCCAACTGGTGTTCAAGCTCGTGCGCCGTGTAAAGCGGATTGCAGTTGACCACGATGCAGCCGGCGCGCAAGGCGCCGAACAGGCAGACGGGGTATTGCAGCAGGTTGGGCATCATCAGCGCGATGCGGTCGCCTTTGCCCAGGCCATTCGCGTGCAGCCAGGCGGCGAAGTCGCGCGTCAGCCCGTCCAGTTCGGCGTAGCTGATGGACTTGCCCATGCTCAGGTACGCGGGTTTGTCCGCGTAGCGGCGGCAACTGTCCCGCACGACCGAGACCAGCGTGGTGACGCCGTCCACCTCGATCTCCGCGGGAACGCCCGCGGGATAGCTCTTGTGCCAGATTCGTTCCATCGTGTGCGGTTCCGCCTAGTTGCCCAACAGGGCATTCTTCAGGGAAGTCTGCGCGGGTTTGTCGCCCAGCCAGACGCGGAGCAAGGCGCGTGCGAAATCGGGGTTGTCGACGCGGCCCCGGTGCTTGCCGTTGTGGGTCACGGCAACGCCTTGGGCGTCGAAATCCACGTCGACCACGTCGCCCTCGCGAGCAATGCCCAGATCGGCCACCAGGCTTTTCAGGCGGTCCGCCGACGCTTTCAGCGTGGCAAGTTCCTTAGGCGGCGTGTTGTCGCGCAGGCCGTCTTGCAGCGCCTCGTCCAGGCTCTCGCTGTCCACGTCGCGCAGCAATTGCAAACGGATGCGGCGGGGTTCGGTGCTGTTGATCACCGCCGCTGCGTCCTGGCTTTTCGTGGTGACGTACAACGCGGCCACGTAGACCTTCACGACAAATCGGGTGCGCAGGCCCGCGCCGTTTAGCACCAGCGTACGGCCGCCTTCGGACATGTGTTCCGGCACGCGCTGGCCAGCCACTTCCATGTCGGCGGCCAGCGCGGGCGCAGCCGCAGCCGCCAGGCTGGCGGCAAGGATCAGGCTCAGGGCGGTGTATCGCCCTCCAGAGATGCGTTGCATGAGTCTCCTCCTGTGTTCTTTTGCTTGTAGAACTTCTTGTCCGCGATATAGATCGTGCGTTCCACCACGGCATACACCACGCCGTCCTTGTCCTTCAATTCCACCGTGTACGTGCGGGTGGTTTCGTGGTCGCGCGCGAGCACGCCGCGTATCTCCGCGATTTCCCCGGGTGGCAGCCGGAAGTCGGCATACAGGGTCGTGTAGGCCGGCTTGCGAAAGCGAATCGACGCCGCCTTGTCCCACACGATGTGGTCCGGGCCCAGCGCCGACATCAGCATGGTGGGGTGGGCGCCGTCCGTCACCGCGAACAGCGACCCGCCGTACATCGAGCCCACGATATTGCGCGTGCGCCGCAACAGCGGCAGCTTGATGCGGATGTGCTGGAAGTCCGGCGACACATGCATCACGCGGCCGCCGGTGGCGCGAAACGCCGGATGCAGGTTGAAGCCCACCCGCATCAGGCGCGCGCGCCATTCCGGCGACAGGTTCTTGAACCAATAGGGCTTCATGCTAGGCATGCCGGGTTATGTCGCACGGTGGTTTTGCTGGGTTGCGCCAGGCCTTACATCGCTTCGAACAGCCCGGCCGCGCCCATGCCGGTGCCGATGCACATGGTGACCAGCCCGTACTTGCCGCCCGTGCGGCGCAGGCCGTGCGTGATGGTGGCCGTGCGGATGGCGCCGGTGGCGCCCAGCGGGTGGCCCAGCGCGATGGCGCCGCCTAGCGGGTTGACCTTGGTGGGGTCCAGCTTCAGTTCACGAATCACCGCCAGTGATTGGGCCGCGAAGGCTTCGTTCAGTTCGATCCAGTCCAGCGCGTCTTGCGTGATGCCGGCGCGCTCCAATACCTTGGGGATGGCCGCCACAGGGCCGATGCCCATCACCTCGGGCGGCACGCCGGCCACCGCGAAGCTGACGAAGCGCGCCAGCGGGCTCAGGTTGAATTCGCGCAGGATGCGGTCGGACACCAGCACCACGGCGGCCGCGCCGTCGGACATCTGCGAACTATTGCCGGCCGTGACGCTGCCGCGCGTCGAGAACACGGGACGCAGCCGCGCCAAGGCTTCGGCGCTGCTGTCCGGGCGCGGGCCTTCGTCCACTTCCACCAGGCGGCGCACCACGCGCACCGCGCCGCTGGCGCCGTCCGGCAGATGCGACACCACTTCATACGGCGTGGTTTCAGCGCGGAAATGACCGGCCGCGATCGCGGCGCAGGCCTTCTGGTGCGAGGCCAGCGCGAAGGCGTCCTGATCCTCGCGCGAGACCTTCCAGCGTTCAGCCACCTTTTCACCGGTTAGCCCCATGCCGAAGGCCATGCCGATGTTCTCGTCGTGGGCGAAGATCTCGGGGTTCATCGACACCTTGTTGCCCATGATCTGCGGCATCGCGCTCATGGATTCGGTGCCAGCGCCGATCATGATGTCGGCCTCGCCCAGGCGGATGCGCGCGGCGGCGTCCGCCACCGCCTGCAAGCCCGATGCGCAGAAGCGGTTGACGGTCACGCCCGCCACGCTTTGCGGCAGGCCCGCCAGCAGCAGGCCGATGCGCGCCACGTTCATGCCTTGTTCGGCTTCCGGCATGGCGCAGCCGGCAATCACGTCTTCGATGCGCCCGGTGTCCAGCGCCGGCACCTGCGCCAGCGCGCCGTTCAGCGCGGCGGCCAGCATGTCGTCGGGGCGCGTGGTGATGTAGGCGCCATTGCGCTTGCCCACCGGCAGGCGCGTGGCGGCGACGATGTAGGCGTCTTGTATCTGCTTGGTCATGATGCTTTCCTCAGTTGCGCAACGGCTTGCCGGTTTCCAGCGTGTGGCGAATGCGGGCCTGGGTTTCAGGCGTGCGCAAGAGCGCGACGAATTCGCGGCGCTCAACCGCCAACAGCCATTCTTCGTCCACCTTCGTGCCGGTTTCGACTTCGCCACCGCACAGGGCCACGGCGGCGCTGCGCGCCACGCGGTAATCGTGCGCGCTGATCATGCCGCCTTCGCGCATGTTGACCAGCACCATCTCGAAGTTGGCGATGCCGTTGCGGCCCGCCACCGGGATGTTCGACAGTCGCGGCGGCGGCGTGTAGCCCGCCTGGGCGGCGGCGCGGGCCTGGCCGATGGCAACAAACAGCAGCTCGTCGGGGTGGAACAGCACGATGTCGTGTTCGCGCGCGAAGCCCGCGTCGATCGCTTCCAGCGCGCTCTTGGCCACCTGCGCCATGGCGATGGTCTGGAAGACGGGTTGCAGGTAGGGGAAAACCTCGCCCGGCGTGGCGGTCTTGGCCGCCAAGGCAGCCGCGCGGCCGGCGAATTCCTTGCTGCCGCCGCCTGCGGGAATCAGTCCGACGCCCGCTTCCACCAGGCCGATATAGCTTTCCAACGCCAGCACGCGGTGCGACGCGTGCATCAGGAATTCGCAGCCCCCGCCCAGCGCCATGCCCTGCACGGCGGCCACGGTGGGAATCTGCGCGTATTTGAACGACTGGGACGCGCGCTGGAATTTCTCAACCATGGCTTCCAGCATGTCGAACTGGCCCTCGGCGCACGCCTGCACCACCTGCTGCAAGTTGGCCCCCACGGCAAAGGGCGGTTCGTGCCAGATGACCAGGCCGTCGAAATCACGTTCGGCACGCGCCACGGCTTGCAGCACGCCTTCCAATACTTCGCCGCCCAGCGTGTGGTTCTTCGATGTGACGGACAGGATGGCGATGCCCGCATCCACGTCCGGCAGGTTCCACAAGCGCACGCCTTCGTTTTCCCACACGGTGACGCCACGATCATCCGGGCCTTCACCGAAGACACGCTCGGGGAACAACTGGCGGCGATACACCGGCAATGAAGAACGCGGATGCAAGGTGCCGGTGCGCGCGGAATACGAGCCTTCGGGCGCATGCACTCCCTGGCGGTCAGATTCCTGCACCCAGGCGGGCAGGGGCGCGTTGCTCATGGCGCGGCCGGCGGCGATGTCTTCAGCCACGGCGGCGGCAATGTCCTGCCAGCCTGCGGCCTGCCAGGTTTCAAACGGGCCTTGCGCCCAGCCAAAGCCCCAGCGCATGGCCAGGTCCAGGTCGCGCGCGTTGTCGGCCACGTGCTCAAGCTGCACGGCGCTGTAGTGGAAGATGTCGCGGAACAGGCTCCACAGGAACTGCGCCTGCGGGTGCTCGCTGGCGCGCAGCGCGGCAAAGCGCTTGGCGGGGTTGCGTTCCTTCAACAGGGCGGCAACCTCATCGGCCAGCTTGCCGGCGCTGGGCACGTAGTCTTGCGCCTTCAGGTCCAGCACCAGGATGTCGCGGCCTTGCTTGCGGTAGACGCCCGCGCCGGTCTTCTGGCCCAGCGCGCCTTTCTGGATCAGGGCCGACAACCATGCAGGCAGCGCGAAGTAGCGGTGCCAGGGGTCGTCGGGCAGGTTCTTTTCCATGGTGCCCACCACGTGGGCCAAGGTGTCCAGGCCGACCACGTCGGCCGTGCGATAGGTGGCGCTCTTGGGGCGGCCGATCTTCGGGCCGGTCAGCGCGTCGACTTCGTCAAAGCCCAACCCCAGGCGCGCGGTGTGGTGCATGGCGGCCAGGATGGAGAACACGCCAATGCGGTTGGCCACGAAGTTGGGCGTGTCCAGCGCGCGGATCACGCCCTTGCCCAGCGTGGACGTGAGCCAGGTTTCCAACTGGTCCAGCACGGCCGGCTGCGTATGCGACGTGGCAATGATCTCCACCAGGCGCATGTAGCGCGGCGGATTGAAGAAGTGGATGCCGCAGAAGCGCTCACGCAGGCTTGCGGGCAGGGCGTTGGCCAGCGCGTCGATCGACAGGCCGGACGTGTTGGACGCAACGATGGCGTCGGGCGACACATGCGGGGCAATGCGCTCGTACAGCGCCGTCTTCCAGTCCATGCGTTCGGCGATGGCTTCGATGATCAGGTCGCAGCCACGCAGCGCGTCCAGGTGGTCGTCGTAGTTCGCGGGGGTAATCAGGGCGATGCGGGCCGCGCCGGCCAGCGGGGCGGGTTCCAGCTTTTTCAGGCCGGCCAGGGCCTTGTTGACGATGCCGTTGCGGTCGCCTTCGGACGCGGCCAGGTCGAACAGCGTGACGGGCACGCCGGCATTGGCCAGGTGGGCGGCAATTTGCGCGCCCATGACGCCGGCGCCCAGGACGGCAACGTGTTTGACGACGAACTTGCTCAAGGGGAATCTCCTTCAAAAAACGGGGGGCGGCGCGGCCGCCCGCCCGTGCAAGCCTGAATGCGGGGCCTGATCTTGGTGCCTAGAAGCGGGACGTCAGTTGCAGGCCCACGATGTGGGCGTTGCTGTTATAGGTGCCCGCCACGCGGCCCTTGGTCGCCGCACTGCCGGACGTGGTGTCGATGTCCGTGTCGCGCAGGTACAGATAGGTGTAGCCCAGGTCCAGCGTGGTGCTCTTGGTGGCTTCCCACTGCACGCCGGTCGAGAACCAGTAACGGTTGTTGTCGGGCAGGGACGTCGGGCGGTCGGCCTCGTTGTGGACCGGCGACTGGTCATAGGCCAAGCCGAACTTCCACTTCCAGGCCGGGGCGAACTTGTAGTTCGCGCCCACGGCGATGCGCCAGGTGTCGCGGAAATTCAGGGGCAGTTCATCGTCGCGCGCGCCGGGGCCGGAGTTGCGGATTTTCAGCTCGGGAATGCTGCTCCAACCCGTCCACGATACGTCGCCCAGCAGTTCCCAGCGTTCGTTCAACTGGTGCGCGGCGCTGAGGATCAGCGTATCGGGCAGGTCTACCGAGGCCTTGGCATCGAACGACACCGATTGCCGTGCCGGGCCGATGTTGCTGATGTCGGTATCGCCCTTGGCGGTGTGCTTGATCTTTGAACGGTACGACAGGCCGATGCGGGTGTCTTCCGTGGGTTGCAGCATGAAGCCGACGTTCCAGCCCCAGGCATCGCCCTTCAGGTTCAGGTCGGCATCGCCATTGGTGGCGACCGGCAGGCCGGCAATCGGCACCACCGTTTTTTTCTTGTAGTTGGCGTCGATGTGTTGCCAGTTCACGCCGAAGCCCATCGAGAACTTGTCGTTCACCTTGTAGGCAATCGACGGGTTCACGTTGATGGTCTTGATCTCGAACTTGTTGGAGTGGTACTGGCCTACCCAGTCGTCGTCGTATTCGGTCATGAGGCCGAAGGGGGCGCCGACGCCCAGGCCGATGTACCACTGCTCATTCAATTGCCAGGAGGCATACAGGTTGGGTACCACGCCCAGGTTGCCTGCGTCGCCACCGTTGCCGCCGGTGGGCACCGAACCGTTCAGGCCCGAGCCCGGAATGCCGGGAACGCTGGGATTGCGGCTGTCGCCGTTGTCCTTGAATTTGAACGACGGCTTGATCAGATTGACCCCGCCCGAAAAGTTCACGCCCGGCAGATACGTCATGCCGGCCGGGTTGTAGTAGATGATGCTGGCGTTTTCCGGATTTGCCGCCGAGCCTGCGTAGGCGTTGCCCAGGCCGCTGGCGTTCTGCTCTAAGAGCTGAAAGCCGGCGGCGTAGGACGTTGCGGACGCGCCCAAGCCGACCACGATGGCCGACAAGGTGCTCAGGGACAATGAACGTCTGCGCATGGTACTGCCTCCTCGAGTTGGATGTATGTCTCTATGGCACTGCCGGTCTGTTTGTCGGGCCGGTCTAATCGGCGTGAGCCGTTCTGCTGCGGTGCTAGGCATTGCTGCCCCGGTAATGCAAGGGTCCGCCCGTGAAAGGCGCGAACCCCGTTCCAAAAATCACGCCGGCATCGGCCAGGTCGGCATCGGCGACCACGCCGTCTTCCACGCGCTGCCGGGTGGCGTCCACCAGGGGCTGGATCAGGCGCTGCGCCAGGCCGTCGGGAACGGAAGAGGCGGGGGCGGCGTTGGCCTTGCCCGCTTTGTCCTTTTCCGCTTTGTCCTTTTCCACCTTGATCGGCTTGCCGTCGCGCCAGGTGTAGAAGCCCTTGCCGGTTTTCTTGCCGAGGTCGCCGCGTGCCAGCCGGTCGGCCAGGCAGCGGGGCGGCTCGGCGCCATCCGCCAGGGCTTCCCCCGCCGCGCGCGCGATGTCCAGGCCCACCGTGTCGGCCAGCTCCAGCGGGCCCATCGGCATGCCGAACGCCACCATGGCGGCGTCGACGGTTTCCGGCGCCAGGCCGTCGTCCACGCTGCGCATGGCTTGCAGCATATAGGGCGCCAGCACGGCGTTCACGAGGAATCCCGGCGCGCTCTTGACGGGAAGCGCCAGCTTGTCGATCTGACCCACGAAGGCGCAGGCGCGCGCGGTGGCGTCGCTCATGTTGCTAGTCGTGTTGGCCCCCGCGTTGCCCGCCGCGTTGCTGCCCATGTCACCCCCGTCGCCGTCGGCATGCACCACTTCCACTAGCGGCATCTTGGCCACCGGGTTGAAAAAGTGGATGCCCACCAGCCGTTCGGGCCGCGCCAGCCCGGCGCGCAAGGTTTCCAGCGACAGGCTGGACGTGTTGGTGGCCAGCAGCGCGTCGGCCTTCATGCGGGGTTCCAGCGACGCATACAGTGCGCGCTTGGCGTCGGCTTGTTCGCTGATGGCTTCGATGATGATGTCGGCGCGCGGCACGCCACCGCCCGCGGGGTCGGGAATCAGGCGGTCCAGCGCGGCGCGCGCCAGACGGGAATCTTTCAAGCGGCGCGCATACAGCGCGGCGGCGCGCTTGATGGCGGGGGCGATGCGCGCCATGTCCTGATCTTGCAAGGTCACCGTCATGCCCTTGAGCGCGCACCACGCAGCGATGTCGCCGCCCATCGTGCCCGCGCCCACCACATGCACATGGCGCGGGGGCGCGACGCCAGGCTGCTTGCCGTTGGCCTTCAGCCGTTCCTGCAAGCGGAACACGCGCAGCAGATTGCGCGCCGTGTCCGACGAAATGATGCCGTCGATCAGCTCAGGAGCCTGCAAGGCGTTGCCGCCATGCTTTTCCCAGAGCGTGACGATGGCGGGCGCGGCGGGGTAGTGCCCCAGCGGATCTTTCTCGGCGATCTGCTTGCGCGCGCGATTGGCGACGATGGCCTTGAACGGCCAGCGGTTGGCCAGGCCGCCCAGCCCGCGCGCACGGCGCGGCGGCTTTTTCGACAGCACGGTCTGGCGGGCGGCGGCGTGCAGCAAGCGCGTGGGCACGCGCGCGTCGGCCAGGCCGAGCGCGGCGGCGCGCCGGGCATCCGCGCCCCGGCCGGTCAGCATCATGTCCAGCGCGGCGGGCGCGCCAATGACTTGCGGCAGGCGCAGCATGCCGCCCCAGCCGGGAAAGATGCCCAGCATGACTTCCGGCAGCGCCAGCGATGTGCCGGGCTGGTCGGCCACCAGCCGGTAGCGGCAAGCCAGCGCCAGCTCCAGGCCGCCGCCCAGGCAATGGCCCTGAATCAAGGCCAGCGTGGGATAGCGCACGGCGGCCAGGCGGTTGAACAGGTTCCAGCCACGGGCCACCAGCCCGCGCGCTTGTTCCGGGGTGTCCAGATTGGCGAATTCGTTGACGTCGGCGCCCACGATAAAGCCCGTGGCCTTGCCGGACTGGATGATCAGCCCCTTGGGCGGGGCGGCGTCCAGCGCGTCCAGCACCACGGCCAGCTCGGCCATGGTGTCGGCCGACAGCGTGTTCACGGCGCTGCCGGCGCGGTCGAACGTCAGCCATGCCAGGCCGTCTGTGTCGCGCTCCAGGCGCCAGTGCGAAAGCGAGTCGATGGTCGTCATGGGCGGTCCTCGTCCAGGGTTTCAACCAGCATGGCGCCGCCTTGGCCGCCGCCGATGCAGATGGCCGCCATGCCGCGCTTGGCGCCGCGGCGCTTGAGCGCGTCAAGCAGGTGCAGCACAATGCGCGCGCCGGACGCGCCCACCGGGTGCCCGATGGCGATGGCGCCGCCATCGACGTTGAGCTTGGCGGGGTCCAGCGAGCCCCATGCCGGCGTTCCGAAATGCTCCTGGCAATAGGCTTCGTCGCGCCAGGCCGCCAGGCAGCCCAGCACCTGCGCCGCGAAGGCTTCGTTGATTTCCCACAAGTCCAGGTCGTTCAAGCCAAGACCGTGGCGTTGCAGGATGGGGGTGGCGGCATGCACGGGACCCAAGCCCATTTGCGCGGGGTCCAGGCCGGCCCACTGGCTGTCGACAATGCGGCCGATGGGGCGCAGGTTCCATTTGGCGACGGCGTCTTCGGAAGCCAGCACCAGCATGGCCGCGCCATCGGTCACCTGCGAGCTGTTGCCCGCCGTGATGTTGCCCCAGGGCTTGTCGAACACGGGCCTGAGCTTGGCCAGCTTGTCGGGCGTGGAGTCTTCGCGCACGCCGTCATCGTCGGGGTACAGCTTGCCCTGGGTGTCGATCAGCGGTGTGATTTCACCCAGCGCGCCCGCCGCGCGCGCAGCCAGCACGCGCTGGTGGCTGCCCGCCGCGTAAGCGTCCATGGCGGCGCGGTCGATGCCGAAACGGGTGGCGACGTTCTCGGCGGTCTGGCCCATCGACAGGCCCACCACCGGGTCCGTCAGGCCCTTGAGCAGGCCGATGACCGGCGCCAGGTTTTTCAGTTTGAAGCCGCGCAACGCCGCCAGTTTGGCGCCCACGCCGCGTGCCGCGTACCAGCCGGACAGCCAGCGCACCATCTCGTCCGAGAACAACAGCGGCGCGCGCGACAGCGCATCGGTGCCGCCGGCCAGCACCAATTGCGAGCGGCCGGACTGGATGTTGGCAATGCCGGAATCCAGCGCCTGCATGCCGGACGCGCAATTGCGCATGACCGTCCAACCGGGCACCTGGTTGCCGCAGCCCAGGCGCAATGCAATCACGCGGCCGATGTTGACTTCATCGGGCGAGGGCGCGGCGCAGCCTACGATGACTTCGTCCAGATCGGTGGGCGCATAGGGCTGGCGCAGCAACAAGGCACGTCCGGCCTGCACGGCCAGATCGCCCGCCGAAAATGCGCCCGGCCCGGTGCGGGCTTTGAGGAAGGGCGTACGGGCGCCATCCACGACATAAACCGGTTTGAATGCCATCGGGGCCCTCCGTCAAGCGACCTTGCGTTCGGCGTCGGGCCGGGCGGCCTGCGACGCGCCAAGATCAAAGGGGAAATCATCCACTTTCACCACGGTATCGCGCAAGCTGTTGCGGCGTTTCACCACGGCATATTCTTCCGCCGTGATGCCGCCTGCCGCGTAGGCGGCATCGGCAATGTCGCGCACGTTGGCTTGCGGGTTGCCTTCCAGCGTGCCGCGCTTTTCCAGTTCGCGGATCTTGGCGTCGATGGGCTCGGCTTCCAGCGTGGCGGCCAGCGCTTGTTCGATCGCGCCCACGGGCTCGTCGGCGGTGGCGGGCAGGTGGCAGCCCGAGGTCAGGCGGTCGCGCGTGGCGCCCGGGTTGATCAACAGCCGCGCCACGTCCTGGCCCAGGATGTCCGAGGGCTGCGTCTGCGTGCGGCCCCAGGGGAAGATCAGCCGCGCCATGCTCCAGGCCACAAAGCGGTTGGGGAAGTTGTCCAGCACGCCGTCAAACGCTTCCTGCAACTTGAACAGAGCGTCCTGGATCGACCAATGCGCAAGCGGCGCATCGGCGGCCTGGCGACGTTCGTCTTCAAAGCGCTTGAGCGTGGCGCTGATCAGGTACATCTGCGAGAGCACGTCGCCCAAGCGCGCCGACAAGCGTTCGCGGCGCTTCAGGCTGCCGCCCAGTACCAGCATCGACGTATCGGCCAGCAGCGCGAAGGCGGCCGAATAGCGGCTGAGCAACTGGTAATAGCGCTTCATGTCGGGCGCCACGTCGGCGTTCACCTTGACCCAGCGCGCGCCGGTCAAGGCGGTGCCCAGGGTGCGCAGCTTGTTCTTGGCCACAAAGCCCACGTGGCCCCAGAAGGCGGCATCGAAGTCGGTCAGGCCTTGCCTGGCGTCCGACGATTGCGCGGCTTGCATTTCAGCCAGTACATAGGGATGGCAACGGATGGCGCCCTGCCCGAAGATGATCAGGCTGCGCGTCAGGATGTTGGCGCCTTCGACGGTGATGCCGATGGGAATCTGCTGGTACGCCCGGCCCAGGAAGTTGTTGGGACCCAGGCAGATGCCCTTGCCGCCAATCACGTCCATGCCGTCGTTGACGACCTGGCGCGCGCGTTCGGTCACATGGTATTTGACGATGGCCGACACGACCGAGGGCTTTTCACCCAGGTCCACCGCGCCCGCCGTCATGCTGCGCGCGGCGTCCATCATGTAGGTGTGGCCGCCGATGCGGGCCAATGCTTCTTCCACGCCTTCGAACTTGCCGACGGGCATGCGGAACTGGCTGCGCACGCGCGCATACCCGCCCACGGCGCGCGCCGTCAGCTTGGACATGCCGGTGTTGGAAGAGGGCAGCGAAATCGAACGGCCCGCGGCCAGGCATTCCATCAGCATGCGCCAGCCCTGGCCGGCCATGGCGGGGCCGCCGATGATGAAGTCCAGCGGCATGAAGACGTCCGTGCCGCGCGTGGGGCCGTTCATGAACATGGCGTTCAGCGGGAAGTGGCGGCGGCCGGTGTCCACGCCGGGATGGTCGTGCGGCACCAGCGCGCAAGTGATGCCCAGGTCTTTCTTGCCGCCCAGCAGGCCGTCGGGGTCGTACAGGCGGAACGCCAGGCCCAGCAGCGTGCAGACCGGGGCCAGCGTGATGTAGCGCTTGTCCCAGGTGACGCGCATGCCGATCACTTCGCGGCCCTGCCATTCGCCCTTGCAGACAATGCCGCTGTCGGGAATGGCGGCGGCATCCGAACCCGCCCACGGGCTGGTCAGCGCAAAGGCCGGCACGTCGTCGCCGCGCGCCAGGCGCGGCAGGTAGTGGTTCTTCTGTTCATCGGTGCCGTAGTGCAGCAGCAGCTCGGCGGGCCCCAGCGAGTTGGGCACCATGACGGACACCGCCAGCGCGGACGAACGCGTCGACAGCTTGGTCACGATTTCGGAATGGGCATAGGCCGAGAACGCCAGGCCGCCATATTCCTTGGGGATGATCATGCCCAGAAAGCCCTGGGTCTTCAGATAGGTCCAGACCTCGGGCGGCAGGTCGTGACGTTCCTGCGTGACGCTCCAGTCATTGACCATGCGGCAGGCGGTTTCGGCCTGGTTATCCAGAAAGTGCTGTTCTTCGTCGGTCAGGCGCGGGCGCGGGTAGGCCAGCAGGCGGCTCCAGTCGGGGCGGCCGCGAAACAGCTCGCCTTCCCACCACACCGTGCCGGCTTCCAGCGCGTCGCGCTCGGTGTCCGACATCTGCGGCAGCACCTTGCGGTACAGGTTGAAGATGGGCGCGGACAGCAGCGCCCGGCGCAGCGGCCGCACGGTCAGCACGATGGCGGCAAGGGCCGCGATAACGAGAAGCGTGAGGATCACTGCGTCCATTTCTTTTGTCTCCGTAAGGTCTGTCTTGCGCTGTGTCTGGTCTGGTGCCGGTCTTGCGCCTGCCGTGGCCGCTAGGTGCCGGCCACGGGCGGCAAGGGCGCGCGCAGGCCGCCCAGCAGAAAGCTCATCAGCCGGGGCAGCAGCATGTCGGGGTTGTCGGGTTGTTCGGATTCATCGATCTGCCAGCCCGTGACGGAGCGCAGCAGATCGGTGCCGATGATGGCGTAGGACGTGGCGCCCAGCATGAACTGGAAGCGCCACACGATTTCGGCCTTGGGCACGTCGGGCAGGGCGGCGAACAGCGCGTTGCGGTAGCGCTCGAGCACGTCGGCGTATTCCTCGGCGAACAGCGCGCGAATGAAGTCGGACGGGTGCGTCATGGTGCGTTCCAGCAGCGGCAGGAAGGTGCTGCCGGCCTGGGCCGGATCGGCGGCCAGGCGCAGCAGCGTGCCGAAGAAGGCATCCACGATTTGCGAGGGCTTCAAGGGCTTGCCTTCGGACTGCGCCTCAAGCTCATCCAGCAGCCGCATGCGCTCGCGATTCAGCACTTCCAGGCGCCGCTTGAGCACCGCCTGAACGAGTGACTCTTTTGACCCGAAGTGATAGTTCACCGAGGCCAGATTGACGCCGGCCGCACCCGTGATCTGGCGCATCGACGTGCCGTCGTGGCCCTGCTGCGCAAAGAGCGCCTCGGCCGTGTCCAGGATGGAATCGCGGGGGTTGGGAGTTCTGATTTCTTGCATAAAGTTGAATTCAAACGTTTGTTTAAAAGCGATTATGCGGTAGCCAAGGGGGAGAAGCGAGCACGGCTATCCCCAATAGGGTTTACCCCTAAAGTGCGGAGAGTCCATGAACGGCGTACTAGTAGACGGTGCCGTTGCACCGGATCAGCTAGACCGGAAGGATGAAGGCGAGCGCCGTCGGACGAGCTGCCGCTAGCCCAGTGGCACGAGGCTGAGCCCTTCGTCCTCGGGCGCGCGACCTAGGTTGTATGTGGTCTGGAAGGCTTGGGAAAAACCCCGCAGTATCAGCGCGAGGACTTAATTGCGTTGCATCGGCGCTGCCGGCGGCGACCCCGCGCGCCCGGCCGGTGCGGGTGCCCAAGACGCCCTGACACAGGAGCGGGACAAATGAAAACCTACCGAGTGGGACTGTTGGTTGACGGGTATGAGCAACCCGGCTGGATGCATGAGATGGTGGACTGGCTCATCCACAGCCAAGACTTCGATATCTCCGCCTTGTTGGTGATGGACGGCCCGGGCGCCGAGAAGCCGCCCCGCCTGGCCACCCGTGCCTTGTTCGGCACGCTGTCGCGTTTCGAGTCCCGCATGCTGCCCGCGAAGCAACGCCAGATGCTGTCGTGCGGTGATATGCGCCAGCGCATGCCGTCTGCTTCGGTGCCCGTGCTGCCGATTGAAGTCGGCGATAAGGGGCAGGGCACGCAGGATGCGGTGACGGCGCTGGGGCTGGACCTGGTCATCACGCTGGGCGCTTCGCGCGCCACGCGCGCGCAGATGAGGGGCTGGGCGCGGTTGGGCGTGTGGCAACTGAGTTATTCCGACATTGCCGTGTCGACCAGCCGCTACGCGGGATTCTGGGAGGTGTTCCAGCGCCAGGATCACACCACCGTAAAACTCTGGCGGGTGGGTCCCGCGCCCGAGCAGGACGAACTGCTGGACCAGCGCAGTTTCAATACCGAAGTGTTCTGGCTGAAAAATCAGGCGCGCGCGTTCAGCCTGGGCAATTTCATGGTCTACGACGCCTTGCAGGCGCTGGCCCGGGCGCGGCAGAGTGAGCCGGCCCCCGAAATGCAGATCATGAGCGGGCCGCGGCGCGCGGATCCGGTCGAGTGGGACAGCGCTGCCTATATCGCCCGCCAGGCGTGGTTAATCAGTGATTTGATTGTGCGCCGCATCATGAAGCGCAATATTCGATGGCGGATCGGTATGTTTCCGTCGTCAAGGCAGCAGGCGGTAGTATCGGAGGCGATGGTGCTGCAACCTCCCAAAGGTAGGTTCTTCGCAGATCCGTTTGTATATACCCACGATAAAAAACCGTATATATTTTTTGAAGATTACGATTTTACTTCCCGCAAGGGTACGATTTCGGTTGCGACCTACTCCGACGGGGCTTTCCGGCTGTTGGGCACCGCATTGAACCTGCCGTACCATTTATCTTTTCCGTATATTTTTGAGCACGATGGCGTCACATACATGGTGCCAGAAACGTGCGGAAATCGCAGTATTGAATTGTGGAAATGCACTGAATTCCCGCTGAAATGGGAGCTTGATGTCACGTTAATGACCAATATATCGGCCGTGGATACCATTATTTTTAAACACGGCGAATATTGGTGGTTATTAACCAATATTGACCGAACAGACGGCCAAAGCCACTGTGACGAGCTTTTCGCGTTTTTCTCGGATTCGCCGCGCTCGACCGAGTGGACGCCCCACGCCTGCAACCCCATTGTGCGCAACCCCATGCGGGCCAGAAACGCCGGAATCGTTGTGTCGCCTAGCGGAGAGGTGATCCGCTGCGCCCAGTACCAGGGCTTTTGCCACTACGGCAAGGGCGTGTCCTTGAACCGCATTGAAGAGCTGACGCCGTCGACCTACGTCGAAACCGACGGTGAAATCCACTACGCCAACTTTTTAAGCAAGCGCCATGCTTCAATGCACCATTGGCACCATCAGGGGGGGCATACGGTATTTGACTTCGCCTATATGGAGTAAATGTTGCATCCGGCACGAAAATAAAAATGTTACCTATATTGCGAGTGGTCGATCCGCGCCCGGGCGCGGTGTGTCCGCGGAAACATATTGAGAGTCTTTCCGTGCAAATCTTGGGTTTCGTGCCGTGGAGAGCGTCTGCCTCGCCGCGGCTTTTTTTCGCCCTCGATCCGGCGCACATCACGACGAATCAAGCCTCTTGGCGGAGCTCGCCATAGGGAGAAAGCCGCGCCTGGCATAGCGGGGCTGGTGAAAACCCTAGCGGTAGAAAGGCGGAGGAGGCTTCCTCATCCGTATTTACGAGAGTGATTAAGGCTAACGAATGATTTCTGTTTTTATCGGATTATATCGCCCTGAAACGTCTTGATTTTGAAGGTTTCGAACCATAAGATGGGTCCATGCCATCCGTTATGTTGGCTACCAAAGTTGCCCAGCCCAAGTGCCCCGGTCCAGCTTCATTAGATATTCCGGGATATTGCGGACCACCCCCGTAGGGTTGGAAAAAAATAGTCTTCAGCACAGCGAAGATCCCTTCTAGGCCCGTCGAAAAACCGGGAGGACACCATGGCCAAGATGGTCCTGATTGAAGCCCATCCGCTACTGCGGTTGGGGTTGTGGCAGATACTCAGCAAGTTGGATGATGTTTGGGAAATCGAGGGTATGGGCTTGGCGGATTTGTCCAAGGCCGACGGCGCGCACGCGGGCGCCGATCTCTTGATCTATGGGTTGCCGGTGGAAACCGATGAGGCATGGAGCGCGCTGCACGAAATTCAGCGCGTGCTCACGCCGAAGCGGATTCTGCTGTTGACGGATGTGATGCCCTTGCCGATGCCGGTGCAGGGCTTGCCCGGCGCCAGCGTGTATGGCTGCTTGATGAAGACGGCTTCGGTCGAAATCCTCGAAGCCGCGATTCGCCTGGTCATGGCGGGCGGACAGTGCTTTCCCAGCGAGCAGGCAATGCAGGCCCCAGCCTCCGCCGTCTGCGCGTTGCCGACCCGCGATGGCGACGATGCATCCGCCAAGGCCACGATGCCGGTCAGCGCGGGGGCGCAATTGCTTCAGATCACGCCGCGTCAATACGAAGTGCTGGTGTTGTTGGCCCGGGGCTATCCGATCAAGACCGTCAGCCGGATGCTCAACATTTCGGTTGCCACTGCAAAGACGCACGCTTGCACGCTCTACCAACGTTTGCATGTCAAGAACAAGGGCGAAGCCGTGTACGCGGCGCTGCAACGCGGTGCGACCTTGGAATGGCATGAACCGAACAACGGCAGGGAGTCGGACACCGGGCAGATCTATGGGCGCAAGCTTGGGTAATGACAGGCGCGCCGCCTGCCCGGCGGCCAGGAACGAGTCTGTTCCGTTGCTGCCGGGTGCGCCCCACCATCACGCCTAAGTCATACACCGCAGTATCCGCGCCCGCCCGGGTGCGGTTTTCCTCCTCCAATCATCCTCCTGAACGAGATTCAGCGAACGTGCCCGCTGATAGCATGGGTTGTGTCCGCAAGCATGGATCGAGAGCGCGAATCACAAGGCCTCGCGACGCCGGTCCAATAGCGCGGGCAAGATTCCCTTGGGGCTGGCGCCGCACATAACCTGCTTGTTGCAGCGTGATGCGCCGACGTCATGGGAACCGTGCATGGGCCCTGTGTCACAAGGTTCTCTCCGGGATGACAACCGTACTAATAGAAGACTACGCGCTGCTTCGCGTCGCCATCCAGCATGTCCTGGAACGCGTGCGCAACGCCGACGACATCCTGGCCATTTCGCCAGCGCATCTGCTCAATATGTCCAGTTCGATCAACCGCCCAGTGGAATTGCTGGTGATCGGTTGCAGCGGCGTTGCCGAACAGGACCTTGGGCTTATCTCGCAGTCCATGGCGTTCTTCATGCCGCGCCTGGTGCTGGTGCTGTATTCCGTACTGGACCCGGCGGTGATGGGCACGTGCGCTCGGGCGGGCGTGGCGGGCTATCTGCCCAAGGCCTCCAGCCCCGACGCGCTGGCCGCGGCCGTCAGCCTGGTGGTAGCGGGTGGCGAATGCTATCCGCAGCCCGCGGGCCGGCCGCAAGGCGTGTCGCAAGCGCCGCTGCATGAACTGCGCGAATTGACGCAACGGCAAGAGGAAATCCTGCAACTGCTGGTACAAGGAAAAACCATGCGCGAAATCGGCCAACACGTCGGCATATCGGTCGCCACGGTCAAGAGCCACGCGCGCACGCTGTACTGGAAACTCAACGCCCGCAACCAGGCCGAAGCCGCCTACATCGCCGTACAAATGGGCCTGGTGAGAAGCGGCGCCGTCCTCCCCCCCGCCAAGAAAGACCCGCCCAGCTAACGCCCACACGAACGGTAGGATGGGTGAAACGCACCTCAAATGTAGGATGGGTGAAGCGCGCGCCTCAAATGTAGGATGGGTGAAGCGCGGCAAAGCCGCAAAAAGAACGAAACCGCGGATCGCGCGCAACCCATCAAGCAGCGCCCAATTTTTCCGCAGCCTCGCCACATATCAACCGTTGCAAGATGGGTTGCGCGCGATCGGTGGTGTGTTCTTGCCGAGATCATGCCGCGCTTCACCCATCCTACATGCCACGGTGCAGCGCCCGTAGGATGGGTGAAGCGCGGCAAGGCCGCAAAAAGAACAAAACCGCGGATCGCGCGCAACCCATCAAGCAGCGCCCAATTTTTCCGCAGCCTCGCCACATATCAACCGTTGCAAGATGGGTTGCGCGCGATCGGTGGTGTGTTCTTGCCGAGATCATGCCGCGCTTCACCCATCCTACATGCCACCGTGCAGCGCCCGTAGGATGGGTATAGCGCGGCAAAGCCGCAAAAAGAACAAACCCGCCAATCGCGCGCAACCCATCAAGCAGCGCCCAATTCTTTCGCAGCCTCGCCACATATCAACCGTTGCAAGATGGGTTGCGCGCGATCGGCGGTGTGTTCTTGCCGAGATCATGCCGCGCTACACCCATCCTACATGCCACGTTGCAGCGCCCGTAGGATGGGTGAAGCGCGGCAAAGCCGCAAAAAGAACGAAACCGCCAATCGCGCGCAACCCATCAAGCAGCGCCCGTAGGATGGGTGTAGCGCGGCAAAGCCGCAAAAAGAACGAAACCGCCAATCGCGCGAAACCCATCAAGCAGCGCCGGAATAAAAAAAGGACGGCAGAAAAATCCCCGTCCTTTCTTTCCTAAAGAAATCCCGTCCTTTCTCCCGCAACAAATCCCGTCCTTTCTCCCGCAAGAAATCCCGTCCTTTCTTCCGCAAGAAATCCGCGTCCTTTCTCCCGCAAAACTCAAATACCCGCTACCTCCCCACCGCCGCCGCTTCCTTGCCCCCCACCACCTTTCCAAACTCCCGTTCCGCCGCCGCCAGCACCGCGTCCACATCCAGATTATTCAGCGCATACAACCTTGCCGCAGCCCCCAGCGTCTCGCGGATCGCCGCGTTGTAGCTCAGCTTGCGCACCGCTTCGGCCATCGCCTCGGCATCTTCGGGCGGCGTCACCAACCCGCAGCGCGCCACCACGCTCGCCAGCTCAGTTCCCCGCGCCGCGCCCCACACCACGGGCCGTCCGCTGGCCAGCATTCCCGTCAGCTTCGACGGCATCACCAGGTCGGCGGCGCCGGCGCGTTGCGGCAGCAAATGAATATCCGCGGTGTTCAACAACGCGCCCAGCCGATCGGCCGGCTGCAAATCCAGAAACACCACGCGCGCCAAACCCTGGCACGCCGCTTCCAAGGGTTCGCGTTCCGGACCTTGCCCGCAGAACACAAACCACAGCCGGCTCTCGCGGCTTAAGCGGCGCGCCACATCCGCCAGCGTCTGCAAGCCTTGCTTGCCGCCCATGTTTCCGGAATACAGCGCCACGATGGCGTTATCCGGAATGCCCAGCTCGGCGCGATAGTCGCCACCCTCCGCGCGCGGCGTGATGGCGTTGACGTCGATCCAGTTGGGCAGCAGCACCGCGCGGTCGGGCTCCACGCCCTTGGTCAGCGCCAGGTCCAGCATGCGCTGGGAAATCGTCGACACCCGATCGAAGCGGCGCATCAACCAGCGCTCGGCTCGCTTCACCACCGCGCGCAGGCCGGCTCCCTTGAGCAGGCCCAGTTCAAACGCGGCGTCCACTTCGTAATCCTGTATGTGCAGCCACGCGCGCGCGCCGCACAGGCGCGCCGTGATCCAGGCGGCCGGCGCGCAGAACAACGCGGGCTCTACCACCAGGATCAAGTCCGGCCGCCCCGCCGCCGCGCGCAGCAGCGAGGGCAGGCTGGACAGCGCGAAGCTGGCCAGGTGGATCAGGCGTTTCAGCCCACCGGGACGCGAGGGCACCCACAGCGGTGCGCGGCGCACGGTCACGCCGCGCCGCACTTCCTTCTGGTAGCGCCCCGCGCGGTAGCCGTCGTGTACCTGCCACTGGGGGTAGTAGGGCGGGGCCGTCACCACGCTGACCTCGTGGCCGTGCGCGGCCAGCCATTCGGCCAGCTCGGCGCTGTACTTGCCGATGCCGGTCAGTTCGGGTGCGTAGTTGATCCCGTAGATCAGGATCTTCATGGCGCCGTCGCCATGCGTGGGCGCACCGGGCGGCAGGGGTTGCCGTGGCAGACCATCGCGGGCGGCATGTTGCGAAAGACCGAACTGCGCGCGCCCACCACGGCTTCGCGACCAATGGTGACGCCGGGGCCGACGAAGACATCGGTCGCCACCCAGGCGCCGTCCTCGACGCGAACCGCGCGTTCGCGCAGGGGAAAGTCCGGCTGGCCGGCGTCATGGTCGGCCGCGCACAAATAACTGCGCTGCGACACGACGGCGTGCGCGCCGATCTGGATGGGACCCAGGCTGTAGAGGACGGCGTCATCGCCGATCCAGGCATAGTCCCCAATCTGCACCTTCCACGGATAGGTCACCGTGGCGCTAGGCCGGATCAGCACCTTCTTGCCCACCTGCGCGCCAAAGCAACGCAGCAGCCAGCGCCGAAAGCCATACGCCACTTGCGGCGACCACCGAAACAAGGTGCTCTGCACCGTCCACCACAATTGCACCGTCAGCGCGGAGCGGCCACGTTGGCCGGGCGCCAGCGCAAAGCGATCCAGTTGCTGCAATGTGCTCATTTGGCGGCTCCGGTCACGGCGTCGGCCTCGGCATCCGCCTCGCCGGCGCGCGCCAGCCGAGCCTTTTGCAGTTCTTCGGTCTTGATGCGGATCTGCCAGTAATACATGGCGCGGGCCACCGCGTAGTCATAGCCCGCCTTGCCGTCCAGGAAGCCCAGCCGGAACACGTAGGAATGCAGGAACGAGATCGGCGCCTTGAAGGGCATGGCCTGGAAGATACGCTTGAGCAGCGCGCGCGCGCCCACGTTGGCTTCGCGCGGATCGTTCATCAGACCCTTGGTACGCAGGTTGGCTTCCCAATCCGAATAGCGGTTGTGCTTGTCGAAATAGTGGAACAGCGAATCGTGGTCGTTGTGCACCATGCGCTGGCGCAGGGCGAAGGTTTCGCCCTTGACCTGCGGCTGGTAGTGGCCTTCCACTTCCCACATATGCGCCACGTCCAGATCGTCGTAATCCAGGAAGCGCGATTGCTTGCGCGCCAAGAGCGCCAGCTTGTAGACGCGGTGGCCGTGTTCCAGCTTCTTGCCGCAGAACACGTAATCGAACGGCACGAAGGCGCCGCCCGCGCCCGCCGCAAAGCGAGGCAGCACCTCGCGGATTTCCTCGGCAAGGGCTGGGGTCATTTCCTCGTCGGCGTCCACGTACAGCACGACGGGATGCGAGAAGGGCAGCTGCTCCAGGCACCACTGCTTTTTCTTCGGGTACTTGCCGTTCCATTGGAAGTTGGAGACGCGGGCGCCCAGCGCCGTCGCCATCGCGCAGGTGGCGTCGGTGCTGTTGGAATCCACCACGAAGACTTCGTCAAAATCCACCAGCGCCTTCAGGCATTTGGCGATGTTGCGCTCTTCGTTTTTCGTCATGACCACCACGGAAACCGGTATTTTCTGCATGATTCCTTCCTGTTCAAGGCGTGCCGCGTTGCATCAGCGGCTGGAATAGCGCGATGACGTTGCGGCAGTGCCGCTCTAGGGAAAAGGCGTCGGCGCGCTCGGGGCCTTGCGCCGCCAGTTGCTCGCGCATCTTGGCGTCGTAGGCCAACCGGCGCACGGCGTCGGCCAGCGCCGCCGCGTCGCCCACCGGCACCAAGAGGCCGTAGCGGCCGGCGTCAAGAATTTCGGCGGGGCCGTGCGGACAATCGGTGGATATCACCGGCACGCCCAGGCACAGCGCTTCGACCAGCACGTTGCCGAAGCTTTCACGGATGGAGGTCAAGGCGAACGCGCCGGCGCTGGCGATGACGGGAAAGGGGTTGTCGATATGCCCGGCCAGCGTGACGGGGCTGCGCGAGGCGCGCTCGTCGATGCGCTTTTGCAAGGCGGCGTGCTCGGAGCCTTCGCCCAGGATGGTGAAGGCGATGCCGGGGTCGTCCAGCAAGGCGGCGGCGTCGATCAGGGTGGCGTAGTCTTTCACGGCTTCCAGCCGGCCCACCGCCACCACCTGATAGGGCGCCGCGCCGTCGCCTTCGGTGCGCTGCGCGCCTTGCCGGCGCACATTGTCCAGTGGCACGCCGTTGTAGATCGTATGGACCTTGCCGCGCAGCGGCGGAAACATGCTGACCAGGTCTTCCTTCACGCCGCGCGACACGCCCACCACCGCGTCATGCCGGCGATACGTCTGGCTGACCAGCCAGCACTTCAGCCGCCGCATTTTCGACGCGCCGTAATGGATGGCGGGGCTGCTGTGTTCGAAGGCCACGGTGCGGAACTTGCCGCCCAGCATTTTCCTGGCCAGCACCACCAGCATGTTGCACAGCAAACCGTGCGAACACACGATGGCCGGCTTGTCGCGGCGGATCTGGGCCATCAACTTCATGAAGGCAAAGGGCAGCATCAGCCGCAGCTTGGTGGATGATTCAATGATGGGCAGGGCGCGCGTCACCTTCGGGTTGGCGACGGGGTATTCCCGGTTGCGCGAACGCAGCAGGAACAGGGCGGAATCCACTCCCTGTTCCGGCAAGGCATCCACGATGAAGGCAACGCATCTTCCGACGCCGCCGTGCAAGTCTGGCGCGACAAACAAGACATCAGGCATGGGGTATCACTCTAGGTGGCGACCGGTGCGCGGCATCCGGACGGTGGCTGGTGGGGCGCCGGGCCACGGGCGCATCCGCCCTGGGCACGGGCATGATCTGGGCATTTCGCATCAACGACAGGCAGTAGCACAACAGGAATCCGGTGAAGGCGGTCTTGGGCGCGTAGGCCAGCCCGCCGGACAACGAATCAATGAAGATGTAGATGGGCGCGGTGGCCAGCAGGTAGCGCCGGTGCATTTCCAGGCCGGGATGCGCGTACCGCTTGAGCAAGGTCAGCAGCAGGATCAGCAAGGGCGGCAGCATGATCATGGTGGTGCCCACCACGCCGAACTTCATCAGGTAGAAGGCCCAGGAGTTGTGCGCGAAGGTGCTGAGCTCGAACCCGTTTTCGCCCATGACCCAACTGCGAAAGCCCGCGCCTTTGCCAAACACCGGGCTTTCGGCGAAGAAGTCCATCTGCCCTTCCATTTCCTGGATGCGCGCGCCGTAGCTGGAATCCTCGTCCAGCTTTTCGACGCTGAAGATGCGGTTGGCCAGGACGTCCAGGTAGCCGATGCTGGCGAACACCAGCACGCCCGCGACCGCGGCCGGCACAAAGATCAGCACCGCGCGCCGGCGGATTTCCGGGCCCGTGCCCAGCAGCACCGCGATGAAGACGGACACCGCCAATTGCAGGTACTGGCTGCGGTTCAGCGAAAACACCAGCGCCACCAGCATGAACAATGTCAGCGCGTAGGCTTTGGGGCCGGACACGTTCAAGGTGCGCCGGAAGGTCAACAGCGACACCACGCCAAAGGGGATGGCCCAGACGCCCAGCCGCACATTGCGCAGGGGATCCGCCACGCTGAAGCCCATGGCTTGTTCCAGCAACATCTGCACGGCCACGAACAGGCAGGCCGCCACGATGTACTTCTGCAGCACGGCGTAGGCGGCGGGGCTGTCGATGTCCTTGTAGCAAAGGAAGGGCGTGCACAGAAAATAGAACACGATGCGCAGGTCGCGCGCCACGTCGCCCGTTTCAATGCCGGGGTGGTCCATCGACACCAGCAACAGATAGATCACCGACAAGGTCTGCAAACCCAACAACGCGCCCAGCATGCCGCGCGGCAAGGCATAGGCGCTGGGCTCCGACAGCCGCAGCGCCTTGACCGCCAGGATCATCACGAACAGCACATCGAAGGGCGACAGCTTGAAGCTGCCGACGCCCAGGATGAAGCGGTCATCGTTCAGGGCCAGCGCGGTGAAGGCGAACAGCCCCAGCAGATGCAAGGTGGAGAAGCGGCGGTGCGGGCTCATGTCGGCATCGTCCTAGTGCGCGGCCCAGTCGTCGCGTCCGAAGATCTTCGTGGTCAGCTTTTCGAACAGGTACGTCAGGTCGCCCTGGCGTGCGTGGGCGGCCACCTTCGAGGCGCGGCACGACAGTTCGAACAAACGGCCCAGTCCGGGCTCGGTGCGCCGGATGCGCGTGACGATCTGCTCGCGCTCTTCCAGCAGCACGTCCTGCATCAGCGCCGTCTTGGTTTCGTCGTGGGCGGTGTAGACGCCCAGCGCATCGGGCACGATCAGGTTCTTGCCTTCGCGCAGCAAGCGGCTCCAGAGTTCCAGGTCCATGCAGTAGCGCATGCTTTCCTGCAGCAGCCCGTACTTGCGCAGCAGGTCGCGCCGGAAGATGGCCGACTGGTTCGGAATGGATGCCTTCACCACCGTCAACGTGCCCCGGTTGACCGGCGTGTAGTGGATCTTGCGGAAGATGTGGTTGTTGGCGTCGGCCACGAACAGGTTGCCGCTGACGATCGGCGCGCGCCCGCGCGAGGCCGCCGTGCCCAGCTTGCGCAGCGCGCCGGGAAAGTACAGATCGTCTGAATTCTGCCAGCCGACGTAATCGCCCGTGGCGCGCTCGAAGCCCTTGTTGATGGCGTGCGATTGCCCGCGGTCCGGCGTGCTTTCCCAGTAGCTCAGATACCGTTCGTACTTGCGGATGATGTCCACGCTGCCGTCGGTCGACCCGCCATCGATGATGATGTATTCCAGACGCGGATAGCCCTGGTTCAGCACCGACAGAATGGTGCGTTCCAGGAACTTGGCCTGGTTGAACGAGGGGGTCACGATGGTCACTTTGGGCAACAGGCCGCCGGCGATCGGCGCGGGCGGACGCAGCTCGCGGACGAAGTCGATGAGCTGACGTGAATACTCGTTATGACGCTTGCGCATGTAAGACCTCAGCATGTTGGTGTTATCGGGTGGCCGCGGGTAACGCGCCCGGATACTCGGGGCGCGATTGACGGATAGCTAGTGCCACGCCGGCCAGCGTGATCGCCGCATAAGCCATGCGGCCCCACGCCGCCGCATGTTCGCCCGCGGCGTGCACCAACCCCGCCATGACGCACAACATCGCCAGTCCGCCCAGCCCGTTCAGGATGGCGACGGCGCGGGAATTGCCCAGGCCCAACAACGAGAAGTGGGCCGCGGCGTTCAATGACAGCAGCCCGGAGGCCACGATCAGCAATTGGAAAGTGCCCAGGTGGCCCGCCGCCACGTTGTCGCCCAGCAGCAGGTTCAAGAGCGGGCGGCTGACCGCCAGCACCGCCAGCGTGGCGATCGACGACAGCAGCAGGTTCCACATCATCATGCGGCGGATCTCGCGTTCGGCGGCGCCCGCATAAGGGGGCGACACCGACAGGCGCGTCACGCGCGGCATCGCCTTCTGGAAGATCGCGACGGCGGCGGTGTGGATGATCTGGCCCACTTGCACGCCCACCGTATAGATCGCCAGCGCGGCCGGCCCCATCATGCTGCCCACCAACACGCGGTCCACCGAACCGAAGGCCAGCGCGCTCAGGCTGTTCAGCCAGGACCAGCGCGAAAACTTGAAGGCGTCCATCATGGCGCCCCGGTCGCGCACGGGCCGCACCACGACACGGCCATAGGCGCGCGAGAAAACGCGCATCTTCACGCTGCCCGCAATCAACAAGCCGGCGGCCTGCGCCAGGCCGGTGTAGGTGGGCGACGCTGTGTACCAGGCGGTCGCGCAGGCCAGCGCCATGGTGCCGCTGCGGCTGAACACTTCGCACAGCGCGGTAGCACGGAAATCCTCGCGGCCTTTCAGGCAGCCCGAAAACAACTGGTCGTATTGCTGGGTCAGGTAGATGGCCAGCGCGGGCATGGCCAACAGCGTGACGGCCACGCCGCCGAACGTGGCGGCCGGCCAGGCCAGGCCCACCACCGCCCACAGCAACACGGCCGCCAAGGTCACGACGCCCAACGCGCAGCCGATCAGCGACATGCTGACCCCCGCCGCGCGGTAGGCGCCGCCGGGTTCGTGCAGGCGTTCGGACACCAGCTTGGTGGCGGTGACCGCCGCGCCCAGGTTCGCGGCGTTGCCGAAGCCGGCCAGCGCGATGATCATCGAATACTGGCCAAAGCCCACCGTGCCCAACTGGCGGAACAGGATGGGCAGGGCGATGAGCGCCGCGACCGGGCCGATGCCGTATTCCACCAGCCCCCAGAAAGAGGCGTTGCCGGCGATGTGTTTCCTGACGAATCCAAACATCGGGGAACCTGTGGTTGATGCTGGCGCGGCCCTCAGGCCACGGGCAGCGCCGGTTGGGATTGATCGGCACGTTCGCGCAAGAAATGCCCGTAGGCCAGCGCGATGCCGTCGCTCAAGGACACGGTGGGTTGCCAGCCCAGCGCCTGAACCCGCGACGAATCCATCAGCTTGCGTGGCGTGCCGTCGGGCTTGCCGGTGTCGTACACGATGCGGCCTTGGTAGCCGACCACGCGCGCCACCAGCGCCGCCAGGTCCGCAATGCTGATGTCCTTGCCCGCGCCGATGTTGTAGATGCCTTCGGCGTCGGGGTGCTCCATCAGCATCACGCAGCCTTTTGCCAGGTCGTCCACGTACAGGAACTCCCGCAGCGGCGTGCCCGTGCCCCAGATCGTCACGCTTTCCTGACCGGCTTCGCGGCCTTCATGGAATTTGCGGATCAGCGCCGGCAGCACGTGGCTGCTGTGCAGGTCGTAGTTGTCGTGCGGACCGTACAGGTTGGTGGGCATGGCGCAGATAAAGCGCGCCCCGTATTCCCGCTGGTAGGCTTCGCACAGCTTCAGGCCCGCGATCTTGGCGATGGCGTAGGGCTCGTTGGTGGCTTCCAGCGGGCCGGTCAGCAAGGCGTCTTCGCGGATGGGCTGGGGCGCTTCGCGCGGGTAGATGCAGGACGAACCCAGGAACAGCAGCTTGCGCACCCCGGCCGCATACGCGGCGCGGATCACGTTGCACTGGATCATCAGGTTCTTGTAGAGGAAGTCGACGGGATGGTTCTGGTTGGCCAGGATGCCGCCCACCTTGGCGGCCGCCAGGTACACCACGTCGACCGGCGTGGTCGAGAAGAAGCGATGCACCTGGTTCTGGTTTTCCAGGTCCAGCTCGGTTCGGTTGCGGGTCAGCACGTGCTGATAGCCACGGCGGTGCAGCTCGCGGGTGATCGCGGCGCCGACCATGCCGCGATGGCCCGCGACAAACACGCGTTGGTCCAGGTTCGTCATGGCCGACTACTCCTTGTAGGCGTAGATTTCGTAGCCGTTCTGTTCGACCAGCGCATCGCGACGCGCATCCTTCAGGTCGGCCTCCACCATTTCCTTGACCAATTCCGCGAACGTGGTGCGCGGCGACCAGCCCAGCTTTTCACGCGCCTTGGTGGGGTCGCCCAACAGGGTTTCCACTTCGGTCGGGCGGAAGTAGCGCGGGTCCACGCGCACGATCACCTGGCCGGGCTTCACGTCATGCACGGGCGAGAACAGTACGGTGGCCGTTTCTTCCAGGCCTTCGCCTTCCCACGCCAACAGAATGCCCAGCTCGCGCGCCGCCGTATTGATGAATTCGCGCACGCTGTACTGCAAGCCGGTGGCGATGACGTAGTCCTCGGGGGTGTCCTGTTGCAGCATCAGCCACTGCATTTCGACGTAGTCGCGCGCATGGCCCCAGTCGCGCAAGGCGGACAGGTTGCCCAGGTACAGGCATTCCTGCAGGCCCAGCACAATGCGCGCCAGCCCGCGCGTGATCTTGCGCGTGACGAAGGTTTCGCCGCGCTTGGGCGATTCGTGGTTGAACAGGATGCCGTTGCAGGCGTACATGCCATACGCTTCGCGGTAGTTCACGCTGATCCAATAGGCGTAGAGCTTGGCGGCGGCGTAGGGGCTGCGCGGGTAGAAGGGGGTGGTTTCCTTCTGCGGCGTTTCTTGCACCAGGCCGTACAGCTCTGAAGTCGACGCCTGATAGAAGCGCGACTTGTTTTCCAGCTTCAGGATGCGGATGGCTTCCAGCAGGCGCAAGGTGCCCAGGCCGTCGGCGTTGGCGGTGTACTCCGGCTCTTCGAACGAGACCCCCACATGGCTTTGGGCGGCCAGGTTATAGATTTCGTCGGGTTGCACCGATTGCACGATGCGGATCAGGCTGCAAGAGTCCGTCATGTCGCCATGGTGCAGCACGAAATTGCGCGGCTTGTCGTGGGGGTCCTGGTACAGATGATCGATGCGCGCGGTATTGAACAGCGAAGCGCGCCGCTTGATGCCGTGGACCTCATAGCCCTTGGCCAGCAGGAACTCCGCCAGGTAGGCCCCGTCTTGGCCGGTAACGCCGGTAATCAGTGCCCGTTTTGGCATGGTTGTGTCCTTAAGACTTAGTGACTGCACGAAAGGAGCCGAAGGCTGTGGAACCGATGTGCAATGAGATTACTGTTGCACCCGCCGCCAAGATATCGGCCAAAAGGTCTAAGAGTTCAGCCTGTCGGTAGGGAAAAAAGGATTGGATGGTTTCGTCCACCACCGCCAGCGCCGTCACGGCCAACATGGCCACCAGCGCCGGGCGCCGGTTGACCGACAGGTAGATCAATCCCGTCAGGACGGCGTAGGCCACAAGATGCAGGCGCTTGTCGCCGAAGGCGTCGGACATGTCGGCCGCCAGGCCGGGCAGGTTGCCCACGGTGACCAGCACCAGGAAGAACAGGCCGGCCACCGGCAGGCAGAGCCTGGCGACGCCTGGCCGCCAAAAAGGCTCAGCGGTCAGTCGCCCCTCACCCCCGCCGCCGGGCCGCCCCAAGGCGGGGGTAGCCCCCTCGGGGGGCAGCGCGCGCCGGGAAGGCGCGGCGCGGGGGGGCTGTTCACACTCGGCCATACATGTCCTGAAAACGCACGATGTCGTCTTCGCCGAGATACGCGCCGGATTGAACCTCGATGATCTCCAGCGGAATCTTCCCCGGGTTTTCCAGGCTGTGGGTTTCGCCCAACGGGATGTAGGTCGACTGGTTCTCCGTCAGCAGGTATTGCTTGTCGCCGTTGTAGATGCGCGCCGTGCCCGACACTACGATCCAGTGCTCCGCGCGGTGGTGATGCATCTGCGACGACAGCCGCGCACCGGGCTTCACCGTGATCCGCTTGACCTGGTAGCGCGGGCCGTGGCCCACCGAGTCGTAGGAGCCCCAGGGCCGCTGCACTTCGCGATGGTGATTCAGCTCGGAGCGATGCTGCGTCTTGAACGTTTCCACCAGCCGCTTGACGTCTTGCGAGCGCGACTTGTGCGCCACCAGCACGGCGTCCGCCGTTTCGATCACCACTATGTCGTCCAGGCCCACCGAAGCGACCAGCCGGCTGGTGGAATGGATCAGGCAGTTGCGGGAATCCTCCACCATGACGTCGCCGCTGGTGGAGTTGCCTTCCTCGGTTTTCTGGGCGATGCCCCAGACCGCGTCCCAGGCCCCCACGTCGCTCCACGACGCCGCCAGCGGAATGACCACGGCGCTGTCGGTGCGTTCCATGATGGCGTAGTCCATCGAGTCGCTGGGGCAGGCCTCAAACGCCGGCCCATCCAGGTGGAACAGCGCGTTTTCCCCATGGCCGTCGGCCACCGCCGCCTCTACCTGGGCCAGCATCTTCGGCGCCAGCCGCCCCATTTCGGACAGGAACACCGATGCCTGGAACGCGAACATGCCGCTGTTCCAGTAATAGCCGCCGTCTTCGATCAGGCGTTGCGCGACTTCGGGCGAGGGCTTTTCCACAAAGCGCAGCACCCGGCGCGCCGGCGCCATCTCGCCGGGTTCGTCCGACTGGATGTAGCCATAGCCGCTGAGCGGCGCGGTGGGCGTAATGCCGAAGGTGACCAGCGCGCCCTGACGCGCCGCCTCGTACGCCTGGGCGAAGGCGGCGCGAAGCACTTCGCCATCCTCCAGCACATGGTCCGACGGCATGATCAGCATGATGGGGTCTTCGCCGTCGCGCATGGCGCGCAGCGTGGCGGCGGCGATCGCCGGCGCGGTGTTGCGCGCGAAGGGCTCCAGAATCACTTCCGCGTCTTTAATGCCCAGTTCCTGCGCCTGCTCTGCGGCAATGTACTGGTGCGCATCGTTGCAGACCAGCATCGGCTTGGCTTGCGCGCCCGCCGAGCTCAACCGCAGCAGCGTGTTTTGCAACAGGCTGCGCGAATCGGTCAAACGGATGAACTGCTTGGGCAACAGTTCGCGCGACAGCGGCCACAGGCGCGAGCCGGAACCGCCGCAAAGGATGACAGCCCGGTAGGCGGGAGGGGGATTCGTCATGGCGCTCACTCCTTGAAGTAGGCCTGGGTGTACGGATGCACGCCGGGATCGGCGGCGATCTCTTCCGCTTGCAGCCAGCGGTAGCCGTGGTGCTGGCCGCGCGGAAGGCTTGCGGTGTCCAACGAAAGCTCGGCCTCGTAGGCGAGGACGACGTAATGGGTGGAGCGTCCCGCTTCACCCGCGAAATTGGTGCCATAGAAGTGTTCGTACACGCCGCGCGGCGTCCACGCATCGGGCGCGATGGCCAGGCCCAGTTCTTCACGGGCGATGCGATCCAGCGCGGCGCGCAGGGGCTCGTTCTTGCGGATGCGGCCGCCCGGCACAAACCAGGCGCCGCGCGCGGGCGGGTTGGTGCGCAGCCCGGTCAGGTAGCGGCCGCCGGCATCGCGCAGCAACAGGGCGATGGAAACGAGCGGCAGCATCTGCACGGCGTGGCGGAAGTCCGCGGGCGGCAATACACCTTCCGGTGTGACGCTGGGTGCGGGGGGGGCCCCCGAAGCGGGCCCCGTGCGCGCGGCGGGCCATCCCAAGGGGCTAGTAGACATTGCGGCCCGTCCATCCCGACACGGCCGTGCGGGCGATGATCAAGAGGTCCATCCGAAACGTCCAATGCTGGATGTAGTAGATGTCGTGCTCGACGCGATCGCTCATCTTGCGCAGCGTGTCCGTCTGCCCGCGAAAGCCATTGACCTGCGCCCAGCCGGTGATGCCCGGCTTGACGCGGTGGCGCATCATGTAGCGCTGCACCAGGTCCTTGTACATTTCGTTGTGCTCCAGCGCGTGCGGACGTGGGCCCACCACCGACATGTCGCCCATCAGCACATTCAGGAACTGCGGCAGCTCGTCCAGGCTGGTGCGCCGCAGAAAGCCACCGATACGGGTAATGCGGGAATCGTTACGCGTGGCTTGCGTCACCGTGCCCCGTTCCTGGTGCACGGTCATGGTGCGGAACTTGTAGACGTGGAACACCTTGCCGTCCACGCCCAGCCGGGGCTGCGTAAAGAACACCGGCCCGCGCGAAGTCAGCTTGATGGCCAGCGCAATGGACAGCATCAGGGGCGCCAGGCCGATCAAGGCGAAGAACGCGAAGCTGCGGTCAAACACTTCCTTGGCCCAGCCGCGCACGCCGGCGGCCGGCAGGCTGTTGAGCTGGATGGCGGGCAGGCCCAGGAATTCACCGATGCGATGGCCCAGCAACTGGATCGACATCACATCCGGAATCCAGCGGATATCCACCAGGTCGTTGCGCAGGTGATACAGCACTTCGCGCAATTCCTGGCCCGCCTCCATCGGAAGGACGATCCAGATCTCGCGCACATTGTTTTCGCGCACGAAGGTGTGCAGGTTGTCGAGCTCGTGCAGGCGGCGGACTTGCGGCGGCAGGCTTTCGTGCGGCTCGGCGTATATGCCGGCCACTTCATAGCCCGCGCCGCGATAGCGTTCGACTCGGCGCCACAGGTCATGCCCCAGCGCGCCGAAGCCCACCAGCAACACATGCTTCTTGTTCAGGCCGCGATCGCGCGCGGCGCCCAGCGCGGCGTAGACCGCGATGCGTACACCCGCCAGCGTCAGGGCGGTCATCCCAAACCAGGTACCCGCCCACATGCGCGATATCGCGGCGGTCTGATGCATGAGAAAACTGACAAGGATGCCCAGCGCGAACACGGTCGCCCACGCGGCCAGGCTGCGCACCACCAGATCCGTCAGCAGCCGGCCGCGCCATGACACGTACAGGCGAAATGCCGGGAACAGGGCAATCACGCCCAGGCCGCACAAATAGATCAGGAACAGATGAATCTGCGGAGGCTCCGCCAATGCATCGTCCGAGAATTTCAAGCCGGTGGCAGTCAGGCCGCAGGTGATGACGATCGCGGCGTCGAGCAGGCGGTACAGATAGCTTGCTCCGCTGAATCTTGCCGATGTGTCCGATTGGGACGGGTCCATCGCGCACTCCTGTTCGTGGGGCGTTTTCCGCGGCGAAAAGAAAAAACGATGCACTGCCGCAAAACATGTGGCTACCGACGAAATCTTATTGAGTGCGAGGCTTACCCGAAACCTCCAAACGATGTAGGAGAAGGCTTAGGGCATCCGTCGAATGTGCGGGACTTCGAAAAGAGAGTGGAATGTCGCAACCCGTTACGCATCGGGCTCCATTCCAAGCAACGAAGTCATTCACAGTGGATTTGCCATGACGACATTTATCGGAACGTTGAGCCGAGCCATCGCCGCTATCGCGCTCGTGTCCTCGCTGGGCGCTTGCGCCTTTTCCCCCGGTATGACCTTTAAAGCCGACCACCTCGTTGATCCCCTGGATCCGAATTCCGTGGCGACGATCAAGGAAATCACCCCCTCGCTGGTCGTCGACGACCTGCGCAACCGCCAGGCGTTGATCAACAACGACGGAGTCGAAAAGCTGGTGGGAAGCCCCGAGCCCTACCGCATCGGGCCGGGCGACATTCTTTCCATCGTGGTGTGGGATCACCCCGAGCTCGTCCTTCCGACGCAAACCTACGCAATCGGGACTGGGGTGACCGAACTAGTCATGGGGGATACCGCCTCGGGCATACCGGGGTATACCGTCTCATCCACTGGATATATCCAATTTCCCTATACGGGATTGCTGAAAGTGGCGGGGTTGACGGAACTGCAGGCGCGCAATCTCATAGTGAATAGTTCCGGCAAGTACATCCAGGATCCGCAGATCACGGTACGCGTGCTGGGCTATCGAAGCAAGCGCGTCTACGTGGAAGGCGAGGTCAAGTTCCCGGGCACGGTTGCCATCAACGACATTCCGATGACTTTGCTCGAAGCGGTCAACCGCGCGGGTGGCTTGCTGCCCACCGCCGACCGCAGCGCCGTCTATGTCATTCGCGATGGCCGCCGCACCCGTGTGAACTTGCCCGCGCTGGTTGAACGCGGTCAGGACTTGAATCAAGTGATGCTGAGGTCGGGCGACATCGTGCGTGTGACGCCGCGCGATGACAGCAAGGTCTTTGTGATGGGCGAAGTGTTCCTGCCCACCACGGTCGTGATGCGCGATGGACGCATGTCGTTGACCGAGGCGTTGGGCTTGGCGGGAGGCCCCAATCAGTTGACGGCCGATGCGTCGCAAGTGTTTGTGGTGCGGAGTACCGAGCAAGCGACGCCCGAGGTGTTCCACCTGAACGCCAAGTCGCCGCAGGCTTTGGCAGTGGGATCGAAGTTTGAGCTGGACCCCAAAGACGTCGTATTCGTGGATACGGCTTCGCTGGTGCGGTGGAACCGCTTCATCAGCAACCTGTTCCCGAGCGCGCAAACGGTGCAGACCGTGAAGTCGATCGATTAATCCGCCTTTCAGGGCCAACGGGCCCTAAAACAACGCCTTTTGGGGGCGCCGCATCCGCCGCGGCGCCCACGTCTGGAGAGCTGCATGTCGTTGCCCATCGAATCATTCGAGCCGAACGTCCCGGCTCGCCAGCAGGAAACCCCGTTGTCCTCGCACGTGGATGCCATCATCAGCAACCGGTGGATGATCATTGCGATCACGCTGCTCGCCTTCCTGGGCGCGCTGGCCTACGTGATGGTGACCCCATCGGTGTATTCGGCCGACATCATCGTGCAGGTTGAAGAAGAAGCCCCCAATGGACAGGCGCGCAGCCTGTTGGGCGATGTGTCGTCCATGTTCGACACCAAGGCAGAGACCTCGGGCGAAATGGAAGTGCTGCGTTCGCGCATGGTGGTGGGGCCCGCGGTCGACAAGTTCTTGCTGTACATCCACGCCAAGCCGCGCTACTTCCCCGTGATCGGTGAATGGCTGGCCCAGCGCTACGAAGCCTTGCCGTATCCCTCCAGCCTGCCACGCGGCGGCTACGCCTGGGGCGGCGAGACGATCGCGATCTCGCACCTGGACGTGCCCAACGAATGGCTGGGCAAGCCGTTCATCGTGACCACGCAAGGCGAAGGGCGCTACACGGTGACCGACAAGTTCACGGGCGCCACGTTCAGCGGCGCGGTGGGCAAGCCCGAACAATTCCGCCTGCCGGGCGGTGGCGTGATGGACGTGCATATCGACGCGCTGACGGGCCGGCCCGGCACGCAGTTCACCATCTCGCGCAGCTCGCGCCTGGCGGCGATTGAAAACGTGCAGTCGCACATGGGCATCTTCGAGCGGGGCCGCGCGTCGGGCGTGATCGGCGTCACGCTGGAAGGCAACGACCCGGCGCTGACCACCGCCGTGCTGAACCAGATCGGCCAGGAATACGTGCAGCAGAACGTGAACCGCAAGGCGGCGCAGGCAGAGAAGTCGCTGGGCTTTTTGGAACAGCAATTGCCGTTGCTGAAGAGCGAATTGGACGCGGCCGAAACCAAGTACAACGCCTTGCGCAACAAGCGCGGCACCATCGACCTGAGCGAAGAGGCCAAGCTGATCCTGGGCCAGTCGGTTGACGCGCAAACACGCGTGATGGACCTGCGCGCCAAGCGTCAGGAACTGATCACGCGCTTTTCGCCGAGCCACCCCAGCATCGTGTCGATCGACCGCCAGATCGCTTCGCTGACCAGCGACGTCAACCGCATCGGCAACAACATCAAGCAGTTGCCGGACCTGGAGCAGGACGTGGTGCGCCTGGTGCGCGATGTGCGGGTCAACACCGAGCTGTACACGGGCCTCTTGAACAACGCGCAGCAACTGCGCCTGATCCGCGCCGGCAAGGTGGGCAACGTGCGCATCCTGGACGCCGCGGTGCAGCCGGACCGCCCCGTGCGCCCGAAGGCCGCGATCATCATCGGCGTGGCCACGGTCATCGGCCTGATCTTCGGCATGCTGTGCGCGTTTGTGCGCAATGCGCTGTTCGGCGGCCTGTCCGAGCCGGATGATGTGGAACGCTACACGGGCCTGCCGGTGCTGGCGGCCATTCCGTACAGCGACATGCAAGACAAGCTGTGGCGCCGCAGTCGGCGCAAGAACGCCACGGTGCCCGCGTTGTTGGCGCAAAGCCAGGGCAATTCACCCCCCATCGAAAGCCTGCGATCGTTCCGCAACGTGCTGCAAGCGTCGCTGCGTCAGTCGGCCAACAACATGGTGATGTTCACCGGCCCGGTGGCGGGCGTGGGCAAGTCGTTCCTGTCGGCCAACTTCGCTTTCATCCAGGGCGGCGTGGGCAAGCGCGTGCTGCTGATCGACGCTGATTTCCGCAAGGGCCAGTTGAACCGCTATTTCGGCGTGCCCAAGGAAGACGGCCTGTTCGAAGTGCTGTCGGGCACGATCCCGCTGACGCGCGTCAGAAAGCACAGCGTGTCCGAAGGCGTGGACTTCATCGCCACCGGCGCGGTCACCTTCGACCCGTCGGAACTGCTGGCATCGCCCGTGTTCGGCGCGACCCTGCGCGAGCTGTCCTCGCAATACGACATGGTGATCCTGGACACCGCGCCCGTGCTGTCCTCGCCCGACGCGGCGGTGGTGGGCACGCATGCCGCCGCCGTCATGGTGGTGGTGCGCTCGGGCATGAACACGGTCGGCGAAATCCGTGAAACGGCCAAGCGCCTGATCCAGGCCGGTGCACCCGTGGACGGCGTGCTGTTCAACGGCCTCAAGCTCATGCCGGAACGCTTCGGCTTCCGGTCCAAGTATGGGAATTATCGATACTCCCGTGCGGCGTATTACGGCGATTTCAAACAGAACGGTCCCAAGTAACGCCACCCGGAGAAACTGGCATGCACGGAACTTTTGGCTGGGATACCCCGCAAATTCTGGATGCGGTTTTCAAGGCTTACGACATAAGAGGAACGGTACCGGACGAGATTGACGCACGCTTTGCCCACAGCCTGGGCATGGCGGCGGGCACCCAGGCACACGCGCAGGGGGCGCGTTCGATGGTGGTGGGGCGCGACGGCCGGCTGAGCAGCGTGGAACTGGCGGCGGCCTTGCAGGCGGGGCTGCGTTCGGCGGGCATGCATGTGATCGACATCGGCATGGCGACCACGCCGATGGTGTATTTCGCCACGCGCCTGATGGACACGGGGGCGGGCATCGCGGTCACGGGCAGCCACAACCCGCCGTCGCACAACGGCTTCAAGATCGTGCTGGACGGCGCGTCGCTGTATGGCGAGGGCATCACGGCCCTGCGCGATGCGATGCGCTTGCCGATCGAATCGGCCAGCGTGTCGGGCGGGCGCACGCAGATGCAGATCCAACCCTGCTATGCCGCGCGCCTGGTGGGCGACATCCGCATGGCGCGTCCCATGAAGATCGCCATCGATTGCGGCAACGGCGTGGCGGGCGCGGTGGCGCCGGCCTTGTTTCGCGCCCTGGGCTGCGATGTGACCGAGCTGTTCTGCGAGGTAGACGGGACTTTCCCCGGCCACCACCCCGATCCGGCCGACCCGCAAAACCTTCAGGACCTGATCTATTGCCTGCGCTATTCCGACTGCGAGGTCGGCCTGGCCTTCGATGGCGACGGCGATCGCCTGGGCGTGGTGTCGAAATCGGGACAGATCATCTGGCCTGATCGGCAACTGATTTTGTTCGCCCGCGACGTGCTGGCGCGCAACCCCGGCGCCGAAGTGCTCTACGACGTGAAATGCAGTCGCCACGTGGCCCGCGCCATCTTCGAGGCCGGCGGCAAACCCACCATGTGCAAGACCGGGCATTCCCTGATCAAGGCCAAGATGCGCGAGTCGGGAGCGCTACTTGCTGGAGAGATGAGCGGCCACATGTTTTTCAAAGAGCGCTGGTACGGCTTTGACGATGGCATCTACGCCGCTGCCCGGCTGCTGGAGATCCTGTCGGCGGCGCCGGACCCGTCGGGCCTGCTGGAAAGCCTGCCGCAGTCTTGCGCTACCCCCGAAATCAAGCTGGACACCGCCGAAGGCGAACAGTTCGAACTGGTGGAGGCGCTGCGCCAACAAGGGGAATTCCCCCGCGCGGTGTCCATCAACGATCTGGACGGTGTGCGGGTGGACTACGTCGACGGCTTCGGCCTGGCGCGTCCATCAAACACCACGCCAACGGTGGTGATGCGTTTTGAAGGAGACACCGTGGCCGCATTGGCCCGTATCGAGGAGGATTTCCGCAACGCGTTCCGGCGCATTGCACCTCATGTTCGTTTACCGTTCTAAGGAGCATCACGCGATGGGAAAGGCCAATTATGCGATTGAGGCGTTAAGGGCGAATTCCGGCCTGGCGCAAAGCCCTGAGTGGCAGGCGTTCGCGCAGGCCGCCGAGGCCGCCGAGCTGGACGCCAACACGCTTAAAGTGATCGAGGCCGCAGGCTTGTGCGTGGACCTGACCATGCAGCGCCAGTCACCCGCGCTGGAAGCGGCGGCATTGAATCTGCTGCAGGCGCGTGGGCTGGCGGATGCCCGCCACGCGCTGTTCGCGGGCGACCCCGTCAACTGGACGGAAGGCCGGCCCGCCTGGCACACCGCGCTGCGGGCGGGGCGTACCCGCGAGCAGCCGGACGGCCTGGACGCGGATTCGGTCTGCGAGTATTCGCGCATGACCGACTTCGTGCGCAAGCTGGACCAGACGGCGGATTTTTCAACGGTGCTGCACATCGGCATCGGCGGCAGCGACTGGGGGCCGCGCCTGGCGGTCCAGGCGTTCGGCGGCCCGTCGCAGCGCCGCCAGATCCGCTTCGTGTCCAACATCGACGGCCACGCCTTCCATGACGCCGTGGCCGGCCTGGACCCGCGCCGCTGCCTGGTGGTGATTTCGTCCAAGTCCTTCACCACCTCCGAAACCCTGCACAACGCGCGCGCGGCGATGGCGTGGCTCAAGCAGGGCGGGGTGGCCGATGTGTCCGAGCACCTGGCGGCGGTCACGGCCAACGTGTCGGCCGCGCGCGCCCTGGGCGTGCCGGCCAGCCACACGTTCAAGATGTGCGACTGGGTGGGCGGACGCTATTCCGTCTGGTCGGTAGCCGGCCTGTCCATCGCGCTGACCGTGGGCGCCGACGTGCTGATCGGCATGCGGGCGGGCGCCGAAGCCATGGACCAGCATTTCCAGCAAGCGCCGTTCGCCGCGAACGCACCGATCCAACTGGCCTTGGCCGGCCTGGTCAATTGCAGCGTGCTGGGCCACAACTCCTTGAACATCGCCGCCTATAGCGCGCGCCTGCTGCACCTGGTGACCTATCTACAGCAGTTGGAAATGGAGTCGCTGGGCAAGCGGGTGGCGGGCGACGGCACGGCGGTCGGCGTGCCCACCGCGCCCATCATTTGGGGCATGCCGGGCACCGATGGCCAGCACACGTTCTTCCAATGGCTGCACCAAAGTGAGAACGGCGCGCCGGTTGATTTCATCGCCAGCCTGCAAGGCCATGCGGACAGCCCGGACGCGCACCGCCTGCTGCTGGCCAACTGCCTGGCGCAGCGCCAGGCGCTGCTGCGCGGCAAGAGCCTGGAAGAAGCCTTGCAGGACGTGGCGCATATCGACGACCAGGAACGCGCCCTGAGCCTGGCGCAGCACATGGTGCATCCGGGCGGTCGGCCGTCCACCCTGGTCGTGCTGCGCCAACTGGACCCGCGCGGCCTGGGCGCGCTGCTGGCGCTGTATGAGCACAAGGTGTTCGTGCAGAGCGTGGTGTGGGGCATCAACCCCTTCGATCAATGGGGCGTGGAACTGGGCAAGCGGCTGGCCTCGGGCATCGAGCGCGAACTGGCGGTGCCGGTGTCGGCCGGCGTGGTCGATTGGGGTCACGATGCGTCCACCTCGTACTGGATCGATCGCTACCGTGGCCACGCGCAGGCGCCGCGTCCCCGGCATGCGTGGGTGCCGGGCGTGGCGGCGCACCTGTGACGGGGGCGGGGATGCCAGACGCAGACATGCCTGATGTGCGCATGCGGGCCCCGGACATGCAGGCCCCGGCCCTGCACGTGCTGGTCACGGGCGGGGCCGGCTATATCGGCACGCATACCTTGATTGCGATGCTGGCGGCCGGCCAGCGGCCGCTGGTGCTGGACAACTTCAGCAACGGCAGCCGCGAGGCCGTGCGCCGCGTCGAGCGCTTGTGCGGCGTGCCGATACCCCTGATCGAAGGGGATATCCGCACGCCGGGCCTGATCGAAAGCGTGCTGTCGGACGCGGCGGCACGCGGCCAGCCGGTGCGGGCCGTGCTGCATCTGGCCGGCTGCAAGGCGGTTGGGGAATCGGTGGCGGACCCGCTCAAGTACTACGACAACAACGTCGCGGGTTCGATGGTGCTGCTGCAGGCCATGCGCCAGGCGGGCGTCACGCGGCTGGTGTTCAGCTCGTCGGCCACCGTGTATGGCGAGCCCCAGTACCTGCCCTTTACCGAGGCGCATCCGTTGGCGCCGGCCAACCCCTACGGGCGCACCAAGCTGATGGTGGAAGAGATGCTGCGCGACGTCTGCACGGCCAACCCCGCCTTCAGCGCCGTCACGCTGCGCTACTTCAACCCCATCGGCGCGCATCCCAGCGGGCAGATCGGCGAGAGTCCGCGCGACCTGCCCAACAACCTTTTCCCCTTCATCACCCAGGTGGCGGTGGGCCGCCAGCCCTTCCTGCGGGTGTTCGGCAACGACTACGACACCGCCGACGGCACGGGCGTGCGCGACTATCTGCATGTGATGGATCTGGCGCAGGGCCATGTGCGGGCGCTGGCGTATTGCGTGGACCACCCCGGGTTTATTGCCGTCAACTTGGGCACGGGCCGGGGCACCAGCGTGCTGGAGCTGGTGCGCGCGTTTGAACAGGCCAGCGGCTGCCGGATTCCCTTGCAGACCCTGCCGCGACGCCCCGGAGACGTGGCGCGCACCTGGGCCGACCCTACGCTTGCCGAGTCTTTGCTGGGCTGGCGCAGCACCTACGATGTGGCCGCCATGTGCGCCGACGGCTGGCGCTGGCAGCAAGGCAATCCGCTGGGCTACGCCCCGGACGAGCCCAGCCAGGCCGCCGCATAACCCCGATGCCGTATCGGAGGCTTTCCGGAAAAGGGGCGCTAGCGGTTACAGTTGACGGGACTATTGCGTAGCACCGTCAGCGAGGCACTTCCATGTTTGAAACCCATTCCCAGCCCGGGCTCCCCCGCAACCGCCAGGGGCAGTCCCAATGAACGGGCCCACCCACCTTCCGCCCGCCCACTGGAACCTGGACAGCATCGTGTCCGGCTTGCGCGAAGCGCGCGTCGCCTGGCGCGGCCCGCGTGGCCGCCTGCGTGAAGACGCGGGCCTGCGTGAATTCCCGTCCCAGGAAAGCCTGCGCCAGATCATCAAGGACCTCTGTGGCGCCTTGTTCCCGATGCGGCTGGGCCCCATCGATCTGCGCGAAGAAGTCGAAGACTTCTATGTGGGCCACACCATCGGCGCGGCGCTGGACGCCCTGTTGCATCAGGTCTGTCTTGAACTGCAATACGTGGGCCGCAATGAACACGTCGACCCGGCTGAGACCCAGCGGCGCGCCATCGAGATCGTGCGCCAGTTCGGCGCCGAGCTGCCGCGCGTGCGCGCCGCGCTGGACCTGGACGTGACCGCCGCCTACCAGGGCGACCCGGCCGCGCACAGCGTGGACGAAGTGCTGCTGTGCTATCCCGGCGTGGCGGCGATGATCCATCACCGCCTGGCCAACGTGCTGTATCGGCTGAATGTGCCGATGCTGGCCCGTATCGTGGCCGAGATCGCGCATGCCGACACCGGCATCGACATCCACCCCGGCGCCACCATCGGCCGCAGCTTTTTCATCGACCACGGCACCGGTGTCGTCATCGGCGAAACGGCCATCATCGGCGACCGCGTGCGGCTCTACCAAATGGTGACGCTGGGCGCCAAGCGCTTCCCGCCCGGCGAAAACGGCGAGCTTAAAAAGGGCTTGCCGCGCCATCCGTTGATCGAAGACGACGTGGTGATCTACGCGGGCGCCACGATCCTGGGCCGCGTCACGATCGGCAAGGGGTCGACCATTGGCGGCAACGTCTGGCTGACACGCAGCGTGCCCCCGGGCAGCAACGTCACGCAGGCCAGCCTGGTCAGCGACATGCCCGACTGCGGCTTGGGCGGCTGATTGCAGCGGGCTAGGGCGACCGGCTAGGGCGGCCACGGATAGGAGCCAGGATGGACACGCAAGTTTCGGATCTGGCCGCGTTGCGCGGCTTTGTCGACCGCCACCCGCGGCTGTTCGTGTTGACGGGGGCGGGCGTCAGCACCGATTCCGGCATCCCGGACTATCGCGACACGGAAGGCGAATGGAAACGTTCGCCGCCCATGACCCTGCAAACCTTCATGGGTACGGAACTGGCGCGCGCCCGTTACTGGGCGCGCAGCATGGTGGGCTGGCGCCGCTTTGGCCAGGTCAAGCCCAACGATTCGCACCGTGCGCTGGCGCGTCTGGAATCGCGCGGCCGCCTCAGCGTGCTGGTCACGCAAAACGTGGATGGCCTGCATGCCGCCGCCGGCAGCCGCGATGTGGTGGACCTGCATGGCCGGCTGGACGAAGTGCGCTGCATGCAATGCGACTGGCGGGGCGGCCGCCACGACTGGCAAGACCGGCTGCAACACAGCAACCCCGCATGGGCCTTGCTGGACGCCACCGATGCGCCGGACGGCGACGCCGACCTGGACGGCCAGGATTTCTCGCAATTCATTGTGCCGCCGTGCCCGCGCTGCGGCGGTATCGTCAAACCCGATGTGGTCTTCTTCGGCGAAACCGTCCCGCGTGACCGCGTCGATCGCGCCAATGCCGGGCTGATGAGCGCCGACGCGGTGCTGGTGGTGGGCTCGTCGCTAATGGTGTATTCGGGCTACCGCTTCGTGACGGCGGCCTCGCGCAACGGCATGCCCATCGCCGCCATCAACCTGGGCCGCACGCGGGCCGACAATCTTTTGACCCTGAAGGTGGAACAGCCTTGCGCGCTGGCGTTGGACGCGCTGTAAGCCAAGGTGTAACCGGCCGGGTTTTGACCGGTTTAAGCAAGTGCTTGCCCTGTCAGGGATTTTTCGCGCCGTTACAGACCTTTCCATAGGGTTGTCCACAGGAACTGTGGATAAATCCCTAGGGAATACCCGGGTTTTTCAGCCCTCCGCCCCTTCCAGCCCCTCGCCCAACAACGCTTTACGCGCGGCATGCCAGCTGCCGGCGTCTGGCGCATACAACAAGCCGCCCGTGCGATGCGTGGGCTTGTAGGGTGAGCCATCGAAGCGCGCCGCGTAGCCGCCGGCTTCGCGGTGCAGCAGCCAGCCGGCGGCGTGGTCCCAGGCGGTCAGTTGGTTGTACAGCGCAATGTGGCAATGCCCGGCTGCCAACATGCGGTATTCGTGCGCGGCGCAGCGCAACGACGCGGTGCTGGCCAGGCGCGACAGGTGGCTGTTGACGGTGGTGCGCAGGGGCTCGGGCAGGGCGCCCGTGGAGATCAGCCCGTCCATGTCTTCCAGCGGCGCGGGGGCGGCCACGGTCAGCGGCACGCGGCGGCCGTTGTCGTATTCCATCCAGGCGCCTTCGCCGCGCACGGCCAGTGCGCTGTCGCGGTTGACGGGGTCGTAGATCACGCCGGCGATCACGTCGCCACGGTGACAGGCCGCGATCATCATGCCGAACAAGGGCAGGCCCGCCACGTAGTTGCGGGTGCCGTCGATGGGGTCGATCAGAAAGGCCAGGTCGGCGTCGACCAGCATGTTCAGCAGCGCGGGGTTGCGCGCGGAGGCTTCTTCACCGATGAGCACGGCGCCGGGATGCAGCTTGGCCAGGCGAGCGCCGATCATGCGTTCGGCCGCTTCGTCCGCGTCGGTCACCAGGTCACGCGGCGAGCTCTTGCCTCGCACCGAGCCGTCGGGCAGGTTGCGAAAGCGCGGCATGACCTCGGCCAGGGCCGTTTCGGCCAGCACGGCGGCCAGCTTGCGGGTGTCCTCAAGGGAGAAGGTTTTGCTCATAGGGATCCATCCAGGGAACGCGCAAATCTATCACGCCTGGGCGGCATTTGATCGCGCTTCGCAAGTGACTGGATTGAAAGGACTTTTCCGGGCTATGCAGGACTTATCGGCCGGGTTGTCCACAGTTGTTGGGGATAAGCGGCGTTGAAAACCGCTTATCCCCGGTGCGCGGCGAGCGCCGCGCAC
>NZ_JBHFIZ010000029.1:69363-161776 GCF_057334535.1 Achromobacter colocynthidis
CGCCCCCCACCGCTTCGGGCTCAGGCGCCCAGGTCCACGCACAGGTACTTGATTTCGAGGTATTCCTCGATGCCGTACTTCGAGCCTTCACGGCCCAGGCCCGACTGCTTGACGCCGCCGAACGGGCCGACTTCGTTGGAGATCAGGCCGGTGTTGATGCCGACAATGCCGTACTCCAATGCTTCGGACACGCGCCAGATGCGGGCGTAATCGCGGGTGAAGAAGTAGGCGGCCAGACCGAAGATGGTGTCGTTGGCCATGCCGATGACTTCTTCTTCGGTGTCGAAGCGGAACAGCGGGGCCACCGGGCCGAAGGTTTCTTCGGTGGCAAAGCGCATCGACTGCGTCACGTCGCGCACCACGGTGGGTTCAAAGAACGTGCCGCCCAGCGCATGCGGCTTGCCGCCGGCAATAACCTTGGCGCCGTGCGAGGTGGCGTCAGCGATGTGCTCCTGCACCTTTTCAATGGCGTTCTTGTCGATCAGCGGACCTTGCGTCACGCCGTCGGCAAAGCCGTCGCCGACCTTCATGGCTTCGACCTTGGCGACCAGGCGCTTGGCGATTTCCTCGTACACGCCGGCTTGCACGTAGATGCGGTTGGCGCACACGCAGGTCTGGCCGGCGTTGCGGTACTTGGAGGCCAGGATGCCGTCAACGGCGCGGTCCAGGTCGGCGTCGTCGAACACGATGAACGGCGCGTTGCCGCCCAGTTCCAGCGACAGCTTCTTGATGGTGGGGGCGCATTGCTCCATCAGCGTGCGGCCCACTTCGGTGGAGCCGGTGAAGCTCAGCTTGCGCACGACATCGCTTTCGCACAGGGCGGCGCCGATATCGCGCGAGCTGCCCGTGATGACGTGGAACACGCCCGCGGGCACGCCGGCTTCTTCGGCCAGCACGGCCAGCGCCAGCGCGGTCAGCGGGGTCTGCTGGGCGGGCTTGACCACCATGGTGCAGCCGGCGGCCAGCGCCGGGCCGACCTTGCGGGTGATCATGGCAGCCGGGAAGTTCCACGGCGTGATGGCGGCGGTAACGCCGATGGGCTGCTTCAACGCCAGGAGGCGCTGGCCGGCCTTCGGGCTTTGCAGCACGTCGCCGTCGATGCGCTTGGCTTCTTCGGCGAACCACTCCAGGAACGAGGCGGCGTAGGCGATTTCGCCCGCGGCTTCGGTCACGGGCTTGCCCTGTTCGGACGTCATGATGGCGGCCAGGTCTTGCTGGTTCTGCATCATCAGTTGCGACCACTTCAGCAGGATCGCGGCGCGTTCCTTGCCGGTCTTGGCGCTCCAGGCGGGCAGCGCGGCTTGCGCGCTGGCGATGGCCTGCTCGGTTTCCTTGCGGCCCAGCTTGGGCACCGACACGATGGTCTTGCCGGTGGAGGGGTTGTCCACCGGGATCGACGCGCCGTTGCCGGCGCCGACCCACTTTCCGTCGATGTAGCAGGCGTCGCGCAGCAGATCCGGGCGCGACAGGGGATGAGTCAATGCGGTCATTATTGAAGTCTCCTTGATGGGGATTCAGTGGGGCCAACAAGCACTAGCGGGCGCGGCGGAAAGATCCGCGACGCCCGCAATTACCGTGCCTGTGGCCCCCTGAATAAAGGGTTCAGGCCGTGAACCTTACGCTGCCAGTGCGTCGGACAAAATCGCCAGCGCGCGGTCGAACTGCGCGTCGGGGATGGTCAGCGGGTACAGGAAACGCAGCACGTTGCCGTAAACGCCGCAGCTCAACAGGATAAGCCCTTGTTCCAGCGCGCGCGCTTGCACGCGCTTGACGGCTTCGGCGTCCGGCTTGCCGCTGGCGTCGTTCAGTTCCAGCGCCACCATCGAGCCCAGGCCGCGCACATCGGCAATGCCCGGCACCTTGGCGCGCAGGCCTTCCAGGTGGGCGCGCAGCTTCTCGCCCAGCACGTTGGCGCGATCGCACAGCTTTTCTTCGGCAATCACGTCCAGCACGGCGTGGGCCGCGGCAACGGCCAGCGGGTTGCCGGCGTAGGTGCCGCCCAGGCCGCCAGCCGCCGGGCCGTCCATGACGTCGGCGCGGCCGCCCACGCCCGAAATCGGGAAGCCGCCGCCCAGGCTCTTGGCCATGGTGATCAGGTCAGCCTGCACCGAGTGGTGTTCCATGGCGTACAGCTTGCCGGTACGGCCAAAGCCGGTTTGCACTTCGTCGGCGATCAGCAGGATGCCGTGCTCGTCGCAGATCTTGCGCAGCGCGGTCATCAGTTCGGGCGGGGTGATGTTGAAACCGCCTTCGCCTTGCACCGGTTCAATGATGATGGCGGCGACGCGCTTGGGGTCGATGTCGCACTTGAACAGCAGGTCCAGCGCCTTGAGCGAATCGGCCACGCTGATGGCTTGCGTGGCGTTGGGGAACGGCACGTGATAGATGTCGCCGGGCATCGGGCCGAACGACAGCTTGTACGGGGCGACCTTGCCGGTCAGCGCCATGCCCAGCATGGTGCGGCCGTGGAACGAGCCCGAAAACGCGATGACGCCCGAACGGCCGGTCGACGAACGCGCGATCTTGATGGCGTTTTCAACGGCTTCGACGCCGGTGGTGAAGAAGGCAGTCTTCTTCAGGCCGTCGATGGGGGCCAGGCGGTTGATGCGTTCGGCCAGCGAGATGTAGCTTTCGTAAGGAACGATCTGGTAGGCCGTGTGCGTGAAGTTGTCCAACTGCGCAGCGACGGCGGCCTTGACCTTGGGGTGCAGGTGGCCCGTGTTCAACACGGCGATGCCGCCGGCGAAATCGATGTATTCCTTGCCGTTGGCATCCCACAGGGTGGCGTTCTCGGCGCGCACCGCGTAGAAGTCGCACATGACGCCAACGCCGCGCGGCGTGGCCAGGGAACGGCGGGTATTCAGGTCTTGATTCTTCATCTCAGCCTCGATGAACAGGGTGGGCGGGAAAAACCTTATTTAATGCTACGATGGCCCCACTTGTGGGAACCACTTTGATAAAACAGGTAGAACCAATTGCGGTCCATTGTAGGTGACTTGCTGCTGCTGCGCCTGGCCGAGGCCTCCAGCGAGCCCATGAACAAGCGGCTGTATCGCGGCATACGCGAAGCGATCCTGGACGGCGCCATTGCGGCGGACTCGCGTTTGCCCGCTTCCCGCGACCTGGCTACCGAGCTCGGCATCGCCCGCAACACGGTGGTTCACGTCTATAGCCAACTGCTGGCCGAAGGCTATACGCGCAGCCGGCAGGGCAACGGCACCTTCGTCAACGCCTCGGTGCCCGATTCCTACCTGGCCAGCGGCCGTCGCCTGCGTCACCCTGCCCAGGCCCAAGCGGGCGCCGCGCTGTCGGCGCGTGGCGCGGCCATTGTGGACGGCGTGTCGGCCTCGCCCTACCAATGGGGCGCCTTCATGCCCGGCGTGCCCGACCTGACGGAATTCCCGCACAAGAAGTTTGGCCGCATCGTCAGCAGCCTGTGGCGCAACCCGTCGCCCGATCTGCTGACCTACGCCTACGGCGGCGGCCTGCCGGCGCTGCGTGAAGCGCTGGCCCAGCATCTGGCATTGACGCGATCCATCGACTGCGACCCGGACCAGATCATCATCACCGAAGGCTCGCACCAGGCCATCGACCTGACCACCCGCATCCTGGGCGAAGCGGGCGAAACGGCCTGGGTCGAAGACCCCGGCTACTGGGGCGCCCGCACCATCCTGCAGGCCAACGGGCTGCACACGGTGCACCTGCCGGTGGACGAAGAGGGCATGCGCCTGCCCGAACCGGGCGGCACGCCGCCACGCTTCATATTCGTCACGCCGTCGCACCAGTATCCGCTGGGGCCGGTGATGTCCCTGACGCGCCGCCGCCAGTTGCTGGCGGTTGCTCGGCAAAGCGGCAGTTGGATCATCGAAGACGATTACGACAGCGAATTCCGATTCTCGGGCCGGCCCATTGCCTCGCTGCTGGGGCTGGAACCCGACGCGCCGGTCATCTACATGGGCACGTTCAGCAAGACGCTGTACCCGGGCCTGCGCGTGGGCTACCTGGTCTTGCCCAAGCCCTTGACCGCCGCATTCCAGGCGGCGCACGCCGAGCTCTACCGCGAAGGCCACCTGATGACGCACGCGGCGCTGGCCACGTTCATCTCGGAAGGGCATTACGCCGCGCACATTCGTCGCATGCGCATGCTGTACGGCAGGCGCCGTGCGATGCTGGTCAACCTGATTGAACGCCGCCTTGGCCCCGACTGGCTGCATCGCGACGCCAGCATGGCGGGCCTGCATCTGGTGCTGACCTTGCCGCCGGACATGGACGACCTGCGCGTGGTGGACGTGGCGCGCGGCAAGGGCGTGCTGACGCGCGCGCTGTCGCGCTATTACGTCAACGCAGAGGGGCGGCGGCCGGGCCTGCTGTTGGGCTACGCCTGTGTGCCCGAGCACGACATCGCGCGCAAGTTTGAAGTGCTGCTGGAAAGCCTGGCCGAAGTGGCGCGCAAGCCTGTCGCCGCCTGACGCGCCGGGTCAGGCAGGCCTATCAGAAAGGCCATCAGGCAGGCGGTCGGTTGGCCATCAGAAAGGCAACAGCGCGGTGGCAAAGGCCGCGGCGTTGCGCATGCCCTGGTCTTCGAAGTTGGTATTGAACACCGCATGCGCCCGGGCGCTTTGCGCGGCCAGGCGCGAGAAGCGCTCGGCCAGTTCCGCCAGTTCCTGCTCCGTGTATTCGTATTGAAAGCGGCTGGACGAAGCGGGGCCGGACGCATTCCACGCAGCCGCATTGCGGCCATGCAGGCGCAGCAAAGTCAGGTCGGGATGCGTGCTTTCCCACACCGCGGGCACCGTGTTGTCAAAGCCCTGCGGCGCATCGACCACGGTATGCACCACGCCCAGATCGCGTTCAAACGCCAGCGTGTCGGCGATGGCCGCCGGGCTGTCGAACCAACTGCGATGGCGGAATTCCACGGATATCAGGTGCTCTTGCATGCGCTGCGCGCAATCGGCCACATGCGCGCGGCCTCGGGCGTCACGGCGGATCCACGGCGGAAACTGAAAATGCACCGCGCCCAGCTTGCCGGGCATGCGCAGCGGCTCCAGCGCCAGTTGATAGCGGCGCCAGAGTTCGTCGCGCAAGTCCTCGGGCATGTGGTGGTGGTAGATCATGGGTTCCGGCCAATCTTCCAGCTCGCGCGCAATGTCTTTGGGCAGCGCGGCAAGCGGCGTCTGGTGGCCGGTGAACAGGCGGAAGGCCTTGATGTTGAACACGAAATCGTCGGGCGTGCGCTGCGCCCAAAGATAAGCATTGTTGGCCGAGGGCAGGGCGTAGTAGCTGGAATCGATTTCGGCCATGGCAAAGCGCGTGGCGTAGAAACGCAGCCGCGCCTCGGCGCCACGCACGTCTGGCGGGTAAAAGCGCCCGCAGGCGAGCAGGGTGGGGTCGGTCCAGGAGGCGGTGCCGGTCAGGATACGCATGGCGAAAGGTCGACGGATGAGGCGGGGGCTGCAGCGGCTACGCTGCTATGATAGCTGGATAAATAGCCAGTCATTTGGCCTACTTTACCGTCATGTCCGACCACAATCCCCCTTTGAATTCCCGCCCCGACCCCTTAGCCGACCTGAACCCCGCCCAGCGCGAAGCCGCCGAATTCGGCGTCAGCGTGCCAGGGGGCGGGGCGGCGGCGGGCGACGATGGCCCTTTGCTGGTGATCGCCGGGGCGGGCTCGGGCAAGACCAACACGCTGGCGCATCGCGTCGCCCACCTGATCCTGAACGGGGCCGACCCGCAGCGCATGCTGCTGCTGACGTTTTCGCGCCGCGCGGCCCAGGAAATGGATCGTCGCGTGGGCAGCGTGCTGCAACGGGTCATGAACCTGCGCGGCTCGCAGCAGGCGCCCTCGCTGCCGTGGGCGGGCACCTTCCACGCCATCGGCGCGCGGCTGCTGCGTGATTGCGCGCTGCGCATCGGGCTGTCGGAAGCCTTCACCATCCACGACCGGGGCGACGCCGAAGACCTGATGGGCATGGTCCGCCACGAACAGGGCCTGTCGTCGACCAAGTCGCGCTTTCCCCTGAAGGGCACCTGCCTGGCCATCTATTCGCGCGTGGTCAACAGCCAGAGCCCGGTTGCCGATGTGTTGAAAACCTCGTTCCCTTGGTGCGCGCAATGGGAAGACGAGCTGAAGACGCTGTTTCGCGGCTATGTGGCGGCCAAGCAGGACCAGCAGGTGCTGGACTACGACGACCTGCTGCTGTACTGGGCCGAGATGATGTCGGACCCGGGCATCGCGGCGGATGTCGGGGCGCGCTTCGACCATGTGCTGGTGGACGAATACCAGGACACCAACCGCCTGCAATCCGCCATTCTGCTGGCCATGAAACCCGACGGCCGCGGCCTGACGGTGGTGGGCGACGACGCGCAATCCATCTATTCGTTCCGCGCCGCCACCGTGCGCAACATCCTGGATTTTCCAACGCAGTTTCCCAAGCCCGCCCGCGTCATCACGCTGGACCGCAACTACCGCTCGACCCAGCCCATCCTGAACGCCTCCAACGCGGTGATCGGGCTGGCAACAGAGCGCTTCGCCAAAGACCTCTGGACCGACCGCGCGTCCTCGCAATTGCCGGAACTGGTCACGGTCAGCGACGAGGCCGGGCAAGCGCGCTGGGTGGCCGACCAGGTGTTGGCGCAGCGCGAGGGCGGCGCCACGCTGAAGTCGCAAGCCGCGTTGTTCCGCACGGCCAGCCACAGCGCCGCGCTGGAACTCGAACTGACCCGGCGCAATATTCCCTTCGTGAAATTCGGCGGTCTGCGCTTTCTGGAAGCCGCGCACGTGAAGGACTTGTTGTCGCTGTTGCGCTGGGCGGAGAACCCGCGCGGCCGCATGGCGGGCTTTCGCGTGGCGCAGTTGATGCCCGGCATCGGCCCGGCCACCGCCGGCAAGCTGATGGACGCCATGTCCGCTAGCGCCGAGCCGCTGCGCGCGCTGCGTGAATTCAAACCGGGCGCGGCGGCGCAGCAGGAGTGGGGCGCGTTCGCCGACACCTATGCGGCGCTGTGCGACCCCGGCCTGCGCTGGCCCGCCGACGTGGACCTGGCCTTGCGCTGGTACGCAGGCCAGCTTGAACGCCTGTATGACGACGCCCGCGTGCGCAAGACCGACCTGGATCAGTTGGTGCGGCTGGCGGCGGGCTACCCGTCGCGCGAACGCTTCCTGACCGAACTCACGCTGGACCCGCCCGACGCCACCAGCGACGAATCCGGCGCACCGTCGCGCGACGAGGACTACATGATCCTGTCCACCATCCACTCGGCCAAGGGCCAGGAATGGAAGGCGGTCTATGTGCTGAATGTCGTTGACGGCTGCATCCCTTCCGACATGAGCACCGGCACCGCCGAAGAAATCGAGGAAGAACGCCGCCTGCTGTATGTGGCCATGACGCGCGCCAAGGAACGCCTGCAATTGATCGTGCCGCAGCGCTTCTACGTGCATCAGCAGACGGGCATGGGCGACCGCCACGTCTACGGCTCGCGCACGCGCTACATCACCAATGCCATGCTGCCGCTGTTTGACCACCTGCCCAAGCCGCCCGCGCTGGCCGACCTGCCCGGCGGGAGCGCGGCCAAAGAACCGCAGGCGCCCGCCATCGACGTGACCAAGCGCGTGCGCAGCCTGTTCTCATAGCCTGGGCTATCATCGCCCGATGCCATAAGTTGTTCGGCAAGGATCGCATTGCCAGAGGGTGTCCATGTCCGCTGAAGAGAATTTCGCCGACGTCCACAAGGGCGAGGTGGTTGCGTCGATCGCCTATGTGAACGGACGCCGCGACCGCGAAGTGCCCATCGACGAGGTCGGGCAATACATAGGCCAATACGGTGGCCAAAGTGACGACCAAAGCGCGGGCCAAAGCGACGAAAAAAAGCCGGGTCACGCACCCAGCATGCTGTGGATCGGCTTGCGCAACCCCACGCCTGAATTGCTGGCCCGGGTGACCGGTGAACTTGGCGCCTGCGACAAGAACCAGGAAGAGATGCTTGAACCGCACCGGCGGCCCAAGATCATCGACTACGGCAACATGGTCCTGATCGTGACCATCACCGTCGAGGTCGAAGCCGAACGTCCGGTCTTCGGCGAAACCCAGTTATTGATAGGCGACGGCTTCCTGGTCACCGTGCGGCGCGGCGCCACCGCGGCGCACAGCCCGCTGCGCGAACGGCTGGAAGCCTCGCCCGACCTGCTCAAGCGCGGCAGCGACTATGTGGCCTCGGAAGTGCTTGACTGGCTGGTCGATCGCTACGTGGCGGCGGCGGGCAAGATCGAGAGCGTGGTGGAAGGCGCCGAACAAAAGCTGCTGATCCGTGGCGCCAAGGATTCCGACATCCGCAGGCTGTACCGTCAGCGTCGCGATCTGTTGCGCATCCACACGGTGGTGTCGCCCATGGCCGAAATCTGCCGGCGTCTGGCGCGGGTGGAGATGTCCGCCGTGGATGAACATGCCAGGCCGTACTTCGGCGAGGTCGCCGACCGGGTGTTGCGGGTGGATGAACTCTTCAACGCCTTGCGGGAATCGTTGGCCTTCGCGTTCGAAGCCAGCTTGATGATCGGGCAGGCCGCGCAGAACGACACCACCCGCAAGCTGGCGTCCTGGGCCGCCATCCTGGCGGTGCCGACCGCCATTGCGGGCATTTATGGCATGAACTTCGAATTCATGCCGGAACTGAAATCGCCGTGGGGCTATCCGGTGACGCTGGGCGTCATTGCGTCGATCTGTTCGGTCCTGTACTGGCGCTTCCGGAAATCGGGCTGGCTATAGGCGGGCGGGCAATGGCGGGCGGCAGGGCCGTTTTCGCACGCGGTTTTTGCAAAATCGCGCCCCGCCTGTGGCACACTTGCCGCGTTTCTCATCTGGAGCCCAGCCGGTGCGTGGCAAACCCCCATTTCGCGGCGGCGGCAAGCTGACCGCCCTGATCGTCGCCCTGATCCTTGCGGCGGCGGGCGCCATCGTCAATTGGCTTCAGCCCTCGGGGCGCGGTGATTCCTCCCCGGCCTCGCGCCAACCCCAATCCCAAAGCACACCCGCGCAGCCGTCCACGCCTTCGTCGCGGCCCGGCCCGGCGCTGGCAGGCGGCATTCCGGCGGGCAGCTACACGCTGACCGGCGCGATCGTCAACGTGGCCGACGGCGACACCGTTACGCTGCGCGCGAGCGACGGCCAGCGCCGTATCCGCATGGACAGCATCGATGCACCCGAAGAGGGCCATGGCGCCGACCAACCCGGCCAGCCCTACGCCGAAGCCTCGCGCAAGCATCTGGCCGACCTGGTGGCGGGCAAGACCCTGACCGCCCAGTGCTACGAACAAGACCAATACGGCCGCGATGTGTGCGCGCTGATCCTGGACGACGGGCGCTCGGCCAACCGCTTGCAGGTGGAAGCGGGCTACGCCTGGGCCTACACCGCCAGAAAGGGCGCATACCTGCGCGACAAGGCCCTGCCCGGCTTGCAACGCCAGGCCAAGGACGCCAAGCGCGGCCTGTGGGCGCAGCCCGCCGCCATGCAGCCCTGGAAGTGGCGCTATGACTGCTGGCGTCAGCGCCAGTGCGGTTGATGCCGGCGAGTTCGCATCCATGTACTCCACGCACCGCACGCATCCCAGGCGATCCGCGCGATTCGCGCACCCCGGGCACCCCACGCACCCGCTAGGGGGATGCCTGGGTATGGGCTCTGTCCCGCGTTTGCTATTCTCTGTCGCAACGATTTGAAGGGAAGGTTTCCATGCTTGCTATGAAGCGGCTCGGGGCAACAGCCATGCTGATGTTGCTGGCGCTGGCGGGCTGCTCGCAAGAAAGCCCCATCAACAGCCCGTATCCGTCCGGCGCCGAAGGCCAGAACACGTTCTACTCCGCGTTCGTGCAGCGTTCGCCCAAGTACCTGGATCCGGCAAGCTCTTATTCCGGCGACGAAACGCCCTACACCTACAACATCTACGAGACGTTGTACGGCTATCACTACCTGAAGCGGCCCTACGAACTGGTGCCGCGCGCCGCGCAGTCCATCGACCCGCCCCAGTATCTGGATGCCCAGGGCCAGCCGCTGCCGGCCGACGCGCCGGGTGAATCCATCGCCGAAAGCATTTACGACATCAAGATCCGGCCAGGCGTGCGCTACCAGCCGCACCCGGCCTTTGCCCGCAAGACCGATGGCAGCTACGACTACTACCCGCTTGCCGACGGCGAACTCAAAGACAAGTACTACATTCCCGACTTTCCGCGCACCGGCACGCGCGAGCTGACGGCGGACGACTACGTCTACGCCTTTCGCCGCCTGGCCAGCCCGCGCGTGGTGTCGCCCATCTATTCCGTGATGGCCGACCACGTGGTGGGCATGCAGGAATACGGCGACCGCCTGCGTCAACGCGACCAGGCCATGCGCCGCGATCTTCCGGGCGGAAGCACGGCCCCGTGGCTGGACCTGCGCGACGCCTACGGCTTTACCGGCGTCCAGGCGCTGGACCCGCACACGCTGCGCATCCGCGTCAAAGGCAAGTATCCGCAGTTCAAATACTGGCTGGCCATGACGTTCACGGCGCCCATCCCCTGGGAGGCCGACCGCTTCTATAACCAGCCCGGCATGGCCGAGCACGACCTGTCCTTGAACACTTGGCCGGTGGGTACCGGCCCGTACATGATGGCGGAATCGTTGCAGAACCGCCGCCATGTGCTCGTGCGCAATCCCAACTACCACGGCGAGGCCTACCCCTGCGAGGGCGAACCTGGCGACAAGGAAGCAGGCCTGTTGGCCGACTGCGGCAAGCCCACGCCCTTCATCGATCGCGCGGTATTCAGCCTGGAAAAAGAGGCCATCCCGCTGATCGGAAAATTCATGCAGGGCTATTACGACGTGCCGCAGATTGAACGCGGCGAGTACGGCGTGGCCATGCTGGTGGCCGCAGGCGACAGCCAGGACAAGGCCAAGCAGTACCGCGAGCACGGCATCCGCCTGCCGACCACGGTGGAAACCGCCAACTGGTACATGGGCTTCAACTGGCTGGACCCGGTGGTAGGCAAGGGCGACACGCCCGAGCAGGCGGAAAAGAACCGCAAGCTGCGCCAGGCCATCAGCATCGTGTTCGACTGGGAAGAGTTCGTTACCGTGTTCGAAAACGACCAGGCCTCCGTGGCGCAAGGCCCGGTGCCGCCTGGCGTGCTGGGTTACCGAGAACCGCCCGAAGGCGTGAACCCGGTTGTCTACAACCTGGTGGACGGCAAGCCGGTGCGCAAATCCGTGGACGTGGCCAAGCGCTTGCTGGCCGAAGCGGGCTATCCCAACGGACGCAGCGCCGAAACCGGTGCGCCGCTGGTGCTGTATTACGACGCCATGCAAGGCGGTGGCTCGAACCCGCGCTTTGACTGGATGCGCCGGCAAATGGCCAAGATCGGCGTGCAACTGGACGTGCGGTCCACCGACTACAACCGCTTTCAGGACAAGATGAAGCGCGGCGCGGCGCAGATTTTCCTGTGGGGCTGGAACGCCGATTATCCCGACGCCGAAAATTTCCTGTTCCTGCTTTACGGCCCCAACGCCAAGGCGCGCGGGGGCGGCGAGAACGCGGCCAACTACGACAGCCCCGAATTCAACAAGCTATTCGAGCAGATGAAGTTCCTGGACGACGGCCCGGAGAAAGAACAATTGATCGCCAAGATGGTGGCCGTGGTGCAACGCGACGCGCCCTGGATGTTTGGCTATTTCCCCATGTCGGGTGGCGCGTACCAGCAGTGGGTTGGCAACGCCAAGCCCACGCAGATGGTGCGCAACACGCTTCAGTACATGAAGATTGATCCACAACTGCGACAGCAGAAGATCGACGAATGGAACGTCCCAAGGTGGTGGCCGATCGGCCTGTTCGTGCTGCTGTTGGCGCTGGCGATCTGGCCGTCGTACGTCGCGCTCAAGCGCCGTGAACGCCAGACTGCCTTCGGCCCGGCCGTGAAGAAGGAGCATCAATCATGATCGGCTACGTAATCCGCCGGCTGCTGTATGGCGTGCTGATCCTGATCGGCGTCAACCTGTTCACGTTCATCCTGTTCTTCGCGGTCAACACGCCCGACGACATGGCGCGCCTGGCCATCGGCGGGCAACGCGCCAGCCAGGACGCGGTGGAAAAATGGAAGGTCGAGCGCGGCTACGACAAGCCGCTGTTCTTCAATGCGCAGGCGCAGGGCGCGGCGCAACTGACCGACACCATCTTCTATCAGCGCTCGGTGCCGCTCTTGGCCATGGAGTTTGGCGCGTCGGACAGCGGGCGCGACATCGGCCGCGAGATCCAGACGCGGATGGGGCCCAGCCTGGCGCTGGCCGTGCCCACCTTCGTTCTAGGCTTGTTTGTCAGCATCGTGTTTTCACTGACGCTGGTGTATTTTCGCGCCACGCGGCTGGACTTCTGGGGCGTGGTGGTGTGCGTGCTGCTGCTGTCGATATCCAGCCTGTTCTACATCATCGCGGGGCAATGGGTGTTCGCCAAGCTGATGCGGCTGGTGCCGTTCTCGGGGTTTTCGGGCGGGCTGGACGTGGTCAAGTTCCTGGCGCTGCCGGTGCTGATCGCCATCATTTCCCGCCTGGGCCCTGAAGCGCGTTTCTACCGCACGCTGTTCCTGGAAGAAATCGGCAAGGACTACGTGCGCACCGCGCGCGCCAAGGGCCTGGCCGAGCGCGTGGTGCTGTTTCGCCATGTGCTGCGCAACGCCATGCTGCCCATCCTGACCAGCACCGTCGCCGCCTTGCCGCTGCTGTTCATGGGCAGCCTGATCGCCGAATCGTTCTTCGGCATTCCCGGTTTGGGCAGCTACACCATCGACGCCATCAACGCGCAAGACTTTTCCGTGGTGCGTGCCATGGTGTTCCTGGGCGCGGCGCTCTACATCGTGGGGCTGATCCTGGCCGACATTTCCTACACGCTGGCTGACCCCCGCGTCCGATTCGAGTAGCCGCCATGCCCAAGATCGTCTTCCTGTGGACCGACATCGCGCTGTGGCTGATGGTGCTGAGCGCGCTAGCCTACCTGTGGCATGTGCGCCGCAGCCCGAACCTGCGCGCCACCTGGGGGCGCGTGGCGCGCGACACGCCCGCCATGTGCTCGGCCGTCATCCTGGCCGCGTTCACCGTGGTGGGGCTGCTGGACTCTATCCACTACCGGCCGCAACTGCCGCCCGCGCCCGGGGCCGCCGCCAATGCCGCGCCCATTTATGCGCCCGTGGTGAAGTCCGCGCTGGACGGCCTCCTGGCCGGCACGGTGCTGACGCAACCGGAAAGAAATTACTCGCAGCCCCTGGCCACGAAGCTGTTCCTGAAGGAAACCATGCTGGTGGACGACAAGCCGGTGCGCGATTTCCCGCGCCTGCGCGGCGCCGCCACGCATCTGACCGACCCCGACACGCAACATGTGGGCGATGTCTTGAAACGCCTGGGGTGGGGCGTGGCGGGCGGGCTGGTCGTGGCGCTGTTGTCGGCTGCCATGCTTTACGCCTGCCTGGCGCGCCACCTGGGGTCGGCGTCGCACGCGGGCCAGGTGTTGCTGCGGGGCGAATCCGATGTGCCGTGGAGGGCCATGGCAATCACCTTTGGTTTGCTTTGCATGACGGCCGGCGCGCTGGCGGGGCTATCCAGCGGCTACCACGCGCTGGGGACCGACCGCATCGGCAACGACGTGTTGTGGCAGGCGCTGAAGAGCATCCGCACGGCGCTTGTCATCGGCAGCCTGACCACCATCGCCATGCTGCCGCCGGCCATTATTTTTGGCATCGCGGCGGGCTACTTCAAAGGCAAGGTCGACGACGCCATCCAATACCTCTACACCACCATCACGTCGATCCCCGGCGTGCTGCTGGTGGCCGCCTGCGCGCTGATGATGCAGGTGTATATCGACAACCATGCCGACCTGTTCGACACCTCGGTCGCGCGGGCGGACCTGCGGCTGTTCCTGCTCTGCATGATTCTTGGGCTGACCGGCTGGGCGGGCCTGTGCCGCCTGCTGCGCGCCGAAACCTTGAAGCTGCGCGAGCTGGAATACGTGCAGGCGGCGCGCGCGTTTGGTGTGTCGCACTGGCGCATCATGACGCGGCACCTGCTGCCCAACGTGGCGCACCTGGTGCTGATCACCGTGGTGCTGGAATTCTCGGGCCTGGTGCTATATGAGGCCGTGCTGTCCTACCTGGGCATCGGCGTGGACCCCAGCATGAATTCCTTTGGGTCGATGATCGACGGGGCGCGCCTGGAAATGTCGCGCGATCCCATGATCTGGTGGAGCCTGATGACCGCTTTCCTCTTCATGCTGGCGCTGGTGCTGGCGGCCAACCTGTTTGCCGACGCCGTGCGCGATGCCTTCGACCCGCGCACTCGCCGCTACAAGCCCAGCCGCCTGGCGCGGATGGGCAGCGTGTTCGGCCGCCGCCAGGTGTTGGCCGCCGAACCGCGCGCCTCGAAATCGGGAGAAGCGCCATGAGCTCGAATACTCTCTTGCTGGACGTGCGCGGCCTGGAGGTGGACATCGCCGGCGAATCCGGCATGACGCACGCCGTCAAGCGGCTGGAACTGGCCATTTCGCAGCGCGAGACGTTCGCGCTGGTTGGTGAGTCAGGCTGCGGAAAAAGCATCACCGCATTGGCGTTGCTGCGCTTGCTGCCGGACGCCGGCCGCATCGTTGGCGGGCAGATCGACCTGGACGGGCAAGACCTGAACCGGTTGCCCGAAAGCGCGATGCGCGGCGTGCGCGGCGGCCGTATCGGCATCATCTTCCAGGAGCCGTCCACCAGCCTGAACCCGGTCATGCGCGTGGGCGACCAGATCATCGAAACCCTGACGGCGCATACGCCCTTGCGCGGCGCGGCGGCGCGGGCTCGCGCCATCGATTGGCTGCGCCGCGTGGGCATCCCCGAACCCGAACGGCGCGTGGACGACTACCCGTTCCAGTTTTCGGGCGGACAGAAGCAGCGCGTCATGATCGCCATTGCGCTGGCGGCCGAGCCGCTGCTGCTGATCGCGGACGAACCCACCACGGCGCTGGACGTCACGGTGCAGGCGCAGGTGCTGGACCTGCTGGCTGACATCCAGCGCGAAATGGGCATGGCCGTGCTGCTGATCACGCACGACCTGGCCGTGGTGAAAAACGTGGCGCATCACGTGGCGCTGATGCGCGGCGGCGAAATCGTTGAAAGCGCCAGCGCCGAAGAATTTTTCCGCGCGCCCAAGCACCCATACGCACGACAATTGTTCGAAGCCATCCCCACCTTCGCCAAGCGTGGCGCGCCGCTGACGGCGCAGGCGCGTGATGCCATCGCGCAAGACGGCGCGCAGCGAGCCACGCCGCGCGCGGCAGGGGGCTTGGTGCTGGATGTGCAGGATCTGAAAGTGCATTACCCCGTGCGCAAGGGCCCGTTGCGGCGCATCGTGTCCTGGGTCAAGGCCGTTGACGGCGTAACGTTTTCGTTGCGCGCGGGCGAAACGCTGGCGCTGCTGGGCGAGTCCGGCTGCGGCAAGACCACCACGGGCAAGGCGCTGCTGCGGCTGATCGACGGTGCGCGCATCTCCGGCCGCGCGATGCTGCAAGGCAAGGACGTGCTGTCGGCCGACCGCCGCACGTTGCGCGATCTGCGGCAAGACATCCAGATTGTGTTCCAGGACCCCTACGCATCGCTTGACCCGCGCATGCGCGTGGGCGACATCCTCGACGAGGGCCTGGCGTCGTTGCGACGGGGCATGAGCCAGCAGGCGCGCGCCGCGCACGCCGCGCAGTTGATCGAGCGCGTGGGCTTGCCGGCCAACACGCTGACGCGCTATCCCCATGAATTCTCGGGCGGCCAACGCCAGCGTATCGCCATTGCGCGCGCGCTGGCGGTGGAACCCAAGGTACTGATCTGCGATGAACCCACGTCGGCCCTGGATGTGTCGGTGCAGGCGCAGATTCTGGACCTGCTGCGCGAGCTTCAGGCCGAATTGGGCATTGCGTATCTCTTCATCACGCACAACTTCGGCGTGGTCGAGTATCTGGCGGACCGCATCGCCGTCATGGATGGTGGCCGCATTGTGGAGCTGGGCGAGGCCGACACCGTGTTGCACGCGCCCCGCCAGGAATTGACGCGCCGGCTGCTGGCGGCGGTGCCACGTCTGGAGTTCGGTACGCCCAGCGCGGCTTGAACCGGCGCTTCAGCGCTTGTTGAATAGTCATCTCCCGCATCCATGAAAAACGCGCCCTGATTGCTTGAAATCAGGGCGCGTGGTCAGTCGGCGTCGCGGCATACGCCGCCGGGTTTACAGATCGTCGCGATGGGCACTGGGCGTTTCCAGCCAGACCAGCGTGTCGTGCCTTAAGGCGCGCACGCATTGCGCCAGGAAGGCATGCACGGTTTCCAGCTCGACCGTGTCGTAGCGTCGCGCCATCAACATCACCGCATCCGCGACCCATTGGCGTTCCTGCGCCAACTGCTGGCACTGTTCCTCAACCGGCCGGATCACGATCATCCGGCGATCCAGCGGGTGGCGGCCACGCTGCACATAGCCCGCCGCCTCCAGCCGATTGATCAAGGCGGTGGCGCCGCCCGAGCTGATGCCCATCAGTTGGGCAAGCTGCCCGGTCGGCAAGGCGTCGAACTCCATCACCAGTTCCAGCGCTTTCAAGTCAGCCAGGGGGATACCCAGCTTTTCCGCCAGGGCCGACTGGCACGCGGTGTTGTACACCGAGAACTGTCGACCCAGCATCAGGGCGATATCGTCAAGCGTTCCCGGTCGCAAGTCACTCGTGCGGGATTCAGGCATCAGGGTCACATGCTCGTGGTGAACCATCGTTTCTTGTTGCAGCATGATGTCGCTCCGTAGCGGATAGATCGATTACTTCTGTGCCGACAAGCCGCCGAGCAGACCGCCCAGCAAGCCGCCGTTGTTGGTGCCGCCTGCCGTCGTACCGCCCGTCAAGCCGCTTGTGACGCCACCCAGCAAACCACCCAGCAAGCCGCCATTGGCAGCCGTGCCCGCACCGGCCGCGCCACCGGCGCTGGCACCCGCGCTGGCACCCGCACTGGCGCCTGTTCCTGTTGTGGCGCCGACCGATACGCCGCCCGCCACGCCACCCAGCACGCCGCCCAACAGGCCACCCCCCGCAGCGCCACCGGCGCCACCCGCACCGCCCGCGGCGCCACCAGTCACGCCGCCCGTCACGCCGCTCAGCAAACCGCCCAGCAGGCCGCCATTGGCCGCGCCGCCCGCTGTGCCGCCCGTCGCACCGCCGACGGCACCCGTTACACCGCCCAAGAGGCCGGTCACCGGCGCCAGCAGGCCAGCCACGCCGCCCGCGGCCGGCGTGCCGCCGCCGCCGCCGCCGCCGCCCAGGATGCCGGTGATGGGGCTGAGCAAGCCGCCCGTGCCGCCACCCGTCAGGCCCCCCGTGACGCCGCCCAGGCCGCCGGTCAACGAGGCGACCGCGCCGGTCGCGTTGGCCAGCGTGGCGCCCAGCGGGTTGGTATTGCCTGGCGTGGCGTGGAGCAGGCCACCGGCGCTGGCGACCGCGCCGCCCAGGCCTTGCAGCACCCCATTCAAGCCAGCCGTGTTGCCAGGCAGCGTGCTGCCGGCCCCGGCGCCCGTGCCGCCCAGGCTGGAGAGCAGCCCGGCCACCGGTGCGCCCAGATTTGTCGTGGCGCCTACTTGCTGCGTCAGGTTGGTCACCACGCCGGCAACCGGCGCCACGTTCACGTCCAGCGCCGCGCCGACGCCGCTCAGTGCGGGCTGCAGGCCCAGGGGCAAGAGGTTGTCCGCGGCTTTGCCGGTGTTGGACAAAGCGGGTTGCAGCACGGGGCTGCCGGGGCCGTCCAACACGCCGCCCGTCACACCACCCAGCGCTTGGGTAACAGGGTTCAGCAAGCCGCCCTGGCCCGACAGGCCAGCGGTCAGCGCGCCCACGGCATTCGTGGCGTTGCCCAGGACGGTCGTCAAGGGCATGGGGTTGGCGGGATCTGCATTCAACAGGTCACCCGCGCTGGACACGGTCTTGCCCAGGCCATCCACCAAGCCGCCTACGCCGCTGCTCAAGCCACCCGGCAGGCCGGTGCCCTTCAGGGTGGTGCCCAGGTCGCTGACCACGCCGCCCGCTTGCGTGGTGATGCCATCCACGGGGGCGCCCAAGCCGGTCGTGGCGCCGATTTGTTGCGTCAGGCCGACCACGGTATTGGCCACGGGCGCTACCGTGGGATCCAGCGCCTTGCCGACGCCGCCCAGGGTCTCGCCCAGATTCAAGGGCAGGGTGTTGTCGACGGCGTTGCCGGTGTTACCCAGGGTGGTTTGCAGCAAACCTGCCGTAACGGGATTGACCGGGGTATTGGGGTCCGTGCCGCCAGGGTTGGTCGGGTCCGTGCCGCCGGGGTTGCTGCCGCCCGGATTGCCGCCGCCCGGGTTGCCACCGCCCGGGTTGGTCGGAATATTCGTGCCTGGCAGGCCGGCTGATTTATCGCCGCCGCCGCCACCACCACCGCCGCAAGCGCTCAATGCGCCAGCCAAGGCAGTTGCCATCACGGTGGCGGTCAAAATACGTTGAATGCGGCTTGCTTCAATCTTCGAAACCATGAAGAGCTCCTCGGGTGGATGGTCTAGGCAAAGAAACTGCCCGATACGGCTCTACATGCATAAACCGTGCCAAGATTTTTCAGAACCCGAGGAGGTGTGTTGCTAAGTCATGTTTTCTTTTCCAAAAAAACCTTGTTTATCAATGAGTTGTTGTTTGTGGACCAGGGTTTGTACTAGCGTTCGATGATCGCAAGTTTGCGACCACATAAACCCTGCGAATGTTACGAATGGCCGGTAATCCGACGTTACGTTACGGGCAACGTTACGTAACGCGGCGCGGGGAATCTTCCCAAATAAATCGACGCCCGTGACGTGGGTGCGCCCATGAAAAAGCGCCTGTCGAAACAGGCGCATTACCAGAGCGGAGGACGGGCAACCGAGTCAGAAGGCGTCGTAGAACAGCGAGTAGTTGGCGTTGAAGCGCACGTCGCGGTCGTTGTTGATGGTGGCGGAGCCGATCGGCTTGGCCACGTTGAAGTCGAACAAATAGTATTTGTCGTCCGTGAACCGCAGGCCCAGCGCCACGGATGACAGGTGCCGCTGGTTCAAGGCTTGCAAATCCTTGTTGTTGTACCAGGTGCGGGAGTAGTCGATCAGCGCGTATGGCTGGACGCTGGACAGGTATTCCCACCCAGTGCCGAAGCGCCGGTTGACTTCGGCCGACACGCCCACGCCTTTGTCGCCGCTTTGTTCGCCTTGGGGGTATCCCATGGCATAGCGCCAACTGCCGAACGATACCTGTTCCGAAGACGGCAATATATTGCTGGAATACTGCGCCGCGCCAGAGAAGATCAGGCCAAACTGGGCGGGTAGGGCGAACGTTTGTTTGGCATTCAGGTTATAGCGGACGAAATCCAGATCCAGAATGGGGGTGGCTGAATAACCATAATTGGTGGAAATGTCCTTCTTGGCGCCCGCCGCGTCAAACCCCTTGGATACGCTGCCGCTAATGTCCGAAGTTTGGCTTTCAGAAACCTGTATATATCGTAGTTCGATATTAGCGGCACGCACGCGCGCGTCTTGTTGCAACCAACGATCCGAATTGCGCGCTTCATATCGGTCTTTGGAATTGGCCGCGTACATACCCACCGTGCCGGTAAGTGAACGCCTGTTGTTCAGCAATATCGGATAGCTGACGCCGATTCCGATGCGGTCATTCTTGACGCGCCTTTCAAACCCCAGGTATTCAATCGCGTCGTCCTGGGGTTTGGCGTCATAGTGGTATCCATCCACCTTGACCGCCAAACCGTCTGGCCCGATGGGTACGCTGATCTCACCCATGACGTATTTGACGTCGTCGGTATTGAATGGCACCGACGCCGTCAGTTTGACCTGTTCGCCCAGCGGCGTGAGGCTGTTGGTGCCCATATTGACCAAGGGCTGCATCCCGGTACCCAGGTCGGCGATGCCGCCCGACAAACTGAACGGGTGGCGCGTGGCCGCCAAGACCAATTCAGTTGCGCCATCCGCGCGGCGGGGCAGATCCAGGCTGGGTGTGAACTTCACGCCGGGCACGGTCCGCATCAGATTCAATTGGCGCTCAAGCGTGGTTTGTTTCAGCGGACGCTCTTCTGTGAGCGGGCCGGCCAAGGTGTCCAGACGCCCCTGGGCGTTGCCGATATCGCCTTCGATCCGGACATTGGAAATGAAGCCCTCAACCACGGTCACCACCACCAGGCCATTGGCGAACGTCTGGTTCTGCACCAGCGCGAAAGACAGCGGATAGCCCTTGTCGCGGTACAGCTGCGTGATCTTGTCGACTTGCTGGACCAGGTCGCCCAGGCTGATTTCCTTGCCCGACAGCGGGCTGAGTATCGCGGAAACTTCGTCGAAGGGAATGGCGTGCACGCCGCTTACGTCAAAGTTCAGCGGCACGATGCGTTGCGCCAGCCTGGCCTGCAACGCCAACTGTTCGGGCGTGGCGGTTTGCACAACGGGCGGCGGCTGCGTGGCGCCTGGCGGCCTTTCAAGCTGGGGCAGGGCGTCAACGGGGTTGCCCCGTAGAGGGCCATCCGCCCGCGCCTGCGCGCCGAAGGCAAAGATGCAGATAAGGGCGAGGGTAAGCGAACTTGCCGGGTACGTACGTCTCATTGCCTAGGTGTCTCGGTTTCCGCCGACGCCGTCCCAATGAATATTCGGTATTGCCGATATATTGAATATATAAAGGGACACAACGTTGGTAAACGCGCTTGGTGCGCCGCGGGTAGTATGGGGCCAATGACGATTAGTAATAACAATTTATTTCTTTGTGACCATCCGGGCACGACAGGATTACAACATATGGAAATTCTCAGGAACGAAAATATTCACGATATATAAGGGTTAACTATGGTTTTTTAATCAAATTGGCGCGAATTTTGCTGTATCGGTTACAAGTCTGTAGCCGCATTATCGCGAATATAGGTAATAACCCTGATGTGTATTAAATGTTAATAGATAAGACTATATAAACGTATCAAAAACACATCGGTTATGAGCCACCGGGAGTCCACAAAATGGGCACGCATCACCCCAATAATGCTTGGCGCGATCAACCGATCCCGCACTTTGGTTTCCGGCGCGTTTGCTGGGGCAGTTCATGAACCCCGGCGATATCGTTCCGCTATCTTTCAACGGCGGTCTGGTCGCTCTGTCATTCCTGACGGCGGTGCTGGGTTCGTATGTCGCCTTGTTGGCGGCGGCCGGCATCCGCACTGAAACCCAAGACGGTGATATCCGCATCGGTTACATCATCATTGGCGCCGTGGCGATGGGCGGCGTGGGTATCTGGAGCATGCACTTCATTGGCATGCAAGCGCAAAACCTGCCGTTCGACGTGGGTTATCAAGTCGGCCTGACCGTACTCAGCTTCTTCGTCGCCGCGGGCTTTTCCGGTTGGGCTTTCTGGTATGTCGGGCGCGCGAACTTCACTTTCGGCCGCTGCGTCATGGGCGGCTTGGCCGCTGGGCTGGGGGTTGCCGCCATGCATTATCTGGGCATGGGCGCAATGCGCATGCCCGCCGTGTTGCTGTGGAATTTGCCCATTGTCGTTTTATCGGTGCTTATCGCCGTAATTGCCGCTTCGGCCGCGCTGTGGCTGGCTTTCAATACCCAGAACGAGTTTCAGCGCGGCGGCGCGGCCATTTTGATGGCGGTGGCCGTGTGCGGCATGCATTACACCGGCGCGGCGGCCGGCACCGTTATCTGCACCGCCCCGCGCGACAGTTCCAGCCTGCAAATTGGCGGGGTCATGCTGCCCTACATCGCTTTCGTGCTGTCCGCGCTCATGTTGCTGATCATGCGTTGGCAATTGCAGCGGGCATCAAACCGCTTCCGCGCGCGCATGGCGCAGCGGATCGACTCTTTCATTGAATCGGCGCCTGTGGCTGAACCAGGCAAGGCGCCCGGCTCCACGCTGGGGCCGGGTTAGCAGGGCCCGGTCTGCGAACGGATGCGGGGCATTCGCAAAGCAGAAATACCGGGAATAGGGGGTCGGCGCCGCATCGCGGATCGGCTCAATTATCAAGCGAGTGTTAGGAGCTCGAAATGAAAGCGAAACTTGCGCAGTTCTGGAACGACGAAGACGGCATCACCGCCCTGGAATACGGGCTGATCGCAGGTCTGGTGGCAGTGGCCCTGATCGCTGCCGTGGGCACTTTCACTGATGCCCTCGGCGACATGTTCACGGGGCTCGGCGGCAAGCTCGATACGGCCGGTGGCGCGGGCGGTTAATCGTCCTGCTGTGCTACGCGTACCGCGACGGCTCAATCAATGTGGCGAGTCATCGCGGTACGCGGTCTGTATCAGTTGCTTGACCGGGGCATGTTCGTCTGGATGAGCACGCCTGCCGTTGAATCTGATTGATAAGAAGGTCCTGCCTTGTATCCAGGGGAAGTGCTGTGGCTGCTGTTGTTCGCATGCTGGGGTGGGGCGCTGATCTACAACGATCTGCGCTATCGCCGCGTACCCAACACGTTGATCGTGGCGGGATTCGCGGCGCAACTGCTTTGGCTGGCCGCCGCCGCGTTCGTGCCCGGATGGATGTTTCCGCCGCGTTGGACGGGCTGGCTGATGACCTTGGCGGGCTTTCTGGCCGCCTTTCTGTTCCTGCCGCTTTGGGGCCGACGCTTGATGAGCGCGGGCGATATCAAGGCCATCGCCATTCTTGGGCTGTGGCTGGGCTTGGCGCCGCTGGTGCTGGTGCTGCTGCTGTCGAGCCTGCTGGCGGGCCTGCACAGTCTGGCCGTCGTGGCCGCGTCGCGCTACTGGGCGCTGACGCAACGCTGGCGCCAGGTTCCTTATGCAATGTATCTGGGCATCGCCGCGCTCAGCGTGGTGCTTATGCCATTGAGTTCGCCCTGGTATTCGTGGTGTTCTTCCTGGTGTTCTACGGCATCCTGACCTACGGGCTGGTGTTTCTTGCACAGAATTCGGTGACCTTGGCGGCGCAGGACGGCGCGCGCAAGGTTCTGCAATGGCAGGCCGGCACGGCCTCGCTGGCAGCGCGCGCCAACGCCGGGCGTGACACGGCATTGGACATCGCACAGTGGATGTCCTCGATGTCGTCCGCGCCCATCAAGGTGGCGGTGTGCGGCAGCGGGGGCGCCTTGAGCAGCAGCGCCGGGGGCACCTGCAGCGGCCAACCCTTGGCGCCCGACCAGATTGAAGTGACGGTGTCTTATGCCTATGGCGCGAATCCCCTGATTCCGTCGTTCCCGCTGTTGCAGTTGGCCATGATGCCGGCTTCCAGCGTGTTGAGCGCGCGCGCCACGGTCCATCTGGGCAACACGGTTGGCGTGGGAGGCTGACATGACCTTGCCCACCGCTTTCCGCCGTCCTGTGCACCATTGCCCTCGCTTGATCCGCCAACGCGGCATTGCCGCGCTTGAGCTGTCGCTGACCTTGACCATGCTGCTGATCTTCATCTGCGCCGTGGTCGGCTACGGCGTGCTGTTCTGGATGCAGCAACAACTGGCCGCCGCCGCCGGCGAAGGCGCGCGCGCCGCCGTGCACGCTCAGATCACCGGCAGCCCGAATGTGCAGGGCGCTGCCTGCGCCGCCGCCATGAGCGTCTTTTCCACGGGTTCGGCCGTTGCCTGCGCGACCACCAGCGCCCCATGCACGTGGACCGGATCCGGTGGCCAAGTGGCCAACTGCGCCACTGTCGCCATGACCTACAACACCCAGTCCTGGCCTTTGCTGGCCACCTTGCAGTCGTTCATCGTCCTGTTGCCCGGCACGAACAAGGACTGGGTTCCCAGCAGGTTGTCGTCGAAAGCCATCGTACAGATATCGCAAGGGACACCATGAGCAGTCTTAGCAAAATCATCGCGGGCGTTTTGTTGGTGGCGGGCCTGGTGTTGGCCTTCCTGGCCTGGCGCCTGGCGTCCCATCCCAGCGCGCCGCCGGCAAGCCCGGCCCCGGTGGCCACGACGCCTGCGCCCGCCGCGCCGCCGGTCAAGTTCTATTCCGTTGTGGTGGCCAAGGAAGCCATTCCCGCCGGCACCCGGATCGAAGCCGAAAAAATGCTGACGGTGGCGCAATGGCAGGTGGCGCTGTCCAACAGCTTCGACACCATGGCGCCCTTGGAAGGGTCGGTGACGCGCGTGGACGTCGCGGCGGGCGACCCCATCGTGCCCAGCCTCTTGGCGCAAGGCCTTGCCAGGCAGCTCAAGCCCGGCGAGCGCGCCGTCGCCATCGCGGTCGATGAGGTGGTGGGCGGTGGCAACCGCATCGCGCCGGGCGACCTGGTGGACGTGTTCTTCATGGTGGAAAAAAGCCAGGAAATCTCGGGTGGCCAGGCCCGGCTGCTGCAAGCGCAACTGCGCGTGCTGGCCTACGGCAAGGCCTCGGTCGATGGCCCTGAAGAAAAATCGATGCTGCAGCAAGGCCCCAGCCAGCCGGCGCGCACGGCGGTGCTGGCGGTGCCGGTCGAACATATCAACGAGCTGATTCTGGCAAGCCGCGCCGGCCGCTTGCAATTGGCCTTGCGCCCGGTGGGCGACGACGCGGTGCCCGACGAGACGCTGTTCGCCAAGCGCGGCACGGTCTTGCCCACGCGCGCCGACCTGACGCCGGCGCAGCGCGAGGCCTTGCTGGCCGGCCCCAACCGCGCGTACGCGGGCGACAGCCTGCTGCAACTGGAAGGCACGACGCCTGCGGCCCGGGCCCCCGCCAACCGCGTGGCGGCCACGGGCGGCGGTGGCGGTGGCGGCAGAACCATCGAAATCGTGCGGGGAGATAAATCCGAGCGCGTTCGCTATTGACCATCGCCGCGCGTGGCCTGGTGCCGCCCGCGGCTGGACCTTTCAAAATAACTAGATCCGGCACTATGAAGAGATATCAGCGCACCACTATGATCTGCGTCCTGTCGGCCGCAGCGGCGATGACATACGGTGTTGTCAGCCTGGCGCAAACCGCCGCGCCCGCGACGGGGGCAAATGCTCCTGTCCGTGATATCGCGGTGGCCGTCAAGGGCCAGCAATCCCTCATGCTGGATGGCGCCACGCCCCGCCGCATCGCCATCGGCGACCCCGAGGTCGCCGACGTGAAAATCCTGCCGGCCTCGGGCAAGCGCGCGGGCTCGCTGCTGATCTACGGCAAGAAGGCGGGCACCACGCAGCTTCAGATATGGACTGGCAACAATGCCGCGCCGCAAATCTGGAACGTGCGCGTGGCGTCGTCGGTGCAAGCCGCGCTGGCCAGCCGTGGCATCGACGGCGGCGTCAACGTCGACATCGCCGGCGACCGCGCCATCGTGTCCGGCTACTCCGAAACCCCGCTGGCGCAGATTGCCGCCGCAAAGGCAGCGGCGGCGGCCGTGGGCGATAAGAACGTGGTCGACGTGTCCACCGCCGGCACGGGCGGCGTGGTCCAGGTGGAAGTCAAGGTCGTGGAAGTATCGCGGTCGGTGATGAAGCAGGCCGGCATCAACTTCGCGGCCAGTAATGGCCCGTGGGCGAGCACCAGCGCGCAGCCGCTCCCGAGCCAGTCGTCGTCGGTGGGCGGCTTCACCCCGGGCGGCGTCCTTGCCGCGGGCTTCTCGTTGTTCTACGACTCCAACAACTTCGCGGCGCGCCTGCGCCTCTTGCAAAGCAACGGCATGGCGCGCGTGCTGGCCGAGCCCACGCTGGTGGCGCTGACCGGCCAAAGCGCCAGCTTCCTGGCGGGTGGCGAATTGCCGATTCCGGAAGCCGGCGGCCTGGGCACCACCACGGTCACCTTCAAGCCATTCGGTATCGGCCTGACCGTGACGCCCACCGTGCTGTCACGTGACCGCATTTCCTTGAAGGTGGCGCCCGAGGCCAGCGAGCTGGACTACAGCAACGCCATCTCCATCAACTCTGGTTCGGACAGCCCCATGCTCATTCCGGCGTTGCGCACGCGCCGCGCGGACACCACCGTGGAATTGGGCGATGGCGAAAGCTTCGTGATCAGCGGGCTGGTGTCGCGGCAGACCAAGGCGATGGTCAACAAAGTGCCGATGCTGGGTGACCTGCCGATCATCGGCGCGTTCTTTCGCAGCGTCGATTACACGCAAGAAGACACCGAACTGGTGATCGTGGTGACGCCGCGTCTGGTGCGTCCGATTGCGCGCGGCGTGACGCTGCCGCTGCCGGGCGGGCGGCAAGAAGTATCGGATTCGACTTTCAATGCCTGGGGCTATTACCTGATGGGCCCGGTGGGCGGGCAGCAAATGCCGGGCTTTTCACGGTGAGTAATATGAAGACACATGCCAGCGAGTGGGTTGGCCTGCAAAACGGAAGGCGGTTTCTGTTTTGCTCAAAAGGCGATGGTGTAGCCGCGCAGCTTGGACAGGCCTTGGGGGACATGGGTATGTTGACCCAGGAAACCCCGGGCATCGAAGAGCTGGCGCGGCGCTTGACCGAGATTGCACCGCAGGTGGTGTTCCTGGACTTCACGCTAAGCGAAGACGAACCGGGCAAGCTGTTCAAGTCCGCGGAGCTGGCACGAGTGTTGGCGCGCATAGCGCCGACCGTGCCGCGCGTGGCGGTGGGTTTGCTGAGCCAGCCTGAAGGCGCCATTGCCGCGCTGCGCGCTGGCGTCAGCGATTTTGTCGACCCCTCCGTTGCCCCCGAGGAAGTAAAAGAAGTTGTGCTGCGTCTCTTGGAATTGCCGGCGGGCGGCGGCCGCATGGACGGATCCCGGCGCAGCGTGTTGCTGCTGGGTGCGCGCCCCGGTGTGGGCACCAGCACGCTGGCCGTGCACTTGGCCGGCATGGTGCAAGACCGCTTGAAACAGATCCATGCCACGCGCACCACGGCCAACGGCGCCAAGCCCGCCAAACCAGCCGAGCAAACGGGCGCCATGCTGCCGCTGGCCAGCCGCGTGGCCCTGATGGACCTGGGCTGGCCCGTGGGCGATTGCCAGCTTTACCTGAATATCGGCAGTGATTTCGATTTTGCTGAAGCCGCGCGCAACCTGCGCCGGCTGGATTCCACCTTGCTCGGCTCGGCGATGGCGCACACCGCCAACGGCCTGAGCGTGCTGGCATTGCCGCGCGATCTTGCCCAGATGCGCGACGTCTCGCAGTCCGACTCCCTGCTGGTGTTCGAGCGCATGCGCCAACACTTCGGCGTGGTTGTAGCGGATGCGGGCGGCTTCACGAACCCGGAGTTCGTGGCGGGCCTGGCCCGCTCGTCTCAACAGAACTGGATAGTGACCGACCAAAGCGTCGGGGCGTTGGTGTCGCTGGCCGGCCTGCTGCAAGAGCTTGAGCAACTGCACGTGGACCGCCGCAGCCTGGGCCTGATCGTTAACCGCTACGACGAACGCTACGGCATGACTGCGCAGCAGATCGCCGACCGCTTTCAACTGGAGCTGGTGGGTACCTTGCCTGACCGCACGCTGGCCTTGATGGTCTGCACGAACCAGGGCCACCTGCTGCACGAAGAAGCCGAGCGCGACGTGTATGTGCGCGCGGTGCAGACCCTGGCGGAAAAACTCAGCGCGGAAGAGAACACTCCCGGCGGGCGGGCAAGCTGGCTGGCCACGTGGCTGCCTGGCGTGCACCGTCGCATGATCGTCGGTTAACGGCAAGATTCACGGGGCGGCGGCGGAATCCGACATGATCATGACAGCGACCATAGAATTCGGCGGTGACGGCGACAAGGGCTTTGCCTCGTCGAACCGCTTTCAGGAAGTCAAGACGGCGGCGTACGAGCACCTGCTTTCCCGTATCGAGGAACTGGGCGCCGAGTTCGGCCGCTGGGCGCGTTCGGCGATCCAGGAATTCGTTGACATCGAAGTGGCCAGCTTCGTGCGCTTGCGCCGCGTGCCGATCAACGAAGGCGAAATGCGCCAGATCGCCGAGGCGCTGACCAAGGAACTGGCGGGCCTTGGCCCACTGGAAGACCTGCTGGCCGACCCGGCCGTTGAAGATATCTTGATCAACGGCTATGACAACGTGTTCGTGTCGCGGCGCGGGGTGCTGGCGCGCGAGACGCTGCGCTTTACCGACAACCAGCATGTGCTGCGCATCGTGCGCCGCATCCTGGCGCCCATCGGCCGGCGGCTGGACGAGTCCAGCCCCATGGTGGACGCGCGTCTGCCCGACGGCGGCCGCTTGAATGTGGTGATTGAACCGCTGGCCGTCGACGGCCCGATGGTGTCCATCCGCAAGTTTCGCCAAGACCCGCTCAAGCCCGCCGATCTGCTGACGCTGGGCACCTTTGACGAAGACATCTACCGGCTGCTGCACGAAGCCGTGAAGCACCGCTGCAACGTGCTGGTGTCGGGCGGCACCAGCTCGGGCAAGACCTCGCTGTTGAACGCGCTGGCGTTTTTTATTCCAGAGACCGAGCGTGTGGTGACGGTGGAAGACACCGCCGAACTGTCGCTGAACCACCCGCACGTGGTGCGGCTGGAATCGCGCCAGGGTGGCTTTGACGGCAGCGGCGCGGTCAGCATCCGCGAACTGATCCGCAACAGCCTGCGGATGCGACCCGACCGCGTGGTGGTGGGCGAAGTGCGCGGCGCCGAAGTCATGGACATGCTGCAAGCCATGAACACCGGCCACGAAGGCTCCATGGCCACCATCCACGCCAACTCACCACGCGAATGCCTGTACCGCATTGAAATGCTGGCGGGCTTCGCGGGCTTTCAGGGCAGCGAAGACAGCCTGCGCCGCCAGATCGCCAGTGCCTTGGACTTCATTGTGCAGATCGGCCGCCTGTCCAACGGCAAGCGCCGCGTGCTGTCGGTGACCGAAGTGACCGGCATGGGCGACAACGTCATCTCGACGCAGGAACTCTACCGCCACGAAACCTTCACGACGCCCGAGGGCGAAGAGAAGGACCGCTGGAACTGGCTGGGCATTCATCCGCACACGCCCAAGCTGGCAAAACTACGCAACGATGCGCGTGTCAATGACCCGCCGCCCGGCGACAACGATGGCGGCGGCGGATTCTGGAGCCGGAGGCGCTGATGCAAGACGCTCTGATCCTGGGCGCGCTGGCGTTGGTGCTGGCTTCCGGCGCGGTGCTGCTGTGGCGTCATGCCAATAGCGGCGCGCGCCGCGCGGCCAGCTCCGCGTTCCTGGACAACCAGCTCAAGCGGGGCCGCGAAGCGGTCGAAGCCGCGCCGTTCGCTGAAGGCGGGCGCGCAATGCGCAGCGGCTTCTCTGGTTGGGACCGCCTGCTGCTGCTGGCGGGCGTGCGGCAAAGCGTGGGGTTCTATTTGCGGATCGCCATTCCTGTCGTCGCGGGCGCGGTGCTGGCCTGGGTGTTCCTGGGCCCCCTGTCCGGCGTGGTGTCTTTCATCATGCTGGCCGTGCTGACGTACTTCCTGCTCTGGCTACGCGCCGACAAACGCCGGCGTCGGATGATTGCGCAACTGCCTGCTTTCCTGGACAACATCGTGCGCTTGATCACCATCGGCAACAGCATGGGCGCGGCGTTCCAGACGGCCGCGGCCTCAACCGACCAGCCCTTGCTGGAAGTGGTGGAAACGGCGGCCAGCCTAAGCCGCTCGGCCAAGGAACTGGATGCGGCGCTGGTGCAGGTGTCGCGCATGTATGGCTTGAAAGAGTTGTACATGGTGGCGGCCGTGGTGTCGCTGGCGATGCGCTTCGGCGGCCGCAGCGACCAGGTGCTGGAACGCATGGCCGCCTTCATGCGTGACGTGGCCCAGGCCCGCAACGAATTGACGGCCAGTTCCGCCGAGGTGCGCTTGTCGGCATGGATCCTGGCCTTGCTGCCGGTGGGTATTGCCGGCTTCATCATGGTGGCGAACAACAAGCTCTTCATGGGGCTGTGGGAAGACCCGCTGGGCTTCAAGATGCTGCTGACTGCCGTGGTGTTGCAGATTGGCGGCTGCTATTGGCTGTATCGCATGGCCAAGTCAATTTAAGGGATGGCGACGATGGAGATGCTGCAATCCTGGAATGCCTCGACCGTGCTGGCGGCGGCATTGATGCTGGTGGCCGTGGCGCTGTTGGTGTTGGGCATTGGCATGGCGCGGCGCCTGCGCGGGCAGGACCGCAGCCGCCAGGTGATCGACCAGGCGCTGGCAACGCGCCAGAACCCTGGCGCGACGGCGGCGACGATGGCCGCGAACCCGGGCGAAGGGCGGTTTTCATCGGCCACCCGCGCCGCCGACGCCTTTGGCAAACGCCTGAGCGAAGGCCGTCTGGCCGACACGCTGATGGCCGCCGAAGACCGCAGGATGGTCGACATGGCGGGCTATGCAAATTCCGGCACCGCGCGCTCGCGCTTCGTGGCGGCGCGCTTCGGCCTGGCCATCGTGCTGCCCATCGCGGCGGTGCTGCTCAACCAGCAGAAGCAGTTGATCGATTCCCCGATGGGCGGCTTGATCGCCGCGTTCTTCGGCTTCGCCATCGGCTACATGCTGCCCAAGTGGGTGGTCAGCCGGCGCCTGTCGCGCCGCAAGCGGATGGCGGGCGACGAACTGCCGCTGCTGATCGACCTGCTGCGCTTGCTGCAAGGGGTGGGGCTGTCCATCGACCAAAGCATGCAGGTGCTGATCAAGGAATTCGCGCAAGTGCTGCCGGTGCTGTCGCATGAACTGCGGCTGGCGTCTGAATTGCACGTGCGCGGGCGCAGCCGCGAGCAATCGCTGGCGCGGCTGGCCTCGGGCTTTGACAACGACGATCTGTCGGCCATCTGCCGCTTGATTGCGCAGGTGGATCAGCACGGCGGCGCGGTGCAAGAGCCCTTGAATCGGTTTGGTGAGCGCCTGCGCGACAAGCGCAGATTGGAACTGAAGGAAAAGGTCGGCAAGACCACCGTCAAGATGACGGGGGTCATGATCGTGACCTTGCTGCCCGCGCTGTTGATCGTGACGGGCGGGGCGGGGTTTATCGCGGTATTGCGCGGCATGTCGCGCATGGGGGGGATGTAATGGCTGGCGAAATCAAGAGCAAGGCGCGCGTCTTGCGGTGGACCTTGGTGGCGGCGACGGTGGCCGCCGGCGCGGGGTTGACCGGATGCAAGACCAATAGCGCGGAGTCGGCCTGGCAGCTTATCCAGCAGCAACAGCAGGAACAGGCGCTGGCGCGGCAGAAGGAAGAAGAGGCCGATGCCAAGGGGCGTCCCCAAGCGCCCGAGATGATGCTGTCGCTGATTTCCGAAGCGCAGCGCCAAGAGCGCTATTTTGCGTCGCTGGCGTATATCGACGCCTATCAGCAACGGTTCGGCAACGATGCGCGGGTGTCGGTGCTGCGGGCGGAAGCCTTGCGCCAGACCGGGCAGACGGCGCTGAGCGAACAGGCGTATCGCGCGCTGCTGGGTACCGATCAGGCAGCCGACGGTTGGCACGGCCTGGGCTTGATCGCCGGTTCGCGCGGGCAGTTCGACCAAGCGGCCGACGACTTGGCGCGCGCGGCGAAGTTGTCGCCGATGGATCCGCGCATTCTGGGCGACCTGGGTTATGCCCGGTTGCGCGCCGGCGATCCGGCCGGCGCGCGCGTGCCCTTGGGGCAAGCGGCCGAGCTGGCGCCGGATAACGGCAAGGTGCTGGCCAATCTGGCGGTGCTGCTGCTGGTGGAAGGCGAGCCCGTGCGCGCGCAACGGCTGATGGACCAGGCCCAGCTTACCGAGGAAGCGCGCAGCCAGGTGCTGCGCATGGCCTCCGACATCCGCGCGCAGCGTCCGTCGGCGCCGGTGCCCGTGGCGGCGGCCGAAGCGTCGACGACCCGTGTGTCGGGCGGCGGCGGCATGATCATGCCGGTGATGAGTCCGTTGATGGAAGGCCTGGGCAATGGGCCCATCGTGCGCTAACCCGTATTCAGGAAGAGATCCATGTCTGACTCCCGCTATTCCGCTTCCCAAGTGCTGACTGCTGCGTTGGTCACCACGCTGGTGGCCTTGGCGCCGTTGACCAGCCAGGCGCAATCGAACGCGCCGCTGACCGGTGGCATGACCAGCAGCCCGCCCGCCGCCGCGCCGGCCCAGGCCTTGCCGCAGGCGCAACTGCCCACGCGGCCCGTGGTGCAGCAGGTGCAGACGCCGATGCCGCAGCCGCAGCCAGCCACTGCTTCCACACAAGTCGTGCAGCCCACCTCGACCGCCGCCCCGGCCTCCGCGCCGGCCGAGGAAGCGTTTGGCGACGTTACGCGGGGCCTGTTGGCCGCGCAGGCCGACGGCCGCCGCGCGGGCGCCATGTTGCCCGTGCTGGGGCCGGTGTCGACCGCTGCCTGGAACCGCTACCTCGAGAGTTTTTCGCATCCGATTCCGGAGTATCTGCAAAAGCGCGTGGAGACCAAGAACACGAATTAACCCCGGCGCCGACACGCCCTCACCGCCTTGCAATCCAGGATTGCCCGATCATGCCTGCCAGACCTCTTCGTTGTGTGTCCTTGCCTCGCCAGCGCGGCAGCATGACCGTGGCCGTCGTGTTCGCGGTGCTGGTGGGCGTGGCGATGCTGGGCGTGGCGCAACTGGGCTACGGCTATTACATGAAGCGCGAAGTGCAAAAGGCCGCGGATCTGGCCGCGCTGTCGGCGGTTCAGGTGCTGGGCATGGGGTCCCCGGCGGATTGCACGCGGGCCAGCGCGGCCGGCAAGACGTCTGCCTTGGCGAACCTGCCCAATATCTTTGACACCTTCGCGGCCGACGACATCACGGTGGAATGCAAGCTGTGGGATTCCACTCGCGCCGACGCCAGCGGCATGCATGTGTTCGACCCCACGGGCGCGCAGACGCTCAACGCCGTGCGCCTGACCATCCGCAAGGAACTGGCCAGCCTGTTCGGTACCTTGGGGCTGAGCACAACCGTGTCGGTCAGCGCCGTGGCCACCAATACGCAGCCCGTGGCGGCATTCACCGTGGGTTCGCGCTTGCTGCGCCTGGAACGCGGCGGGCTGCTGTCGCAATTGTTGTCGACCGTGGGCGCCTCGCCCGCGCAGTTGGACGTGCTGGACGCGGCCGGCCTGGCCAGCGTCAACATCACCCCATCCGGCCTGTTGCAGGCGCTGGGCCTGCCGCTGTCGGTGGCCACCGGCGTGGGCACGCCGGCGGAATTGGCGGCGCTCGATAACCTGACACTTGGGCAGTTGCTGCAAGCCACGCTGACGGTCGTCAACCAAAGCGGCACGGCGGCCGCCGACATCGGCCTGATCAGCAACGCCATCAACACGGTGCTGGCGGTGATGCCGCTGAACCTGCCCGTGAAGCTGTTTGGCGACGGCGGCGTGCTGGACCTGTCGGTGGTGGGGGGAGACGCCACGGGCGCCCTGGCGGCGAACGTGAACGCCCTGAACCTGTTGGAAACCGCGCTGGTTGTGGCTAACGGCGAGAACCTGATCAACCTGGGCTTGAGCGTGCCGCTGCTGGGCGTGGACGCCCGGGTGCGCGTGGTGGAACCGCCCACGCTGGCCATCGGCGGCATCGGCACCCAGGCCACCAGCGCGGGCATACGCGTCTACCTGCGGCTGAACACCAGCAACATCCCGCTGGTGGGGCCCTTACTGGCAAACACCTTGGGCACGCGGGTTGACCTGCCCATCATCATCGATGTGGCGCAATCCACCGGCACGCTGACCAACCTGTGCCAGGCGCCGCTGACCGAGCACCAGGCCACCATTGCGGTGACCGCGGCGGCGGCCAGCATCTGCCTGGGGCGCTTTCCCGGCATGACGTCCAGCACCGACCAGAACGCCGCGAATTTCGTGTCGCTGACCAATAGCTGCCAGCCCAGCTCGTTTGGCGCCATCCAGCGCCATCAGGTGTTGAACGTGCTGGGCATTCTGCCCCTGACCGCCAAGGTGACCCTGCCGGTCTTCAATTCCACGACCCCGGTGTCGGTCACGCTGACGGAACCGCCGGGCGCGCCGTCCACCCAGACCGTGAACGCCACGTCCATCGACCTGGGCGGCTTGGCCTCGAACCTGGCGGACGCCGTGGTGGGCGGCATCCTGGGCGATCTGGTCAATTCCGGCACGCCGTTGACGGCTGCGGAGCGCACGGCGCTTGCCACCAATCTGGTGGGCGGCGGCGGCAGCAATGCCGGCAAGTCCATCACGCAGGTATTCAATGACATGCAATGGTCCGCGACCGCGCTGAACCAGTTGGGCAACCGGTTGTCCACGGGCGGCTTGACGGGCGTGCTGGGCGGCACCCTGCAACTGGTGGGCAATATTCTGACGTCGCTGCTGGTGGCGCCCGTCAATGACCTGGTCTGCACGCTGGCGATCACGCCCAGCGCCATCCGGCAGTGCCGCATCAATTCGGTTGCGGCGCTGGCCTTGGACGGGGGCTCGCAGGTGGGCGGGGTGCTGTCCATCGTGGTGAACCTGTTGCAGCCCGTGCTGTCGCCCCTGTCCGCCTTGCTACAGCAACTGCTGGACACGCTGGGCGTCAGCGTGGGTCAGACCGACGTGTCGCTGCTGTCCGTGGATTGCGGGCAACCGCGCTTGGTGTACTGATGAGGATGCTTTTGGACTACGCCCTTTCTTTGTTGGCATGGTGTCTGCGATGACCCAAAAATTTGCCCGCGACGAGTTCGATGTGTATGTCTGGGAAGGCACGTCCGACATTGCCGGCCGCGCGGAACGCTGCCTGGCCGGCATGGACGTCACGCTGGTGCGCGCGGACGCCGGCACCGCTTTCCCGCCGCCACGCGACCCGACGCGCCCCGCCGTGGCCTTGGTGTCGGTGTCGGTCATGGGTGACAACCGCTTCAGCGGCTACGACTGGCTATCGGCCCAAGCCATGCCGGTGATATGGGTGGCGGCCGAGGCGCGGGGGCGCGATTCGCGCTATTACCCGCCTGAATATTCCTACACGCTGCCGCTGTCCTTCACCACGGCCGATTTGCGCAAGCTGCTGTATGAACTGTTGGGCACGCTGGACCAGTTCAACCGATCCGCGCCCAAGCGTGAACAGCCCCTGATTGCGGTTTCCGAGCCCATGCGGGCGCTGCTGGCCGAGGCCGAGATGTTTGCCGATTGCCGCAGCAACGCGCTGATCCACGGTGAAACCGGCGTGGGCAAGGAACGCATTGCGCGCCTGCTGCATGACCGCGCCGCCTGGTCCGACGGCCCCTTCGTGGCCGTCAACTGCGGCGCCATTCCAGAAGGGTTGTTTGAAGCGCATTTCTTCGGCCACGCCAAGGGCGCGTTCACCGGCGCGGTCGGCGCGCACAAGGGCTATTTTGAACAGGCCAATGGCGGCACGCTGTTCCTGGACGAAATCGGCGACTTGCCGCTGTATCAGCAGGTCAAGCTGCTGCGCGTGCTGGAGCAAAGCGCTGTGACGCGGCTGGGCTCGACGGTAGAGATTCCGGTGGACTTCCGCCTGGTCGCGGCCACCAATAAAGACCTGCGCGTGCTGGTGGGCCAGGACGAATTTCGCGCGGATCTCTATTACCGCCTGGCGGTGATCGAACTGCGCATTCCCAACCTGGAACAACGTGGGGGCGAAGAAAAGATCGCGATTTTCCGCGCGCTGCTCGAACGCCTGGGCGGCGAGGGCGAGCCGCCGGACTGGCTGCTGGATCGCGTGGCGCGTACGCAGTACGCGGGCAATGTGCGCGAACTGTCCAACGTGGCCGAGCGCGTGGCCATCATGCGCCGGCAATTCCAGGGGTGGGACCAGGCCCGCATCGAGCGCATCTTTGATCAGATCGCCGAACCGCTGCGCGCCTCGGGCGCCCTGGGCGGCACCAGCGCAATGTGCGAACCGCCGGTATTCACCGATGCCGAACGGGCCGAGCGTGCCCGCATCCTGGCCGCGCTGGACGTCAATGGCTGGCGCCGTCAGGACACCGCCAACACGCTGGGCATCAGCCGCAAGGTGCTATGGGAAAAGATGCGAAAACTGCATCTGGGTGGCGGCCAGGGTGAGACGGCGGAAGGGGTCGTCGAGGCATCTTGATTGCTGCAATTGGGGAAGGCCCGTAGGGGGCGACAGTTCGCCCGCGGCTAATGTAAGCGGATCAGCCGTGAGCGAAATAAATTGCTATAGTTCCGCAACGATTTTTTTGGGGAAGGCATGAACGTCCAATTTATCCGTGCCGCCACACGCATGGCGCTGTTAGGCACGGTGATGTCCGGCTTGGCGGCGTGCGCCAGCGCGCAGTCCGAAGCGCCGCGGCCAACGGTCAAACAGGGCGAAGACCCGCAGGCCGCTGCCACGCCGGTGACCCCGCCGGCAGCACCCGCCGCGCCCGCTCGGCCGGCCTCGACGGTGGCCGAACTGCAAGACCTGATCCAAAGCCGCCAGGTGTCGGAACTGCGCACCGCCTATAACGGGACGTATGGCGCCAGCCTGCTGTTCAAGCCCGAAGACCTGACCTATTACGTGGCCTTGTTCCAGCAGAAGGATTTTTGGCGTGTGCTGAAAACGGTGTCTGAAAAGCAGGCCGAATCCACCTACCGCGCGTTTGCCGCGCAGTCGGCGGAATTGGCTGAAGTCGACATCAAACGCATCAAGCTGCAAGCCGAATACGCGCATGCCGAAAAGCTGCTGGCCAGCCGCAGCGCCCAGCTCAGCACGCTGCAGGCCGACCGTACCTTGCGCATGCAGCAGGAACAGCAAGTGGCGGCGCGCCAGGAACAGTCGCGTCAGGAAGCCACGGCGTTGGCCGACCAGCAAAAGGATGTGCGCGAGCAACTGCGTGATTTGCAGCGCCAGATTGATTCGCTGCAAGCCCAGCAAGCCCAGATCAACGCGGGCCCGGGCGCCAAGCGCGGCAAGTAAGTGTTGTTCATTACGCCGTGCCAAGACGGGCCCGCGGGCCCGTTTTTTCTTGGGGCGCGGCGCCTTGTCCCTGCGCTTTCAAGGGGATAGCACGCGCGGCGAGCGGATTCTTGTATTCTGGCTGCTGGCCCCCATATACCGACCATGGCTCTAAAAGTTTTCGACCTTCAGTGCGAGCACAGCCACATTTTTGAAGGCTGGTTCGGTTCGCACGACGACTATGACGCGCAACAGGCGCGTGGTCTGGTCACGTGCCCCGTTTGTGGCTCGGCCAGCATCACCAAGCGGCTGTCGGCGCCGCGCCTGAACGTGTCCCACCTGCATGCGCCGGCCCAGCCGCCCGCCGGGCCGGCCGGCGCGTCCGACGCCGAGAAAATGGCGGCCGTGCAGGCCGTGGTCATGAAGCAGGTGCGGGCGCTGTTGCGCAACACTGAAAACGTTGGCCCGCGCTTTGCGGAAGAAGCCCGCCGCATCCACGACGGCGACGCCGATGAACGCCCCATCCGTGGCACCGCAACGCCCGAAGAACGCGAGGCCCTGGCCGAGGACGGCATCGAAGTCATGGCGGTGCCTGACTTCCTGGACGACGAACGCTTGCAGTAGGCACCTAATACGCAATTGGCGCGCGCTTCCGTTTCCGGATAGCGCGCCCATGAAAAAAGCCAGGCCCTGTTGTCAGGGGCCTGGCTTTTTCGTACCTGCTGCCGGATCTTACTGAACGCGGCTGCGGTATTCGTTCGTGCGGGTGTCGATTTCGATCTTGTCGCCAATGGCGCAGAACAGCGGCACGTTCAGTTCGTAGCCGGTGTTGATCTTGGCCGGCTTGGTGACCTTGCCCGACGTATCGCCACGCACGGCGGGTTCGGTGTAGGTGATTTCGCGAACGATCGTCGTGGGCAGTTCCACCGAAATGGCGCGGCCGTCGTAGAAGACCACTTCCACGGGCATCGCTTCTTCCAGGTAGTTCAGGGCGTCGCCCATGCTTTCCGCTTCGATTTCGTACTGGTTGTACTCTTCGTCCATGAAGACGTACATCGGGTCGCCAAAGTAGGAGTAGGTGCACTCCTTGCGATCCAGTTGAACGACTTCGAACTTTTCGTCGGCCTTGTAGACCGATTCGCTGGCCGAGGCGGTCAGCAGGTTCTTGAACTTCAGCTTCACAACAGCAGCGTTACGGCCAGACTTGTTGTATTCGGCTTTCTGGACCACGAGGGGATCCTTGCCGACCATGACCACGTTGCCGACTCGCAATTCCTGAGCGGTTTTCATCGATAAAACTCCGGGGGGTAGGGTGCACTCGCCGTGCTTGCAAAAAGCCGCTGTACGCTTACTTTCGTACTGCATTGCGGCTTTTTGCACACCCCGGGAGGCGTCATGTTGAGGCCCGACAAAATTCAGGGCAGCTCAGAAAACTCTCTATTCTAACGTTTCTTGGCCAAGTCTGCGCAAAATCTGGCCAGATTTTCAGCCAGATCGGGTAGCGCCGCCTGCTTGGCGTCCCAGTCGCGGGCGGCTGTGGCCCAGGCCTGCCAGGCGTCAGGCGCCAGCGCCGCAGCGGCCGCCGCGACGGTTTGTTCGCCTTGCGGCGCGTTCCAGGCCCGGATCAGCGACTGCGCGGATTCCGGGGCCGGATAGCGTGCCAGCCAGGCTTCTAGCTTTTCCAGGTGCGTGTTCTGATCCTGCGGGTAAATCTGCCACACCAGCGGACGCGCCGCCCAGGCGGCACGGATAAACGAGTCTTCACCGCGCACGAAATTCAGGTCCGACAACCATAGCACCCGGTCGAAATCCGGCTGGGCGACGAAGGGCAGGCGGGCAAGCAGCGGGGCGCCGGGTGCCGCGCAGGCGGCTTCCAGGCCCGGCGCAACGCCCACGGGCGCCAGTAACACGCTGGGCCGTGAGTCAGCCGCCAGGGCACTGACCAACGCCTGCACCGGCGCCGTGGGATAGCAGAACACGCTGACCGTGCGCGCGCCGTCGCGGCGGCGCGCGAGCACGGCGTCGTCCACGCCCAGGGCGCGCAGAAAATCATCTTGCAGATCCATCGACGCTTGCAGCGCGTCGCGTTCCGCGCTCAAGCCCGGTTCGCGCAGCAGGCCGCCCGTGGCGGCGGTGAATCCGGGAAAGAAAAAGTGCTTCACCAGCCCATCAGGCCGCTGCGAAGGCAGGCCGTGGCAGCTTTCCACCCAGGCTTCGGCGCTTAAATATTCCAGGTTGATCCAGGCCGGATGCGCTTGGCGCATGCTTTGCAGAAAGGCGTCCGGGGGATCGCAGGCGAAGGCCTCGATGACGACATCGCGCGCGCCCAGGGTCGGGTCGGGGGTGTCGGACCAGTGCACGACATCCACGCCCGCGCAGCGTTGCCGCGCGGCGTGTTCGGCTATACCCGGTTGGATGCGGGCGAAGCTGGCCAGGTCGTCCACCCACAAGCGGATATCCCAGCCAAAGCCCTGGGACAGCCGGCGAGCCAGCCGCCAGCACACGCCGATGTCGCCATAGTTATCGACGACCCGGCAGAAAATATCCGCTTGCATGGACGTTTAGTGGAACTTGGCCGGCGCGGCTTCGGCGTCCTCGGGCAATTCGGCGTGTACCAATTCGCCCAGCGGATTCGGGAAGTAGGGCGCGCCGCAATCTTCGCAATATTCCGCCGGCAGCACGCCCGGGATGCGGCGCATTTCGGTGACGCCGTATTCCTTCAGCAAGGCCGCGATTTCATCGACCACGTCGGGTTGGCCTTCGTCGGACGGCGTTTCTTCCTCGCGTCCATACAAGGGCCATACGCAGCCGTAATACACGTCATTGCTGTTGCGCGCCGTGAAGCTGATGCGGTATTCGTCGATGCGGTTTTCGCCGCAGCCGGCCACCACCGCGCGCAATTGCGAGGCTTCCAGGTTGACCGCGCCTTCCAGCCAACTGACAGCCGCGCGCAGCGACAGGGGGCGCACGCGCCGGTCGGCTTCGCGGTTGCTGACGTAGTAGGCGTCCGGCAACAGGGCTTCGAAGCCGCAGCCGGGCAGCAGCGCGGCCAACGTGGGCTGCGCCTGGGCGGCCCATTGCTCCTGGCAGGCGTCGCGCGTGGCGTCGGCTTCGCCCAGGCTTTCCTGCCAGCGGAAGATAGGTGCGTTTTCGGGCACGGCGACGGCGCCGATGATGTAGCGCGTGTCGGCCAGCATGTTGGCCGTTTCAACTTCGGTGTTCAGCGTGGGCTTGGTGGCTTCGCCGCCCAGGGCTTGCGAGCCCAGGCGTTGCAGCCACTGCCAGGTTTCGCCGAAGGTGCGCGGCATCTGGTCCACGCTGACCAGCATGGGCATCAATGCCGTGCGCGCCTGGCTGGACAGCACATGGCCGTGCAGTTGCGCCAGCAGCGCCTGCTGGACGCTGGCGGAAACGGGGCCGGTGGGGATCGTGTAGCGGGTCCAGGCGACAATCGGCGCGACGATCAGCAACACGTCGTGCACGACGCCATCTTTTTCGATCTTCATCGACTCGGACAGCGTTTCCGCCTGTTCGATCAAGACTTCGTAGGCGCCTATGTCGCTTTGCGCGAGGTGGTCCAGGGCCGCTTCCAGCGGGGCGTCCTGCCCAGCCTTGAGCAGCTTGGGAATCGCTTCGCCAAGCTGGTTCTCCCAGAACACGTCTTCAACGCGGCTGCCCGAACGGTTAAGCGCTTGGGACAGCGCCACCAGGCGGGTGGCGTCGCGGGTCATGCGGGGAGCGGATTGGCTGCGGGATCGGGCCATAACTTCGAGGGACGTCCAGTAAGTGTGTAACGACGTAGTTTAACGCCCGCCGCGCGCGTCGGCGTGGCCGCTAGGGTTTGCAAGGGCAGGGGCGGCCGGGCACGGCGGCGGCGCGGGTTGTCCATATTGATGCCAGATTGGCAACAGAGCATCCCCGCCCTAGGGGTTTATTGCTGATCGGAAACGTTCGAAAATCTGGGCATCGACTTATTTTCAGGAGGCTTCGCCATGCGTTGGCCTACGCTATTCGTTTCCCACGGTTCGCCCATGCTGGCCGTTGAACCCGGGCTGACCGGCCCCGTGCTGGCAACCTGGAGCCAGGCCCAGGGCCGCAAGCCGCGCGGCATCCTGGTGGTGTCGCCGCATTGGATGGGTGAAGGCCTTGCGCTGTCCACCCGCGACCAGCAAGTGGCCTGGCACGATTTCGGTGGCTTTCCGCCCGAGCTCTACACGCTGCAATATGCGGCGCCCGGGTCGCCCGAACTGGCCGCGCGCGTGCAAACGCTGCTGGCCGAATCCGGCATTACCGCCGACCGCGACCCGCGCCGTCCGCTGGACCATGGCGCCTGGGTGCCGTTGCGTTACCTGTATCCCGATGTCGACGTGCCGGTGGTGCAACTGTCGCTGGACATGGGTCGCGACGCCGCCGGACAGTTGGCGCTGGGACGCGCGCTGGCGCCGCTGCGCGACGAGGGCATCCTGATCATCGGCTCGGGTTCGTTGACGCACAATCTGCGCCATGTGCGCATGCCGCAAGACGCGCCGGCGGCGCCTTATGTGACCGAGTTTCAGGACTGGTACGCGCGCCATCTGGCCGATCACAACGTGCCGGCGCTGCTGGACTGGCAGGCGCGGGCGCCGGGTGCAGCGCAGGCCCATCCGCATGACGATCACCTGATGCCGCTGTATGTGGCGCTGGGCGCGGGCGGTGCGTCGGCCACGCGCTTGAATGACGAGATCTCGTACAGCGCGCTGGCCATGGACGCCTATCAGTTCGACGACTGACACGTTGCTTGTCTACGAAGTAAAAAGCCCCGAAGCCGCAAGGCTTCGGGGCTTTTGCATTGCGCCGCCGCGAGCGGGGCGCAAGCGAGTGGCGGGGTCAGGCCGCCAGCAGTTGGCGCAGCACGAAGGGCAGGATGCCGCCATGCAGGTAGTAGTCGACTTCGATCGGCGTGTCGATGCGCAGCAGCACCGTCACGTCTTGCTTCGAACCGTCCTTGCGGGTAATCGTCAGCGTCACGTCCTGCATCGGCTTGATGCCGTTTTCCAGGCCCGAGATGTCGTAGGTTTCTTCGCCGGTGATGCCCAGCGACTCCACGCTGTCAGCGCCCTTGAATTGCAGCGGCAACACGCCCATGCCCACCAGGTTGCTGCGGTGGATGCGTTCAAAGCTGCGGGTGATCACGGCCTTGACGCCCAGCAGTTGCGTGCCCTTGGCCGCCCAGTCGCGCGACGAGCCGGTGCCGTATTCTTCGCCGCCGAACACCACGGTGGGGGTGCCCTGCGCCACGTACTTCATGGCCGCGTCGTAGATGGACATCTGTTCGCCGGTGGGCTGGAACAGGGTCTCGCCGCCTTCAAAACGGCTGCCGTCCGGCAGCGACGGGATCATCAGGTTCTTGATGCGCACGTTGGCGAAGGTGCCGCGCATCATGATTTCGTGGTTGCCGCGACGCGAGCCGTAGCTGTTGAAATCGGCCTTCATGACGCCGTTTTCCTTCAGCCACTTGCCAGCCGGCGAGGTTTCCTTGATGGAGCCCGCGGGCGAGATGTGATCGGTAGTGACAGAATCACCAAACACGCCCAGCGCGCGCGCACCCTTGACGGTGGGCATCGCGGCCGGCGTCATGTCGAAGCCTTCGAAGAAGGGCGGTTCGGCAATGTAGGTGGAGTCGGGCCAGTTGTAGGTATCGCCGGCCACGCCCTTGATGTTTTCCCACAGCTTGCCGGGATTGCTCTTGACCTGGCCGTAGTTGGCCTCGAATACCTTCGGGTCCAGCGCGTGCTTCATCAGCGCTTCGACTTCTTCGGACGTGGGCCAGATGTCGCCCAGCCAGACGTCGCCGTTCTTGCCCTTGCCAACCGGCTCGGTCATCAGGTCGCGCGTGACGGTGCCGGCCAGCGCGTAGGCCACCACTAGCGGGGGCGAGGCCAGGAAGTTGGCCTTGATGTTCGGGTGGATACGCGCTTCAAAGTTGCGGTTGCCGGACAGCACCGCCGAGCAGACCAGGTCGTTGCCGGTGATGGCTTCGTTCAGATCGGGCGTGAGGTCGCCGGCGTTGCCGATGCAGGTGGTGCAGCCGTAGGCGGCCACGTCAAAGCCCAGCTTTTCCAGGTAGGGCAAGAGGCCCGTCTTGGTCAGGTAGTCGGTGACCACGCGCGACCCAGGGGCGAGCGACGTCTTGATGTGCTTGGGTACCTTCAGGCCGGCTTCCACGGCCTTCTTGGCCAACAAGCCGGCGGCCAGCAGCACGTTCGGGTTCGACGTGTTGGTGCAAGACGTGATGGCGGCAATCAGGATGTCGCCGTTCTTGATCTTGGTGCCGGTGCTGGTCGTGAAGGTCTGGTTCAGCTTTTCTTCCGGCTGGTTGAAGCCGTTTTCCGCGACCGGCTTGGAGAACAGGTCGATGAACGTGTTCTTGACGTTGCCGATTTCGATGCGGTCTTGCGGGCGCTTCGGGCCGGCCAGCGACGGCGCCACGGTGGACAGGTCCAGCGTCAGCAGCTTGGTGAAGTTGATGTCTTGGGCGGCGGGGATGCCGAACATCTTCTGCGCCTTGAAATAGGCTTCGAAGGCGGCGATTTCGTCTTCCGTGCGACCGGTGCCACGGAAGTAATCGATGGTGCGTTCGTCAACCGGGAAGAAGCCCATGGTGGCGCCGTATTACGGCGCCATGTTGCCGATGGTGGCGCGTTCGGCCACGGTCAGGCTGGCGGTGCCTTCGCCGCAGAATTCAACGAACTTGCCCACCACCTTTTCACGGCGCAGCATTTCGGTAATGGTCAGTACCAGGTCGGTGGCGGTGACGCCGCCGCGCAACTGGCCCTTGAGTTCGACGCCCACCACGTCGGGCGTCAGGAAGTACACGGGCTGGCCCAGCATGCCGGCTTCGGCTTCGATGCCGCCCACGCCCCAGCCCACCACGCCGATACCGTTGATCATCGTGGTGTGGCTGTCGGTGCCCACCAGCGAATCGGGGTAATAGACATTGTTTTTCTTGTCCTGGTGTACGCCGCGCGCCAGGTATTCCAGGTTGACCTGGTGGACGATGCCGAAGCCCGGGGGCACGACGCCGAAGGTGTCAAACGCCTGCATGCCCCACTTCATGAACTGGTAGCGCTCCTGGTTGCGCTTGAATTCCAGCTTCATGTTCAGGTCCAGCGCATTCTTGGTGCCGAAGTAGTCGATCATGACCGAGTGGGCGACGACCAGGTCAACCGGCACCAGCGGTTCAATGCTCTTGGGGCTCTTGCCCATCTTGTCGGCCACCGAACGCATGGCCGCGATATCGGCCAGCAGCGGCACGCCGGTGAAGTCCTGCAGCACGACGCGCGCCACGACGAAGGGGATCTCGTCTTCGCGGCGGGCATTGGCTTGCCAGTTGGCGAGCTGCTTGACGTGTTCTTCCGTGACTTTCTTGCCATCACAGTTGCGCAGCACGGATTCCAGCACGATGCGGATCGATACCGGGAGCCGCTGCACATCGATGCCGAGGGACTTGCCCAGCGCCGGCAGCGAATAGTACTGACAGGATTTATTGCCGATCTTGAAATTCTTGAGAGTGTCTAGGGTGTTGTGCGGCATGATGGACTCCGTGGTTTTGCCCGGCTGTATTCGCCCAAGCGCAGGCGGCATTTTCTGGCGTTTTTGCGCGTTTGTCATTGTAGGGGACACAAGCCCGCGCGCGGCCGTATGTCTTATATCTTATATAAGACTTGGTGCGCACGTCAAAGTTCAAGCCCAAGTCCGGTCAGGTCCCGTTCAGCGACTGCAAAACCCCTACTTTGGCGGACATGGACCAAGCCCGCAAGACCCCGTGGTTTTACCAGGGTTGTCCTACAGCGGCGTGGCGGCGGGTGTTGCCCAGGAAGCGGCTGCCCGGATCAATTCAAATAAGCGCGCAGCAGCGGCTCCAGTTCCCGTTTCAGGAAGGCGACCAGGGCGCGTTGGGCGGTTGATGGGTAAGGCGTGGGCGAGGTCAGGATGAACAGCTTGTCGCCGGGGCCTTCCGCTCGATAGGCCGGCAGCACTTCCCGCAGCCGCTGCGATTCCAGGTCGGGTTGCACGATGTAGGCGGGCAGTAATGCGATGCCCGCGCCGGCGCGCGCGGCCTGGGCCAGAAAAGGGAAGTATTCGGATTGCAGCCGGGGCGCCAGCTTGGCTTCATAGGTTTGCCCCTTGCGGCTCAAGCGCAGCGTGGTCTGCGGCTTGGGGCCGGGCGGGCACAGGAAGTCGAACCGGCCCAGGTCGCGGGGGGGCGCGGGCATGCCCACGCGCCGCAAATAATCGGGGGCGGCGCACAAATGCCATTTCACGTCGCCCAGTTCGCGGGCCACGTAGTCTTGCGGGGGCTGCGAAATCACCCGCAACGCCACGTCGATCTCTGACGAAATCAGATCGCTGACGCGGTTGGAAAACAGGACCCGCAGGCTCAGGCTGGGATGCTCCAGCGCAAAACGCACCAGCAGGGGGCGCAGCGCATCCAGTTCGCCCAGGCCGGTGGGCAAGGACAGGCGGACGTGGCCGGTGGGTTCCGCGCCCAGCTTCTGCAGGGCATGCCGCGCCGATTCCACCTCGCGCGCCATACGCGCCCCATGCTCGTACAGCACCGTGCCCTGCTGGGTCAGTTCCAGGCGGCGCGTGGTGCGCCGGATCAACTGGGCGCCGAACGCGCGTTCCAGCTTTTGCAGGTTGCGGCTGACGTGCGACCGCGTCACCCCTTGGCGCAAGGCCGCTTCGCTCAGCGTGCCCGCCTCGACGATGGTCACGAATAGCTGGATCAGGTTCAGGTCTAGCGCGGGCAAGGCGGACATGGCTGTCTTTGATTGTTGCCTCTGGGGAAACAGAGTTTACTCAGACTGAAGGATTGTCGCGCCATTGGCGCGTTGATAATCTGCTTCCCACACCGCATTGCGATCAGATAAAGGAGACAAACCATGGTGCAAAGCATGTTCCGCGCGGACCTGTTCCGCGGCCAGCGCATCCTCGTCACGGGGGGCGGCACGGGGCTGGGCCTGGCCATGGCCGAACAATTGGCCTCGTTGGGCGCCACCGTGCATTTGTGTGGCCGCCGCCAGGCCGTGGTGGAAGAAGCCGCCGCCGGGCTGCGCGCCAAGTACGGCGCCCAGGCCTACGCGCATGCCGTCGACATCCGCGACGCCGACGCGGTGGATGCCATGGTTGAAGGCATCTGGACCACGCACGGCGGGCTGGATGGCCTGGTCAACAACGCGGCGGGCAACTTCATCAGCCCCACCGAAAAATTGTCGGCGCGCGGTTTCAACGCCATTGCCGACACCGTGTTTCGCGGCACCTTCTACATGACGCAGGCGGTGGGTAAGCGCTGGATTGCGTCCGGCACGCACGGCGCGGTGGTGTCGATTGTGGTGACCTGGGTATGGACCGGGTCGCCGTTCGTGGTGCCCTCGGCCATGTCCAAGGCGGGCATCGACGCCATGACCAAATCGCTGGCGGTGGAGTGGGGCAGGCATGGCATCCGCTTGAACGCCATTGCGCCGGGCGTGATCCCCACTGAAGGCGCGACGGCGCGCTTGCGCCCCAATGGCGACGGCCAGGACGCACTGACGCAACAAAACCCCATGCGGCGCCTGGGCACCGGGCACGACATCGGCGAACTGGCGGCCTTTCTGCTGGGGCCGGGCAACGATTGGATCAACGGCCAGACAATTGCGCTGGACGGGGGCGACTACCTGGCCAATGGCGCCTACTTCAAGCAGTACTTCGATTGGTCAGACGACGACTGGGCGGCCGCCCGCGCCGCCATCGAAGCGCGCACCGCGCAAGACAAGGCGCAACGCGCGGGGAAGCCGGCATGACGGCACGCATCATTGCCGGGGACGTGAGCCTGACGCGCGATGCGCTGGTGGCCCGGGGCGAGCAGGTTGCGGCGGGCCTGGCGGCGATGGGCGTACGCGAAGGCGACGTCATCGCCGTGCTGCTGCGCAACGGCATGCCGTACCTGGAAATCATCCAGGCCTGCAAACGGCTGGGTTGTTATTACTGCCCCATCAACTGGCATTACACGGCTGACGAGGTGGCGTTCCTGGTGGCCGACAGCGGCGCCAAGGTGTTGATCGCCGAAGACGATCTGTGGCGTCAGGTGCACGCCGCCTTGCCTACCGGCCTGCCCGCGCTGCGGGTCGCGGGAAATGGCGATGCGGTGGCCGCCGCGCGCAGCGAAGACGGTGGCTGCGGCGATGGTGGCAGTGGCAGTGGCGATGGCAACGGCAATGGCAACGGCAACGGCAATAGCAACGGTTGCGGCAGCGGCGACAGCGCCGACTACAACGCCTGGCGCAACGCACAGCCCCGCTACGACGGCCCCGTGGTCGCCCCGCGCGGCCACATGGCGTACACCTCGGGCACGACCGGCCGGCCCAAGGGCGTGGTGCGCCAGCCGTTCCCGGTGGACCGCCTGGCCGAGCATCTGGCGGCGGTGGAGTCCGTGGTGGAACAGGCCTACGGCCTGCGACCGGGCTGCCGCGCGCTGCTGCCGGCGCCGATCTACCACAGCGCGCCCAGCGTCTTCGCCCAGGTGGCCCTGCGCGTGTGCGACACGCTGGTGCTGACGGCGCGGTTCGACCCGCTTGAAGTCTTGCGCCTGATCGAGCAGCACCGCATCGACACCGTCTACCTCGTGCCCATCATGTATGTGCGCCTGCTGAAGCTGGATGCGCGCACGCGGGCGTCGTTCGACCTGTCCTCCTTGCGCTTCGTGGCGTCGACGGGGGCGCCCTGCGCGCCCGAACTCAAGCGCGCGATGATCGACTGGCTGGGGCCGGTCATCCATGAAACCTATGCGTCCAGCGAAGCGGGCATGGTGACCGTGATCGATTCGCACGAAGCGCTGGCCAAGCCCGGCAGCGCGGGGCGGCCCATCGGGCCGGCGCAAGTGCGCGTCTACGGCGACGACGGCCACGTCTGCGAGCCCGGCGAAGTCGGCCGCATCTACGTGCGGCAGCCGGCCTACGCCGACTTCACCTACCGCAACCATCCCGAAGCCCGCCAGGCGGTGGAACGCGACGGGCTGATTGGCCTGGGTGACCTGGGCTACGTGGACGAAGACGGCTACCTGTTCGTGTGCGACCGGGAATCAGACCTGGTGATCTCGGGCGGCGTGAACATCTATCCAGCCGAAATCGAACACCACCTGACCCAGTACCCGGGCGTGGCCGATTGCGCCGTGTTCGGCGTGCCGGATGCGGAATTCGGCGAACGTTTGCTGGGGCTGATCCAGCCCGCGGTCGACGCCGCTATCGACGTGCAGGACCTGATGCAATGGCTGTCCACCCGCATCGCCCGCTACAAGGTGCCGCGTGAATTGCTGCTGCGCGCCACGCTGCCGCGTGACGACAACGGCAAGATCGCCAAGCGCCGCTTGCGCGCCGAGTTTTGGGAAGGCCAGGCGCGCAAGGTATAAGCGCCGGGCTGCCAGGCAGCACCGCCCGAACGCAGGGCAACACCACGATAGACGTCAAAAAATCAGAGTCGCCAAAGACTCGGGAGACAAGCATGTTGAAGATGAATCGTTGGATCGGCCGCGCCGCGGCCGCGATGTGGGTTTGCACGGCCGCTGCCGCGTCGCCTGCGATGGCGGCGTTTCCCGACCGGCCGTTGAAGCTGGTCGTGCCCTACACGCCGGGCGGCGCTGCCGACCAGTTGTCGCGCGTGCTGGCCGAGCGCCTGTCGCGGGAACTGGCGCAGCCCGTCGTGGTTGAAAACAAGCCCGGCGCCAACACCATGATCGCCGCCACGCAGGTGGCGCGCTCGCAGCCCGACGGCTACACCTTGTTCCTGGCCAGCAACGCCAGCATGGTGCTGAACCCAATGCTCTACCAGAAGATTGCCTACGACGCGGCGCGCGACTTCAGCGTGCTGTCGGTGGTGGCCGAATTGCCGCTGGTGGTGGTGGCCAACAACGAGGTGCCGGCCACCACACTGGCGCAATTCGTCAGCGTGGCCAAAGCGCGCCCCGGCAAGCTGAACTACGCTTCGGTCGGCATCGGCAACCCGCTGCAACTGGCGACGGAACTGCTGAAGTCGCGCACCGGCATGGACGTGGCGCACATTCCGTACAACGGCAGCGCGCCCGCGCTCAGTTCGCTGATGGCCAATGACACGCAGTTGATGGTCGACGTGATCAGCACGTCGCTGCCGCTGGTCAAAGAGGGCAAGATCAAGGCCCTGGCGGTGACTACGGCTGAACGCCTGCCGGTGCTGCCCGACGTGCCCACGGTGGCCGAAAGCGGGTTCCCGGGTTTTCGCGCGGCCACGTGGTTTGGGGTTGCGGTGCCCGCGGAAACCCCGGCGGCCGAGGCCAACGCCCTGCGGGACGCGGTAGCCAAGGTGATGCGTCAGCCGGATTTCCGCGAACGCTTTCAGGCCTTGGGGCTGGTGATCCAGGCGCCGCGCGATCAGGCCGAGACCGAACGCTACGTGGCGGAAGACCGCGAGCGCTGGGGCGAGGTGATCCGGGCGAACCACATCAAGCTGGACTAAGGAGGTCGTGTCGCGCCAGCAAGGCGGGCAGTTCGGCCGCCGCCACTTCCAGGAAGCGGCGCAAGGCCAGGGGCTCGCCCCGGCGCGCGGGCATGATGGCGTAGATGCGCGACGGTGCGGCCCGCCAGCCCGGCAGTATCTCGACCAGCTTGCCCTTGGCCAGCATGTTGGCGCACAGATAGTGCGGTATCAACGCCGCGCCCAGCCCCGTCAGTGCCATGGAACGCAGCGTTGCCATATTGCTGCTCAGGCAACGCGGCTGAAACTCCAGTGATGCCGCTTCGCCGCCCGGGCCGGTGAAGCGCCAGGTGTGCAGATTGTCTTGCGTGGCATGCGCCAGGAGCGGCAGCGCGGCCAGGTCGCGCGGATGGCGCGGCGCGGCCGCCTTTACCAGTGCCGGCGTGCCGACCAGCGTCAGGGGCGCCAGCGCCAGCTCGCGGCCGATCAGCCGCGAATCCGTCAGCGGCGCACCCATGGCGCGAAACGCCAGGTCATAGCCTTCGCCCACCAGGTCGATGATCTCGTCGCGCGTGTCCAGCAGCACGCGAACGCCGGGGTGCGCCAGGCAAAAGCGCGCCACCATATCGCCCAACAGCGTGACCGCCAGCGGCGAGGGCGCGGTGATGCGCAACAGGCCGCTGGGCGTGTCGCCCATGGAAGCCGCCAGGTCGAACGCGATGCGGGCCTCGCGGGCCACGGCTTGGGCGTGCACGTAGATCTGCTCGCCCATCGGGGTCAGCGACACCCGCCGGGTGTTGCGATGAAGCAGTCGCACGCCCAGCCGCGCTTCCAGTTCGGCCACGCGCCGACTGAGCTTGGAACGCTGCATGTTCAACACGCGCGCGGCAGCCGAGAAGCCGCCTCTTGCGACGACTTCGCTGAACAGCAGCAGATCGTCAAGGTGATACAGGGGCGGGGGCATGGGGGGGGCGGCGGCTGGATGGCGGGACGGGGGGCGGATTGTCCTGCATGGCAGGACAACTATTCCTGAAATTGGCCTCTACTGTCCGCCTGGTGGAACGAATAAGCTTCGGCACTTCAAACGTCGTTTCACACGCGCTTGGGCACGGCAAGCGTCATTCCCACACGCTGGCCCCGCAAGCGTCATCCCAATCAGGCAGCAGCTTTTTGACTATTCATCTCAGCAACGTCGTTGCCAGCCAGCCGCAATCGGCCGGCGATTCCTGCACGATTCGTCCGTTTTGCCACGCCGATTTTTACCGCGAGCCTTCAGCGGTTTCTTCCCAGGCGCCTTCCCCGGCTTCGTCGCCCTTGATCCAGGTGGACTATTTCGCCATGACCGCGTCGGACGCCGTGTTCCCGTCGGTACCCGGCGCGCGGCCCGGCCTGTGGGTGGCGACGCTGATGCTGGAGGATTGCCGAGGCTTCATGCAAAGCCTGGGCGGCAACGGCGAAGACCATCAACTGCAGGCGGGGGATCTGTTCTGGACTCGGGAAGACGCCGGCGTCATGCGGGCGCGGGCGGCAGGGGATGCCGCGTCGCCGGGCGCTGAGCTCCGGTTGAACGGCCTGCGGATGGTGTTGGGCCTGCATGGCCAGTCCGAAGCGGCAGCCGGCCCCGAATCGGAATCCGAATCCGAATCAAACCCCCAGCCTTTGCCCGCCACGTCCGCCTTGCTGCGCGGCTGGGAGATGCCGGTGATAAAGACCGACGCCGGCCGCATCCGGGTGGCGGCGGGTAGCCATGCCGGATCGCAGTCGCCCTTGGCTACCCCCGCGCCCCTGACGATCCTGGACGTCTGGCTGCGCCCCGGCGCCCCCCAGTTGGTGCCGCTGGCGCCGGGCTGGAACGCGTGGGTCTACTCGGTGTCCGGCGAGCTTGGGGTGCGCGCCCGGCATCGCCGGATCGGGGCGCCGCCGTTGCCCCGGCAAGCGGCAGGCGACCGGGACTTCGCGGTGCTGGACGCGGGCTCGGCGCTGGTCGCGTCTGCGTCGGCCTCGGCCGGTGACGAGGAAGGCGTGCTGGTCTTGATGGCGGGCAGGGCGCCCGCGCACTTCGTGCTGGTGGGTAGCGCGGGCAGCACGGACAGCGCGGTGAGTGCAGCGAGCGCGGGCAGCGCGCCGTCGGCGGCAATGCCCAGTCGTCGCGGCGCCCAGCCGCTCGCAGCTTAACCCTGCGACCATCAGGGATGTCTGTTGTGTGACGGCAACGTCAATCAACGTAAAAAAACGGGGAAATATTGAGAATGATTATCGGTTTGATAACATTTGCGACTCAAGACCTCAAGACCCCCTTGGTGAACGGGCTCGGTCAGGGCCTGATGGCAGGCTTTCGCGGTAGTGCCCACTGATAAGCCGTTTTCCGTGCGTGACCCAATCGGGATTGTGTGTTTGTTTGCGCGGCGACGCGCCCCACCTTCCTCTCTTGATCCCGAAATGAAAATTCGAACTCTCGCTTGCGTGGCCGCGACGCTGCCATGCATGGGCGTCGTCCATGCGCAAACCGCCACCCCTGTCCCAGCGCAGCCTGCCACGGACAGCAGCTCGGTGGTGTCGATGCAAGCCATCAAGGTAGAGGCCAGCGCCGACGCCTCGGCCGGCGGCCTGGCCCCGGCGTTCGCGGGCGGGCAGGTGGCCACGGGCGGCCGGGTGGGCGTGCTGGGCACGCTGGACAACATGAGCACGCCGTTCAGCATCACCAGTTACACGAACGAACTGATCCAGGACAAGCAGGCCCGCAGCGTGGGCGATGTCTTGCAGAACGATTCGGGCGTGCGCGTGGCGCGCGGCTTCGGTAATTTCCAAGAGTCCTACTTCATTCGCGGCTTTATCCTCAGTTCGGACGACGTGGCCTACAACGGCCTGTACAGCTTGCTTCCGCGCCAGTACATCGCCACCGAACTGTTCGAGCGCGTGGAAGTGCTGCGCGGTGCAACGGCTTTCCTGACAGGCGCCACGCCTGGCGGCGGCGGCATCGGCGGCGTGATCAACCTGGTGCCCAAGCGCGCGCCGAACGAGCCGCTGACCCGCGTGACCACCGGCGTTGCCAGCGGCGGCCAGTTCCAGATCTCTACCGACATCGCCCGCCGCTTTGGCCCGGACGACAGCACCGGCATCCGCCTGAACGCCGCGCAACGCAGCGGCGACACGGGCATTGACGACGAACATTCGCGCACCAGCCTGGTGTCGCTGGGCCTGGACTGGCGCTCGGCGGACACGCGCTTGTCGGCGGATATCGGCTGGCAGGAAAACAAGCTGAAGCGCGCGCGTCCGAATGTGACGCCACTAATTGGCACCGTTACGACGGTGCCGGATGCTCCTGACGCAAGTTCTAACTATGCTCAGCCGTGGTCATATTCGAACGAACGTGATCTTTTCGGCACCGTTCGGGCTGAACATGATTTCAGTGAAAAGCTAACGGGATGGGCTGCGTATGGCATGCGCCGTAGTGACGAGTCCAATTCGCTAGGTAACGTGACGCTGACTAACGGGAGCACGGGTGCGGGGCGTTTTTTCCGCTTTGATAATGTCCGTGAAGACACTGTTGATACTGGGGAGGTCGGCGTGAGAGCCAAGCTGGCTACCGGATCGATCAAACACGAATTCGTTGCGTCAGCAGCTTTTTTTCAGTTAAAGAAAAAGAATGCGTATGCGGTAGGTGGAACGCGCTTCACCAACATCTACGATCCAATTTCGTATGAGGATCCACCTGCCATAACTTCTGTATCAGGTGATATGGACAACCCGACGCTGCAAGGTCGAATCAAGATGACCAGTTTTGCGATCGGCGACACGATGTCTTTTTTTGATGATCGGGTCATATTGATTGGCGGTGTGCGCCATCAACGGCTATCTAGCCGCGGTTACGACTACAACACGGGTTCCGAAACATCCGCGTCGGACGCCAGTCGAAATTCGCCTGCAGCGGGAATTGTCTTCAAGCTGTCGCCCAACGTTTCTCTTTACGCCAACTACATAGAAGCTCTGGCAGCGGGTGATACTGCACCGGCTACAGTCGTCACCACGTCTGGGCAGGCGCCAGTCCAGAATGCTGGGCAGACCCTGGCACCCTATGTTTCCAAACAAAAAGAAATTGGTATTAAGTACGAGGGGGATGGATTGGGAGCGACCCTCGCGGCCTTTTCGACGGACAAGCCGCGTTCATATGTAGATCTGTCCGACTTAACGTTTAAGTCTTCGGGCAAAGACCGACACCAGGGCGTTGAATTGAACCTATTTGGCGAAGTCACACAGACCGTGCGCCTTTTGGGGGGACTAACTTGGCTCGACGCCCAGCAACGATCAACTGGTAATTCCGCTATTGACGGCAATCGTGTAATTGGCGTCCCTCGTTTCCAGGGAAATATGGGCGCGGAATGGGATATTCCCGGGGTTGAAGGGCTAACCGTGGACGGGCGGGTTGTCTACACTGGAGCTTCCTACGCCGATGCTGCCAATACGCTAAAAGTCCCGGGTTGGACCCGCTTTGATGCCGGCGTGCGCTACATGACGGACGTAGGCGGCCACTTGGTGACCCTGCGCGCTCGCGTGGAAAATATCGCCAACCGCAACTACTGGTCCTCTGTGGGCGGCTACCCTAACAGCGGCTACCTGGTGCTCGGCGGCCCGCGCACCTTCCTGCTGTCGGCAAGCATGGACTTCTGATCGAGGCGGCCGGTTTCGGCCGGCATACCAAAAACAAATCCCGGCACGAAGCCGGGATTTGTTTTTGGGGATAAGAAAATCAACAGCGGATCACGCTGCTTCCTGAATCGTCATCTGCACGTGCAGGCCCGCGGCGGTTGCCATATTGACCAGCGCATCCAGCGCAAACAGGTTGATCTTGCCGCGCATGAGATCCGAAACGCGCGGCTGCGTAACCCCGAGCAGTTGCGCCGCTTGCTGTTGGCTCATTTCAGAGCGGGCGATGTGGTTCTTCAGCGCCACCATCAGTTCGGAGCGCAGTTTCATGTTTTCAGCTTCGGCGGGGGTGTCTTCAATGGCATCCCACACGCTGGTGAATTGTTGCTTGCTCATTGGCCTAGCTCCTTCAACAGTTCGCGGTATCGCTTGGCAGCCAGATCCAGGTCGGTTTTTCCTGTCTTCGCCGCCTTCTTTTGAAAGCAGTGCAAGACGTAGATGGATTTAGCAAACTTTGCGACGTATATCACGCGAAACGCACCCGACTCTTCCCGAAGCCTGATTTCGCGGACCCCAGGTCCGATCGTTGTCATGGGCTTCCAGTCGTCCGGCTCCAAGCCGCGCTGTACCTGATCTATCTGATGCCCCGCGTCGCGTCGTGCATGCAGTGGAAAGGCCCGCAGTTCGTCAAGTGCCGTACCCAAAAAGGTGACGAGTTTGAGGACTCTCATGCGGCGATTATACAAATTTTTGTATAGAACTCAATGCCAGGGAGGCGGGCGCTATTTCCTCACCAAAACCACCCCCCGCGCGTCAGATCCGCTTCGCAGCTTTTGTACTGCGACGTGAACTTCTCCGCGCGCGCCTTGACCTTCAGCGATACCGTTTTCAACCATGCCTTGCGGTCGTAGCTGCGGTTGCGGTAGCCCGTCCAGCCTTCGTGGTAGTTCAGGTATTGGGCGTAGGCGTCCCATTTGGATACGCCGTTGATGCGCTGGCTTTTGCTCATGTACCAGCCCATGAAGTCCAGTGCGTCGGCGAAGTCGTCGCGGCTGGCGCCCCAGCTTCCGGCTTCGCGCTTGTAGTCTGCCCAGGTTTCGTCCTTGGCTTGCGCGTAGCCGTAGGCGGAACTGACGCGGCCCCAGGGGATGAAACCCAGGAAGTAGTAGCGGGGTGGCACGGCGTCCTGTTTGTAGGAGGACTCCTGATACATCATCGCCATGGGCACCGGCACGGGCGCGCCCCATTTCTTTTGCACCTTCAGGGCGGCGTCGTGCCAGTCCGGCTTTTCACGGAAGATCGCACAAATGTTCTCGGGGTTGGATGGCGGCGCCGTGGCGCAACCGGCAAGCGCCAGCAGTAGCAGCGGCGGCAGCAAAAGCCGGGTCATTGGCGGGCTTCCTCCTTCGGGTCATGGCGCGAACGGATCGCTGCGCCGGGGCAAGGGTCACAAAGTACCGCGATTGTATGAAAACGTATCGGGGGAAAAGTTTCCTGTTCGGACGCTTGCTTGGGCGTTCAGGCAGGAACCGCTGAAACCCGATGCCGAAAGCTCACCCTCTGAAGTCCGCCTTCCGAAACCCGCCCCAAAAGAAAACGGCCCCGGATTGCTCCGGGGCCGTCGTTCCTACTGCAAGCAGGTCAAGACACCTGGCTAGCGTGCAAGGCTTAGACCTCGATCACGTCCGCCACGTCCTTGTAGTCGGCGATCTTGTCGAAGTTCAGGTACTGATAGATCTGGTCGCTGCTCTTGTTGATGACGCCCATGTCGGTCATGTACTCGTCCTTGGTCGGGATGCGGCCCAGCTTCGAGCAGATGGCGGCAAGTTCTGCCGAACCCAGGTACACGTTCGTGTTCTTGCCCAGGCGGTTCGGGAAGTTGCGGGTGCTGGTCGACATGACGGTCGCGCCTTCGCGCACTTGTGCCTGGTTACCCATGCACAGCGAGCAGCCCGGCATTTCGGTGCGGGCGCCGGCGGTGCCGAAGACGCCGTAGTGGCCTTCCTCGGTCAACTGCGTGGCGTCCATCTTGGTGGGCGGGGCCACCCACAGCTTGACCGGGATGTCGCGCTTGCCTTCCAGCAGTTTGGATGCCGCGCGGAAGTGGCCGATGTTGGTCATGCAGCTGCCGATGAACACTTCGTCGATCTTGGCGCCGGCAACTTCCGACAGCGTCTTGACGTCGTCCGGGTCGTTCGGGCAGGCCACGATGGGCTCGTGCACGTCGGCCAGGTCGATCTCGATGACGGCGGCGTATTCGGCGTCGGCGTCCGGCTCCAGCAGCTTGGGGTCAGCCAGCCAGGCTTCCATGGCCTTGATGCGGCGGCCCAGCGTGCGTTCGTCTTCGTAGCCGTTGGCGATCATCCACTTCAACATCACGATGTTGCTGTTGATGTATTCGATGATCGGTTCCTTGTTCAGGAACACCGAGCAGCCGGCGGCCGAACGTTCAGCGGACGCATCCGACAGTTCAAAAGCTTGCTCGACCTTCAGGTCCGGCAGGCCTTCGATTTCCAGGATGCGACCCGAGAAGATGTTCTTCTTGCCTTGCTTGGCAACGGTCAGCAGGCCTTGCTTGATGGCGTACAGCGGGATGGCGTTGACCAGGTCGCGCAGGGTGACGCCGGGTTGCAGCTTGCCCTTGAAGCGGACCAGCACCGATTCCGGCATGTCCAGCGGCATCACGCCGGTGGCGGCGGCAAAGGCGACCAGGCCCGAACCGGCGGGGAACGAAATGCCGATGGGGAAGCGCGTGTGCGAATCGCCGCCGGTGCCGACGGTGTCGGGCAACAGCATGCGGTTCAGCCACGAGTGGATCACGCCATCACCCGGACGCAGCGACACGCCGCCACGGGTGCTGATGAATTCCGGCAGCGTGTGGTGCGTCTTGACGTCCACGGGCTTGGGATAGGCGGCGGTGTGGCAGAACGACTGCATCACGAGGTCAGCCGAGAAGCCCAGGCAAGCCAGGTCCTTCAGTTCGTCGCGGGTCATCGGGCCGGTGGTGTCCTGGCTGCCGACCGAGGTCATCTTCGGTTCGCAGTAGGTGCCCGGGCGGATGCCCTTGCCGTCCGGCAGGCCGCAGGCACGGCCAACCATCTTCTGGGCCAGCGTGTAACCCTTGCCGGTATCGACCGGGTCTTTGGGCAGGCGGAACAGCGTCGACGGGGCCAGGCCCAGTGCTTCGCGCGCCTTGCTGGTCAGGCCACGGCCGATGATCAGCGGAATGCGGCCACCGGCGCGCACTTCGTCGAACAGCACGTCGGACTTCACTTCGAATTCAGCGATGACTTCGCCGTTCTTCAGAGCCTTGCCCTCGTAGGGGCGCAGTTCGACGACGTCGCCCATTTCCATCTTGGAAACGTCGAGCTCGATCGGCAGCGCGCCGGCGTCTTCCATCGTGTTGTAGAAGATGGGGGCAATCTTGTTGCCCAGGCACACGCCGCCAAAACGCTTGTTCGGCACGAAGGGAATGTCTTCGCCCGTGAACCACAGCACCGAGTTGGTGGCCGACTTGCGCGACGAACCCGTACCGACCACGTCGCCCACGTAGGCAACCAGGTGGCCTTGTTCCTTCAGCGATTCAATGAACTTGACCGGGCCGCGCTTGCCGTCTTCTTCCGGTTCGAACGCCGCGCCGTCGCGCTTGTTCTTCAGCATCGCCAGGGCGTGCATCGGGATGTCGGGGCGGGTGGTGGCGTCGGGCGCGGGCGACAGATCGTCGGTGTTGGTTTCGCCAGGCACCTTGAAGACGGTGATGGTCAGGCTTTCCGGCAGTTCCGGACGGCTGGTGAACCATTCGGCGTCAGCCCAGCTTTGCATCACGGACTTGGCGTTGGCGTTGCCCTTGTCGGCCTTTTCCTTCACGTCATGGAAGGCGTCGAACATCAACAGGGTCTTTTTCAGCGCATCGGCGGCGATGGTGCCGATTTCCGCATCGTCCAGCAGGTCGACCAGCGGGCCAATGTTGTAGCCGCCGAGCATCGTGCCCAGCAGTTCCGTCGCCTTGGCACGGCTGATCAGCGCACAAGCTTCCGTGCCCAGCGCCACGGCGGCCAGGTAGGACGCCTTCACCTTGGCGGCATCGTCCACGCCGGCCGGCACACGGTGGGTCAGCAGTTCGACCAGGTTCTGCTCCTCGCCAGCGGGCGGGTTCTTCAGCAGTTCGATCAGTTCGGCGGTTTGTTTAGCCGTCAGGGGCAGCGGGGGAATCCCCAGAGCCGCGCGTTCGGCAACGTGTTGGCGGTAGTTATCCAGCATGTGAGGCCTGCTCAAAAGTCGGGTTGGAAGAAGGGTTGTCGGGCGGAATTGTAGAGGCAACAGAAGGCGCTAGCAAATGTCTTATATCTTATATAAGACCTGAGCCGATAGCTGTTGCATTGTGGAGACGGGGGGGGCGCCATGCTGGGTCCGGACAGGCGCCGGCACAGACGCCAGCCCAGACGCCAGCCCAGACGCCGACTATCGCCCGGCCACGTCGTACACCACGTCCACCCGTGCAAAATTCCCGCCGTGCTGCTTGACGATGACCTCGAACGGGGCGCTCTCGCCCGGTTGCAGCTTGGGCAGGCGCAGTTCCTTGAAGCTGGCGCCGCTGAGCTTGTCCTGCGCGTCATAGAGGCTGATCCACACCCGCACGTTGTTCACTTCCGCCTGGTCCTCATTGCGCACGCGGCCCGTCACGGTGACGTATTTGTAACGGTAGCGGTAGCTGAAGTTCAGCGTGCCGGTGCCGACACCGGCTTCGGTGTTGTCGACGGAAATGTCCAGCTTGGGGCGGGGGCCGGGCAGGGCGGCGCGCTTGGCGGGCATCCAGTCGGTCTTGACCTCGGTATAGCGGTCGTAATTGCCGCCCACCAGCGCCACCGGCACGCGCTCGCCCGGGTACAGATAGGCGGGTAGCGTCCAGTCCTGCCGTACCTTCAACGGGGTCGAGCCATCGAACACCGTGATCTGCGCCTTGGGCGACAGGGCCACGTAGTCCGCGCTGGTATTGACGACTTCCGCGTACATCAGCGGGCGGTCGATTTCATCCAGCAGGCGGCGCGGCGGGGACAAGGTCAGCGCTTTGTTATCAAACAGCGCAAAGCCGGGGTCCAGCAGTTCTTCGGTGGTCAGGCGCACATGGTCGATCACCCGCACCTCGGCCGGGCTGACCCGCACGATGCGGGATGCGGAATCGGCATCCTTGGGCGTTTCCGCGCGTGAGGACGCCTGGGCGGCCGTCAGAATCATCAGCACCGATACGGCCTTGACCGGCCAGGACAGCGGCGGGGCGCCGCGACGATCAGCTTTCACTTTGCACCATGTAGTCGTAGGACGCGACCTTGCCGTCGCCAAGCATTTCGCAGCGCACGTCGAACGCCGTCAGCGCGCCGGGCGCCAGCGGGTTGGCCGTGGCGTAGCCGTTGCCGGTGCCGATCATCGTGCCGTCTTCGCCGTACAGCATGACGGTGATCTGCGTGCTGCCGGCCTGCGCGTCGCCCTCGTTTTTCACCAGGCCCACCAGGCGGTAGGCGCCGTCGTTCTTCACCAGTTGCACCTTGCTGGGCGTGACGTGGTTGTTCTTGCCGCGCGCGGCCCTGGGCGTGGCCACTTCAAGCGTGTAGCGCGAGTAGGCCTTGTCCGGTACCGAGACCAGCACGGGCACGTATTCACCCGGCTGCAACGAGCGCGCCGACGGCGATGCCGACGATGACGACAGCGTCAGCTCGCCTTGGTAGAAGGTCGCCGTGACGCGGGGCGGGTCGATCTTCTGGCCGGTTTCGTTGCGCATGATCATCACCAACTGCTTGCGCCCGTGCGTCTGGGTTTCGCGCACGTCCGTCAGCTTGACCTTGGCGGCATCGATGGGTGGCGTGACGGGTTGCGCGCGGTAGGGCGCCGACGGCCGGCTTGAGGTCAACAGTGACGCCACCAGCGGAATGGCCACCCCCGCCGCCACCACCAGGGCGACGATCGCCACCACGCGGGGCTTGATCTGCGCGGGATGGGCGGGCCGCTGCATGCCCGCCAGGATTTTCTCCAGCCGCTGCGCAACGTCGTCTTCCACCAGCGTCAGCGCGTGGCAGTGATTGCAGCGGTATTCGTTGGTGGCGAGCTTGGTGAACTGCGCGCTGCCGCAGGTTGAGCAGGTCAGCGTGACCGTGTTGATCGTGGTGTGTTTAGGCGTCATTCTGTGCGGGGTTGGCCGGGGCAAAGCGGACAGGGGGACAGGGCGGGAAGGATAGCGGCAGGGCATCGCGCGCGGGGTGCGGGTGCGCTTCCGGTTGTGACAATATGTGCCCGGCGTTGACGGCGGCCGACCGCCATGGCGTTCTGCCGGGGCCAAAGTCGCCGATGCCCGGGTGATATCATCGCCGCGACTACACCGCCCCCCTCCGCATGACCCTCACCCATCACTTGCTATTCCTGGCCTGCGTGGCGCTCGCCACCTATGCCCAGACCATGACCGGCTTTGCGTTCGGACTCGTGCTCTTGGGCCTGTCCGGCGTCTTCCAGTTGGCCTCGGTGGCCGAAGTCGCCAATGTGGTCAGCGTGCTGTCGCTGGTGAATGCCGCCGTCACGCTGGCGCGAACCAAGCCGCAAGTGAACTGGTCGCTGATGCGACCCGCCATGATCGCCAGCTTTGTCGGCGTGGGCGTGGGCGTTGCCGCGTTGACGTGGATCAGTGGGTCAATGACGGTGTTGTTGCAGTTGCTGCTGGGCATCACGATCCTGGCTTGTGCCGTGCTGCTGGTGGCGCGCGCCAAACCGCTGGAATGCCTGTCGTCCAAGGCGTCTTTCTGGTTCTTTGGGGGCATATCCGGCGTGTTGGGTGGCCTGTTCTCCAGCGCCGGGCCGCCGATGGTGTATCACCTGTATCGCCAGCCCTTGCCCTTGGTGGCTATCCGCAACAGCCTGCTGGTGCTGTTTTCGCTGAATGCCGTGGTGCGCCTGACGCTGGTGACGGCGCAGGGCGCATTCGAGGCCTCGTCGTTCTGGCTCAGCGTGTACGCGCTGCCCGTCGTAATCGGCGTGACGTGGGCCGCGCGGCGCTTCAGCACGTCCGGGTCAATGAAGACCGTCAAGCGCATGGTGTTCGTGTTGTTGCTGGCGGCCGGCATGGGCTTGATCGTGCCGGCGGCGCGGATACTGGCGGCGGGGTAGCCGCCAGCGCCGCGTTGGCGCGGGGTGCGGCGTTATGCCAAGCCGCCTAGGCGTGGCCGCCGCTGATGTAGCGTTCCAGTTCGTGGATGATGAACTTCTGTTCGCTCATGACGTCCTTGACCAGATCGCCGATGGACAGCAGGCCAATGAGCTTTTCGTTGTCGATGACCGGAAGATGGCGAAAATGCCGTTCGGTCATCATGGCCATACAGTGTTCCCGCGTGTCGGAAGGGCCCACGTAATAGACCGAGTCGGTCATGATGTCGCGCACCTTGGTGCTGCGCGACGAACGATCCTGCAGGACCACTTTGCGGGCGTAATCGCGCTCGGAGAGCATGCCCAGCACCGTTTCCCCTTCCACGACCACCACCGCGCCGATGCTGCGTTCGGCCATGGTCTTGATGGCGTCGAACACCGAGGAATCCGGTGAAACCGTCACCACGGAATGGTTCGACTTTTCCCTGAGAATCTCAGCCACTGTTTTCACGATGTGCTCCCGTATCGCTGACAAGGTTCAACCGCGGACCGCGCGTTGCGCCCTGGGATAACGGTCAGGGCGCCGCCGCGCGGTCATGCTCCATCCTAAGCCTGCCGGCCACCTTGCCGCAAGCGCGGCGCGGTTATTTGGTTGGCCGGGGGCGGAATGCGTGGACCGCCAGCTCGCGCAGGTTGCGCGCGGCGCTGCGTTCGGTAGCGGGATTCCAGGCCAGGGAAATGCCGATCGACGCATCGGCCGGAAAATCGGACAGGGTCTTGGTGACCACGTTCGGGCTGGGATGGCGGCGGGCGCCGGCGGGAACCAGGGCGACCCCCAGCCCGCTTTCGACCAGGCTCAACAAGGTTTGCACCTGCACCGCCTCTTGTGTGATGCGGGGCGTGAAGCCGCGCAACTGGCAAGCGTTGATGGCCGCCATGCGCAAGCCCGCGGCTTCGGTCGCGGTGTACATGATGAAGGCCTCGTCGGCCAGGTCGGCCAACCGAAGTCGGCCCCGGCGCGCCAAGGCATGGCCCTTGGGCACGGCCAGCACGAAGTGCTCGGTGGTCAGGGGGGCGAGGCGAACGTTCGAGCCCATGGCCACCGGCACGCGCACGATGCCGACTTCCAGCGCGTCATCAGCCAGGTCCTGCATGATGCGGATGGAGGTGGCTTCGCGCAGCACCACCGTCACGCCCGGATAGCGTTGGCGGAACAAGGGCAGCACGCGCGGCAGGATGGCGTGCGTGGCCGACCCCACGAAACCGACGCGCACCGTGCCGCCTTCGCCCGCCGCGCCGGCACGCGCCGCCAGCCGGAATTGCTCGGCATGGAACAAGGCGCGGCGCGCTTCGTCCAGCGCCGCCAGGCCGGCCTCGGTCAGTTGCACGCCTTGGCGACCGCGCACGAAGAGAGCAACGCCCACGCTCTCTTCCAGCTTGCGGATTGACACCGACAGCGGCGGCTGCGACATATGCAGCTTTTCCGCAGCGCGGTGGAAATTCAAGGTGTCGGCAAGCACCAGGAATTGCTGTAGATGACGGAAATCCATGAGGGCGGTCCAAGGCGGCGGCGGCCTTCGATGATACGTGGACGCTATCGTCGTCGCCATCCGTCCAAGCCTTTCGGTATCAACAGTACCTAGGCCATGCCTTGCAGCGTGGTGCGCACCGTGTCCAGCGCGCTGGCGTTGCTGGCCAGCGCATGCGCGCCGATGCGTTCATGCCAGTAGGATTCCGACCCTGCCGCCCGCCGCCAGTCACGCAAGCGGCGCGTATACAACTGCAAGTCGAATTCCGCCGTGATTCCCATGGCGCCATGCACGGCATGCGCAATGTCGGCCACCAGCGGCGCCGCCTGGCTGGCGCGCGCCTTGCCCACGGCCGCCAGCATGGCTTGCGGCAAGCCGTCGCGGCCTTGAAACGCCAGTTGGGCGCCCATGCGCGCCGCCCACACCTGTTCGGCCATCACGCTGATCTGCTGCTGCACGGCTTGAAAGCGGCCGATGGCGCGGCCGAACTGCGTGCGTGCGTTGGCGTGCGCTAGCGTCATGTCCAGCACCCGTTCCATCGCGCCGGCCATCAGGCCTGCATAGGCGACGGCCGCCAGCGTATCCAGTGCGGGGCCGCTGCCCAGGCATTGCGCATCCGCCATCGCCCAGGATGCCTCGCCGTCCAATGAGCCATGCACGCCGTTGTGCTGGACGCAGCCCGCCTGCACGGGCAGCAGCCAGGCCTGCCCGTTGATCTCTGCCAGCACATGGGCGGCCACGCGAACCCATGGCACGTTGACGCCCGTGATGCGCTTGCCATCCATCGCCAGGCCATAAGGCGCGATGGCGATGGCGCCCGCCGGCCGGGCCTGCGGTGTCTGCCCGACAGCCGCCAGCCAGGCGCGCGCCAGCATCGTATGCGCGATGGGATAGGGGCACAGGTGGCGGCCGGCCGCCAGCGCCACGGGCAAGGCGTCGGCCAAGGCAAGCCCGGCGCCGCCTTGTGATTCCGGCACCAGCGCGTCGGCAAAGCCCGCGTCCTCGCAGGCCTGCCATGCCGAATCAACGGGCAGGTTTTGTTCGGCGGCGCGCAGCAGCGCGGGGGTGCAGGTTTGAGCGAACAGGCGTTCGGCGGCATCGCCAAGCAGGGTGTCCATGGGGGCGTCCAGTAGTTATCGAAGGCCAAGGCCGCGCGCGATGATGCCGCGCAGAATTTCGCGCGTGCCGCCGCGCAGGGAAAAGGTAGGGGCAATCTGTTCCAGGTAGGCCAGCGTGCGCAGCAGCGGCAGGGGCGGCGGTACATCGGCTTGGCGGCCCAGCGCATCGCCGATCAGTCGTGGAATTTGCTGCTCCAATTCGGTGCCCAGGTCTTTCACCAACGCGGCCTCGGTGGCCGGGCTGGCGCCGGCCGCCAGCTTGCCCGCCACCGCCAGCGACAAAGCGCGCAGCACCGCCATCTGCGACAGGATGGCGCCCAGCGTGGCGCGGCTGGCGGTGTTATCCGACAGACCTCGGCAATGCGTCAGCCAGCATTCCAGCAGCGCAATGCTGGAATACAAGCGTTCGGGGCCGCTGCGCTCGAAGGCCAGTTCAGCATTCACCTGCGCCCAGCCCGCGCCTTCCTCGCCGATCAGTGCATCGGCATGCAGTTCGACGTTGTCGAAGAACACTTCCGAGAAATGCGCATCGCCCGTCAGGTCTTGAATGGGGCGCACGGTCACGCCGGGCAGCGACAGGTCCACGATCAGTTGCGACAAGCCTTGATGGCGGTCTTCGGCGGTGCCCGACGTGCGGACCAGCGCAATCATGTAGTGCGAGCGGTGCGCGTTGGTCGTCCAGATCTTGCTGCCGTTCAAGCGCCAGCCGCCGCCTCCGGCGCTGATTGGGTCCGCGCGGGTGCGGATGCCGGCCAGGTCGGAACCAGCCCCAGGTTCGCTCATGCCGATGCAGAAGAAGGCGTCTGCGCGGCAGATGCGCGGCAGGTAAAACGCCCGTTGCGCGGGCGAGCCGTATTTCAGGATCAAGGGCGCGCTCTGGCGGTCGGCGATCCAGTGCGCCGACACCGGTGCCCCCGCGCCCAGCAATTCTTCCGACAGCACGAAGCGCGCGAAGTGGCCGCGCTCGGCGCCGCCGTATTCGCGCGGCAGCGTCAGGCCGAGCCACCCGCGTTCGGCAAGCTGGCGGCTGAAGCCTGCGTCAAAACCCATCCAGGAACGCGCGCGCTCGTCGGGCTCCAGGCCGTCCAGCGTGTCCGCCAGAAAGGCGCGAACCTCAGCGCGCAAGGCCTCGTCGGCGGAAGGAATGGTGGTCAGTTCCAGCGTGTCGATCATGGCGGTGAACCGAAGGGGGTGGCATGCCCGGGGCGGGCGCATCCAACGACTATCACTGAGCGCGCAGACAGGCGTCCAATATTATTTTCAAGGTTTTTGATACCGATTTCGTATCAGTGAACCCAAAACTAATATTGGACGATGCCCAGGCGCGGGGCCTACGCTGATGGCTTTCGCCGTAGCGCGCAGGCGATCCAAGAACTTTAATGTCAGGAGCACAACATGACGGAACTCGTGCATTTCGAGCTGGACGCGGACGGCGTGGCCACGCTGACGCTGGACGACCCGACCACCCGCAATGCCTTGACCGGCAGCGACATCGTGGACCAGATGCTGGCCGTGTTCGCGCGCATTGAACGCGACCCAGCCGTGCGCGTGCTGATCCTGACCGCGGCGGGCAAGGCATTCTCATCCGGCGGCAACATCAACGAGATGCAGCGGCAGATTGGCCCCGAGGTCGCCGGCGTGGAACTGCGCCAGGAATACCGGCATGGCATACAACGCCTGCCGCTGGCGCTGCACGCGCTGGAGGTGCCGACGATTGCGGCGGTGAACGGGCCGGCCATCGGCGCGGGCTGCGACCTGGCCTGCATGTGCGACGTGCGCATCGCGTCGGAAGCCGCCACGTTTGCGGAAAGCTTCGTCAAGCTGGGCATCATTCCCGGCGACGGCGGCGCCTGGTTTCTGCCGCGCCTGATCGGCATGGCGCGCGCCGCCGAAATGTCGTTCACCGGTGACGCCATCAGCGCGGCCACCGCGCTGGAATGGGGCTTGGTGTCGCGGGTGGTGCCGGCCGTTGAGCTGTTGCCCGCCGCGCGCGCGCGGGCGGCCCGCATGGCGGCCAATTCCCCCCAGGCGGTGCGGCTGACCAAGCGGCTCTTGCGCGAAAGCCAGCATTCGCGGCTGGACGCCTTGCTGGAACTGTCGGCGGCGTATCAGGCGCTGGCCCACAAGACCGACGCGCACGCCGATGCCGTCGCTCAATTCCTTGCGGCGCGGCGGCGCTAGGCCGGCGGTATGATGCAAAGCATCAGATGGAAACACCACAAGGAGGAAACACCATGAATGAAGTTATCGTCGCGTCGGCCGTCCGCAGCGCCATTGGCGACTTTGGCGGCGCGCTGAAAGATGTGCCGCCCTGCGACCTGGGCGCCACCGTCATCCGTGCCGCGCTGGAACGCGCCGCCGTCAAGGGCGACGAGGTCGGCCACGTTGCGGTGGGCCACGTCATCAACACCGAACCGCGCGACATGTATTTGTCGCGCGTGGCGGCCATGAACGCCGGCATCGCCAAGGAAACGCCGGCCTTCAACGTCAACCGCCTGTGCGGCTCGGGCCTGCAAGCCATTGTGTCCGCCGCGCAAACCATCATGCTGGGCGATGCCGACATCGCCATCGGCGCGGGCGCCGAAAGCATGAGCCGCGCCCCGTACATCGTGCCGTCGCAACGCTGGGGCGCCCGCATGGGTGACAGCACCATGCTGGACATGATGACCGGCGCCTTGTCCGACCCCTTCGGCCGCATGCACATGGGCGTGACCGCCGAAAACGTGGCGGCCAAGTTCGGCATCAGCCGGCAAGATCAGGACATGCTGGCCGTGGAATCGCATCGCCGTGCGGCCGCCGCCATCGACGCCGGTTATTTCCGCGACCAGATCGTGCCGGTGGTGTTGAAGACGCGCAAGGGCGAAGTCGTGTTCGACACCGACGAACACGTGCGCCGCGACGTCTCGGCCGACACCATGGCCGCGCTCAAGCCCGTGTTCAAGAAAGAGAACGGCACCGTTACGGCGGGCAATGCGTCGGGCCTTAACGACGGCGCGGGCGCCGTGGTGCTGATGAACGCATCGGTGGCGGCCAAGCGTGGCATCAAGCCGCTGGCGCGCCTGGTGGCTTACGCGCATTCGGGCGTGGACCCGGACATCATGGGCATTGGCCCGGTGCCCGCCACGCAGGCCGCTCTCAAGCGGGCCGGCCTCACGGTGGATCAACTGGACGTCGTCGAAGCCAACGAAGCCTTTGCCGCGCAAGCCTGCGCCGTGTCGCGCGAACTGAAGCTGGACCCGGCCAAGGTCAACCCGAACGGCAGCGGCATCGGCCTGGGCCACCCCATTGGCGCCACCGGCGCGATCATCACCGTCAAGGCGCTGCACGAGTTGCAACGCGTGGGCGGACGCTACGCGCTGGTGACGATGTGCATCGGCGGCGGGCAGGGCATCGCGGCTATTTTCGAGCGCATTTAAGTTGCTGGCCGCAAGCGCGTGAATTTCGCTGAATGAATGTGCTTGCAGTCGAGTGATAGCGCTTGACCAGACACGCGCCCCGCCATCACGGGGGGCGCGTGTCCATCAGGCATGACCCAGATAGTGCTGCGCCCAGGCCAGGCATTCGGCACGCAGCAGTGCCCCCATCTTGGCGCGGCGCGGTGCATCCAGCCGGCTGCTGATGGCGCCGAAGCTGAACGCCACCCACGTCAGTTCCGACACCGGAAACGCTACTCCCACCCCCGATACACCCGGCGTGATCGTGTCGACGATCTCGGAATACCCCGCCGCGCGTGTCTGCTTCACGGCCTTCATCAAGGCAGTGCTTGATACGCCGATCTGTGCGTAGCTGGCCGCGTGCCGCGCATACAGCGACGCAATCTCTTCGTCCGCCAGGCTGGCCATCAGCGCCAGGCCGCCCGCGCCCACGCCCAGCAGTCGGCGTTCGCCTTGGTCGATGGTGAATACCTTCACCGGAAACGAACCCGCCTCGCGCAGCAGGCACAGCGCGTAGTCGCCCTGACGGATCACCAGGAACACCGTATCGCCCGACAGCCGCGCCAGCTTCTGGGCGAAGGGCCGCAGCGCGTCCAGCAGCGGCGTGCGGCGCAGCGCGGCAAAACCCAACTGCATGGAATCCACCCCCAGGCGGTAGCGCCGGGTGCGCCCGTCGCGTTCGGCGAATTGTTCTTCCAGCAGGCAGCTCAGCAGGCGATGGGCGGTGGAGCGCTCCAGCCCGCTTGCCGCCATGACGCCTTGCAGGTCGATGCCGTCTTCCTGGTGCTGCGCCAGCACCCGCAGCAGCCCCAAGGCCCGCCGCATGCTCTGGGTTCCGCCGGTGCTCATCGTCTTGTTCATATTGTGGGAAAAAGTGATTGAATATTTTGTATTCTAGGATTTCAGGTGCGTTAATTCAATCAAATCCATGCAGTGCAAGCGCTGCAATCCAACCGACCCGGGCCCTACGAGCGCGGGCCCCGCAAGAGACGAGGAGACTATGGAATACGCCACCCTGGCCGTCGAGCACTACGACTCGGTCTGCCGCATCAGCCTGGCGCGCGAATCCGCGCGCAACGCCCAAAGCCAGCAGATGCTGGATGAGCTGGACGACGCCCTGACCCGCGCCGAGCAGGACGACGCCGTCCGGGTAGTGGTGCTGGCCGGGCGCGGCGCGCATTTCTCGGCGGGCCACGACTTGAAGGAAGCGCAGGCCAAGCGCGCGGACTTCACCGTGGAAGAACGCTGGGAATATGAATCGCGCCGCTACTACGGCTACTGCCTGCGCATCTGGGACTTCCCCAAGCCCACGGTGGCCCAGGTGCAGGGCGCCTGCGTGGCCGGCGGCTTCATGATCGCCAATATGTGCGACCTGGTCGTGTGCGCCGACACCGCGTACTTCTCCGACCCGGTCGGCCATACGCTGGCGGCCGCCGCCACCGAAGTGCTGATCCACCCCTGGGTGATGGGCCTGCGCAAAGCCAAGGAAATGCTCTACACCGGCGAAAAGGTTGACGCACAGGAAGCGCTGCGCATCGGCATGGTGAACCGCGTGGTGCCCGAGGCCGAACTTGACGACGCCACGCTGGCTTTGGCGCGGCGCATCGCGCAGGCGCCGCCGTTCGGGCTGCGGCTGATCAAGCGGTCGTTGAACCGTACCGCCGATGCGCAGGGCTTTCGCACCGCGTTGTCGGCCCACTTCGACACGCATCAACTGTCGCACCTGAGCGAAGAATTCCAGGCGGTGCGCGAGCGCGGCCTGGCGCAAGCCATTCAGCGCAACAAGAAGGGCGAAACGGCATGAGGCCCGCGCTGGATTGCCTGCTGGATCCGCATTCCATCGCGATGATCGGCGCTAGCGCCAACGCGGGCCGCATCGGCGGCATGCCGCTGGAATTGCTGACGCGCTTTGGCTACGCGGGCGGCATCTATCCCGTCAACCCGAAGTACCAGGAAGTGTTCGGCAAACGTTGCTGGCCCGACATCGAATCCGTGCCCGAGCCGGTGGACCTCGCGGTGCTGGCGATTGCCGCGGCCGACGTCACGCCGATGCTGCGCCGCTGCCACGCCAAGGGCGTGCGCGCGGCCATCGTCTATGCGGCGGGTTTCGCGGAAGCGGGCGGTGAGGGCGCGCGCTTGCAAGACGAACTGGAAGCCTTCGTGGCGCAAAGCGGCATGGCCGTGGCCGGGCCCAACTGCATGGGTTTCGCCAACTTGAACACGCAGGCGCACACGGCGTTTGCGTCGGTGTTCAAGACCGCGCCGGCGCAGTCCGGACCGGGCGTGGTCAGCCTGCTGACGCAGAGCGGCAATGTGTGCGCGGCGGTGTACGCCATCGCGCGCCGGCTTGACCTGCCGTTCTCGCATTTCATCAACACCGGTAATGAAGCCTGCCTGGATTTCTCGCAGTACCTGGAATACCTGGCGGGCGATCCGCGCACGGAAATCGTGCTGGGCTATATCGAACAACTGCGGGACGGCGAACGCTTCGTGCGCGCCTGCCGTGAACTGGAACGCCAGGGCAAGCTGCTGATTGCGCTGAAGGCCGGCAACACCGACAAGGGCGCGCAGGCCGTGCGTTCGCACACGTCGGCGCTGGCCGGCGACCGGCGCGTGTACGCGGCGGCGTTTCGTCAACTGAACGTGATTGAAGCCACGGATTTTGCGCAGATGGCACACCTGGCCAGCTTGGCCACGCTGCGCCATCGCAGCGCCGGCAAGCGGGTGGCCGTGTTGACGATGTCCGGGGCGCTGGGCGCGATCCTGGCCGACAAGTTCATCGGCGCGGGGCTGGACTTGCCCGATCTGCCCGAAGACTTGCAGGCCGTGCTGCGCGGCGGCATTCCCGATTACGGCATGGTCGGCAACCCGGTGGACGTGACCGGCAACGTGGTCAACGACCCCGACTTTGTGCGCACGGTGTTGCAGGCCCTGGCCACCACCGACGCCATCGACGCGGTGGTGGTCTATGCCCCCGGCTACATGCTGGACCGCATGGCCGATGCCTTGGCCGAGGCGTCGCGCCAGCATGCGCGCTTGTTCATCGCCATCGATACCGGCCTGGCCCAAAGCCGCGCCGCCTTGCGCGAAGCCGAGGTGGCCGTGTTTGAAGACCTGGGGCAGGCGGTGACCGCCCTGGCGCCTTACCTGCTGTGGTGCGACGCGCGCGGCGGCCATCGCACCGCGCCCGCGCCGCGCCTGGACGCGGCCGTGGCGCCGGCGCTGCCCTGCAATGAAGCCGATGCTCGCGCCTACCTGGCCGCCTTCGGCCTGCCGCAGGCCCAGGCTCGCCCGGCGCGCAATGCCGACGAAGCGGTGGCCGACGCGCGCGCCGCGGGCTACCCCGTGGCCCTGAAGATTCTTAGCGCCGACATCGCGCACAAGACGGAAGTGGGCGGCGTGGCGCTGGGGCTGGCGGATGACGGCGCCGTCAAAGCGGCCCACGAACAGATCCTGAATTCGGCGGCCGCCGCGCAACCGGATGCCCGCATCGACGGCGTGCTGGTGCAAAAGATGGAACGCGGCGTGGCCGAGCTGATCGTGGGCGCCACGCGCGACCCGGTCTTTGGCCCCGTGCTGACGGTGGGCCTGGGCGGCGTGCTGACGGAAATATATCAAGACACCAGCCACCGGCTGTTGCCCGTGGACGAAGACATGGCCATGCAGATGCTGCGCGAGCTGAAGGCGTTTGCGCTGCTGGACGGCTACCGGGGCAAGCCGCGCGCTGATCTGGTGGCGGCCTGCCGAAGTATTGTCGCCGTGGGCAACGCCATGTTTGCCGCGCCCGCGCACGTGGCGGAAATTGAAGTCAATCCCTTGCTGATCAAAGAGGCGGGACAAGGCGTTGCGGTACTGGACGCGCTGATCCTGCCCGCAACCCCGTAGTGCAACCGCGCAAACCGCGCAAGCGCATCCCCCAGGAGGAGACAAGCATGATGAAAAGACTATTGGCCGGCGTGGCGCTGGCCTGCATCGGCGTGACAGGCCCGTCGCACGCCCAGGACCCGTATCCCAACCGGCCCGTGCGTATCGTGGTGCCGTTTTCGCCTGGCGGCGCGGCGGACATCATGAGCCGCCTGCTGGCCGAACGGCTGACCGCCAAGCTGGGTCAGACCGTCATCGTGGAAAACAAGCCGGGCGGGGGCACGATGATTGCGTCCGACTATGTGTCGCGCGCCGCGCCCGATGGCTACACGCTGCTGATGGCGGCATCGTCGCTGGGCATCGCGCCCAGCATCTACGCCAAGGTCAATTACGACCCCATCAAGGACTTCGCGCCGGTCAGTCAGGTGGCGTCGGTGGTGCATGTGCTGGAGGTGCATCCGTCGATTCCGGCCAAGAATGTGGGCGAACTCATCGCCTATCTGAAAGCCAACCCGGGCAAGGTCAGCTATGGCTCGGTGGGCGCCGGCAGCTCCACGCACCTTGAGGCCGAACTCTTCAACAGCATGGCCGGCGTGCAGATGGCGCATATCCCGTACAAGGGCAGCGCGCCCGCGTTGAACGATCTGGTGGCCGGGCGCATTCAGGTGATGTTCGACGCCTGGGCCTCGTCCGGCCCCTTCGTGAAAGACGGCAAGCTGCGCGCGCTGGCGGTGACGACGACGAAGCCTTCGGCTTCCGTGCCGGACCTGCCGACGGTGGCGGCCTCCGGTCTGCCGGGCTATTCGGCGATGCCGTGGCTGGGACTGGTGGCGCCGGCGGGCACGCCGCAACCAGCGATCGACAAGCTCTACCAGAACCTCGCGCAGATTCTGGCGCAACCCGAGGTGAAGGCGCAGTTCAAGGGTTTGGGGCTGGACATCATCGGTAGCGACCCCAAGGCCTTCTCCGCCTTTATCCGGCAAGACGTAAGCACCTGGGCCAAGGTGGCGCGCGATTCCAACATTCGCTTGGAGTAGCAGGAATGGGTCGACAGGAACAAGCCGCGCAAGCCATCGCGGCTACAGACGACGCCGCCTTCCGCCGGCAACTGCGCGCGTGGCTGAACGACGCCTACGCCAGTTTCGGGCGCGGCTGGCCGGGCGGCGCGGCGCCGCGCGACCTGGATTTCCGGCGCGCCTGGGAAGACGCGCTGTGCGCCAGCGGCTGGTCGGGCCTGGGCTGGCCCAGGGACTACGGCGGACAGGATTTACCGCTGTCGCGCCAGGCCGTGTTCCATGAAGAGCATGCGCGTTGCGGCGCGCCGTTGGGCGTGAATCTGATCGGCCACGGCATTCTGGCGCCCACGCTGCTGCACTTTGGCAGCGAGGCCCAGAAGCGCCGCTTCCTGCCCGGCATCCTGTCCAACCGCGAGGTCTGGTGCCAGGGCTATTCCGAACCCGGGGCCGGGTCCGACCTGGCCGCGGTACGCACGCGCGCCGAAGCCGTGGCGGGCGGCTACCGGGTCAACGGCCACAAGATATGGACGTCGTTTGCCGACCGCGCGCAGTGGTGTTTCGTGCTGGCGCGCACGGACGCCAGCGCGCCCAAGCACAAGGGCCTGAGCTTCCTGCTGGTGGACATGCGCAGCCCCGGCGTGCGGGTGGAACCCATCCGCCAGATGACGGGCGACGCGGAGTTCTGCGAAGTGTTCTTCGAAGATGTCTTCGTGCCCCAAGATCTGCTGCTGGGGCAAGAGAACCAGGGCTGGAAGGTGGCGATGGCCGCCGCCAGCTTTGAGCGCGGCACCTATTTCATTCCGCGCCTGGTGCGGTTTGGGCAAGAGCTGGACGCGGTGCGCCGCCTGGCGTTGCGCCCGGACGCTTACGGGCATGTGCCGGCCTCGTCGGCGGCGGTGCGCCACAAGTGGGCGCGGCTGGCGGCCGACAGCCATGTGCTGGCATTGAAGTCGCAACGCGCGCTGGAAGGCGCCATGCGCGGCGACCCGCCCGGGCCGGAAGGCTCGTCCACCAAAATCCACTGGAGCGAGGCACATCAGCGGTTGCTGGAACTATCCATGCAGATGCTGGGCGATGCGGCATGCCTGGCGGACGACGCCGATGCACAAGCCGCCGAGCTGACGCACGCCTACCTGTGGTCGCGCGCCGAAACCATCCTGGCGGGCACGTCCGAGATCCAGCGCAACATCATCGCCGAGCAGATGCTGGGCCTGCCGAAGGCTTGAACCTCGCCACGAACTTGAAGCTGACCCCGGGCTTGAGCTAGCCAAGAGTCTGAACCCGCCCAGGATTTGACCCTGGCCGCAAGCTTGAACCTAGCCACTGAATACCATGACTTTTTCCTTGAATGAAGATCAGCGCATGTTGCAAGAGGCGGCAGGGCGTTTTCTGGCTGACCGCCATCCTCCAAGCGTCGCCCGCGCGGCGGCGGGGTGTCCGGCGGACGCCCGCCTGGCGCTGTGGCGCGAGATTGCCGAGCAAGGCTGGCCCGCGCTGCTCGCGCCGACCGGGCACGACGGGCTGGGCTTGGGCATGCGCGAAGCCTGGGTCGTGGCGGAAGCGGCGGGGCGGCATTTGTTGAGCCTGCCGCTGGTGGCGAACATGGTGGTGCTGCCGACCTTGTGCGAGTCGATCCCGGCAGGGCCCGTGGCGCAATGGGCGCAAGCCATGATGCAAGGCGAGATGTACTTCGCGGACGCGGCGATGCGCCCGGACGGATCGGCGTTCATCGAGGGCGCGGGGGCAGGCGTGTCGGCCTTGGCATTGCGCTGCCTGGGACCGGGCAGCTTGCGGCTGGAACGCCATGCGCCCTTGTCGGGCATCGGGGGCACCGCGGGCGCTTCGGCCACCGCGGGCCTGGACCCGACGATGCCGGTGGCGCGGGTGGCGTGCCCCGACGTGCAGGAGGCTATCGAAGTACAAGTCGACGCGCGTATGTGGCGGCGCTTGAAAACCCGCATGACGCTGCTGCGCTCGGCGGAACTGCTGGGCGCGGCGTCGGCGGCGTTGGACATGGCGGCGGCGTATGCACGCGAGCGCCGCCAGTTCGACCGCGCCATCGGCGCCAACCAGGCGATCAAGCATCGTCTGGCCGACGACTGGATGGCGCTGGACGACGCGCGGCTGGCCGGCATGGCCGCGGCGGCGTCCCACGATGCCGACGCACCATCGGCGGACCGCGACAGCCTATATGTGCCGCTGCTGGCGGTGGAGGGCGGCCGGCGCGCCGTGCAGAACGCGATTCAGGTGCATGGCGCCCTGGGCATCACCTGGGAATGCGACGCGCACCTGTACCTGAAGCGGGTGTTGCGGCTGGCGGCGAGCCTGCACGCGGAGGCGTCATGCACCGAATGGCTGGAGCGGATCTGGGAAGGCGCCGGCGCGGAACGGGTTGCGGCCTGATAAGGCAGCCCGGCATGGGCCGTGCTTGTGAGACGCCCGCCCGGCGTCCGCCCTACAATCGCCGCCATGAATAAATCGAACTTCCCCTCCGAACTCGACCAGCCGACCCTGTCCGAACTGGACGGCGTGCGCTATCTGCACTTCAACACCCAGTGGGTCCAGGGCGCCATGCGCGTCAAGACCCCGGCCGAGCTGGTGCTGGAATACACCGGCCAGATGATGGCCTGGCTGCTGTTCCTGGAGCCGCCCAAGGAAGAGGCCATCGGCATGCTGGGACTGGGCGCGGGCTCGCTGGCGCGCTTTTGCGTGAAGCACACGCGCAGCCCGCTGCTGGCCGTGGAATGGAACCCGCGCGTGACCGCCGCGTGCCACATGTTCTTCCGCCTGCCCGGATCGAACCGGCTGCAAGTCGAACACATGGACGCCGGCCTGTGGGTGGCCGACCCCGCCAACGCCGGACGTTGCCCCGTGCTGATGGTGGACCTGTACGACGCCGCCGCCGAAGGCCCCGTGCGCGACAGCGTGAAGTTCTACCGCGATTGCCGGCGCGTGCTGGGCGAGGTCGGCGTGGTGGCGGTGAACCTGTTCGGCCGCCACGAAAGCTTCGGCAAGAACATCGACAACCTGTCCAAGGCGTTTGACGATCGCGTGGTGTTGCTGCCGGAAGTCGACGCGGGCAACCAGATCGTGCTGGCCTTCTCGGGGCCGCGCCTGTCGGTCACGCCCGCCGAATTGCTGGAACGCGCGGAAGTGGTGGAATCCAAGTACGGGCTGCCGGCGCGCCGCTGGGCACGGGCGCTGACCCGCCACGCCGTGGACGGCGTGCTGCATTTCTGATCGGTCCCCGGTGTTCTGCCGGGGCGTTTTCGTCTTTAGGATGGGGTTCGGGGGCGGAAGGGGTTTTCCAGGGGTTTACCTTTTTCCGCGTCGGGATTTAACATGGGCCTGTTCATAATTATGAATTACGGCGCAGTGCTCGCGCACCCCCCGCCGCCATCCCATGAGCCAACCCATCGTCCGTCAAGCCCTCTACCTGGAAGTCGCGGATCGCCTGCGCGCCATGATTCACGCGCGTGCGCTGTGCAATGGCGAGTGGATCGACGAACTGCGGTTGGCCGGCGAAATGGGCATTTCCCGCACGCCCTTGCGGGAAGCGCTGAAGGTGCTGGCCACCGAAGGGCTGGTGCGGCTGGAGCCCCGGCGCGGCTGCTTCGTCAACGAGCTTTCCACGCAAGACCTGGAAGACATCTTCCCGCTGATGGCCATGCTGGAAGGGCGCTGCGCCTTCGAGGCCGCGCGCAAGGCCAGCGACGCGGAGCTGGCGGCGCTTGAGCCGCTGCATGCCGAACTGGCCGGCCACGCACGCGCCGGCCGTATCGACGCCTACTACCAAACCAATTACCTGATCCACGAAGCCGTGCAGGCGCTGGCCGGCAATCAATGGCTGTCGGACATGGTGGGCAACCTGCGCAAGGTGCTCAGCCTGTCGCGCCACCGCAGCCTGGCGCGGCCCGGGCGCATCCAGCAGTCCTGCGCCGAACACCTGGCCATTTTCGATGCGCTCAAAGCGCACGACAGCGACGCCGCCCAGGCGCTGGCCCACACCCATCTGATGCGGCAGTTGGAAGCCCTGCGCGCATTGGCCAATGAAGACGCCGCCGACCCGGTTTTGACCGATCCCATCGTTATCCAGGAGCCCGCCCATGTCCGTACCCGCCAATCTCGCGCCCGCGCGGGGCGCTCGCACGCCTGAGCCCGACCCCGAACTGATCGATGCCGCCGCCGCGGCTGAAGGCGCCAGCCTGATGACGCGGCTGGGCAAGCTGTGGGAACGCGGGCGCTTGCCCAGCGAATCCGAAGTGCGCCGCCTGTTCGAAGCGCGCCTGACCGACGTAGCCGCCAACAAGCTGGCGCGCCGCTGGTGTGAGCAGTACAGCGCGGCCGACGGCAAGGACCGCCGGCTGATGCTGGCCGCGCTGGCGCAAGTGCGCGCCACGTTCCCGGCAGATGGCGGCGAGGGCACGCGCCTGTTCAAGCGCTTTAACGCCTTGCCGCATGGCTTGCGCTTCCTGGTGGATCTGCGGGCTGACATGCTGCGCTGGCGCAAGCAGGTGTCCGGCATTCAGGGGCTGGACAAGGAACTGGAAGGCCTGCTGTCGGCATGGTTTGACGTGGGCTTGTTGGAACTGCGCCCGCTGACCTGGGATTCGCCCGCCTCGCTGCTGGAAAAGCTGATCCTGTACGAAGCCGTGCACGAGATCACCTCTTGGGATGACCTGCGCCGCCGCGTGTCGCCCGACCGCCGCTGCTACGCCTATTTCCACCCGCAGATGCCGGGCGTGCCGCTGATCTTCGTGGAAGTGGCGTTTGCCGGCAACATGGCCGACAACGTGCAGGTGCTGCTGGACAGCACGCTGCCGCCGCAGGATCTGGACAAGGCGCGCTGGGCCATCTTCTATTCCATTTCGAATACGCAGCCCGGCCTGAAGGGCATCAGCTTCGGCAACTTCCTGCTCAAGCGCGTGGTTGAGCAATTGCTGGAAGAACTGCCCAAGCTGAAGAACTTTGCCACGCTGTCGCCCATCCCCGGTTTTGCCGACTGGCTGGGCAAGCTGGACGCCGACGCCGTGGAAGCCATCGTGCGCGAAGACAAATCGCGCGCCAAGGACCGCAAGCGCGAAGGCGTGCCGGACGGGCAGCGTTGGGTGTCGCGCCTGGCCAAGGCCGCGCAAGGTCCGGCGTCCGACGTGGTCAAGCGCGCGGGCTTCCGCCTGGCGGCGACTTATTTGCAATCCATGAAAAACGGCTTGCCGCTGGACCCGGTGGCGCGCTTTCACCTGGGCAACGGCGCCCGCATTGAACGCTTGAACTGGGCGGCAGATACATCGACCAAGGGGCTCAAGCAATCTTGCGCGCTGATGGTCAATTACCTGTACGACCTTGACGAGCTCGACACCAACCTGGCGCGCCTGGGCGAAGGCAAGCCCCAGGTCAGCCGAGGCGTGGGGCGCGTGGCCTGATTGCCATTGCCCGGCGACGACGGCAAGACATATCAATAAAAAAAGGGTAGGGGACATGACGCAAGACGTGACCGGCCGCGTGCGGCTGGAACGCGAAGGGGCCTTGGCCTGGGTGACGCTATCGCACCCAGGGCGCCTGAACGCGATAACGGTGGGCATGTGGGGCGAACTGCGTGACGTGTTCACGCGCGTGTCGGCCGACGACGCCCTGCGCTGCGTGATCGTGCGCGGCGAAGGCGGCAATTTCGCGGCGGGCGCGGACATCCGCGAATTCCCCGCCCAGCGCGCCGACATGGCGGGCGTGCAGCGCTATCACCGCGACATCCTGGCACCGGCCCTGCAAGCGGTGGCCAATTGCCCGCATCCGGTGGTGGCGCAGATTGAAGGCGTGTGCGTGGGCGGCGGGCTGGAAATCGCCAGCCAGTGCGACCTGCGCATCGCGGGCGCGTCGGCCCGGTTCGGCGTGCCGATCAACCGCTTGGGTTTTCCCATGGCGCCCGATGAAATGCGCGGCCTGCTGGCCCTGGTCGGACGCGCGGCCACGCTGGCCATCTTGCTGGAAGGCCGCGTGTTCGGCGCCGACGAGGCCCATGGCCTGGGCTTGCTGACTCGCATCGTGCCGGATGAGCAGGTTGCCGACGCCGCGCGCCGCAGCGCCGAACGCATCTGCCAGGGCGCGCCGTTGGCCGCCCGCATCAATAAGCGCCTGTCGGCCAGGCTTGCCCAAGGCGGCGCCTTGACCGAAGACGAATATCAAGATTATTTCTCCTATGCCGAAAGCCGGGACCACCAGGAAGGCGTGCGCGCATTCCTGGCCGGCGTAGATCCATCCTTTTCCGGAGACTGACCAAGGTGAGCAACGCCAATCTATATGCTGTCCTGCAAGGCGGCTTTCCCAAAGACCGCAGCAAAGTCGCGCTGGAAACGCCCGACCTTGAATACACCTGGGATGACATCGACCGCGCCACTGCGTGCCTGGCCAACCTGCTGACGTCGCTGAACCTGCCCGACGGGTCGCGCGTGGCGGTGCAAGTGGAGAAGTCGCCGGAAGCGCTGTTGCTGTATCTGGCCACCTTGCGCGCCGGCCTGGTGTACCTGCCGCTGAACACGGCCTACCGCGAAGCCGAGATCGAATACTTCCTGGGCAACGCCGAGCCGGCCGTCGTGGTCTGCGCCAGCAAGAACCAAGACTGGGTGCAGCGCGCCGCCGACAAGGCCGGCTGCGCGCACGTCTACACGCTGGACGAAGACCGCACGGGCACGCTGCTGGACGCCGCGGGCAGCCTGCCGCAAACGTTCAAGACCGTGGAGCGCAAGCCGGAAGACCTGGCCGCCATTCTGTACACGTCGGGCACCACCGGCCGCAGCAAGGGCGCGATGCTGTCGCACGGCAACCTTGCCGCCAATGCGCAGGTGCTGCACGAATACTGGGGCTGGCGCGAAGACGACGTGCTGCTGCACATGCTGCCCATCTTCCACGTGCACGGCTTGTTCGTGGCCTCGCACGGGGCCTTGCTGGCGGGCGCCAAAATGATCTGGCTGCCCAAGCTGGACGCCGATCAGGCATTGCGCTATCTGCCACAGAGCACGGTGATGATGGGGGTGCCCACGTACTACGTGCGCCTGTTGGCCGACCCGCGCTTTGACCGCGCCGTGTGCGCCAACATGCGCTTGTTCATCTCGGGGTCGGCGCCGCTATTGGCCGAGACCTTCTCGGACTTCAAGACGCGCAGCGGCCACGCCATTCTGGAACGCTACGGCATGAGCGAAACCGTCATGCTGACGTCCAACCCTTACGACGCAAAGCTGGGCGAACGCCTGGCCGGCACCGTCGGCCGCGCGCTGCCGGGCGTGCAGGTGCGGGTGGTGGACGACGCGGGCGTAGCGCTTGCGCCGGGCGAGATCGGCAACGTGCAGGTGCGCGGCCCCAACGTGTTTTCGGGCTACTGGCGCATGCCGGAAAAAACCCGCGAGGAATTCACCGAAGACGGCTGGTTCAAGACGGGCGACGTCGGCCGCTGGGGCGGCGAATCCGCTGGCCACGAAGCGCCGGCCGATTACCTGTCCATCGTCGGCCGTAGCAAAGACCTGATCATCTCGGGCGGCTTCAACGTCTATCCCAAGGAAATCGAAACGCTGATCGACGACATGCCCGGCGTGGCCGAATCGGCCGTCATCGGCGTGCCGCATCCGGACTTCGGCGAAGCCGTCGTCGCGGTGGTGGTGCCCAAGGAAGGCGTGTCGCTGGACGCCGACGCGATGCAGCGCGAACTGAAGTCGCGCATTGCGAACTTCAAGGTGCCCAAGCGCGTGCACATCATCGACCAACTGCCGCGCAACACCATGGGCAAGGTGCAAAAGAACGTGCTGCGCGAAACCTATCAGGCGCTGTGACGCCAACCATCAGTGCCGGCCTTCAGGGGCCGGCATTTTTTTCTTCAAAGGAGGCGATGCCGACCCCATCCCCGCTATGCAGTCCTGGCAGCTTCATTCAATAAAAATTCAAGAGACGAGACGCAGACAACCGCGCCGTCCCCGTGATGCAGCAAGAGGAGACATTATGAAAGTTCGCAAGATCGCCACGGCCGTATTCGCCGTGGCAGCCCTGGGTTTCGGCGGCTCGGCCGCCGCGCAATGGCCAGAGCGCGCCATCACCTTGATTGTTCCGTTCCCCGCTGGCGGCGGCACGGACACCTTCGCCCGCCCGCTGGCCCAGCAACTGACCATGCAGTTGGGTCAGACGGTCGTCATCGACAACAAGGGCGGCGCGGGTGGCACGGTGGGCGCCGGTGTGGCGGCCAAGGCCAAGCCCGACGGCTACACCTTCTTCATGGGCGGCGCGCACCATGCGCTGGCTCCTTCGCTCTACAAAAACCTCAGCTACAACATCCAGAAGGACTTCGTGCCCGTCGCGCTGGTGGCCCAACCGCCGCAAGTGGTGGTGATCAACCCCGGCAAGCTGCCGGTCAAGACGCTGCAGGAATTCATCGACTATGCCAAGAAGCATCCCGGCGAAATCAACTATGGCACGGCCGGCAAGGGCAGCACGCACCATCTGGCGGGTGAGCTGTTCGCCATGCAGACTGGCATCAAGTTAGTTGACGTGCCCTATCAAGGGGCGGGACCTATGTTGTCGGCGCTGATCGGCGGGCAGGTGGACATGGCGTTCGACGGCTTGGGCTCGTCGGCCGGCCACATCCGCGCGGGGGCGATCAAGCCTCTTGCCGTGGCCGCCACCGAGCGGTCGGCGTCCTTGCCCGACGTGCCCACCGCTGCCCAGGCGGGCGTGCCGAATTACGTGGTGTCCACGTGGTACGCCATTTGGGCGCCGGCCGGCACGCCGCAAGAGGCGGTCGACAAGATGGCGTCTGAAATCACCAAGGCGCTGAACACGCCGAAGTTGAAGGAAACCTGGGCCGGAAACGGGGCGGCGGTGCCCAACATGACGGGCCCCGCCTTCGGCAAGTTCGTCGACAGCGAAGTGGCTCGCTGGGCGAAAGTGGTGAAGGATTCCGGCGTGACGCTGGATTGATGCGGGGGCGCCGCTAGTTCCCACTAGCGGCGCTTGGCCCTCGTCAGCGCCACTCGCTGGCCTGGCTCAGTTTGGCCAACTGGTCGTGCGTCAGCGTCAGGCTGGCGGCCTTGACCAGTTCGTCAAGCTGCGCCAGGGACGTGGCGCTGACGATGGGCGAGGTGATACCCGGCTGCGCGATCTGCCAGGCCAGCGCGGCCTGCGCGGGCGTGCAGCCGGCGTCTTCCGAGACTTCGTCCAGCGCTTTCAGGATGCGCATGCCGCGTTCGTTCAGATACGTGTCCACGATCTTCTGGCCACGCGCGCTTTTACCGGCATCCGCCGCGCTGCGGTACTTGCCGCTAAGAAAGCCGCTGGCCAGCGCGTAGTAGTTGATCGTGCCCATCTGCTGCGTCTTCACCAGGCTTTGCAGGCCGGATTCGAAGGGCGCGCGGTTGTACAGGTTGTATTCGGGCTGGATGCTTTCGTAGCGCGGCAGGTCGTGGCGTTCGGCCGCGATCAGCGCTTCGGACAGGCGCACCGCCGTGTAGTTCGACGCGCCAATGGCCCGCACCTTGCCGGCTTCAATGTGCTTGGCGTATTCGGCCAGCGTGTCGGTCAGAGGCGTGTCCTGGTCGTCCTTGTGCGACTGGTACAAATCCACGTAGTCGGTCTGCAACCGCGCCAGCGAGGCCTCCAGCGCACGCCGGATGTACGCGGGCGACAAGCCCACCGCGTCAGGGCCCATTTCCATGCCGACCTTGGTGGCGATCATCACCCGGTCGCGCTTGCCCGAGCGCTTGAGCCATTTGCCGATCAGGGTTTCGGATTCGCCGCCCTGGTTGCCGGGGGCCCAGCGCGAATACACGTCGGCGGTGTCGATGAAATTCAGACCCGCGTCCACCATGGCGTCAAGCAGGGAGAAGGCGCCGGCTTCGTCGACGGTCCAGCCGAAGACGTTGCCGCCGAAGGTAAGCGGGGGAACTTGCAGGCCGGAACGGCCCAGCGCGCGTTTGATCATGGTGAGGCCTTTGGATGCGTCTGACGGGTTGCCCTGGACTGCTGCATGAAGCGCGGGCAGCAAGAGCCCGGGTGGCGATATTTAGTATATTGGCGCCGCGCGCCCTGGCTTGGGGCATGCCTGATTGGCATGCACCATTTCAGGGATTCCCCGCAAATTCTTTTGTCTGGCGGCAAGTTAGACTATACGGCTTTACGGCTGACCGACCGGCGGGAAGCCGCCGGCGCAGTTGTAGTAACGAACAAAAACCAAGGGTTCAAGGAGCTTAGTATGCTGATCGGAAAAAAACATTTTCTGACGGTTGGCGCCATGGCGCTGGCAATGGCTATCGCCGCGCCGGTGTCCGCGCAGCAAAAATCGGTGGCGGTGACCGCCATCGTCGAGCACCCGGCGCTGGATGCCGTGCGTGACGGGGTGCAAGACGCCCTCAAGCAAGCCGGTTTTGAATCCGGCAAGAACCTGAAGTGGCAGTACCAAAGCGCGCAGGGCAACAACGGCACCGCCGCGCAGATCGCCCGCAAATTCGTGGGTGACCGCCCGGACGCCATCGTCGCCATCGCCACGCCCTCGGCCCAGGCCGTCGTGGCCGCCACCAAGGACGTGCCGGTGGTGTATTCCGCCGTGACCGACCCCGTGGCCGCCCAACTGGTCAAGAGCATGGACGCCACGGGCACCAACGTGACCGGCGTGTCGGACATGCTGGCGCTGGAAAAGCAGGTTGAACTGATCAAGAAAATCGTGCCCAACGCCAAGCGCGTGGGCATCGTCTACAACCCGGGCGAGGCCAACTCGGTCGTGGTGGTGAAGAAGCTGCAGGAAATTTTGCCGAAGTCGGGCATGAGCCTGGTGGAAGCCGCCGCCCCGCGTTCGGTGGACGTGGCCTCGGCCGCGCGCAGCCTGATCGGCAAGGTCGACGTCATCTACACCAACACCGACAACAACGTCGTGTCGGCCTATGAATCGTTGGTCAAGGTGGGTAACGACGCCAAGATCCCGCTGATCGCCTCCGACACCGACAGCGTCAAGCGCGGCGGTATCGCGGCGCTGGGCATCAACTACCACGACCTGGGCATGCAGACCGGCAGGGTGGTGGTGCGCATCCTCAAGGGCGAAAAGCCCGGTGCCATCCCGTCGGAAGTCATCTCCAAGCTTGAGCTCTACGTGAACCCGGGCGCCGCCGCCAAACAGGGCGTGACGCTGTCCGACGACGTGATCAAGTCGGCCGCGGTGGTCGTGAAGTAAAGCGATTCCGGCCAGACCCCGCCACGCTCAAGCGGCGTGCGCGGGGTTTTTGTTATGTTTTTTTGGGGTGCGCGGCGGCCCCGTCCCCGACGAACCGAGAAACGTTTGTTGCGAAAGCTCGGGTAAAACTGATGCCGGAACGCAAGAAATCCGACGTTTCAAGTCTTTAATATGCACCATCCTTACCCTGATTGGATTTAACCCATGTCATTGTTCTCGTTGTTAGGCGCGTTGGAGATCGGGCTGATCTTCAGCCTGGTGGCCTTGGGCGTGTTTATCTCCTTTCGCCTGTTGCGCTTCCCCGACCTGACCGTTGACGGCAGCTTTCCGCTGGGCGGCGCCGTCTGTGCCACGCTGATCGCGTCGGGCACCGACCCGTTTACCGCCACGGTCGTCGCCACCATCGCCGGCGCGGCGGCGGGGCTGGTGACGGGCTGGTTGAACGTGAAGCTGAAGATCATGGACCTGCTGGCCAGCATCCTGATGATGATCGCGCTGTACTCGATCAACCTGCGCATCATGGGCAAGCCCAACGTGCCGCTGATCACCGAACCCACCGTGTTCACCATCTTGCAGCCGGAGTGGATTTCCGACTATGTCGCCCGCCCGCTGATCCTGATCGTGATCGTGATCCTGGTGAAGCTGGCGCTGGACTGGTTCTTCGCCACGCAAAGCGGCCTGGCGCTGCGCGCCACCGGCTCCAACGGCCGCATGGCTCGCGCACAGGGTGTCAACACCGGCCGCATGATCCTGGGCGGCATGGCGCTGTCCAACGCACTGGTGGCGCTGGCCGGCGCGCTGTTCGCGCAGACGCAGGGTGGTTCTGATATTTCGATGGGCATCGGCACCATCGTGATCGGCCTGGCCGCGGTGATCGTCGGCGAAAGCATCCTGCCGTCGCGCAAGCTGGTGCTGGCGACGCTGGCCGTGATCATCGGCGCCATCGTCTACCGCTTCTTCATCGCGCTGGCGTTGAATAGCGATTTCATCGGCCTGAAGGCGCAAGACCTGAACCTCGTCACCGCGGTGCTGGTCACGATTGCCCTGGTCATCCCCATGCTCAAGCGCCGTCTCGTCGGCAAGAAGGGGCGCTGATATGTTGTCCGCCAAAGATCTGAAAATTACCTTCAACGCGGGAACGCCCATCGAAACCCGCGCCTTGCGCGGCCTGTCGCTGGACATTCCCTCGGGCCAGTTCGTGACCGTCATCGGGTCCAACGGCGCCGGCAAGTCCACGTTCCTGAACGCGGTGTCTGGCGACCTGCCGATTGATTCGGGCAGCATCGATATCAACGGCGTGGACGTGACGCGCCAGCCCGTCTGGGCGCGCGCCGGTCGGGTGGCCCGGGTGTTCCAGGACCCCATGGCGGGCACCTGCGAAGACCTGACCATTGAGGAAAACATGGCGCTGGCGCAGATGCGTGGCGTGCGCCGTGGCTATAGCCGTGCGGTCAAGGCGTCAATGAAAGACGGTTTTCGTGAGCGTCTGGCTACGTTGGGGCTGGGGCTGGAAAACCGGCTGACTGATCGCATCGGGTTGTTGTCGGGTGGTCAGCGTCAGGCGGTCAGCCTGCTGATGGCGGCCTTGCAGCCGTCACGGATTTTGCTGCTGGACGAGCACACCGCGGCGTTGGATCCGCGCACCGCGGATTTCGTGCTGCAACTGACGGCGCGCATCGTGGCCGAAAACCAGTTGACGACCATGATGGTGACCCACAGCATGCGCCAGGCGCTGGACGTGGGCGACCGCACGGTGATGCTGCATCAAGGGCAGGTGGTGCTGGACGTCTCCGGCGACGAGCGCCGCGGCATGGACGTGCCGGATTTGCTGGCGATGTTCGAGCGCGTGCGCGGGGAAAAGCTGTCGGATGATGCGTTGTTGTTGGGGTAGGACGGCGGCGTGACATGGGCGGCGCGTTGGCGTGCGGACCGTGCACGTTGGGGCGGCGTGTGATGGGTTGCGCGCGTTGGGGCGGTAAATGATGGGTTGCGCGCGTTGGGGCGGCGGCGATACGTTGCCGTTCATCGCGCGCTTCACCCATCCTACGAAGGACACCGGCTTTCCTTTATGGCGATCGCTAATTGCCCATTACCCGATCATCAAACGACCCCCACCTAAATAAACCGCCCCGGCCGAAACGCATGGTGGCGCGATGCCTCACCCTCGTCGAACATCAACTCACCCAAAATCTTCGCCGTGCCCGGCGCGGTGCTGAAACCGATGTGCTGGTGGCCCAACGCCAGCCATAATCCAGGGTGTTTCGGCGCCTGCCCGATCATCGGCCGGCTGTCCGGCAGGGTAGGGCGCCGGCCCAGCCACGCGCTTGGGTCCAAGCGCTCACCCAACGGAAACGCTTCACGTGCCCGCGCTTCCGCCATGTCCAACTGCGTGTTGCGTGGCGCGGCGTCGCAGGCGTCCAATTCCACACCCGTCGACAATCGCAGCCCGCGCGCCATGGGCGACAACACATACCCGCCGCCCGTGTCGTACACCGGGCGCGTGACGCTTGCCCCGTCTTCACCTCGGTAATGCATGTGATAGCCGCGTTCAAACGCCATGGGAAGCTCAATGCCCGTGCTCTTCAACATCGCCTTCGACCACGGCCCCAACGCCACCACCAACTGGTCCGCCGACACCGACTCGGACGCCTGCGCGCCAAGCACCGTCCATCCCTGGCCGTCGCGGCGGATGCTGGCGGCCTGCAAGCGCCGGAACGTGCCGCCCTTTGCACGGAACAGGTCGGCGTAGGCCGTGACCACCGCATGCGGGTCGTCAACCGAATACGAACCCTGGATCCACAGCGCCCGGTGAAAGATCGGTGACAACGCCGGTTCCAGCTCCGCCAATTCGGCGGCGCTCAAAGTTTGCGTCGGCACCTGATACTGCGCAAAGGTGTTGCGCGCCAACGCGCTGCCGTTCCACGCGGCCTCGCTGCGGTACAAAAACACCCAGCCCGTGTCTCGCAAGCGATGGCGAGCACCGGCATCAAGCAACAGTTTCAAATGCTCGGGCGCGGACAGCCGGATCAAACCGTCCAGCGCATTCACGGTTTCCTTGAATACCGACGGCCGCGCGTTCAACAAAAAGCGCGTCGCCCAGCCCAGGTTCCTGGCCAGATACGACGCGCGATAGCGGAACTGCACGCTGTCGTTCTTCATCAGCCGGGGCAGTTGCCCCCACAAGCCGGGGTGGTTGAACGGCATCAGTGAACTGCGCGCCAGCACGCCCGCGTTGCCCAATGACGTTTCCATGCCGGGCGCCTGACGGTCAACGAGCGTCACGCGCACACCCCGGCGCAATAGCTCCAGCGCGCAACACACGCCCACAATGCCCGCGCCCAAGACGATGACGTGCTTACCCATGTGTTCCTGTTCCTGTAGCTGTACCTGTTCCTTTACCTAGCGCGGCTTGTCCCAAAATCCGGCCCGCCGCCACTACGCCCCACCACGACGCTTCCTCGAAGACGGAATAGCCCGACAAGTCCGCATGCGCGAACAGCACCGGGCCGTCCACTTCGCGCAAGGCGGCAAGCCCGGCGTTGGATAAATAACCACAAAGCGGTGAGGCCATGGCGTGGCCGCGCACGGTGATGTCGAGCCGGCGAGCGTTGCGCCAGAACTCCTTGCCATAGGCGGCAAGCAGGTCGGCGGCGGCTTCGTCACGCAGGTCTTGCGGGCTGGCGGTGGCCAGCCATTGCCGCGCGGCGCTGGGTGACTGCCCGCTTAGCGCGTGATAAGCCGTGAAGACGCTGCGCGGCGAGCGTGTCACGCGCAGCAGTTGGTGCGTGGACACCACATAGCCCAGCGCCCGGCCCTGGTAGACCACGTTGTCCCACGACAGCGGTTCGCCGGGGGCCTCGATGGGATAGCCGTCCAGCACAAAGTTGGACACCAACCAGGGCGCATGCGACGAGGCATGCACGGCCGGGTCATACCCATAGGCGCGGATGTCGGGCAGCAGGCGTTGGGCCACGAACAGCGGCATGGCGCACACGGTGCGCTGGCTTTGCAGCGTATAGGCGCGCGGCGTGTCGTCCCCTGTCAGGCAAGTCGTCAAGGGGCCGGCGGGCGTGTCGGCCACGCGCACCGCCGTGCCGGCCATCAGCCAGCGGGAGTGCCCCAGCTTTGCGTCGATGGATTGGCGCATGCGCTCGGCCAGCACCGACAGGCCGCCCGGCCAGGTCAGCACCGCGCCTTCAGCGGCATTGGCGGCATGGCCGTCGCGGCTGGCGAAATAGTGCAGGCCCGCCCAGGCCGAAACCACGTCGTAGTTGGCGCCGTAGTCGTCGCGGCAGCAGTAGTTCAGATACCAGTGCAAGGCGGGCGACGTGTAGCCTTCGCGGTCCAGCCATTGCTTGAAGGTGATGGTGTCCAGCGCTCGCCACGCGGGGTCTTCCGACGACAGCACAAGCGGAATGCAAAAGACCTTGCGGCCGTCGTTGCCTACCTGGGTATGCAGACGTTCGATCAGCGCCAGGAAGCGATGATGTTGCGCCACGTCCGCATCGGGCAAGCCCGTCATGGGCAGCAGGCTGTCTTCCCAATGGCCGTTGCGCAGCAAGCGTTCTTGCGGCGAATGCACCAGGATTGATTCGTCGTAGTACGGGCGGATGTCGCCCGCGCCACGTTCGATGATGCCGAAGTCGGCCAGCATCTCGCGCACGTGGGTGGACGCCATCGAGGGCAGCGGCAGGTAATGCGCGCCCAGCGGATAGTGCAGTTCGTCGCGCTGCCCGCCCGCCGCGTTGCCGGCGAATTCCGGCCCTTGCACCACGACGAAATCGGTGAACCCTTCGCGCGCCAGCTTCCAGGCGCAGGACAGGCCCGCCACCCCCGCGCCCAAGATAACCACCTGATGCCGATAGTTGGCCGTGGGCGCGGGCAGCGCGGCGCCGTCGCGCAGCGCGTGCCCGGCCTGCATGCCGGGATAGGACACGTCCGCCGGGGTCTCGACGATGCGTGACCGGGCGTATCCCGCCGCGCCCGCCACCGCCGCCGTGGCCGCGCCCAGAAGAAAGCTGCGGCGGCGCATCAGCGGATGACCTTGCGCCAGTCCTCGTCGAAATAGCGCACAAGCGACTGCTCATTCAAGCGGTTGGGCGGCATCGCCAGCGCCGGCATGTCGGCGGGAAAGTGGAAGAGTTCGCGCGTGGTGACGGCATCCAGATAGCGCGTGGGCACGGTGATCTTGTCGGGCGGTGTGTAGTCGCGCCGCTTGCTGGCCAGAATGAAGCCCCAGTCGCCGAACGACGGCACATAGGTGTGGTACGGCCAGGTGTTAAGCCCCGCTTCCTTCAGCGTGGCGTCCACGCTCCAGAACGAGCGCGGGGCGAAGTAGGGCGACGTGGACTGGATCACCATGTAGCCGTTTTCCGCCAGGTGGCGCGCCATCAGGTGATAGACGGGCACCGAGTACAGGCGGCCCAGGCCGAAATTGGACGGGTCGGGAAAATCCACCACGATGAAGTCGTAGACCTCGGCGTGCGTTTCCAGCCAACGGCCGGCGTCGTCATTGATGACGGTGACGCGCGGGTCCTTCAGTGAACCCTGGTTCAATTCGACCAGCGGCTCGGAACGCGAGAACAGCCCGGTCATGGCCGGGTCCAGGTCCACCAGCGTGATGTGTTCGATGTTCTTGTATTTGAGGATTTCGCGCACCGCCAGCCCGTCGCCGCCGCCCAGCACCAGCACGTTGCGCGCCCAGGGCAGCGTCTGCAAGCCCGGATGCACCAAGGATTCGTGGTACCGATGTTCGTCGCGCGACGAAAACTGAAGGTTGTTGTTGATGTACAGGCGCAGGTCGTCGTGCCAGCGCGTTACCACCAGGCGTTGGTAGGGCGTGGTTTCGGCATGCACCACGTCGTCGCCATACAGGCCTTTTTCGGCCCAGGTCGTCATGGCGGTGGAATAGAAGAAGCCCAGCCCCAGGAAGCCGATCACCACGCAGGCGCGCAACGCCTTTTCCCCGGGGCGGCGCACCTCGGCGCGAAACAGCCACGTGGTCCACAAGGCCACGCTGGCGTTCAGGATGCCGAACAGGAAACTGGTACGCAGCAGCCCCAGCTTGGGCGCGAGCAGCAGCGGGAAGATCAGCGACACGGCCAGCGCGCCCAGATAGTCGAAGGTCAGCACGCGGCTGACGATTTCCCGGAACTCGGCCTTGCGCTGGTTGAACACCCGCATCACCAGCGGAATCTCCATGCCCACCATCAAACCGATGACGAAAACGCCCACATAGAGCGCCGCGCGAAAGGGTGCGGACAGCCAGGCGAACACCAGGAAAAGAACCGCCGCCGACACGCCGCCCAACAGGGCCACCAGCAGCTCGACGTCGATAAACCGATTCAAAACGTCTTCGTCTCTTACATATTTTGACAACCACGAGCCGATGCCCATGGCGAACAAATAGCAGCCGATGACGGAGGAGAACTGAAGGATGGAATCGCCCAGTAAATAGCTGGCCAGCGCGCTGCTGATGAGCTCATAGCCCAAACCGCAGGAAGCAACGATCAATACCGATAGGATGAGAACGCGGTCGCGCATGAGGTGTCCGGGGCGAAAAATGCGTTCGCAGTATATCGAACGCCGCGTATATACTGCGCGCAATTAGGAGGGTGGCAATGGGAGAAGCGATGCATCCGGCGGTGACCTATCTGATCTATATCGTCTCGGCGCTTGTCATGCTGGGCGTCTTCACCGCGGTCTATACCGCCGTGACCCGCTACAAGGAATTCGACCTGATCCGCGAAGGCAACATCGCCGCCGTGCTGTCGTATGGCGGCGCGCTGGTGGGCTTCAGCTTCACCCTGTGCTCAAGCATTGCCGTGCATGCCAGCTTCGTGATGTTCCTGGTGTGGGGCCTGGCCGCCATGCTGGTGCAGATCGTTGTGTACGTGGTGGTCAACAAGGCCGTCCAGGGCATGAACGAGGCCATCGAACAAAACAACATCGCCATGGGCGGCCTGATCGGTTCGATCTCGCTGGCCGCCGGCATCGTGAATGCGGCCTGCCTGACCTGAAGGCGGGCGCCATCGAATCCGATCTGACACGGGAGAGCTTTTCATGAGTCTCGGTTCCTTTATTCGCAAGCAGTTCATCGACATCCTGCAATGGAACGAGGATCGCGACGGCGTGCTCGCCTGGCGCCATCCGATGCAGGACTTTGAAATCCAGTACGGCGCCAGCCTGACCGTGCGCGAATCGCAGATGGCGGTGTTCGTGAACGAAGGCAAGGTGGCCGACGTGTTCGGCCCCGGCATGTACAAGCTGACCACGCAGACGCTGCCGATCCTGACCTACCTGAAGAACTGGGACAAGCTGTTCGAGTCGCCCTTCAAGTCGGACGTGATCTTTTTCAGCACGCGCTTGCAGCTGGGCCGGCGCTGGGGCACGGCACAACCCGTGACCTTGCGCGACAGCGAATTCGGCATGGTGCGGCTGCGCGCCTTCGGCGTGTACTCGTACCAGATTGCCGACCCGGCCAAGTTCTATCGCGAAATCAGCGGCACGCGCGACGAATACACGGTGGACGACCTGGAAGCGCAATTGCGCAACATGGTGGTGGCCGCCATGACTACGGCGCTGGGCGGGTCCAAGGTGCCGTTCCTGGACATCGCGGGCAACCAGGGGCTGATGTCGCAAAGCATCAGTGAACAACTGGCGCCGGTGTTCGACCGCTATGGCGTCAAGCTGGACAACTTCACGGTTGAAAACGTGTCCTTGCCCGAAGAACTGCAAAAGGCGCTGGACACGCGGATTTCGATGGGCATGGCGGGCGACCTGGGCAAGTTCACCCAGTACCAGACGGCCACCGCAATACCGCTGGCCGCGCAGAACGAAGGCGGTATCGCCGGCGTGGGCGCGGGCCTGGCGGCGGGCGCGGCGCTGGGGCAGACCATGGCGGCGGGTTTGGGCGTGGGGCAAGCCCAGCCCCAGCAACCGGCGCAACCCCAGCAACCCGCGGCGCCGTCGCAACCCGACCCGGTCGCGCGCTTGCAGCAGTTGAAAGACCTGCTGGATAAAGGCCTGATCACCGCCGCCGATTACGACACGGCCAAGGCGGAAGTGCTGAAGAAACTGACCAGCTAAGGCCCCATGCAGCAGGTTCTGTGTCCGCAGTGCGGCGCCCCGGTCAAGTTCACTTCTACCGCCTCGGTCATGGCGGTTTGCGGCGCATGCCGCAGCACCTTGTTGAAAGATGCCGAGTCGGTCAAGCGCATCGGCGAAATGGCCGACGTGCTGGAAGACTATTCGCCGCTGTGCCTGGGCGCGGCGGGCAGCGTCGACGGCAAGCGCTTCGATGTGATCGGCCGCATTCAACTGCGCTATGACGACGGCTTCTGGAACGAGTGGTACGTCTGGTTCGAAGACGGCGCCGACGGCTGGCTGTCGGACGCCTCGGGCCAGTACGCGGTCACGCGGCGGCGCACGGTCAAGTCCACGCAAGGGCTGCCGGCCTTTGCCGACATCGCGCCGGGTGATGTGCTCAAGCTGGACGGGCAGCGCTTCGTGGCGGCGGACGTACGCCGCGCGCAGGCCGGCGGCGCGCAAGGCGAACTGCCCTTTGTGCCCGGCAAGGGCTGGGAAGCCAAGGTAGCGGATTTCCGCAGCCTGGACGCCTTTCTCACGCTGGATTTTTCCGACGGCCCCGAACCCGAGCTCTACATCGGCAAGGCCTTCGACCTGTCCGCCATGCAGGCGGCATCGTTGCGCAGCAACGAGCAGGTGGAAGAGACGGCCGGACGTTTTCGCGGCCAGATCAAGGCGCTGGACTGCCCCAACTGCGGCGCGCCCATCAGTTTCGTGGCGGCCATGGCGACCCATGTGGTGTGCCCGTCCTGCGCGGCCGCGGTCGATTGTTCCGGCCCCACCGCCGAAGTCATCGCGAAGGCGCGCAAGGTCAAGTCGATTAGCACCACCTTGTCGCTGGGCGCGGTGGCCAAGATCAGCGGCGTCAGCTATACGCTGATCGGCTTGATGAAATGCGCCGATCCCGACCCCGACGAGCCGTCCGACTGGATCGAATACCTGCTGTTCAACCCGGCCAAGGGCTTTATCTGGCTGGTGGAAACGGACGAGGGCTGGGAACGCGTGCAAGTCTGCGACACCTGGCCCAGCCTGAACAACGCCACCAGCGTGCGCTGGCGCTCAAAGCTGTACCAAAAGCTTTACGACTACACCTCGCGGGTGGAGATGCCGCTGGGCGCGTTCAACTGGCGCGTGAAGGCGGGCGACACCACGAAGATCACCGACTACAAGGCCGGCACGCTGAAGCTGACGCGCGAACTGAGCGAGTCCGAGCTGGGCTGGTCGGCGTGGGGGGGGGGGGGGGGG
>NZ_JBHFIZ010000029.1:161839-174835 GCF_057334535.1 Achromobacter colocynthidis
GCTGGGCGGGGCGGCGGCGGCGCCGGGGGCGCCGGCGCAACTGGCGGAATGGTTCGGCAACCCCGAGCTGGCCAAGCAGAAATCCCTGCCGCTGGGCGGCAAGCCGGGCGGATACAGCAAATGGGCCTGGATCGCGACGATCGGCATGGTGTTCCTGAACTTCGGCAACATCCTGAACGGTCGCTTCGTGCCGATCCTGATCGGGCTGGCGTTCCTGTGGTTCCCCGCCAAGCTGGCGGACAAGCTTTCCGGAAAGGACGAGTAGAACGATGGGCAAGTTCGTGTATGGCATCTATGCCTTGGTGGTGGTGATGGCGGCCACGGGCGCCAGCTCGCCGGGCGTGAGCATGAGCGGGGGCAGCGGCAGCCGCAGCAGTAGCAGCAGCAGTTGGGGCAGTTCGTCGGGTGGGTCGGGCTGGTCGTCGGGCGGATCGCACAAGTGACGGTGCACGCCACGCCCGGCCGCCATGTGCTGGCCGATTTTCGCGGTGTAGCCGCCGACCTTCTGCGCGACGCCAAGGTGCTTGAAACGCAATTGGTCGCGGCGGCGCGGGCCGCGGGCGCCAATGTGCTGAGCGCGCATTTCCATCACTTTGGCGAGGGCGCCGGGGTGACCGGCGTGGTCATGCTGAGCGAATCCCATATCAGCATCCATTCCTGGCCCGAGCATTGCTTCGCGGCCTTGGACATCTTCATGTGCGGGGCGGCCCAGCCCGAGCTGGCGCTGGCCAGCCTGCAAGCGGCGCTGGCGCCGGAAACGCTGCGCGTCACAACCGTCGAGCGCGGCTGAACCCGATTTTTTCCTTTAAGCCTTAATCCTTGATCGGGCGCAGACCACGCCTGCGCGCCAAATTGACGGTCGTTATATACCGCTATATATTTCGCTACCGAACCCGTAATTTCCAAGGAAGACTATGTCTTGCAAACGTGCGCTGCCGGCGCTGGCCCTGGTGCTTTCCGCCTTGTGGATGCCTGGCGCGCAGGCCGCCGACCTGGTCGTATCGGCCGCGGCCAGCCTGACCAACGCCTTCAAGGACGTGGCGCAGGCCTACGAAAAGGAACATCCGGACACCAAGGTCGTGCTGAACTTCGGCGCGTCCGACGTCCTGCTGCAACAGATCTTGAAGGGCGCGCCGGCGGATGTGTTTGCGTCGGCAGACCAGAAGGCGATGGACAAGGCCGTGGAAGAAAAGGCCGTGAAGCCGGCATCGCGCGTGGACTTCGCGGCGAACCAGGTCGTGTTGATCGTGCCGGCCGATAGCAAGGCCAACATCACGTCGCTGAAAGACCTGACCCGCGATGACATCAAGCGCGTGGCCTACGGCAACCCGGCGTCGGTACCGGTGGGGCGCTACACGCAGGGCGCGCTGGAAGCGGCGGGCTTGTGGAACGCCGTGCAAGCCAAGGGCGTGCTGGCGCAAAACGTGCGCCAAAGCCTGGCCTACGTGTCGCGCGGCGAGGTCGACGCCGGTTTCGTGTTTGCCACCGACGCCGCCATCATGCCCGAGCAGGTCAAGGTGGCGGTGCGCGTGCCCTCGCAAACGCCCGTGACCTATCCGATTGCCATCACGGCGCGCCAGGCGGCGATGCCGGAAGCCGAACGTTTCGTGGCCTATGTGCGGTCGCCCGCGGGCCAGGCGATCCTGGCGCGATATGGATTTCAGCAACCTTGATGTCGGTTGAATAGGCGGGTATCGATGACGGATTCGGTCTGGGTGCCGCTGCTGCTGTCGCTGAAAGTGGCCGGCTGGGCAACGCTGTTGGCCACCGTGGCCGGCACCGCCGCGGCCTATGGCCTGTCGCGCTGGCGCTGGCCGGGCCGTGATCTGCTGGACGCCATCCTGACGCTGCCGCTGGTGCTGCCGCCTACCGTGCTGGGCTACTACCTGCTGGTGTTGCTGGGCCGGCGCGGCATCATCGGTGAAACGCTGGCGAAGTGGAACATTGAACTGGTGTTCACGTGGCAGGGCGCGGTGATCGCCGCCGCCATCGTGGCGTTTCCGCTGGTGTTCAAGTCAGCGCGCGCGGCGTTTGAAAACGTGGACGCCCAGTTGGAAAACGCGGCGCGCGTGCTGGGCGTGGGCGAAGCCGGCGTGTTCTTCCGCGTGACGCTGCCCTTGGCCGCCCGTGGCATCGTGGCCGGCGTGCTGCTGGCCTTTGCCCGCGCGCTGGGCGAATTCGGCGCCACGCTGATGATCGCCGGCAGCCTGCCGGGTCGCACGCAGACGCTGTCGGTCGCCATCTACGAAGCCATGCAGGCGGGCGACGACCGCACCGCCAACCTGCTGGTGCTGGTCACGTCGATGACCTGCGTGGTGGTCTTGGTGGCGGCGGGCAAGCTGCTGCCCGTGGGCGCCAGCCGGCGCGATGGGGGCGGGCGATGAGCATCCACATCCAGATCTCCCGACGCATGGTGTCAGGCGACCGGCACTTTCAGCTGGACGCGGCGTTTACCTCGTCGTCCAAGCGCATCGCCCTGTTCGGGCCGTCGGGCGCGGGCAAGAGCCTGACCTTGCGCGCCGTGGCGGGGCTGCTGCGCCCGGACGCCGGACGCATCGAGATCAACGGCCGGGTGCTGTTCGACTCCCAGGCCGGCATCTGCCTGCCCGCGCAGGCGCGGCGCGTGGCGTATCTGTTTCAGGACTACGCCCTGTTTCCGCATTTGACGGTGGCGCAGAACATCGCCTTTGGATTACGCCGGGGCTGGCGCAACCCGCCTCGGCGCGAAGTGGGCCCCGAGGCCAGGCGCTGGGTCGATGCCTTTGAGCTGGGCGCCATCGTGGGCAGTTATCCCGGCGAAATATCCGGCGGCCAGAAGCAGCGCGTGGCGCTGGCGCGGGCCTTGATGCTGCAACCCGACATACTTCTGCTGGACGAGCCGTTCTCGGCGCTGGACGCGCACCTGCGTGGCCGGATGCGCCAGGAGCTGAGTACCTTGCAGCGGCAGCTTGACGTGCCGATGCTGCTGATCACGCATGACCCGGCGGATGTCGACGCCCTGGCCGACGAGGTCTTTGAAGTGCGCGACGGCAAGGTCGGCCGCCGCCGCGATGACGTGGGGATTTGATCCCGAGCGTTGATCCCAATCGTTGATCCCAAGCATCGATCCCAAGCGCTGATCCCAAGCATTAAGCCCGCGCCTGTGACCTCGGCAGGCGCCCGCGCCTAGTCCAGCACGCCCAGGATCACGCTGGATGGCTTGAAGATGGCCACGGCGGGCGCACCCACTTCCAGCCCCAGTTCCTGCACGCTGTCATTGGTGACGATGGCCGCGAGCGTGGCGCCACCTTCCATGCCGATCAGGATCTCGCTGTTGACCGCGCCCGGCCGGATGGCCGAGATCTGCCCCAGCAACTGGTTGCGCGCCGATAGCCGCAAGCCCGGACCCGGCGCGCCGATGATGACGGCGGACGCCTTGACCAGCGCAATCGCCTCTTTGCCGGGCTCTAAGCCCAGTTCCGCCGTGCTGTCGCGCGTGATGGTGGCGGTGATGAGATGGCCGCCCGCAATGCGAAGCTGGATTTCGTCGTTGACGGCGCCAGTGCGGATCTCGGTCACCGTGCCCAAAAATTTATTGCGTGCGCTGGTTTTCAACATGAAGCGTCTCATCAGGTCGATGTCGCCGCTGGCGTCCAGCCCCGCGTGCGTCAGCTTGTCCATGAATTTCCGGTGTTCGGACTCCAGGGCGCGGAAGGTCATGATCAGGCGGCGCGCGCGGTCGGTCAGTTGCGTGCCGCCGCCGCCTTTGCCGCCCGCCGCTCGCAGCACCAGCGGTTCGCCCGCCAGGTTGTTCATGGCGTCGATGGCGTCCCAGGCCCCCTTGTAGCTCATGCCCACGGCACGCGCGGCGGCCGTGATGGAGCCGGTGGCGTCAATTTGCGCCAACAGGTCTATGCGATTTTTTCCGCCCCAGGTCTGGGCGCCGGAACGAAACCAGATCGAGCCGTCGAGTTCCAACATGGTGGTCAGCATCAGGGTCAAAAAGTCAGCCCCGAGTGTAATGGACGGGCAGGGCGCAGCGAGGCGCGGCCGGGGGGCGCAAGCACGGGATGCGAATGGGAATCTGTTGAAACTTTACGGGCTTCGCGGCACTATGTCGTGGCCCTGTGCTCTCGGAGACATCCACATGAAAGCGATCAAAGCGGTGAAATGGTTGACGGCGGGTTCCATGATGGCATTGCTCGCGGCTTGCGCCTCCGGGCCCACCATCAAGGGCGACTACGACCATCAGGCCAATTTTGCGCAGTACAGAACCTTCGGTTTCATGACGCCCCTGGGCACCGACAAGGCCGGCTACAGCACCTTGCTCACCGAGCGCCTGAAGGACGCCACGCGCGGCCAGATGGAAATGCGCGGCTACACCTACAACGCATCCAACCCCGACCTGCTGGTGAACTTCGGCGCCAAGCTCCAGCAAAAAACGCAGGTCACGCCCGCCGCGCCGCCCATGGGGCCGTACTACGGCTACCGCTCGGGCTTTTACGGCGGCTGGCCCGGCTACGGCTGGGGCGACGACGTCTACCAATACACCGAGGGCACGTTGAACATCGACCTGGTCGACGCGCGCCGCAAGCAATTGGTGTGGGAAGGCGTGGCCGTGGGCGAGGTGCAGAATCCCGATAGCGCCAACACGCCGCAAAACGTGGACAAGGCCGTGGCCCAGATCTTCGCCAAGTATCCGTTCCGCGCGGGTGTGGCCGCGCCGCAACTGCCGGATAAAAGCAAACCCTGATTCGAGGTAGCCGCATGACCACTCGCCGCAAGGCTTTGTCCAAAGACACCGGCAATACGCCGTCCTACGACACCGTCGCCCTCGTCCTGCAAGGTGGAGGCGCGCTGGGGTCCTACCAGGCGGGGGTCTACCAGGGCTTGCACGAGGCCGGCATCCGGCCAAACTGGGTGTCGGGTATTTCCATCGGGTCGATCAACGCGGCCATCATCGCGGGCTCTCGCGAAGATGAGCGCGTTGATCGCTTGCGCGGCTTCTGGGAAAGCATCTGCCGGCCCGCGGGTTTTGCGTCGGTGCCGTGGGGCGATACGCTGGCGGGCATGTTCGAAGGCATTCCGTTCGGCTTTGGCTCGCCGGCCATGAACGGCCAGGTGTCCGCGTTTCAGGCCTTGTTTTCGGGGCAGCCGGGCTTCTTCAAGCCGCGCTTTCCGCCGCCTTACCTGGCCAAGGGCCGGGGCGCGGCCTCCACCAGCTTCTACGACACCACACCGCTTGCCGCCACCCTGCGCCAGTTCGTGGATTTTGACCTGCTCAACAGCGGCGAAGTCCGTGCCAGCTTCGGCGTGGTGAACGTGCAGTCGGGCAACTTCGCGTATTTCGACAGCCTGAAAGACACGCTGCGCCCCGAACACATCATGGCGTCGGGCGCCTTGCCGCCGGGCTTTCCGTCCGTGGAGATCGACGGCGAACACTATTGGGATGGCGGCGTGGTGTCCAACACGCCGCTGGCGCAAGTGCTGACCACCGAAAACATGCGCGACACGCTGGCCTTCCAGGTTGACCTCTGGCCCGCGCGCGGCGGCCTGCCCACGACCTTGGAAGAGGTGGCCGAGCGCCAGAAAGACATCCAGTATTCCAGCCGCACACGCCTGGTCACCGACCAGTTGCGACGCGTGCTGAAACTGCGCCACGGCTTGCAGCGCCTGCTTGAACGCCTGCCCGACGCTGATCGCAACGCGCCCGAGCTGGCCGATATCCGCAAGTTGTCGCACACGCCGGCCACCAACATCATCAACCTGATCTACGAATCCAAGCACCGGGAGCGCTATTCCAAAGACTATGAATTCGGCACCGAGGCCATGCGCGAACACTGGGAGTCCGGCTTGTCCGACATCCGCCAGACGCTTGCCAAACCCGGCATCCTGGCCCGTCCCACACAAGACAGTTGCTTTGTCACGCACGATATCCACCGGAACGGCACGCGCAATTAGCTAGGGTTTCGTAGGACTGGTCTGATACTCGGGCCCATAGCGCGTCAAACCCGCGTCACAAGGCCGCAAGGCCGGTAGTCTTCAAGGACAAACAGCAACCTTGTTCCGGGATCCGGCCGCCGCCACTGTTGGCGAGGGCCGTCCTGGTGGAGACTCGCCATGAACGCGCTCGACGTTTTTTCCCGCCTGGCATCGCAGCCGCCGGACGCTTCCGCCTTGCCCCAGACCGCCGCGCCCCTGCCGTTGGCGAATGACCGCCTTGATGGCTGGTGGAGCCTGCTGTACCGGGGCTGGACCCTGTTGGCGCCCAGCGGCGTGCGTATCGACCTGACTGAAATCGAACGCGCGTGCTTCATCTGCCTGCTGCGCAATCCAAACCGGGAATTGTTGCGTGACGAATTGATGGCATTGCGCGCGAGCACCAACCTGCGCACCCTGAATGTGGCTATCTGCCGACTGCGCGGCAAAGTCTTGCAGACAGGCATTCGCTTGCCGCTGCATACTGTGCACGGCGTGGGGTATGTGTTCCTGGGCAATCTCCGAGAGCTTTCAAACCTTTGAGGCGCTTACCGGTTTGTCTCCTAATGCAGCGCAATGCATCGTTTAAGCGGCCGAAAAATACGTAATTTCCCCAATAACTGAGTTACATTATTGGGCTGTTTACGTGTCGTGGCTGATGTTTGGGCTTGGTTTGATAGCGCCTGATCGAGGTTGATCGCGGGAGGTCGTGTTTGACCGTCATGGTTGACGCGGGTGCGCTTGATGATTCGTTAGCCTGATTCAGCCGATTGATGCGGTTAATGATTGATGCGATTAACTGAAGCGGTTCACTACGCTACGCGGGGGTTTCAATGCGGTTTTTGCCTAAACGTGTTTCAGGTCTGGCTGTTTCCGGTGGCATCCTCGCGCTGGTGTTGGCGGGATGCGGAGAAGAGCCGCATATGAATCCGGGCATGCCCCAGGTCAGCGTCATCACCGTTCAGCCTGAGCGCGCGCCCATCGTTTCTGAACTGCCTGGCCGCGTGGATGCCGTGCGCGATGCGCAAATCCGCGCGCGGGTGACGGGCATCGTGCAGAAGATCACCTTCGAGCAAGGTGGCGACGTCAAGGAAAACCAACTGCTGTTCAAGATCGATCCGGCGCCCTACAAGGCCGCCTACGATCAGGCGACGGCGCAACTGAAGCAGGCGCAAGCGAACCTGTTCAGCGCCAAGCTGCTGGCCGACCGCTACGCCCCGCTGGTGAAGGCCAACGCGGTCAGCAAGCAGGAATACGACAACGCCGTGGCCTCGTTCCGGCAGGCCGACGCCACCGTCGCCGCCGCGAAGGCCGCGCAAGACAACGCCGCCATCAACCTGGGCTATACCGACGTCACCTCGCCCATCACGGGCCGCATCGGCAAGCCGCTGGTCACCGAAGGCGCGTTGGTGGAATCCACCTCGGCCACGCAGATGGCCACCGTGCAGCAACTTGACCCGATCTACGTGGACTTCACTCAGTCCACCGCTGAACTGGCCTCGCTGCGCCGCGCGTTCGCCAGCGGCAAGCTGCAGCAGGTAGGCAAGGACACTGCCCGCGCCATGGTCATGCTGGAAGACGGCACGGAATACGAGCACCCCGGCAAGCTGTTGTTCACGGGCATTACCGTGGATCCGTCCACGGGTCAGGTGAATTTGCGCGCCGAAGTGCCCAACCCCGATGGCATCTTGCTGCCCGGCATGTATGTGCGGGTGCGCCTGGAGCAGGGCGTGGACGACAAGGCGCTGATGGTGCCGCAGCAGGCGCTGCAACGCACCGCCGACGGCTCGCAAAGCCTGATGCTGGTCAAGGACAACAAGATTCAACAATTGCCCGTCACCACCGGCGGCGCGCTGGGCAACAACTGGTTGATCACCAGCGGCCTGAATGCCGGTGACGTCGTCGTGGTGGAAGGTTTCCAGAAGATTCGTCCCGGGGCGCCGGTGCAGGTCAGCCAATGGACCAAGAACGGCGCGGCGCCTAAACCGGGTCAACCCGCGGGTCAACCCGCGGCCCAATCCGGCGCACAGCCCGGGGCACAGCCCGCCGCGAAACCCGAGCCCCAACCGGGCGGCCAGCCCGCCGCGCCGTCCAAGCCTGCCGCGCCCGCTCAGCAGGACAAGGCCGCAGGCCAGAAATCGTAAGCGGCACGCGGCGTCACAAGCGCCGCGTTCCTCTTTGGTGAGCATCGCTTTCAGAGTCAGCCCACATGCCGCAATTTTTTATTGATCGACCAATTTTCGCCTGGGTAGTTGCCCTGTTCATTCTGCTGGCCGGGGTGTTGGCCATCCCGAACATGCCAGTGGCGCAGTACCCGGATGTGGCCCCGCCGGCCATCACGATCACCGCCACGTACCCTGGCGCTTCGGCGAACGAGGTGGCCGAATCGGTCACCAGCATCATCGAAGACAAGCTCAACGGCGCCAAGGGCCTGATCTACTACGAGTCGGTCAGCGATTCCTACGGCACGGCCACCATCACCGCGACCTTCGCGCCGGGCACCAACCCTGACCTGGCTCAGGTTGACGTGCAGAACCGCGTGTCGAACGTGATTGCGCAGTTGCCGTCCGCCGTGCAGCAGCAGGGCCTGCAATACGAGCAGACCAGTACCGGCTTCCTGATGATCGTGACGCTGTCGTCGGCGGATGGGTCGCTGGACCAGACGGCGCTGGCCGACTACATCACGCGCAACGTGCAGAACCCGGTCTCGCGCGTGGCCGGCGTAGGCCAGTTCCAGTTGTTCGCGGCGCCGCGCGCCATGCGTGTCTGGGTAGACCCCGCCAAGCTGGTGGGCTTCAACCTGAGCATGAACGAGGTCAACCAGGCCATCGCGGCCCAGAACGTCCTGATCTCGGGCGGCAGCATCGGCGCGCCGCCCAACCCGGAATCGCAACGCATCACGGCCACGGTCACGGCCAACGGTCAGTTGAGCACCGTGGACGGCTTCGGCAAGATCGTGCTGCGCGCCAACACCGATGGTTCCAAGGTGCTGCTGCGTGACGTGGCCCGCATTGAAGTCGGCGCCGACAACTACCAGTTCGGCGCTCGCCTGAACGGCAAGCCGACGGCGGCCTTCGCCATTGTGCTGTCGCCGGACGCCAACGCGCTGGCCACCGCCCAGGGCGTGCGCCAGCAGATGGAAGAGCTGTCCAAGTACTTCCCGGGCAACATCCAGTACGCCATTCCCTACGACACCGCGCCCTACGTGAAGGTGTCGATCGAGCAGGTGCTGCACACCCTGGCCGAGGCCATGGTGCTGGTGTTCCTGGTGATGTACCTGTTCCTGCAGAACGTGCGCTACACGCTGATTCCCGCGCTGGTCGTTCCGGTGGCCATGCTGGGGTCGTTCGCGGTGATGCTGGGGCTGGGCTTTTCCATCAACGTATTGACCATGTTCGCGATGGTGCTTGCCATCGGGATTCTGGTGGATGACGCCATCGTGGTCGTCGAAAACGTTGAACGCATCATGGCCAGCGAGGGCTTGCCGCCCAAGGAGGCCACCAAGAAAGCCATGCCGCAGATCAGCGGCGCCATTATCGGTATCACGCTGGTGCTGGTTACGGTGTTCTTGCCGCTGGCCTTCATGAGCGGGTCCGTGGGCGTGATCTACCGTCAGTTTTCGGTGGCCATGGCCGTGTCGATCTTCTTCTCGGCCCTGCTGGCGCTGACTTTCACACCGGCCTTGTGCGCCACCATTCTCAAGCCGATCCCCAAAGGGCACCACAACGAGAAAAAAGGCTTCTTCGGCTGGTTCAACCGCAAGTTCGACGCCACCACCCACGGTTATCAGAACTGGGTGTCGCGCATTCTGCACAAGGGCGGCCGCATGATGCTGGCCTTCCTGGTGCTGGTGCTGCTGCTGGGCTGGCTGTACCTGCGCCTGCCGTCGTCGTTCCTGCCCGAGGAAGACCAGGGCTACGTCATCAGCAACATCGAACTGCCCACGGGCGCCAGCGCCAACCGCACGGTTGAAGTGATCGAACAGGTCGAGGAATACTTCCGCAGCATTCCCGCGGTCGAGAACATCATCGCTGTGCAGGGCTTCAGCTTTAACGGTAACGGCCTGAACGCCGCTATTGCGTTCACCACCTTGAAAGACTTCAAGGACCGTAAAGAGAAGCAGGATTCGGCGGGCGCCATTGCCTTCAATGCCTTCCAGAAGCAGTTGATGGGCATCCACGATGCGCAGGTGTTCACCCTGGTGCCGCCGGCCATTTCGTCCCTGGGTAACGCCACCGGCTTCGACTTGCGTCTGCAAGACCGTGGCGCGGCCGGTACCGCGGCGCTTGCCGCCGCGACGGGCCAGCTGATGGGCATGGCGATGAAGAGCCCGGTGCTGTCGCAGGTGCGTATTACCGGCCTGGCGGCCGGCACGCAACTGACGCTGAACATTGACCGCGACAAGGCCGCCGCCTTGGGCGTGGACTTCAATGAAGCGGCATCGCTGATTTCGACGGCGGTCGGTTCGGCCTACCTGAGCAAGTTCCCCAACATGGGCCGGATGCAGAACATCTGGGTGCAGGCGGATGCGCCGTATCGCATGCAGTTGTCCGATGTTCTGAAGCTGAACGCACGCAACGGCCAGGGCGGCATGGTGCCCTTGTCGACCTTCGTGTCGGCCGAGTGGGTCCAGGGCCCGGTGCAGGTGGTGCGCTACAACAGCTACGAGTCCATGCGTATCGGCGGCGCCGCCGCCGCGGGCTACACCACCGGCCAGGCCATGGAAGAAATGCAGAACCTGGTGGCGCAGTTGCCGCAAGGTTTCGGCTACGAATGGACGGGCCTGTCCTACCAGGAACGGCAAGCCGGCAACCAGGCGCCTATCCTGATGGGCCTGTCGCTGTTGATCGTGTTCCTGGTGTTGGCCGCGCTGTATGAAAGCTGGGCCATTCCGCTGTCGGTCATGCTGGTGGTGCCGCTGGGCATGCTGGGCGCCGTGGCGCTGGTCAGCGCGCTGGGCATGTCCAACGACGTGTACTTCCAGGTGGGCATGGTGACCGTGATTGGCCTGGCGGCCAAGAACGCCATTCTTATCGTGGAGTTCGCCAAGGATCAGTACGCCCGGGGCATGGGGCTGTATGAATCGGCGGTGGAAGCGGCCAGGCTGCGGTTCCGGCCGATCTTGATGACGTCGCTGGCGTTCATCCTGGGCGTGGTGCCGCTGGCCATGGCCACCGGCGCGGGCGCCGCCAGCCAGCGCGCGGTGGGCCTGGGCGTGTTGGGCGGCATGCTCGCCGCCACGCCGTTCGCCGTGATCTTCGTGCCGACCTTCTTCGTGGTGGTTCTGGGCCTGTTCAAGACCCGCCCGCGCCTGCTGGGCGCCGAACTGAAGGCCTGGGAAGAAGAGCAGGCTGCCAAGAAGGCCGCAGAAGGGCAGCCCGCAACGGACACCGCCCACACTCCCGCACAACCCAATGGTGGCCCGGAGGGCAAGGCATGAAAGCCCTGATGATCAAGCAATCCGCCCTGTCCGCCTTCGTGGCGGTGGCGTTGGCCGGCTGCTCGCTGGCGCCCGACTACAAGCGTCCCGACGCACCGATCACGGGCGTCTGGCCCGATCAGCCCAAGGTGCAGTACGGCGGCTACAACAACCCCACGTCGCTCGGCTCGCAGCCAGCGTCAGCGGTCGTGCCCGAAGCCGGCATACCCGCCGCCGATTTGGGCTGGCGCGAATTTTTCCGCGACCCGCGCCTGCAAAGCCTGATCTCGCTGTCGCTCGTCAACAACCGCGACCTGCGCGTGGCGGTGCAGCGCGTGGAAGAAGCGCGTGCCCAGTATGGGGTTCAGCGCGGGGCGCAGTGGCCCAGCATTGGCGCCGGCATCCAGGGCCAGCGCCAGCATCTGCCGGCCAACATGCGCGCGGGCGGGCCGGATTCCAGCTCGATTTCCAGCTCGTACCAGGCCGGCATTGGCCTGACGACGTTTGAAATTGATCTGTTCGGCCGTCTGCGCAACCTGTCGGAAGCGGCGTACCAGCAGTATCTGTCGACCGAGCAGGCGCAAAAGACCGTGCAGATCACGCTGGTCGGTTCCGTCGCGCAGGCGTACTTCAACTTGCGCGCGGCCGAAGTCCAGCTGGACCTGACGCAGCGCACGTTGGCTTCGCGCCAGGAATCCTATGACCTGGTCAAGCGCCGCTTTGACGGCGGCGTGGCGTCCGAACTGGATCTGAATCAGTCCAAGACGCTGCTGGATACGGCGTCGTCGGACCTGGCGCAATTGGCCCGGGCCCGCGCCCAGGCGCTGAACGCGCTGGTGCTGCTGGTGGGCGCGCCTTTGCCCGCAGACCTGCCGCCGCCCGCCACGTTTGGCCGCGACCAGTTGCTGGCCACCGTGCCATCGGGCCTGCCGTCCGACCTGCTTGAACGGCGCCCTGACATTCTGGCGGCGGAAAACCAGCTGCGGTCGGCCAACGCCAACATCGGCGCGGCCCGCGCGGCGTTCTTCCCCACCATTTCCCTGACCGGCCTGTTGGGCGTGGCCAGTCCGTCGCTGGGTGACCTGTTCAAGGGCGGCCAGGGCTATTGGAGTTTCTCGCCGTCCATCACGACCCCGCTGTTTGCCGGCGGCACGATCCGCGAAGGGCTGAACCTGGCCAAGGCGCGCGACAACATCGCCGTGGCGCAATACGAGCAGACCATCCAGCAGGCGTTCCGGGAAGTGTCCGACGCGCTGGCGGGCGAAGCCACCTACGGCGCGCAGTTGGACGCCCAACGTGCCTTGCAGGAATCGTCTTCGCGCACCCTGGAACTGTCGAACCTGCGTTATACCAACGGCATCGATAGCTACTTGCAGGTGCAGACCGCGCAGGTAGACTTCTTCAATGCCCAGTTGTCGCTGGTGCAGACCGGTTTGGCCGCGCTGATCAACCGCGTGGAGCTTTACAAGGCCTTGGGCGGCGGCTGGGAAGAAACCACGAAAGAACCGACCAAAGTGTCGACGACCACGCAATGATAGAACTTGGTGTAAATATCGATCACGTTGCCACCTTGCGGCAACAACGCCATACGGTGTATCCGGACCCGGTGGCCGGGGCGC
>NZ_JBHFIZ010000029.1:174879-182541 GCF_057334535.1 Achromobacter colocynthidis
GCGCGCGGAGGCCGCCGGCGCCGACCTCATCACGCTGCATCTGCGTGAAGACCGGCGCCATATCCAGGACGCCGACGTGTACGCGATTCGTCCGCAACTGCGCACGCGCATGAACCTGGAATGCGCGATCACGGCGGAAATGCTGGAAATTGCCTGCGCCGTCAAACCCCAGGACGTTTGCCTGGTGCCCGAAAAGCGCACCGAGCTCACCACCGAAGGCGGCTTGGAAGTGGCCGGCGCCATGGACTCCGTCACGGACGCCGTGGGCCTGCTGGTCGAAGCGGGCATACGCGTGTCCCTGTTCATCGACCCGGACCCGGTGCAGATTGCCGCGGCGGCCAAGACCGGCGCCACGGTCATTGAACTGCATACCGGCGCCTATGCGGAAGCGCAGGGCGATGCGGCCGCAGCCGAGCTGCAACGCATCCGCCTGGCCGTGGTCGAAGGGCTGCGCCATGGCTTGCGCGTGAACGCCGGCCATGGCCTGCACCTGGGCAACGTGGCCCCGGTGGCCGCCATTGACGGTATCTCTGAACTGAACATCGGCCACGCCATCGTGGCGCAGGCGGTGTTCGACGGCTGGGAAAAAGCGGTTCGCGACATGAAGGCGGTGATGGTGCAGGCACGCCTGCAAGCGCTGCGCGGCCTGTGACCGCTGGCCGGATGACGGATGCCACCATCTTGCGTCACGCATCCCGTGCCGCTGTTTTTGGGTGACGTTTATGTCTGACTCCTCCAAGGCTCCCGCAGCAGCCGCCAGCGCGGCCCCCACCGCAGCCCCCGCCCCGGCCGGCGCCATCGCCGGCATCGGCATGGACCTGCTGCGCATCGACCGGATTGAACGTGCGCTGGAACGGCATGGCGACCGGTTCGCGGAAAAAATCCTGGGCACTGAAGAACTGCAAAAATTCCATGCGCGCCGTGCCCGTGACCCGGTGCGCGGCGTGCGCTTTTTGGCGACCCGCTTTGCCGCCAAGGAAGCGTTTTCCAAGGCCATCGGCTTGGGCATGCGCATGCCCATGACGTGGCGGCGCGTGCAGACGCTGAATGCGCCGGGCGGGCGCCCGGTGCTGGTCATCGCGCCTGAACTGCAAGACTGGTATGGTCAACGGTTCGGCGCGGCGCATGTGTCCATCACCGACGAATCCGATATGGCCGCCGCCTATGTGGTGGTCGAACGCAAGCCCTGAATTAGGACCCCTTATGGCCAAGAAAAAATCCAAGGTAGTCCTGCCCCCCGGCCCCGTGATGGTCGATGTGGCGGGAACCTCGCTGACCAAAGAAGAGAAGACCCGCCTGCGCCACCCGCTGGTGGGCGGCGTGATTCTGTTCGCCCGCAATTTCGAAAACCGCAAGCAACTGACCAAGCTGACCCGCCAGATTCACAAGGCCCGCAAACAGCCGCTGCTGATCCTGGTGGACCACGAGGGCGGCCGCGTGCAGCGCTTCCGCGAAGACGGCTTCACCGCCTTGCCCGCCATGCGTGACCTGGGCACGCTGTGGGACCGTGATCCCTTGCAGGCCATGCGCCTGGCGACCGAGGCCGGCTACGTGCTGGCCGCCGAACTGCGCGCCTGCGGCGTGGACATGAGCTTCACGCCGGTGCTGGACCTGGACTACGGCGCCAGCCAGGTGATCGGCAACCGGGCCTTCCATTCGGACCCGCGCGTGGTCACGATGCTGTCGCGCGCGCTGATCCAGGGCCTGGCGCTGGCCGGCATGTCGGCCTGCGGCAAGCACTTCCCTGGCCACGGCTACGTGGGCGCGGACTCGCACCACGAAATTCCCGTCGACCCGCGCAAGCTGGACGACATCTTGAAGGACGACGCCGCGCCCTACGCCTGGCTGGGCGACGCCGTGCTGCCGTCGGTGATGCCCGCGCACGTGATCTACCCGAAGGTGGACAAGCACCCGGCGGGTTTTTCCAAGAAGTGGGTGCAAGACATCCTGCGCAAGCGCCTGGGCTATGACGGCGTGGTGTTTTCCGACGACCTGACAATGGAAGGCGCGTCGGTGGCGGGTGATATCCTGGCTCGTGCCAAGGCGGCGCTCAACGCGGGTTGCGACATGGTGCTGGTGTGCAACCGGCCGGATCTGGCCGACGATTTGCTGTCGCGCCTGAAGTTCGACCACGCGCCCGAATCGGTCGAACGCATCCGCCGCCTGATGCCGCGTTTCGATGCGCCCGACTGGGATACCTTGCAGGCCGAACACCGTTATCAGAATGCCCGACGACTTCAATCTCAAATCGTTCCTGTCTGACCTGCCGCATCTTCCAGGTGTCTACCGGCACCTGGATGCAGCCGGTGAAGTCATGTATGTCGGCAAGGCGCGCGACCTGAAGAAGCGTGTCTCGTCGTATTTCCAGAAGAACCTGGCCAGCCCCCGCATCGCCCAGATGGTGTCGAAAGTGGCGCGGCTGGAGGTCACCGTGACGCGCTCGGAAGCCGAAGCGCTGATCCTGGAAAACAACCTCATCAAGAGCCTGAAGCCGCGCTACAACATCCTGTTTCGCGACGACAAGTCCTACCCCTATCTGCTGATCACCGGCCACGAATGGCCGCGCATTGCCTACTATCGCGGCGCGACCAACAAGCGCGGCCAGTACTTCGGACCGTTCCCCAACGCGTGGGCGGTGCGCGAGACGATCCAGATCCTGCAAAAAGTCTTCCGCCTGCGCACCTGTGAAGACACCGTCTTCGCCAACCGCTCGCGCCCCTGTCTGTTGCATCAGATCGGGCGCTGTTCGGCGCCTTGCGTGGGCGCCATCGAGGCCCAGGAGTACGAGCGCGACGTGCAGCGCGCGGTGCGCTTCCTGAATGGCGAAGCCAAAGACGTCATGGGCGAAATCGAAGCGCGCATGCAGCAGGCGGCGGGTGAACTGCGCTTTGAGGAAGCCGCCGCGCTGCGCGACCAGATGGGGTCGCTGGCGCGCGTCCTGCACCAGCAGACCATGGAGAACACCAGCGGCGAAGACACCGACATCATTGCGGTGGCCGTGGCGGGTGGCAAGGTCTGTGTGAACCTGGCGATGGTGCGCGGTGGCCGCCACCTGGGCGACAAACCCTTCTTTCCGACGCACGCCGAGGGCGAAGCCGCGCCGCAGGTGCTTGAGGCCTTTGTTGCCCAGCACTACACCGACAACGCCATGCCGCCCGTGCTGGTCTGTTCGCACGCCTTGCCCGACCCCGACTTGATCAACCTGCTGATCGAACAGGCGGGCGGGCGACCGTCACGCCTGCTGACCCGTCCGCAGGGCGCGCGCCGTTCGTGGCTGGAACAGGCGGGCAAGAATGCCGAGATGGCGCTGGCCCGCGCGCTGACCGAATCCGGGGCCCGCGCCGGCCGCACGCTGGCGCTGGCCGAGGCGCTGGACCTGGACACCGATGAAGCCGCGCTGGATGCGCTGCGCATTGAATGCTTCGACATCAGCCACACGGCTGGCGAAGCCACGCAAGCATCGTGCGTGGTGTTTGAACACCACGACATGCAGCCCTCGCTCTATCGCCGTTACAACATTGCCGGCATCACCCCGGGCGACGATTACGCGGCCATGCGCCAGGTGTTGACGCGCCGCTTCGCCAAGGTGGCGGATGGCGACGCCCAGATGCCGGGCCTGGTGCTGATCGATGGCGGCAAGGGCCAGGTCGAAGTGGCGCGCAAGGTGTTTGCGGAATTGGGGCTGGACATCCAGACGCTGGTCGGCGTGGCCAAGGGGGAAGGGCGCAAGGTTGGCCTGGAAACCCTGGTGTTCGCCGACGAGCGGCCCCCCGTGGCGCTGGGTGGCGAGTCCGCCGCGCTGATGCTGATTGCGCAGGTGCGCGACGAGGCGCACCGCTTTGCCATCACCGGCATGCGGGCGCGCCGCGCCAAGACGCGCAATGTGTCGCGGCTGGAAGAAATTGAAGGGGTGGGCGCCCGGCGCCGCCAGCGCCTGTTGGCCCGGTTCGGCGGATTTTCGGGGGTGGCGTCCGCCAGCATTGAAGACCTGGCATCGGTGGACGGCATTTCCCAGGACCTGGCCGAACGCATCTACGAGGCGCTGCGTGGCTAGTCGATATCCGCTCGTGCAGTGGCCGGGCGCCGGCCAAAGCGCGGCCACCCCACCGCGTCGATACAGCCAGCGTCATCCGGCTGATGTAGCATACGGACACTATGCCAATTAACGTACCCATAATCCTGACGTGGCTGCGCATCGCCATGATTCCTCTGGTGGTCGGGCTGTTCTACCTGCCCGAGAGCTGGATGTCGGTCCCCACGCGCGACACCTTCGCGGCGTGGGCGTTCATCATTGCGGCGCTGACCGATTGGTTCGACGGATGGCTGGCCCGCCGCTGGAACCAGACCTCGGCCTTCGGCGCCTTCCTGGACCCGGTTGCCGACAAACTGATGGTCTGCGCCGCGCTGATCGTCCTGCTGGACCTGAGCCGCGTCGCCGCCTTTATCTCGCTGATCATCATCGGCCGTGAAATCACCATTTCCGCTTTGCGCGAATGGATGGCCAAGATCGGCGCCAGCGCCAGTGTCGCCGTGCACCGCCTGGGCAAGTTCAAGACCGCCGCCCAAATGGTGGCGATTCCCTGCCTGCTGTACAACCAGCCCGTCTACGGCATCAGCACCAAGCTGCTGGGCGACGTGCTGATCATTGTTGCGGCGGTGCTGACGGTCTGGTCGATGCTGTATTACCTGCAGCGCGCCTGGCCCGCCATTCGCGAAAAGGCGCTGTAAGCGCCCTGGCAGTATCCTGATTTGCAGACGGCGGCCGGGCTCGCGCATGGCGGCCGCCAACACAGTCCAAGAGCGATGGCCGGCACGATCCGGCCCGGCCTTGCCGCCGCATTCGCCATGAACTCAACGGCCGGGCTCCCGGCCGTTGCCGGAGACAACCCGCGCACCGCATCACTGCGTGCGCTACCCGCCGCTTGCGCGGCCTTTTGCAATGCACACCGCCACCACCCCCTTGCCCTCGGATGCCGATGTCCGCCGGCGCGACTGGAAGACCATTCTGTTGATCGGCGTTGCACACGCCGCATCGCACTTTTTCCAACTGGTGCTACCACTGCTCAACGTGTCCCTGGCCACGGCGTTTGGCCTGGACTTCGCGCGGGTGGGGGCGCTGGTGGCTACGTTCTACGTGGTGTCGGGCATCGGCCAGGCGTCCTCGGGTTTCGTCGTGGACCGCATCGGCGCGCGGCCCGTGCTGTGGTTCGGGCTGGCGTGCTTTGTGTTGTCGGGCGTGTTGATCGGCTCGGCCAACGGCTACCCCATGCTGATGTTTGCTGCCATTGTGGGCGGCATCGGCAATTCGGTGTTCCATCCGGCCGACTACTCCATCATCAACCACCGCATTACGCCGTCGCGCCTGGGGCACGCGTTTTCAGCGCACGGGCTGACCGGCAACCTGGGCTGGGCGCTGACGCCGATATTCATGACCACCATCACCTTGCTGGCCGACTGGCGCGTGGCCGCCTATAGCGCCGCGGGGCTGGTGGCGGTGGTGCTGGTGTTGACCGTGCTGGGCGGCCATCTGCTTGGTGGGCCAATGCCGCAGGACGCCGATGCCAAGGATGAAGGCAAGGATGGAACACATGCCGCCACCGCATCCAAGGCCGCGCCCAAGCCGCAAGAAGGCGTGCTGACCACCCTGGCGACGCTGCTGTCCAAGCCCGCGCTGTGGGGCGCGTTCCTGTTCTTTGCCTGCACGTCGATCGCGTTGTCGTCGGTGCAGAACTACACGATTCCGCTGCTGGACCAGTTGTACGGCCTGTCTGAAGTGGTGGCCAGCTCGGCCTTGTCCGGCTACATGGTGGCGTCGGCCGTGGGCATGGCGGCGGGTGGCTTCCTGGTGTCGGCCAACCCGCGCACCGAGCGCACCGTGATGGTGGCGCTGTTGTTGGCCGGCCTGACGCTGGTGGTGCTGGCCCTGGGCCTGGTGCCCGGCGCACTGGCCGCACCGGTGGTGGGCCTGGCCGGCTTCTGCTCGGGCGTGGCGGCGCCTTCGCGCGACATGCTGATCCGCCGCGTCACGCCCAAGGGCTCAACCGGTTCCGTCTATGGGCTGGTGTATTCGGGCATGGACGTGGGCTCGGCCCTGGGCCCGCTGGCGTTCGGCCTGCTGCTGGATGCAGGATTCCGCCAGGGGCCGTGGGTGGGCGCGGGCGTGGCGTTCGCGGCGGCGGCGCTGCTAGCGCAGTGGATCGCCGTGCAGGCGCGCCGCGCCGATCCCGTGTTGGCGGGGGGCGCGGTCGCCCGGTCCTGACGTGTTTCGGGTGTCGCCACCCGGTCCTGACTTTTCTTGGGCGCCGTCTCCCCCTGGCTTGCCCGGGCCAAGCAGCATCAGCCCAATCAAACCAATCAACACGCACAGCGCCACGTAATAGGCCGGCACCATCAGGTTGCCGGTCTGCTGGATCAGGGCGGTGTTGATGAAGGGCGCCAAGCCGCCAAACAGCATCACCGCCAGGTTGTACGACAGCGACACGCCGGTTGATCGCAGGTTCACGGGCAGGATCTCGGTCATCAGCGCGGGCGTGGGCCCCCACATGAAACCCATGCAGGCCGCCGCCAACAATTGCGCCTGCAAGAGCGTGGCGAAGGACGGCGCATGCAGCACGCGCGCCATCATGAACCATGTGACCACGCCAAAGGCGAAGGTGGCCGGCAGCATGAGGGCGCGGCGCGTCAGGCGGTCCGACAGCGCGCCCGACAAGGGGCACAGCACCAGCAGCAGCACGGCGGCCAAGGCGCTGCTCAGTTGCGCGTCGCCCATCGTCAGCCCCAATTCCGTGACGGCGAAGATGGGCAGATACAGCAACATGACGTAGTTGGACGCCGTGCCCGTCACCACGATGCAGAACGACCCGATCAGTTCACGCGGATACCGCGAAAACAATGTGCGCAGCGTGGTGCGTTCGGGTTTGACGAGCTGGTCCTGAAAGCGGCGGAATTCAGGCGTTTCGTCTACCTGAGTGCGCAGGTAATAACCGATGGGCCCGATCAAAATGCCGAACAGGAACGGCACGCGCCAGCCCCAGCTTTCCAGATCCGCCGTCGACAAGTTCGAAGATAGCAGGTAGACCACGCCGGCCCCGGCTGAAAACGCCAGCGACTGCGAGCACATCTGAAAGCTGCCGTACAGGCCGCGCCGCCCGGTGGGGGCGAATTCCACCAACATGGCGCTGGCGCTGGCGTACTCGCCGCCCACCGAAAACCCCTGGATCAGCCGCGCCACCAGCATCAGCACGCTGGCCGCCACGCCGATTGATGCATAGGTGGGCAGCAGGCCGATCAGGGCGGTGCCGCCCGCCATCATCAGGATCATCAGCGACAACGCGCGGCGGCGGCCGTGGCGGTCGGCGTACATGCCCAGCACCAGGCCACCGATCGGGCGCACCGCAAAGGCCACGCCAAAGGTGGCCAGCCCCAGCAGCAGCGACGTTGCGCTGTCGCCGGTGGGGAAGTACAGGCGCGAAACCACGGCGGCGAACATGCCGTAGATGGCGAAATCGAACCACTCGAAGGCGTTGCCCAGCACCGAGGCAATGACCACGCGCCGACGCATGGCGGCGGAAACTTGATAAGCGGGGGAAGACGAAGACGTCATCTCGGACTCCTGCGAACGCCGTACAGGCGCAAGGGGACCCACGGGGCGCGGTGCGTGGC
>NZ_JBHFIZ010000029.1:182611-252977 GCF_057334535.1 Achromobacter colocynthidis
TTGCGTGGCAACCCCCCCTGGACTCGACAGCAAGAAAAGGGGGGATCAGCCCAGGCGGTCGCGCACGATCTCTACGAAGACCGCTGCGCCGATGGGCAGGATGTCGTCGTCGAAATCGTATTCAGGGTGATGGCAGAAGTGGCCGTCCTGGCCGACGAAGAAGTAGGCGCCGGGACATTCCTGAAGCAGGTAGGAGAAATCTTCCGAGGCCATCAAGGGCGTGACGCGGTCGTCCACCGCGTCGATGCCGACCACGCGCGCCGCCGCGGCAGCGACCGGGGCGGCCGGGCCGGGTGCATTGATGGTGGGCGGGCAGCCCAGGCCGAACTCGCAGTCGATGCGGGTGGCGTTGGACAGGGCCAGGCCGTCGCAGATTTCGCGCACGCGGCGCAAGGCGGTTTCGCGGGCGGGGATGCTCATGGTGCGCACCGTGCCCCGCAGTTCCATCAGGTCGGGGATGACGTTGGGCGCGGTGCCGCCGTTCATCATGCCCACGCTGACCACGCCCGCCACCAGCGGATCCAAGGACCGGCTGACCACGGTTTGCAGCATGCCCACCAACTGGCTGGCGATTACTACCGGGTCGTTGCCTTGCTGCGGCATGCCGCCGTGGCAGCCCACGCCATGCACGCGGATGGTGAAGCCGTCGTAGGCGGCCAGCAACGCGCCTTCGCGCACGGCGACGCGGCCCTTGCCCAGCATCGGATTGTTGTGCAGGCCATAGATTTCGTCGCAGGGAAAGCGCGTGAACAGCCCGTCTTCGATCATCGCCGCGCCGCCGGCGAGCGTTTCCTCGGCCGGTTGGAAGATGAAATTAAGCGTGCCTGCAAAGTCACGGTTCTGCGACAGGTGTTGCGCCACCGCCAACAGCGTGGCGGTGTGCCCATCGTGCCCACAGCCATGGAAGCTGCCTTCGTGGGTGGAGCGGTAAGGCAGGGTGGTTTTTTCCTGCATGGGCAGCGCGTCCATGTCGGCCCGCAGCCCGATGCGACGGTCGCCGGGGCGTTCGCCCCGCAACACCGCCACCACGCCCGTGCGGCCGATGCCGCTATGCACCTCCAGGCCCCACTGTTTGAGCTTGGCCGCGACCAGTTCGGCGGTGCGGTGTTCTTGAAAACCTAATTCCGGATGCGCGTGCAGGTCTTGCCGCCATTGCGCGAATTCGGGTTGACGCTCGACAAACCAATCACGGACTTGCATTGCCGCCTCCTGGGGGAAGTGAAATGGCTGAGGTTCGGATGTGGCGGCGGGCCGGGCGGCCCGCCTGATGCCGTGGGAACCTTAGACGATATCGTCGGCGGAAGGTGAATCTGTAACTGGTCGTGAGCTGGGCCTATTGGCGGACTGTGCGTACGTCGGCCGGGGGCGACGTTTCCACGTTGCTGCGCCACGGGTTGATGTCCAGCCCGCCACGGCGCGTGTAGCGCGCGTAGACCGTGAGGTGTTCCGGGGCGCAGGCGGCCTGGATGTCGCTGAAGATGCGTTCCACGCAGTGCTCGTGGAATTCGGCGTGCTGGCGGAACGACACCAGATAGCGCAGCAGCGATTCGCGGTCGATGGGGGCGCCCCGGTAGCGGATCTGCACGCTGGCCCAATCGGGCTGGCCGGTTACCGGGCAGTTGGACTTCAACAGGCGCGAGGCCAGCGTTTCTTCGACCACATCGCCGGGCCGGGTGCGCAGCAGCTCGGGTGCGGGCTCGTAAGTGTCGATCTCTATGTCCAGCTTGTCGATATAGATGCCGTCCATCTCCGCCATCCGCAATTCTGAAAAACGTTGCGGCAGGAAGAAATCCAGGCCAACCGGCGCGCCCGCGGCGGCGCTCAGGTCGCGTTCCAGGCGCCCACGCAGGGCGGCCGAATTCACCAGGCGCGTCTGGTTGAACGAATTCAAATAGAGCTTGAACGACTTGGATTCAATGATGTTGGGGCTGTCTGCCGGCACCGAGAACGTGGCCATGGCCACGCGTGGTTTGCCCTTGGCGTCCAGCCAGGACAGCTCGTAGGCGTTCCAGATATCCACGCCGGTGAACGGCAGCTTGCCGGCTTCCAGGTTCAGCGCTGCTCGATTGTGCGAGCGCGCGATGGGAAACAGCAGCGAGGGATCGTATTGCGAGGCGTAGGCCACGCTTTGGCCCAAGGGTCCGTGAGACAGGGTCATGGCAAATCAAGGAAATCGGAGGAATAGCGGCATTGTAGGCGGTCGGAAAAACGCCGAATTTCCGCATTATGAAATGTAAGTCTCGTCATGTGAAAGTTCCTGCTGCTGCGCAACCAAAGCGCATTTCACAGATGGCAAAGTCGTTCCGCAATACGAAATGGAAGTTTTAATTCATTGATTTTAAAGAAAAACATTTTTCATCTTCTATAAGACATAAGCCCACATTGCCCTGCAGCACAGGCATAGACTTTGTCCAACGATTCACGCAATGCAAGACGCGAATCTTTTGAAGTTTTCCTATCACTGACCAGGAGCATCACCATGAGCACTCGCGAAACCGAAATCCGCAATTTGCAGAAAGACTGGGCCGAGAACAGCCGCTGGCAAGGCATCAAGCGCGACTACAGCGCCGAGGATGTCATCCGCCTGCGCGGCTCGATCAGCGTGCAGCACACGCTGGCCGAACGTGGCGCGACCCGGCTGTGGGAATCCCTGCATAGCGAGCCCTTCGTGAATTCGCTGGGCGCCCTGACCGGCAACCAGGCCATGCAGCAGGTCAAGGCCGGCCTGAAGGCCATCTACCTGTCGGGCTGGCAAGTGGCCGGTGACGCCAACCTGGCCGGCGAGATGTACCCCGACCAGTCGCTGTACCCCGCCAACTCGGTGCCGCAAGTGGTTCGCCGCATCAATAATTCCTTGTCGCGTTGCGACCAGATCCAGTGGATGGAAGGCAAGAACCCGGGCGACGAGGGCTACATCGATTATTTCGCGCCCATCGTGGCGGATGCCGAAGCCGGTTTCGGCGGCGTGCTGAACGCCTTTGAACTGATGAAGGCCATGATCGACGCGGGCGCGGCCGGCGTCCACTTCGAAGACCAGTTGGCTTCAGTGAAGAAGTGCGGCCACATGGGCGGCAAGGTGCTGGTGCCTACCCGCGAGGCCGTCGCCAAGCTGGTGTCGGCCCGCCTGGCCGCCGATACGATGGGCACGCCCACCGTGTTGCTGGCTCGTACCGACGCCGACGCGGCAGACCTGGTGACCAGCGACGTCGACGAAAACGACCGCCCGTTCATCACCGGCGAGCGCACCGTGGAAGGCTTCTTCCGCACCAAGGCCGGCATCGACCAAGCGATTTCGCGCGGCCTGGCCTATGCGCCCTACGCTGACTTGATCTGGTGCGAAACGTCCACGCCCAACCTGGAATACGCCCGCAAGTTCGCGGACGCCATCCATCGCCAATTCCCGGGCAAGCTGCTGGCGTACAACTGCTCGCCCTCGTTCAACTGGAAGAAGAACCTGGACGACGGCACCATCGCCAAGTTCCAGCGCGAGCTGGGCGCCATGGGCTACAAGTTCCAGTTCATCACGCTGGCCGGCTTCCATGCGCTGAACTACGGCATGTTCGAACTGGCCCACGGCTATGCCCGCCGCCAGATGAGCGCCTTCGTGGAATTGCAGCAGAAGGAATTCGCCGCCGCCGACTTGGGCTTCACCGCCGTGAAGCACCAGCGCGAAGTGGGCACCGGCTACTTCGACGCCGTGACGCAGACGATCGAAAACGGCCAGTCTTCCACCACCGCCTTGACCGGGTCCACGGAAGAGGCCCAGTTTGAACACGGCAAGGAACAGAAGGTGGCTTGATCGCGTTATCGCGTTATCGCACTACCGCATGATCCGTCGCCCGGTAAGTGGTTGACCGGGTGACGCATTGATTGCTTTGCAGTTGCAGTTGTAGGTGCTGTTGTAGGGTGGATTCGGGGTGCCTTCGGGCACCCTTTTTTTCCCCAGGTCAGCACGCTTGCGCGTCAGGCGGCGGCCGCCTCTTTCTCAAGCGAGGCCATGTCGATCACGAAGCGGTACTTCACATCGTTCTTGGCCAGGCGCTCATAGGCGTCGTTCACGGCCTGGATCGGCACGATCTCGACATCGCTGACGATGCCGTGTTCGGCGCAGAAGTCCATCATCTCTTGTGTTTCCTGCATGCCGCCAATCGCCGAGCCGGCAATCGACTTGCGCCCCAGGATGAGGTTGGCGCCCGGGATCGGATCCAGCGGCGTCAGCGCGCCCACCAGCGCCATCGTGCCGTTCAGCGTCAGCAATGCCAGGTACGGATTCACGTCATGGCTGACGGGCACCGTGTTCAACAGGAAATCGAACGAGCCGGCATGCGCGGCCATTGCCTCTGCGTCGCGCGACACCAGGACTTCGTCAGCGCCCAGGCGCTTGGCGTCGCGGCCCTTGTCGGCCGACGTCGTGATCATCACCACGTGCGCGCCCATCGCGTGCGCGAATTTCACGCCCATGTGGCCCAGGCCGCCCAAGCCGATGACGCCCACTTTCTGGCCGGGGCCGACCTTCCAGTGACGCAGTGGCGAATAGGTGGTGATGCCGGCGCACAGCAACGGCGCCACGGCCTTCAGATCCAGCTTGTCGGACACCCGAACGACGAAGTGTTCCTTGACGACGATGTGGTCGGAATAGCCGCCGAACGTCAATTGGTCGCTGCCGCGTTCCTTGTCGTTATAGGTCAGCGTGGCGCCTTGCTCGCAGTATTGCTCGAGGTTCAGGCGGCAGGCCTTGCAGTGTTGGCAGGAATCCACCATGCAGCCCACGCCGGCGTAATCGCCCGCCTTGAACTTGGTGACGTTCTTGCCCACCTGCGCGACGCGGCCGACGATTTCGTGGCCCGGCACCATCGGGTACATCGAATTGCCCCAATCGCCGCGCGCCTGATGCAGGTCGGAATGGCAAATGCCGCTGTACAGGATGTCGATCAGCACGTCGTCGCCGCCCGGTTCGCGGCGCGTGAAGCTGAAGGGAACGAGCGGGGTGTCAGTGCTGTGGGCGGCGTAGCCACGGGCTTGGGTCATGATCGATTCGCAGGAATTTGTTAAGCAGGCGTTCACAATATGCTTCGCCATCCACCGGATCAAGCTAGAATTTCCGCATGTTTTATTGAAGGAATTTGCACAATCATGCAGGCGGATAACCTGTCCCATCTGGCCGCCTTCGCCGCCGTGGCCCGGCATTGCAGCTTTCGCCGCGCGGGCGAGGAACTGGCCCTGTCCACGTCCGCCGTCAGCTACGCCATCCGCAACCTGGAAGAGCGACTGGGCGTGAACCTGTTCAATCGCACGACGCGCAGCGTCGCGTTGACCGCCGCCGGGCAGCGCCTGGCCGAACGCTTGCTTCCCGCGCTTGCCGACCTGGGCGACGCGCTTGAAGAAATGAACCACTTTCGCGGCGCCGCGTCCGGCACGTTGCGCATCAACACATCGCGGGCCGCGTCCTACATGCTGTTGATGCCGTTCGCCGCGCGCTTCCTGGCCGCGTATCCGGATATTCAGTTGGAAATCGCCGAGGACGACAGCTTTGTCGACATCGTGGCATCGGGCTTTGACGCGGGCGTGCGTTTGTTGGAGGCCGTGCCTGAAGACATGGTGGCCGTGCAGATCGGCCCGGCGTTGCGCGCGGCGGTGGTAGCCTCGCCCGCCTACCTGGCAGGCCGGCCCTTGCCCCGCCATCCCCACGACTTGCTGAACCATGCGTGCGTACGCTACCGCTTCCCCAGCGGGCGCTTCTACAAGTGGGAATTCGAAAAGGATGGCGTTGCGATGGAAGTCGACGTGACCGGCCGCATCGCGCTTAGCGACGTGCACGCGGAAGTGCGCGCGGCGGTGGACGGCATCGGCATCGGCTGCGTGCCGGAACACTACGTGCGCGATCTGCTGCAATCGGGCCAGTTGACGCGGATGCTTGACGACTGGTGCCCGACGATACCGGGCTTCATGCTGTACTACCCGCGCCAACGTCGCGTGTCGTCAGCCTTACGGGCGTTTATCGACATGGCGAAACAGACGGGCTAGCGCGGGGCAGGGGGAGGCGGAGCGGGCGGTGCTGTACTTCCCGACCCCTAATCCGCTACCGTCGGCGCCTCGCCCAGCGCCGCCAAACATTCCTCTAGCGCCGGAATACCCTGCGCCAGCCTCGCGACCGTTGCCGCGTCGACGTGCGACAGCGGCGGGATTTCTGCCAGTACCCGGACGTCGCCGAAGCGTTCGATGGCTTCCTTGTTGCCGGGGGACAGCGGGCCGCTCATCACCACGCCCAGAATCGGGATGCCGCGGCGCTTCAGGGCTTCCAGGCTGAGGAGCGTGTGGTTGATGGTGCCCAGGCCGCTGCGCGCCGCCAGCACTACGGGCATGTCCAGGCGGGCGATCAGGTCGATCATCATGTGCGTGTCGTCGATGGGCACGTACAGGCCGCCCGCGCCTTCCACGATCAAAGGCGCGGTGGTGGCGGGGGGCACGATGCTGGTGGCGTCGACGACCGTGTCTTCCAGCGTGGCGGCCGCCCAGGGCGACAGCGGCGCTTGCAGCACGTAGGCGGGCAGGTGCAGGCGTTCGGGCGGCAGTTGCGCCAGTTCGGCCACGGTGTCGGTGTCGCCCCGTTCTTCGGATACGCCGGTCTGCACCGGTTTCCAGTAGTCGGCGTTCCAGGCGCGCGCGAGGATGGCGGACACCAGCGTCTTGCCGATGCCGGTGTCAGTGCCGGTCACGAAAACCCCGGCGGGGCGTTGCGTTGATTGTTTCCACATACCGTAGGCCAGGTGATACGTCACCGTGGCTCCTTGTTCGTCAAACGCCGCCAGCACGCGGCGCAGCGCCGCCGCGGATAGCGGCGGGCGTCCGGGCGCGGGCGTGGTGGCCCCGATGCCTTTCAAGCCTTTCAGAAAAGTCAGGCCATCAGGATGATTTTGTATCAGCCGTTCGCCGCGCACGCCACCGGCCAGATTGCTCATGGCCGGGCGGATGAGCCGGCACGGCGGGTAGGGCGGCGTGGGGGGGACGTAGCCCGCCGCCTGATGCGCGCGCTGCCATTCGGTGAAGGTGCCGTCGGCCAGCGTCGCGACGGCAAGATGGCCGCCGGGCGCCAGCAGCGCGGCCAGCCGGCCGAGGCCGCCGTTCAGGTCGGTGAACCACTGCACGGCCAGGCTGGAGCAGATCAGGTCGTACTCGCCATCCAGCGCCTGGGGGTGCTCGCCGTCCATCAATTGGAAGCGCGACGTGCCGGGTAGCGCCGGGCCGCGCTGGGCGGCGGCGAGCATGGCGGGAGAGATGTCGGTGATGGTCCAGTCCGCCTCGCCCAGCCGGCGCGCCAGGGCCTGAGTCAGCAAGCCGGTGCCGCAGCCGATTTCCAGGATGCGAGGACGCGTAGGCAAGTCCAGGCACGCGATGTCGCTGGCCAGCCGTTCGGCCGTAATGCGCTGGATGGGCGCGTGGTCTTCATAGCGGTGGGCAGCGGCGCCGAAGCGGGCGGCGACCCGGGTGTTACGTGGCGTGGCTTGCATCAGGCGGCACGTGACAGGCGGTCAATGAAACCGGCGATGTGGCGCGCGCACCAGGGCGCGGCCGACACCGGCAACAAATGGCCGCCGTGTTCCAGGTCGTGCCGTTCGTCGCCCAAGCGGCCGCCAAACGCGGCTTGCGTCATGGCGGCGGGGACGATGGGGTCGTCCAGTCCGGCCAAAATCAGCAAGGGCACGGGTAGCGCCGCCAAGGCGTGGCGCTGGTCTTCGTCGCGCAAGGCTTCCAGGTCGCGGGCCAGGGGTTGCAGGTGTGGTTCACCGAAGGCGGAAGCGTCTCCGCAACGTTCGCGAAAGTCTTGCAGCACAGCGGTGGGGTCGGTCGACAACCGTTTCAACATGCGGTCCAGCATGCGGCGCGGCACCCCGGCGTCAAAGTCCGGCGCGGCGCCGAAGCGCGGGAATCCGTTGATCGACACCAGGCCCACACAGTTGGGCGGCAGATCCCGCAACAAGCGCAGCACGCCCATTGAATGGCCGATCGCGATGAGGGGGCCGGTGGCGGGGTCCATGACCCGTCCGATGGCTGGATCTGCAACATGGCCGACGACTGGGTCTATCACTCGGCCGATGGCTGTTGCCGGCGCTTGCGCGGCGCCGAAATAGCCGGCGTCGGCAACCTCGTGTGGCCAGTCGCCAAGCTCGGCGCGCAGCGGCGTCCAGACAGACGCGTCGAACGCCCAGCCGTGTACGAAGAGCAGGGTGGGGCGTGTGCGGATCATGCCAGCACCGCCTTGATGCCATCGATCAGTTGCGCGACGTCGGCGTCGCGGTGCGCGGCGCTGAGCGTCAGGCGCAGTCGGCTGGTGCCGGCCGGCACGGTGGGCGGGCGGATGGCCACGGCCAGCAGGCCCCGGCGTTCCAGGGCGGCCGCCATGTCCAGCGCGCGCGCTTCGTCGCCCACGATGGCGGGCACGATCTGCGTGGAGGAATCGCCGGTGTCCAAGCCCATGCCTTGCAGCGCGGCGCGCAGCCCGTCACCGGCGGCAGTCAGCCGGGCGCGCTCGGCGTCCAGCGTGGGCACCAGGTCCAGCGCGGCGTCCATGGCGCCCAGCACGGCGGGCGGCAGCGCCGTTGTGTAGATGAAGCCAGAGCAGGTGTTGACCAGGTAGTCGCACAGCGCGCGCGACCCGGCCACATACGCGCCGAAGCCGCCCAGCGCCTTGCTGAACGTGCCCATCGCCAGGTCGATACGCCCCGGCGCCAAGCCCGCCAATCCCATGCCGCCCGGCCCCAGTACGCCGGTGGCATGCGCCTCGTCCAGGTAGACAAAGGCCTGATAGCGGTCGGCCAGGTCCGCCAGCCGGACGACGTCGGTTCGGTCGCCGTCCATGCTGAATACGCTTTCCGTGACGATGAAGCGGGCCACGGGCTTGCCCGCGCCGGCCTGCACGCGAGCGGCGAGCAGGCTTTCCAGATGATCCAGGTCGTTATGCCGGAACCGGATCTGCCTGACCCCGGCCGCCTGGCAACCCTGGTGCAGGCTAGCGTGATTGAGCTTGTCGGCGTACAGCTCGATCTCGCCCAGGCTTGCGGCGGCGCGCAGCAGGGCGGGCAGAACGGCGGCGTTGGCCTGCCAGCCCGAGGCCAGCAGCAGCGCGGCCTCGGTGCCTTTCAGGCGAGCCAGCTTGGCCTCCACCTGTTCGTGCAAGTCCAGGTTGCCGCATACCAGCCGCGAGGCCTGGGCACCCGCGCCGTGGCGGGCCGCCCATTCCCGGGCGCGTTCAACAAGCAGCGGGTGCTTGGACAGGCCCAGGTAATCATTGCTGGAAAAGTTCAGCACGGGCGCGCCATTGAGCACGATGCGCCCGGGCGGCGCGGCCGTGGCGGTGCGCAAGCGGCGGCGTACGCGGCGGGTGTCGGCGGCGGCCAACTCGGAAGAAAACAGGGAATCCAGCTTTGACATCAATCGTTCCGGCAGCGGCCGGGCAAGGGAAGCGCCCGCGCCAAGCCGTAGAATGCGGGCCATTGTAGTGGAGGCGCGCAGGGCGTTTTCCGGCGTTCGGGACGCCAGGAATGCCCCTGCGACCGCGCCTGTTTTTTCGGAGCTTAACCATGCACACGCCCGACTGGGTGGCCCAGGGCCAACCTCATATCTGGCTTCCCTATGCCCAAATGAAAACGGTGACGCCGCCGCTGCCCGTGGTGCGCAGCCACGGCAGCCGGCTGGAACTGGCGGACGGGCGCAGCCTGATCGATGGCGTGGCGTCCTGGTGGACGGCCTGTCACGGTTACAACCACCCGCACATCGCCCAGGCCGTGCGCGCGCAACTGGACGCCATGCCGCATGTGATGTTCGGCGGTCTGACCCACGAGCCCGCGCTGACCCTCGCGCGCCGCCTGGCTGGCTTGCTGGGGCCGGGGCTGGACCGCGTCTTCTACACCGACTCCGGGTCGGTGGCGGTAGAAGTCGCCATGAAGATGGCGGTGCAGTTCTGGCTGAATCAGGGCGAGCGCGGCCGCAGCCGCTTTGTAGCGTTTCGGGGCGGCTATCACGGCGATACGTTCGGCACCATGGCCGTGTGCGACCCCGACGACGGCATGCACAGCCTGTACCGGGGCATGCTGGCCGAGCACGACATCGTGGACCTGCCGCGCGACGACGCCGCCTACGCCGCGCTGGATCAGTTCCTGCAAGCGCGCGCGCCGCAATTGGCGGGCATTCTTGTCGAGCCGCTGGTGCAGGGCGCGGGCGGCATGCTGCTGCATGACCCGGAAGTGCTGCGCCGCTTGCGCCGCCTGGCGGACCGCCACGGCCTCTTGCTGATCTTCGACGAGATCTTCACCGGCTTCGGGCGCACCGGCACCATGTTCGCCTTCGAGCAGGCCGGCATCAAGCCCGACATCATCACCTTGTCCAAGGCGCTGACGGGCGGCACGCTGCCGCTGGCCGCCACGGTGGCCAGCAACCGGGTGTTCGACGCCTTCTGGTCCGACAACCCGGCGCACGCGCTGATGCACGGCCCCACGTTCATGGGCAATGCGCTGGCCTGCGCGGCGGCCAATGCCTCGCTGGATCTGTTCGAGTCCGAACCCCGGCTGGCGCAGGCGCAAGCGCTGTCGCTGGCCTTGGCAACCGGCCTGGAACCCTGCCGCGCCTTGCCCTGGGTGCGCGACGTGCGCGTGCTGGGCGCCATCGGCGTGGTGGAGCTGGACGGCATCACCGACCGCGAAGCCTTGAAGCGCCGGCTGGTCGAGGCGGGCGTGTGGGTGCGCCCCTTCGGCAACGTCGTCTACCTGACGCCGGCGCTGACGATCGATGGCGACGACCTGGCCGCCTTGACTCGCGCGGTGGTGGCCGTGCTGCGCCAGCAGCGCCCTTGATCCGATCTGTGGACACGCTGGACACGGCAGGCAAGCCGCAACAAAAAGCGGCTTGATCCAGATCAAGGTGCTGGGCGAGGGCGCTCGTTACCATCGGCGCATGCGAGCAAAATCGATCTTCGCCGTCCCGTCCTGCCTGTCGGATACCGACCGCCAGCAGCGCCGCCATGCCTTGGTGCGCCTGTCGCTGGCCTGGCTGGCGATGATGCAGGTGATGATGTTTGCCTGGCCCGGCTACCTGCGCCACGAGAGCATGCCCGCCGACGCCCTGGAAACGCTGGACTGGGCCATCGTGCTGATGAACTGGGCCAGCTTCGCGCTGACCATTCCCGTGGTGCTGTATTCGGCCTGCCCCATCTGGCGACATGCCGGCCACAACCTGCGCCACGGCCGCGCTGGCATGGATGTGCCGGTGGCGCTGGGCATCGTCGCCGCGTTCATACCCAGCGTGCACGCCACCTGGACGGGGCGCGGCGAAGTCTATTTTGATTCCGTCACGATGTTCGTGGCGTTCCTGCTGACCGCGCGCTACCTGGAACTGTGCGGTCGCCAATCATTTGGCGGCGCGGCGGGCGGGGTGCGCCATCAGCGCGTTGAGGCACAACGGCTGGATCTGGGCGCGCGCGCCGATCGCCTGGCGTCGCGTTTCGTGCTGGCGCAGGTGGCCTTGGCGCTGGCCGCCGCCATTGGCTGGGCCTATATCGACCCGGCGCACAGCCTGCCCGTGATGGTGGCGCTGCTGGTCATGAGTTGCCCTTGCGCGATGTCGATGGCGGTGCCCACGGCGATGGCGTCCGCGCACTCGGCGCTGGCGGCGCATCCCAACATGCCCGACGCCGCGCTGGATGCGCTGTTGCAACAGGCGCGCCACAAGGCGCGGCAGAACCTGTACGGGTCGCTCGTCTGGCATCTGCTGATGACGCCGTTGGCGCTGCTGGGCTGGGTGCAGCCTTGGCTGGCCGCCATCACGATGCTGGTGTCGTCGTTGGCAGTTGCCTATAACTCGTGGCGCTTGTGCCGCCGCGACTGGTCCGGCAGCGCGGCGCCCGTGGGCGCGCTGGACGTGGCGACGTTGGAAGCCGCCAAGATGGAAGCAGCGCAATGACCATCCTGTACTTGCTGCTGCCCTTGTCCCTGCTGTTCGTGCTGGCCATCGGCGTATCGCTCTGGTGGGCCGTGTTCAACGGCCAGTACGACGATACCGACAGCGCCGGCACGGCGATCCTGCGCGACGACGACAGCGGCCGCGCCAGCGGCGGCGGCTTCAATTCATAACAAACCCTTGCTGATGCGTTGCGGCGTTGCCGCGTTCCCTTGCTGCCCCACGCGCGCTTGATCCATATCAACGCCGACTTATAGGCCCGGTCCCATCATTCAAGCCTGGAGCTATTTGTTACTTTGGGGGAAGGGTGATGAACGATTGCGCCGCAATCGCAAGCAAGGCCGACACCTTCAACTACAAGATCGTGAGGCAGTTCGCGCTCATGACGGTGGTTTGGGCGATTGTCGGCATGGCTGTGGGCGTTTTTATCGCCGCGCAGCTGATTTGGCCTCAGTTGAATTTCGACACCGCATGGCTCAGCTACGGCCGCCTGCGACCGCTGCACACCAACGCGGTGATCTTCGCCTTTGGCGGCAGCGCGTTGTTCGCAACGTCGTACTACGTGGTCCAGCGCACCTGTCAGACGCGGCTGTTCTGCGACAAGCTTGCCGCCTTCACGTTCTGGGGCTGGCAGGTCGTTATCGTGGCCGCCGCGATCACCTTGCCGATGGGCTTCACCAGCAGCAAGGAATACGCTGAACTGGAATGGCCCATCGACATCCTGATCACGCTGGTCTGGGTGGCCTACGCCATCGTCTTCTTCGGCACCATCATCAAGCGCCGGTCCAAGCACATCTACGTGGCCAACTGGTTCTTCGGCTCGTACATCCTCACCATCGCCATCCTGCACATCTTCAACAACATTGAAATGCCGGTGTCGATGTGGAAGTCGTACTCGGCTTACGCCGGCGTGCAGGACGCCATGGTGCAGTGGTGGTACGGCCATAACGCCGTGGGCTTTTTCCTGACCACCAGCTTCCTGGGCATGATGTATTACTTCGTGCCCAAGCAGGCCGGCCGCCCGATCTATTCGTACCGCCTGTCCATCGTCCACTTCTGGGCGCTGGCCTTCACGTACATGTGGGCGGGTCCGCACCACTTGCTGTACACGTCGCTGCCTGACTGGACGCAATCGTTGGGCATGACGTTTTCGCTGATTCTGCTGGCGCCGTCCTGGGGCGGGATGATCAACGGCATCATGACGCTGCAAGGCGCCTGGTACAAGCTGCGCACTGACCCGATCCTGAAGTTCATGGTCACCGCGCTGTCGTTCTACGGCATGTCCACGTTCGAAGGGTCGATGATGTCGATCCGTACGGTCAACGCGCTGTCGCACTACACGGACTGGACCATCGGCCACGTGCACTCCGGTGCCTTGGGCTGGGTCGCGATGATTTCCTTCGGCTCGCTTTACTACCTGATTCCGCGCCTGTATGGCCGCGAAAAGATGTACAGCGTAAAGGCCATCGAACTGCACTTCTGGATCGCCACCATCGGCGTGGTGCTGTACATCGCCGCCATGTGGATTGCCGGCGTGCAGCAGGGCCTGATGTGGCGCGACACCGCCAGCGACGGCACCCTGGTCTACAGCTTCGTCGAAGAACTGAAGACGCGCGTGCCGTACTACCTGATCCGTTTGCTGGGTGGCACCTTGTTCCTGTCGGGGGTGTTCGTGATGGCCTGGAACGTGTGGATGACGGTGCGCGGTGCGCTGCCGGTCAACCCCGCCATTCCCGAAGACGATCCCCATGCCGCTCGCCCGTCGGTCTCTGCGCCCGACGTGCCCGCCGCGCCCGCCGTGCCGGCCACTGCTTGACGAGAGGACATCATGGCCAACAATAAAACCGGCTTCTTTTCTCACCAGACGCTTGAGAAGAACATCGGCTGGATGATCATCGCCAGCATCCTTGTGGTGTCCTTCGCGGGCCTGGTTCAGATCATTCCGCTGTTCTTCCAGCACAGCACCACCCAGCCCGTGGCGGGCGTCGACCCCTACAGCCCGCTGCGGCTGATGGGGCGCGACGTGTACATCCGTGAAGGCTGCGTAGGCTGCCACTCGCAGCAGGTGCGCGTGCTGGCCGCCGAAGTGCAACGCTACGGCTCGTATTCGACGGCGGCGGAATCGGTCTTCGACCACCCGTTCCTGTGGGGCTCCAAGCGCACCGGGCCCGACCTGGCGCGCGTGGGGGAACGCTATTCCGACGACTGGCATCGCATCCACCTGCGCGACCCGCGCAAGGTGGTGCCGGAATCGAACATGCCCGCGTATCCCTGGCTGCAAAAGACGGTGATCACCGGTCAGAACGTGTCCGACCGCATGCGTGCCTTGCGCACGCTGGGCGTGCCGTACACCGACGAACAGATCGCCGCCGCGCCCAAGGAAATCGAAGGCAAGACGGAAGAGGATGCGCTGGTCGACTACCTGCAAAGCCTGGGCGTGGGCGTGCGCCGCGCCAAGCTGGCCGCCGAAGCCAAGAAGGCGGAAGAGGCCAAGAAGGCGGAAGACGCCAGGAAGGCCGCTGACTCGGCCGCGCCGACCGCGCAGTCCGCCGCGCAGTCCGCCGTGCAGCCCGCCGCGCAGGCGGTTACGCAACCGGCCACGGGAGGCTGATCATGGTGGCTTACCTGAGCGCAATCGTTACCGCCATTTCCATGGCGACCTTTTTCGGCATCGTCTGGTGGGCCTGCTCGCGCGGCCGCCAGGGCGCCAACCGCGAATCGGCCATGTTGCCGTTCGCCCTGCCCGATGAATTCGGCCAGGCACAACAAGATGGAGCGAATCGATCATGAGCGATTTCGTCAATGGCTTCTGGGGGATTTTCATTTCGGTGGTCGCCGTGGGCGGCGTGCTCTGGTGCGTGTGGCTGCTGTACACGCAGCGCCGCTGGCTGGGCGCCAAGCCCGCCGCCGGGCAGGTGGAAGACACCGGCCACGTCTGGGATGGTGACCTGACCGAACTGAACAACCCCGTTCCCACGTGGTGGACGTGGATGTACCTGCTGGCCTGCCTGTTCGCGCTGGGCTATCTGTTCTTCATGCCGGGCCTGGGGTCGTACAAGGGCCAGTTGGGCTATAGCAGCACGGAAGAAGTGGCGCGGCACCAGGCCCAGATGGCAAACGCCGTGCGCCCCATCTACGCGCGTTTTGAAACCATGACCGTGCCGCAGATTTCACAGGACGCGGGCGCCCGTGAAATCGGCCAGCGCCTGTTCCTGAACAACTGCGCGCAATGCCATGGCTCGGACGCCAAGGGCGGCCCCAGCTTTCCCAACCTGACCGATGGCGACTGGCTGCACGGCGGTTCGCCCGAAGTCATCATGAAGACCATCAAGGAAGGCCGCCACGGCGTCATGCCGCCCTGGAAGGCCGCCATTGATGCCAAGGCGGCGGGCGACATCGCGCAGTACGTGCGTTCCTTGTCGGGCCTGACGGCGGACCCGATCCGCGTGTTTCGCGGCAAGCGCGAGTTCGGCAACTTCTGTGTGGCCTGCCACGGCGTGGACGGCAAGGGCAACCCATTGGTGGGCGCGCCCAACCTGACCGACGACGTGTGGCTGTATGGGTCGTCGGAAGCGTCGATCGTGAAGACCATCCTGGACGGCCGCGACAACCGCATGCCCGCGCACGAACACATCCTGAACCCTGAACAGATCAAGGTGTTGACGGCCTGGGTGTGGGGCCTGTCGAACAAGCCGGAAGGTGCGGGAGACGTGCAGGCGGTTGATACCAAGGCGGTTGATACCGCGGCGGTCGATACCGCGGCGGTCGGTACCGCGGCGGTCGGCACCGTCGCGGTCGGCACCGCGCCCTTGGCCAAGTAAGCCGGCCAGTGGCGCTTAGGTGGGGCGGGCCACGCACGGCCGGCCCCACATCATCGGATTCACCGTACGGAGCAGCATATGGATGATGGGTCAACCGCAAGCGTGGGCACGCCGCCTGGCGGCGACCCGCCGCCCTGGCGCCCGCACACGCGGCCGCCACGCCCCGGGGCTGAAACCCTGGAGCAGACGCTGGCGGGCGTGCGCAGCAAGATCTATCCGCGCTCCGTCAGCGGCATCTTCGCCCGCTGGCGCATCGCTTTCGTATTCATCACCCAGCTCATCTTCTACGGTTTGCCCTGGCTGCAATGGAACGGCCGGCAAGCGGTGCTGTTCGACCTGGGCGCGCGCAAGTTCTATCTGTTCGGACTGGTGCTGTGGCCGCAAGACGTCGTGTACCTGGCCGTACTGCTGGTGATCTCGGCGCTGGCGCTGTTCCTGTTCACCGCCGTGGCGGGCCGGCTGTTCTGCGGCTACGCCTGTCCGCAAACGGTCTACACCGAAATCTTCATGTGGATCGAGCGCAAGGTCGAAGGCGACCGCATTGCGCGCATTCGCCTGGACGAGTCGCCGTGGAGCCTGCGCAAGGCGCGCCTGAAAATCACCAAGCACTTCCTGTGGATCGCGCTGGCCTGGTGGACGGGGTCCACCTTCATCGGCTATTTCGCGCCCATCCGCGAACTGGGCCATGAACTGTTCACGCTGCAACTGGGTCCGTGGCAATGGTTCTGGATGCTGTTCTACGGCTTCGCCACCTGGGGCAACGCCGGCTTCATGCGTGAATCCGTGTGCAAGTACATGTGCCCCTATGCGCGCTTCCAGAGCGTCATGGTGGACCCCGACACCTTCGTCGTCACCTACGACAAGCGCCGGGGCGACCCGCGCGGCGGACGCTCGCGCAAGGTCGACCACAAGGCGGCCGGCATGGGTGATTGCGTGGATTGCAGCCTGTGCGTGCAGGTCTGCCCCACCGGCATCGACATCCGCGACGGCCTGCAATACATGTGCATCGGCTGCGGCGCCTGTATCGACGCCTGCGAGCAGGTCATGGACAAGATGCAGTACGAACCCGGCCTTATTCGGTACACGTCGGATCGCGCCATGCAAGACGGCCTGAGCGCCCAAAGCGCGCGCTCGCACCTGCTGCGCCCGCGCGTGCTGATCTACGGCACGCTGATCCTGATCCTGGCCGTGGCGTTTGTGGCGTCGTTGGCGATGCGCAACCCCTTGCGGGTGGACGTCATTCGCGACCGGGGCGCGCTGGGGCGCGAAGTGGCGGGTGGCCAGATTGAAAACGTCTACCGCTTGCAGATCATCAATACGTCGGACACGGCAATGCGGCTGCGCCTGTCGGCCGATGGCATGCCGGGCCTGCAAGTGATGGCCGGGCGCCAGGGCTCGGACACGGTCGACGTCGAAGCGGCGGCCAACAAGCTGGTGCCCATGGTGATCCGGGCGCCCGCGGGCGTTGAACCCGGCGCCCATCCCATCACGCTGCGCGCGCGCGGCCACGACGGCGAAAACCGGTCCATCCATACCGACGAGCCCGCCAGTTTCTACGTACCCGATTAAGCCCGCCAAGGACTGCTCATGACACTTGCCCAACACGCCCCGATCCCGAAGCCCTGGTACCAGGAACCCTGGCCCTGGATTCTGATGGCCGGCCCGTTCGCGGCCATGATCGGATGCTTTGTCACGATCTACTTCGCCTACAGCAACTTCATCCACGAGCCCATCCAGGACGGCGTGGTCAAGCGCGGCCTGGTCATCGAACAGGTTGCACCCCAGGCGAGCGAGGGCGCGGGCGCCGCGCAAGCCAAGCCTTAAGCAGGGAGAGCACAGATGGGCCTGCGTTCATTGATGTGGATTCTGTGGCCGTCGTTCCTGGCGGCCGGGATAGGCAGCGCGCTGATATTCGCGCTGATCGACCCCCTGGATGTGGCGATCTTCGGGCACGTGCCCACGGGGCGCGTAGGCTTCTACACCGTGTCGTTCTTCGTGCTGTGGGTGATGGCGGGCATGTCCAGCACGCTCACGGCGTATCTGATGCCGAAGGCGGCGGAAGACGAAGACCTTTGAACTTCCAGCATTGCTATGGCAGCTGTGAAAAGGCGGCTGTGACAGGGCGGCTCTGAGAGGGCGGCTCTGAGAGGGCGGCTCTGAGAGGGCGGCTTTGACCCCGCCGCCTTGATCCGGCCGCCTTGATCCGGCCGCCCACCCCCGCGGCGCGGTGCCGCCCGGGTGGGCGCCTGGCGTCAGATCTTCTTCACGAATTCCGACTTCAGGCTCATCTGGCCAAAGCCGTCGATCTTGCAATCGATGTCGTGGTCGCTGTCGACCAGGCGGATGCCCTTGACCTTCGTGCCCATCTTCACCACGCCGCTTGAGCCCTTGAGCTTCAGGTCCTTGATGACGGTGATGGTGTCGCCGTCTTGAAGCACGTTGCCGGCTGAATCGCGGTAGACGCGGGCTTCATCGGCGGCTGCGACGGCAGCGGCGGTGTCCTGGGCCGACCACTCATGCGCGCATTCCGGGCAGATGTAGAGGCCGCCGTCTTCGTAGGTGTATTCGGATTGGCATGTGGGGCAGGCGGGCAAAGCACTCACGGGAAGACCTCGGAGAAAACGCGCGCGTGGCGCAATCGGCGATTGTACGTCGCGGCGTTGGTAAATTTCGCTAATTTTCCGCTAACGCGCGGGCATCCTCGTTAATTGTCGTGCAGCAGGTCGATAAAGTGCTGCCCGGCCGCGCTCAAGGGCCGGTCGCGCGGCACGATGCTGCCGAAGGCGGTCAGCGTCTGCCGGATCTGGTAGGGCAGGATCGCCAACAGGCCATGCGCCGCGTACCGGCTGGCGACCGATTCCGGAATCACGCCCAGCATGTGCGACTTCATCGCCAGGTTGGTGGTCGTCAGGATGGACGCCGATTCGATCAGCCCGGGCGGGGTCGCCACGTTGTGCGACCGGAATTCCTGTTCGATCACGTCGCGCATCGGGCTGCCGTGCGGTTGCAGAATCCACGGATACGCCAGCATCGCCTCAAAGTCCAGGCGCTTCTGCATGGCCAGCGGATGGTCCACCGCCGCGATCACGGACAGCGCCTCGTCGCCGATCGGCCGGAACACGTAGTTGCGATCCGACAAGGTCAGCATGCGGCCGATCACCACATCCAGCTTGCCCTCGTTCAAGCGGGCGATCAGCAGGTCGCTGGTGCCGGTGACGATCTCCACGGCAAGCAGCGGATAAGTCTGCTTCAAGCGCAGCAGCGCATCGGTCAGATGTCCGGGCGAGGCCGCCATGATGCTGCCGATGAACAGCTTGCCGGCGCTGCCCAGCCGCAGTTCGTCTAGCTCGCGCGCGAGCGACGACATGGTGCCGCGCATGCCCCGGAAATACCCCATGACGCAGGCGCCGGCCGGCGTCTGCGCCAGCCCGCGTCCCACCCGTTCAAACAGCGGCTGCCCCAGCGCCAGTTCCAGTTCGTGCAGCATTTTGCTGGCGGCCGATTGGGTCATGTTCAGTTGCGACGCCGCAGCCCGCAGCGTGCCGCGTTCGTCGATGGCCAGCAACAGCACGATCTGGCGCATGCGCAGCCGCGAGAGCAGGGCGGGAACATTCAAAGTGCGGTCCATGATTGATCGCCTGTAGTGAACGGTTGGTGCAAAAGTTTCATTTTACGGAAACAGGCGATGTTTCTAAGATGGCTTCACAACAAAAGCCGTATGCGGCGAAGAAACATCAAGGAGACAAACCATGAAGATCCATAAGATTCGCGCCGCCCTGGCGGCCGCCGCGCTGTGCCTGACAACCCTGGCCCCCGCCCAGGCGCAAACCACCGACTGGCCGAACAAGCCGCTGCGCCTGCTGGTGGGGTCCGCGCCTGGCGGCGGTACCGACGCCACCCCGCGCCGTGGCCGACCGCCTGGGCCCGATGCTGAAACAGACCGTGGTGGTGGAAAACAAGCCGGGCGCCTCCAACACGCTGGCGGCAGACCAGGCGGCGAAGTCGGCCGACAACCACACCATGGTGATGGGGGTGTCAACCGCCCACGCCATCGCCCCGCATCTGCTGAAGCTGGGTTACGACAATGACCGCGATCTGACGCCGGTGGTGTTCGTGGGGGCGGTGCCGAACATCCTGGTGGTCAACAACCAAGTGCCGGCCGAGTCCGTGCAGGCGCTGATTGCGCTGATCAAGCGCCGTCCGGGTGAATTCAATTTCGCCAGCAGCGGCGCGGGCAGCACGCAGCACATTGCCGCCGAGTTGTTCAAGGACGCCACGGGCGTGCAGATTACGCACATTCCGTATCGCGGCAGCGGCCCCGCCATGGTCGACCTGATGGGCGGACAGGTGCAGCTGGCGTTTGAAACCGCGTCGTCCGTCATTCCGCACATCAAGAGCGGCAAGGTGCGCGCGCTGGCGGTGCTTAGCGCCCGCCGCAATCCCCAGCTTCCCGATGTGCCCACCATGGCCGAAGCCGGCGTGCCCGGCGTGGAGATGAGCGCGTGGTACGGCATCTACATGCCAGCCAACACGCCCGCCGCTATCCAGAAGCGCATCCATGACGACGTGAACCAGATTCTGGCCCTGCCTGAAACGCAGGCCCGGCTGCTGGCGATCGGGGCGGACATTACGCCGATGAGCCAGGCGCAGTTCGCGCAGTTCCATAAAGCTGAAAACCAGCGCTACGCCAGCATCATCAAGAAGAACAACATTTCCGTGGAATGACCTGAAATGGACACGCAGCAAAAACCCGTTATTGCCCTGACCCTGGGCGACCCGGCCGGCATCGGCGCCGAGCTGATCGCCCGCCTGCTGGCCCGGCCCGAGGCGTGCGAACGCGCCAACATCGTGCTGGTGGGGGATGCCTGGCTGTGGCGCGAAGGCCAGCGCGTGGCGGGCGTGCAGGTGCCGACGCAAGCCGTGGGCAGCATGGTTGCCGTGCGGGGCCGCGCCGATACCCGCCAGCCCGCAAGGCTGGCCATGGACACCGTGCGGCCCGACCAGGTAACCGTGGGGCAGGCCGAGGCGCCCGGCGGTGCGTCGGTGCTGCAAGTGCTTAACGCTTGCATGGACGCGGCGCGCGATGGGCATATCGACGCAATCTGCTTTGCGCCCTTGAACAAGTTCGCCATGAAGCAGGGCGGCTTGCGGCACGACGACGAGCTGCATCACTTTGCGCAGTACCTGGGCGTGACCGGCTACTTCTGTGAATTCAATACGCTGGGCGATCTGTGGACGTCGCGCGTGTCGTCCCACATTCCGCTCAAGGACGCCGCGGCCGCGCTCAGCATCGAAGGCATCAAGGCGGCCACGCGACTCATCTATCGCTCCTTGCAGGCCAACGGCATTGCCGCGCCGCGCGTGGCGGTGGCGGCGTTCAACCCGCACGGCGGCGACGGCGGCACGTGTGGGCGCGAAGAAGTCGAGATCATTGCGCCGGCCGTGCGGCAAATGAACGAGGAAGGGCTGCCGGTGCAGGGGCCGTTTCCCGCCGACACCATTTTCCTGAAGGCGCAGGCCGGACAGTTCCAGGCGATTGTCACCATGTATCACGACCAGGGGCAGATCGCGATCAAGCTGCTGGGCTTTTCCCGCGGCGTCACGGTGCAGGGCGGCCTGCCCATACCCATCACCACGCCCGCGCACGGCACCGCCTACGACATCGCCGGCCTTGGCCGCGCCAATGTGGACGCCACCTGGCAGGCGTTCCTGATCGCCTGCCGCATGGGCGCATCGCACCGAACCTCTATCGTTTGAACAGGACCCCACCATGAAGATCAAATCCGTCCGCGCCCGTGTCTTTGAATGGACCGGCAAGACCGTGCCGCCGCAAGGCAATTTTTGCTCCAACGCCATGGACCTGCTTTATTCACGCGAGGAAACCATGAGCACGTTTCGCTTTCACGGCTGGACGGTGGTGGAAGTGGAAACGGACGACGGCATCGTCGGGCTGGGCAATGTGGCGCTGGCCCCGCGCGTGGCCAAGGCCATCATCGACCAGTACCTGGCGCCCCTGGTGGTGGGCCAGGACCCCTGGGACTACGAATACCTGTGGCAGCGCATGTACCGCGCCACGCATGCGTGGGGCCGCAAGGGCGTGACGATGGCGGCGATTTCCGGCGTGGACCTGGCTATCTGGGACATCCTGGGCAAGTCGGTGGGCAAGCCCGTTTTCAAGCTGCTCGGCGGACGCACCAAGGAGAAGATTCCCGTCTACTACTCCAAGCTGTACCGCACCGACTTGAAAGCCATGCAGGACGAAGCGCAGACCTATCTGGACCAGGGCTTTACCGCGTTCAAGATGCGGTTTGGCTACGGGCCCGCGCATTTGCAGAAGGGCGTGGTCGAAAACCTGAAATCGGTGGAGGCCATTCGCGAAGTCATCGGCTACGACACGGATCTGATGCTGGAATGCTATATGGGCTGGAACCTGGAATACGCCAAGCGCATCCTGCCCAAGCTTGAAAAGTTTGAGCCGCGCTGGCTGGAAGAACCTGTGATTGCGGATGACATCGACGGCTACGCCGAGCTGAACCAACTGACCTCGATTCCGATCTCGGGCGGCGAGCACGAATTTTCGCTGTATGGCTTCAAGCAACTGCTGGACAGGAAGGCCGTGTCGGTGGTGCAGTACGACACCAACCGCGTGGGCGGCATCACGGCGGCGCACAAGATCAACGCGCTGTGCGAAGCCTACAGCGTGCCGGTCATTCCGCATGCCGGCCAGATGCACAACTACCACCTGACGATGAGCACGCTGGCTTCCCCCATGAGCGAGTACTTTCCGATGTTTGATGTGGAAGTCGGCAACGAGCTGTTCTACTACATCTTCGACGGCGAGCCCGTGGCCAAGGAAGGGTTTATCGACCTGGACGACAACACGCCGGGCCTGGGGCTGACGCTGAAGACCGAATACCTCAACGATTTCAACATCATCGAGTAAGCCGCCATGACCATGACCAGGACCGCGACATCCCAGGCTCCGCGCTATCGCGGCATCTTCCCGGTGGTGCCCACCACGTTCACCGAATCGGGCGAGCTGGACCTGCCCAGCCAGAAGCGCGCGGTGGACTTCATGATCGATTCTGGCGTGGATGGCCTGTGCATCCTGGCCAATTTCTCCGAGCAGTTCGTGCTGTCGGACGACGAGCGCGAGGTGCTGACGCGGACCATTCTTGAACACGTGGGCGGCCGCGTGCCGGTCATTGTGACGACCACGCACTTCGGCACGCGCGTTTGCGCGGCGCGCAGCCGGCGCGCGCAAGACCAGGGCGCCGCCATGCTGATGATCATGCCGCCTTATCACGGTGCGACGATCCGGGTGCCCGAAGCGCAAATCGAAGCCTTTTTCCAGCAGATGTCGGACGCGGTGGATATTCCCATCATGATCCAGGACGCGCCGGTGGCGGGCACGCCGCTGTCGGCCGCGCTGCTGGCGAAGATGGCGCGCGAGATCGAACAGGTGTCGTATTTCAAGATCGAAACCGCGGGCGCGGCCTCGAAGCTGCGTGACCTGATTGCGCTGGGCGGGGCGGCCATCGAAGGCCCGTGGGATGGCGAAGAGGCCATCACGTTGCTGCCGGACCTGGATGCCGGCGCCACGGGCTCGATGACGGGCGGCGGCTTTGCCGACGGCATCCGCCCCATCATCGAGGCGCATCGCGCGGGCCAGCGCGACGAGGCCTACCGCCTGTATGAACGCTGGCTGCCGCTGATCAACTACGAAAACCGCCAGGGCGGCATTCTGACGGCCAAGGCCTTGATGACGGCGGGCGGGGTGATTGATTGCGACGCGCCCCGGCATCCGTTCCCGCCGATGCGCGACGAGGTGCGCCAGGGCCTGCTGGAAACCGCCCGCCGGCTGGATCCCCTGGTGCTGCGCTGGGGGCGGTAGCCGCCAGATCTTAAACACAGCGTTCCACCAGGCCGACCAAGCGGCCCTGGGGTAAAGAGTAAAATCCCCGGCTATCGATTACGTTGGGGGCTTGTGTGCAGCCGGTTATTTCAATTCAAGGTTTATCCAAGCGATACGCCTCGGGATTCCAGGCGCTCAAGGGCGTCAACCTGGACATTCAGCGCGGTGAAATCTTCGCCTTGCTCGGGCCGAACGGCGCGGGCAAGACGACGCTGATCAGCATCATCTGTGGCATCGTCAACCCGTCCGAAGGCCGGGTGCTGGCCGATGGCCATGACATCGTGTCGGACTTTCGCGCCGCGCGTTCCAAGATCGGACTCGTGCCCCAGGAAATTTCCACCGACGCGTTCGAAAGCGTGTGGAACACGGTCACGTTCAGCCGGGGCTTGTTCGGCAAGCCGGCCAACCCGGCCTACATCGAAAAAGTGCTGCGCGATTTATCGCTGTGGGACAAGAAGGACAGCCGCATCATGGCCTTGTCGGGCGGCATGAAGCGCCGCGTGATGATCGCCAAGGCGCTGTCGCACGAGCCGGCCATTCTGTTCCTGGACGAGCCTACCGCGGGCGTGGACGTGGAATTGCGGCGCGGCATGTGGGAAATGGTGCGGCGGCTGCGTGAAAGCGGCGTCACCATCATCCTGACTACGCACTACATCGAAGAAGCGCAGGAAATGGCCGACCGCATCGGGGTGATCCGCAAGGGCGAGATCATCCTGGTGGAAGAAAAGGACGCGCTGATGGCCAAGCTGGGCAAGCGCCAACTGAGCCTGACCCTGAAGGCGCCGCTGCCGGGCATTCCCACCGCGCTGGACGCCTATCAGTTGGACCTGTCCGCCGACGGCTACAAGCTGGTCTACACCTATGACAACCAGGGCGGCGGGCAAATTTCGCAGTTGCTGCAGGACCTGAGCCGGCTCCAGATCGAATTCACCGACCTGAGTTCATCGGAAAGCTCGCTTGAGGACATCTTCGTCAGCCTGGTACACGGTCAATCATGAACTTCTACGCCATTCGCGCTATCTACCTGTTTGAAATGGCCCGCGCCTGGCGCACGCTGATGCAAAGCGTGTTGTCGCCCGTCATTTCCACGTCGCTGTATTTCGTGGTGTTCGGCTCGGCCATAGGCTCGCACATGGTCGAGATCGACGGCGTCAGCTACGGCGCGTTCATCGTGCCCGGCATGATCATGCTGTCGCTGTTGACGCAAAGCATCGCCAACGCCTCATTCGGCATCTATATGCCGAGGTTTTCCGGGACCATCTACGAAATCCATTCCGCGCCCATCTCGTATGTAGAGATCGTGATGGGCTATGTGGGGGCGGCCGCCAGCAAGTCCATCATCCTGGGGCTGATCATGCTGGCCACGGCGCGGCTGTTCGTGTCGTTCGAGGTTGCCCACCCCTTCTGGATGCTGGGCTTCCTGGTGCTGACCGCGGTGACGTTCAGCCTGTTCGGCTTCATCATCGGCGTGTGGGCCGACGGCTTCGAGAAGCTGCAGATCATTCCGCTGATGATCGTCACGCCGCTGACCTTCCTGGGCGGCACCTTCTATTCCATCAAGATGCTGCCGCCGTTCTGGCAGACTGCCACCTTGTTCAATCCGGTGGTCTACCTGGTCAGCGGTTTTCGCTGGGCGTTCTATGGCGTATCGGACGTCAGCCTGGGCGTCAGTGTGGGTATGACGCTGGTGTTCCTGCTGGCATGCCTGATCGGCGTGCGCTGGATCTTCAAGACGGGTTATCGCCTGAAGACCTGATCAGGGGGCGGCCGCCCATGCACTCGAAGCGAAAAGCGTCGCGCAGTTGAACTGAGAGGCTCCACGCACGCTAAACGAAAAGCGCCACGCACTTGAAATGAAAAGCGCCCCGCACTTTGAAAGCGCGTGGCGCGGGCCGAACAATCCCCGGTTCGGCCGGTCATGCTCTCATGACCTTACTTGGACTTGCCCTGGCTCAGGTTCATCACCTTCTGCTTCAACTGCGGGTCCTGCTGCACGGCCTGGCCGATGCCGTTGAATTCTTCAACCGTCAGGCCGTCGGCGCGCACCAGTTGCACCATCTTCGCGTCGGCTTCCTGAACAACCTTTTGCTTGTCGTCGTTCGTTTTAGCGGCGTCGACCTTGGGACGGTATTCGTCGACCACGCCGGACACCTTCTGCGATGCCGAGGCAAAGCGTTGCAGTTGCTGATCGGTGGGTTGGGTGATGGCGGGCGCCATCTGCGGCTGAGCCGCCGGCTGGCTGGCGTTCTGCGCCATCGCGGGAGCACCGGACAGCGCCGTCGTCAGAATGGCGGCGGATAGGAATGCGTAAGTGGAACGCTGCATGAAACCTCCGTGTTCCGGTTAAGTGTCCGACCATGATGAAGACCGCAAGCGCCCAGGGGCAAGTTTCGCGATGTGTTTTCCTGTGTCGGCAGGCCACGAGCGGGCGGGTCCCCTGTAGGAGGGCGGCCCCTACGGCGGCCACGGAAACGTTTTGCGCGGTTTCGTAGTGGCTGCTGGCCGCGATGTTTCGGCAGGTGTGCGCGCGTGGGGCGTTGCGGCCCACGAATCTGCGGACCAATCGTAGGATGGGTGGAGCGCGAGGAGACGTCCAGAAAGACCCAAGCGCCCAACGCGCGCAACCCATCAACCGCCGGTGAATATCAATCGGACCGCTGCCAGATGGTTTGTGCGCGATGCTGCCCCGGCGATCTTGCCACCGACACCGCGCGCTTCACCCATCCTACGAAGTCATGGTCCGTCGTTGGGCACCAGGGCGTCGAAGACGGCCAGTCAGATCACCAGCATGCTCACCAACACCAGCGCCAGCAGCGCGATGTAGATGCGTGCGTGCAGGCGGTCAGGAATGCGGGGTATCAGCGGGGCTGCCAGCCGCATGCCCGCCAGCGAACCCAGCGCCAGCACCGCGAAAGCCAACAGGTCGACATAGCCGATGATCCACGGCGCAAGCGGGGCCGGCAGACCGCGTGCCGCCGCCATGTAGGCCACGGTGCCCACGATGGCCACCGGCAAGGTCAAGGGGTTTGCCATCGCCGCTGCCTGGGCCATGGGCAGGCCCCGTCGCCGCAGCAGCGGCACCGTCATCACGCTGCCGCCCACGCCCAGAAACGTGGCGATGGCGCCGATCACCACGCCACCACCCACCACAACGCCCCGGCCCAGCGGCACGGGCGCGCGGGCGTCGGCTTGCGCCAGAAAGCCTTGGCGCAGCAGGCAGTCCAGGATGGGCACGGCCAGGTAGGCGATGAAGGCCCAGCGCACAAGATCGCCGCTGGCGAGCGTAGCGGCCCACGCGCCCAGCAGCGCACCCACGGCGATATACGCCGCCAGCGGCCAGATGTACGCGCGCAAAAGGTTGCCCGCGCGCTGATGCTTGCGGGTTGCGGCAACGGAGTTCACCACCATCACGCACGTGGAAGTGGCTACCGCGATATGCATCGCGGACTGGCCGATCAGATCGATGGCGCCCGGCGTTACACCTGAGTTTGCGCCATGCATCGCGGTCAGTACGCCATACAGCACGGGCACCACGACAAAGCCCCCGCCAAAGCCGAACAGCACGGTCGTGACACCGCTGAGTCCGCCGAATAGCGCCAGTAGTAGATAAAGCATGGTTGTCATCCTGAAGAACAAGCCAGGACGATACGGCGCGGTTCGGTGGCTGGTTATCGCGCTTTGGACAATAATGTTTGAGTTTCGGCCAAACCCGTCCTCTTGCAATGCGCAATACCCATATCGACCGCTACGACGCGTTGGACCGTGCGGTGGTCGCCATCGGCAACGACTACCCGCCCGGTCACGTGCTGCCCGCGCATGCGCATCGGCGCGCGCAACTGCTGTATGGCGCAACCGGCGTCATGCATGTGGTCACGCGCGACGGCAATTGGGTGGTGCCACCGCAGCGCGCAGTGTGGATTCCCGCCGGCGTGACGCATCAGGTGCGCATGTGGGACGTCAGCACGCGCAGCGCGTATATCGAACCGGGCGCGGCGCGCGTTGATCGGAACGTGTGTGAGGTTATCGACGTGTCGCCGCTGTTGCGGCAGTTGCTGCTGGACGCGGTGGATATGCCCGCTTCCTATGACCCCGCGGGCCGCGACGGCGCGCTGGCGGCCTTGCTGCTGCACGAAGTGGAACGCGCACCTGTCTTGCCGCTGCACATTCCGCTGCCGCGCGACAAGAAGCTGGGGCCGCTCTGCCGCGCCTTCATCGCCGCGCCGGATGCGCGCATGCCGCCGCAAACCTGGGCAAACCGGCTGCACATGAGCCCGCGCACGTTCAGCCGATATTTCCGTCAGCAGACGGGGATGGCATTTGCCCAATGGCGCCAACGCGCTTGCGTGGTCTTGGCGCTGGCCCGCCTGGCGGCCGGTGGATCGGTCACCGCCATTGCGCTGGACTTCGGCTACCAAAGCCCCGCGGCGTTTTCAACGATGTTCCGCCGCGTGTTGGGGCGCGCGCCCACCGACTATCTGCGGCATCACTAAGGTGGGGCGTCGCGGGGCAGGTATGGGTGAAGCTAGGCCGCGTACCAGAGCACCGCAAAAAAGTGGCAGACCGTGCCCGCCAGCACAAACAGATGCCAGATGAAATGGCTGTAGCGCCAGCGGTTGTCAAACACGAAGAAGACCACGCCGCCCGTATACGCCAGCCCACCCGCCACCAGCCAGGCAAGCCCGCCCGAGGGCACGCTTTCGATCAGCGGCTTGACCGCGATGATCACCAACCACCCCATGGCCAGGTACAGGCCAGTGGACAGGGCAGGGCGATTCAGCCGCTTGCTGGCCTTCAACCCCACACCCAGCAACGCCATCGCCCACACCAGCCCGAACAAGGTCCAGCCCCAGGGCCCACGCAGGGCGCCCAAGGCAAAGGGCGTATAGGTGCCGGCTATCAGCAGATAGATGGCCGAGTGGTCCAGCACGTTGAAGATCTGCTTGGCCCGGCACAGCGGCAAGGCGTGATAGATGGTGGATGCCAGATACAGCAAACACATCGACGCCGCAAACACCGCCGCCGCCGCGATGAAGGCGGCATCCCCCTGGCGGACTGCCGCCACGATCAGGATGGGCGCGGCGGCCAAAGCGCCCACGGCGCCAATCCCGTGGCTGATGGTGTTGGCGATTTCTTCGCCGAAGGTTTGGGGGCGGTCGTTGGGAAACATGAATACGTCTTATTGATGCAAGGCTACAACCATAAGCGCTTTGGGCGGTGGGCTCAATGGGTGGCGGGGGGGTGGCTAGGGCGAAGGCGGGTCGCGCTTGATCTTAGGCAATCAAGATGTTATTTTTTGTCGGCAATAAAATATTTTTGCCTTCAATAAATAACACCCTGTTCCACGACATAACGCGAGATAACACAACGTGGCAGTGCATAGCCGTACGGTCAAACCTCCCGTCCCCAATCGCGACCGCGTCCTCCAATTGGTGCGAGAGCGGGGAATCGCGCGCGCGCGGGATCTGACGGCGGCAGGCATTCCCCTTGTCTATTTGAAGCGGCTGACCGACAGCGGAGACCTCGTCCGCCTCGGCCGTGGGCTTTACCAAACGCCGGATCGCGTCGGTGAAGATGTTGCCCATGATCTTGCCGAGGCAGCTCGCCTGGTCCCCCAAGGGGTAGTAAGCCTTATCAGCGCGCTTCGCATGCACGGACTGACGACGCAGCTACCTGGTGCGGTCTGGATGACCATTCCCCATAAGGCCCGTGCACCCAGTCCGGCGGGGCTGCGGCTCGAAATCGTACGCGCTACCGGCGAAGCCCTGACTGCGGGTATCGAATACATCGACATCGAAGGGGTGAACGTGCCCATTTACTGCGTTGCCAAGACAGTGGCCGACTGCTTCAAGCACCGGCGCCACGTTGGCGAGGACGTGGCCATAGAAGCCCTGCGTGACGCCCTGCGCCAGCGCAAGGCCACGCCTGGCGAACTCATGAAATTCGCAATCATTGACCGCGTGGCCTCACGGATGGCGCCCTACATTCTGGCCATGCAATGAACGACAAGCTTTCCAAGAATCCCGCTGTCTCTATTCGCGCCAAGCTGCTCGCCCACGCCAAACGGCACGGGGAGGATTTTCAGCGGGTGCTGACCCGTTACGCCGTTGAGCGCTTGCTGTTCCGCCTTGGCCAGACCGAGGAGGCCAAATGCTATGTGCTCAAAGGCGCGATGCTGTTCGTGACATGGCCTGAGCATGTCTTCCGGTCTACGGGCGATCTTGATCTGTTGGGCCAGGGTGATCCTCATCCCGAGGCGTTGAGCGAACGATTCGCTCGCATCTGCCAGGTAAGATTTCCAAGTGATGGCATTGTGTTCGACGGGGCTACGCTGAAGGTCGGGGCCGTTCGCGAAATCGACAAATACCAAGGGGCCTGCATCAGCTTGGCGGCGGACTTGGCGGGGGCAAGGATTCCATTGCAGATCGATATCGGATTCGGTGACCGCGTTCATCCGGAGCCCAAGCGCGGGATTTTTCCAAGCTTGCTGCCCGATCTCCCACCGGCCAACATCCTGATGTATCCACCCGAGACCGTGGTCGCTGAAAAGTTCGAGGCGATGATCCGGTTTGGTGAAGCCAATAGCCGGATCAAGGATTTCTACGATGTCTGGATCACTACCCGGATTTTCTCCTTCGATCTGGTCAATGTGGTCAAGGCAGTCGGTGGGACGCTTCATAACCGAGCGACTGTGCTACCCCCAGAAATGCCGTTGGGCCTCACCGACGTTTTTGCCACCATTGCCGAGGAACGCGGGCTGTGGTCTGGCTTTCTGCGTCGGACAGCTCCAACGCAGAGGCCGCCATCGTTCCGAGACCTTCAGTCCGACTTGCGAGGTTTCTTCGGTCCTGTCCTGGCTGACCTCAGAGGGCCGGCGCGCACCCAAGGTATTTGGGATCCCGGCGCTCGAATTTGGCGCAACCGTTAGCCGAGATCTGCCGTGGCCGGGCTGACGCCTGACGACGTGTTCCTATATCAACGCACTTGGGTTCTGCCCGCAGCCTTCTCATCTAGGGGCTACAGGCTTGATCTTGAGCAAGCCAAACACGCGCCCGCGTCAGGAACGTACCCTCTTCGATAGTTACCCTGTGATACATTTCATGCGGCTGTCCAACCGCCCGCAGAGGCGGACGCCTTGTTCTTTTTCCTGGGCTCGCACCCGCGTTGGCGCATCGGCGTCAGCGCAACAGATACTCTTAGCGTTCTGACCATCGCCGTCGCGTTGGTGTCCCGTTTGCAATGGCTGATGGGCGGCCCCCGCCTGGCCGGGAGGTTCTAGCAGGTTTACTGGCCGAGGCCTACCAATGGCGCGCAGTTTTACCAATCTGTTTTTCAAAGCGGCAAAGAAGCTGAGCAAGCTGCAACGCACGGCGATGCGCATGGCGACGCCCAAGCCGGCCCGCAAGCGGGTCACGTCGGCGCGCAAGGCGGCGGCGAAGGCAGCGCCGGCCACGGCTACCCCACGTCAGCCCGTGGCCCCCTCGCTGGGTAGCGGGCGCTGGGAAGGCTCCCGGCAGTTTTCTGATGGACAGGGGCGCCAACTGAGCTTTGCGCGCTATACCCCGGTTTCCGCGCCGCCCACGGGCATGCCCTTGGTGGTGATGTTGCATGGCTGCCGCCAGACCGCACTGGCGTTCGCGCGGGGCACCCGGATGAACCAATGGGCGGACGCTGGTGGCTTCATGGTGCTGTATCCGCAGCAATCCATGACGCGCCAGGTGCAGCGCTGTTGGCGCTGGTTCCAGCCCGATGACGCCCACGGCGGCGCCGAGGCTGATTTGATCGCGGCGCTGATTCAGTCGGAAGTCGCGCGGCACGGGCTGGACCCCGAGCGTGTCTATGTGGCGGGCCTGTCCGCGGGCGCGGGCATGGCGGCCTTGGTGGCTTTGCGCCATCCGTCATTGATCGCGGCGGTGGCGATGCACTCCGGGCCGGTGGTGGGCGACGCCCACAGTGCCACGGCCGGCATCAGCACCATGCGGCGCGGCTCGGTCAAGCCTTTGCTGCCGATGTTGGCAGCCGTGTCGGACCCGGCCGTGTTTCAACTGGGCATGCCCGCGCTGATTCTTCAAGGCCAACTGGACCCTGCGGTGGCGCCGCGCAACGCCAAACAATTGTTCGAGCAGTTCCGCGCGCTGAACGACCTGCGCCCCGAAGACGTGCCGGTTGAGCGCGTGCTGGGCTTGGGCACCGACAAGGCGTATCGCCGGGTGGACTTGCTGCGCGGCCGTAAAGCCGTGTTGCGCCTATGCGAGATCACGCGGCTGGAGCATGCCTGGAGCGGGGGCGACGCCTCCGTGAAGTACCACGCCCGGGGCGGGCCGGATGCGTCGGCGCTGGTGTGGCGGTTCTTCCAGGGCTTGCGCCGCGTGGGTGCGGGCCAGCCAAAATCCTAGGCAGGATTGTTCCGATTTCGGGAATGGATATGTCGAGGTCGGGCGCCAGGGAAATGGCATCCGGCGGCGGTAAGATCGCCGCATCCCTGGCGCTTGCCGCATTCCGCGCGCGCCAAGCAGACGAACCCCTTTGGAAATTCCTGCCATGACGCTTTCTGTTTATCAGGCATCCGTGCCCGTGTTCATCCGCGGCTTGACCGTGCTGGCCAGCTTGCTGGAAAAAGGCCTGGCCCATGCCGAGGCGACGGGCACCGACCCCGCCGAGCTCGTCAACGCGCGTCTGGCGCCCGACATGTACCCCTTGTCGGGGCAGGTGCAGCGCGCCAGCGATGCGGCCAAGTTCACCGTGCAGCGCTTGTCGCAAGGGCAGGCGCCCAAGTTTCCCGATGAAGAAACCACGTTTGCGCAATTGCAGCAACGTATCCAGGACACGATTGCCTATTTGCAAAGCGTCACGCCCGAGCACTTCGACGGCGCCGAGGACCGGCAGATCGTCATCAACTTCGGCGACTTCAAGCCCGAGTTCAAGGGCGACACGTATCTGCTGAGCTTTGCGCTGCCAAACTTCTATTTCCACGTGACGACCGCCTACGCGATCCTGCGCAATGCGGGCGTGAAGCTAGCCAAGCTGGATTTCCTGGGGCCGTACCCGCAATAAGTAGCGCGCAGGGGCAGGGCACACGCGGGGCGAGGGCGGGGCGAACGCAGACCGTGCAGACCTGCGTTTGCCCGCCGCCTGCCAGGCAGGTTTACTTCTTGGCGGCGTCGCCGCAACCCGACATCTCGCCCATCTTGGCCATGTTCTGCTGGATTTCTTCGGGCGTGTAATCGAACTTGTGTGTGGCGATTGACCAGCGGTGTCCAAACGGGTCCACCACCTGGCCGTAGCGGTCGCCCCAGAACATATCTTCGGCCGGCATCGCCAGGGTGGCGCCGGCGTCCACCGCTTGCTTCATCGCGGCGTCTACGTCGTTGACGTACAGGTGCAGCGTGACGGGCGTGCCTTTGAGCGCCTTCGGCCCCAGGCTGCCCCATTCAGCGAAATCATCCATCAGCATCAGCACGGAATCACCGATGCGCACGGCCGCGTGCATGATCTTGCCGTTCGGGCCGGGCAAGCGCGCCAGCTCCTCGGCGTTGAAGGCTTTTTTGTAGAAGGCGATGGCGTCGGCCGCGCCGTCGCAGATGATGTGCGCGGTCAGCGTGTGCATGCCGGCGGGAATGGGCGTGGTGGCGGGCGTTGCCATGATGCGTCTCCGAAAACTGTTGAGTGATGGATGGGGGACGGAGCGGCGTCACGAGAGTCTTTACCGGTTGGTCCCTGCCTATACGACGAACGGACAGTGCCGATATCGACACGCCGCGCCACTTTTTTTATTTGCTTACCAAAGTGCTGAATCCGCCCCAGCACATCCGTTTGAAATCGAACACGTTTTCGCAACCGCTCATATTGGCCAAGCGGGGGTCGGCCATGACCAGCGGGTTGATGCGGTCGCGGTCGGCCTTGCTTGCATACAGAATCCAGGCGAAGACCGCCGTTTCCCCATCCTTCACGCCTGCGGCTTCCGCAAACGAGCGCATGTTTTCACCGCCCGGTTCATCGGCCACGCATTCGCGGTAATCCAGCGCGCCATGATCCAGCCAAACCACCTTGGCCTGTTCAGCCATCTTCTTGTAGTCGGCCAGATTGGCCTTGGGCACCGGCAGCAAGAAACCATCTACGTATTCTTCCATCGCACACTCCTTTGGTCGCTGTTGTTGTATCGGCGGGGCGCGCCCGCTGGCCACGCCTGCCGCCGTCCGGCCTCCCAGGCCGTAAACGCCACTTTATCGGGATAGACGACGCTTTCAGATAGGGGATTGCGACATTCTTGCGGGTAGATTGCGTCAACGCGCGGGCGTATGCTTAGCGTCATGAAAAACGTCGCGTTTCTTCTGCCCACGGGCACCAACATTGCGTCCCTGGAAACCGCGCGCCACGGCTTCCTGGTGGCCAATAACTATCTGGCCGCGCAAGGGCGCGAACCCCAATTCCACGTGCGCACCCTGGCGCTCACGCGCGAGGTCAGCCTGGATGAAGGGCGCATCAAGGTGCAGGCCGATCTGGTGCTGGCTGATGCGCCGCAGATCGACATCTGCATCGCGCCGCCCTTGTTGGGCACGGTGTCCGACGTGGTGCAGTCCAACCGCGAGCTGATCGATTGGTTGTCGACCCATCATCGCAACGGCGGCGAAGTGGCCAGTTTGTGCGTGGGCGCCGCGTTGTTGGCCGCAGGCGGCATGCTGGACGGACAGCAGGCGGTGGTGCATTGGGTGGCGCAGAACCTGTACGCTAGCCTTTTCCCGAATGTCCGCTGGATCAGCGACCGCGTCGTCATGGCCGAGAACGGCGTCTACACCAGCGGCGGCGCATTTTCCGCGGCGCATCTGGTGCTGCACCTGATCGAAAAATATACCGACCGCGACACCGCCATCTGGTGCGCCAAGTACTTCCAACTGGACTGGAGCCGTCAGAGCCAATTGCCGTTCGCGGTGTTCATGGGCCAGAAGGCTCACGCCGACGAGGTGGTGCGCGCCGTGCAGACCTATATCGAAGGCCGCTACACGGAGAAGATCACCGTGGAAGATTTGGCTGGCCGCCATGCCATGGGACGCCGCACGCTGGAACGGCGCTTTCGGCAGGCCACGGGCAACAGCATCGTGGAATACCTGCAGCGCGTGCGCGTGGAAGCGGCCAAGAAACGGCTTGAAAGTTCGCGCAAGAGCGTGGCCGAAGTCATGTATGAAGTGGGCTACAACGACACCAAGGCGTTTCGCGATATTTTCAATAAATACTGCGGCATGTCGCCGGTGGGATATCGCGAACGGTATCAGTAGAAAATCGGACTCCTCTTACAGATGTTCGGGGCGCTCTCGGCCTATCCTTGATGCGTCGCGGCCTGACTCCCAGGCCCGGGAGGCAAGCCGACATGAGCATCAGCGTGACCCACGACGATCCCCGCTACAAGACCCTGAAAAAGGGCTTCAACCTGCGGTGGCCCGCCCAGCCCGAAGATGCGGCCGCGCGCATCGAACTCTGTGAAACACCCGATGACGCGGCCCGTGCCCTGGCCCGCATCGTGGCGCAGGGCAAGCGCCCCACGATACGTAGCGGGGGCCACTGCTATGAGGACTTCGTCTCGAACAATCCGGGCGGCGCCATCCTTGACCTCAGCCTGCTGGACCGCGTGCCTCCGTCATCCGACGGGCTGCTGCGCATTGCCGCTGGTTCGCAAAACTGGAACGGCGACCTGGACCTGTACAAGCGTCATGGCGTGTCCTTGCCCGGCGGCTCTTGCTATTCGGTGGCGGCGGGCGGCCACATCACGGGCGGCGGCTACGGCCTGCTGTCGCGCCTGCAAGGGCTGGCGTGCGACTGGTTGAGCGCGGTCGACATCCTGACCGTGGACGCGGGCGGCAACGTCGTGCCGCGCACCGTCGACGCCACGCGCGACGCCGACCTGTTTCGTGCCTGCCGAGGGGCGGGCGGCGGAAACTTCGGCGTGATCACCAGCTATGGTTTTGCCACGTTGCCCCAGGCTCCGCGCGAAGTGGCCATCGCCACCGTTGCTTTCGACTGGGCCGGCATGACGCCCCGGCGCTTTGCGCAACTGCTGGACATCTATGGCAGCTATTGGGAAACGCGGGGCAGGGCCGCCGACACCTGGGGCATGTTCTCGTTGCTGAAGCTCACGCATCAAGCGGCGGGGCAGATCGTGATGATCGTGCAGTTCTGCAACCCCGACGGCACTTGCCGAGACCTGACGGTGCTGCAAGATTTCCTGGACCGCTTCCGTGCCTGCGCGCCGGTTGCCGCGCGGGCCACCACGCCAGGCCTGCCACGCCCGCGCATGGGCGGCGACCTGCTTTGCAGCGAGCCGCACACGGTTATCGGCTACGACTGGCTGGCGGCCACGCAAACGCTCAATGGCTCGGGCCCCAACCAGCGCGGCAAATACAAGTCCGCCTACATGAAACGCAACTTCAGCGCGCATGAATCCGCGCGCATTTACGCGCACCTGACCCGCGACATGCCCGGCGCCGACCTGCGCCAGTCGTTGTTGCAGGTGGACTCTTACGGCGGCGCCATCAGCCGGCCCGAACGCCTGCGCGACACCGCCGTGCATCAGCGTGAATCGGTCATGAAGCTGCAATACCAAACCTACTGGACCCACGCCGACCAGGACGCCATCCATTTGCGCTGGATGACGGATTTTTACCGCGACGTGTATACGGACCCGGCGGCCCCTTCGCCATTGTCGGGATTCGCGGGCACGCCGTATCCGGGGGATAAGTATCAAGGCTGCTACATCAACTACCCCGACCGCGACATGCTCGCGCATGCCTTCTGGCCGCAGTTGTATTACGGAGAGGGCGAGCTTTATCCTTTCCTGCAACACGTCAAGCGCCGCTACGATCCGAATAATGTCTTCCACCATGCGATGTCGGTGCGCCCGTGATGACGCACGATTCGCCTTGCCGGAGCCTGCCATGAACACCTTCTTCAGCGCGCCGCGCAGATCCTTCATCCAGCTTGCCGGTGGTTTGTCGGCCGCGAGCGCGGCGGCGCCGTGGCTGTCCGCGATGGGCGCGTCTGCACCTGCCCCATCTTCCACATCCCTTACATCCCCCGCTGATCCCGCCGGCTTTGCCTATGTGGGCACCTACACGCACGATGCGCCGGGCGGCACGGCAGGCGGGCCACCGTCCGCGGGCATCCACGTGTTTGCGATGCGCGCGCAAGGCTGGCGGCTGACACAGGTAATGGAAAGCGACAACCCGTCGTATTTGGCCGTGCATCCCACGCGGCGCTTTCTGTACGCCATCAACGAGATCGAACACTGGCAAGGGCTGCCCCGGGGCACGGCCGAGGCCTACGCCATTGATGCCGCGGATGGCAGCTTGCGATTGTTGAACCGGCAGCCGCTGTCCCTATCCAGCACCGCGCCGGCGCACCTGGCGGTATCGCCCGACGGCAAGCATCTGGTCACTGCGCAGTACCTGGGCGGCACCTACAACATGCTGCCCATCCAGCGCGACGGTTCGCTGGGCGCGGTGTCAGGCATCGTCAAGGAAACCGGCTCCGGCCCGCGTCCCGAACAGCAATCCGCCCACCCGCACATGGTGCTGTTCGACCCCACCGGCCAGCGCGTGCTGGCTACCGACCTGGGCAGCGACCGCATCAATGCGTTCACGCTGGCAGACGGCAACTTGTCGCTCTCCGCGCGCACCGAACTGCCTGCGGGCAGCGGGCCACGCCATCTGGCGCTGCATCCCGACGGCGCGCTGCTGTATGTCGTCAATGAACTGGATGCCAGCGTGTCGTGTTACGGGTATGACGCCATCGCGGGCCGTGTGCTGGAACACCGCCACACCGTCCCGGCCACGCCGGCGGGCTTTACCGGCACGGGTAACGCGGCGTCACTGCTTATTCATCCGTCCGGCCGCTTTCTGTATGTGTCGACTCGCCGCGTGCAGAATGATCATCCGCAGGCGGATAGCATCGGCGTCTTTGGCATAGGCGCGGACGGCGCGCTCACGCCGCTGCAAGTCTGGACGGAAGGGCTGCGCTTTCCGCGCGCGCTGACCATGGCGCCGGACGGCGGCGCCTTGTACGCGCTGAACCAGAAAGGTGATTCGATCCTGCGCTTGCGCATCGATGCCGCAACGGGGCGCCTGGACAGCCCTGACGTGGTGGCCCAGGTGCCCACGCCGGTGTGCCTGGTGTTCGCCTGAGCCTTCATACCCATTGGCGTCATTGCAGCCATCGCGGCTATCGCAGCCGTCACAACTGCCGTAGTCGCCTCAGACACCAGGGAACCCCTCCGTCCGTCCAGCGTCGAACCGTTCATGAACGCCAACCCAGTCTTGCGCTTCATCAGGCGCATCGCCGTACTTTCCTTGTTGGCCGCGCTGGCCGTTTGGGCGTGGCCCCGCCTGCCCGATGCTGCGCGCGCGCCGTGGCATATGGCGCGGCTTGCGTGGCAAGAAGCGCCGACGTCATTGCCCGTGCCGGTGCAGGGTGTTGCCTCGCGACGCCTTTCCGACACCTGGGGCGCCGCGCGGTCGAACGGCCGGCGCCACGAAGGCATCGACATCTTTGCCCCCCGCGGCACGCCCGTGCTGTCCACCACCGAAGGCGTCGTGATGCAGGTGGGCACGAACAACCTTGGCGGCCAAGTGGTATGGGTGCTGGGCCCCGGCCGCCAACGGCATTACTACGCGCATCTGGACGGCTACGCCGACATTGAACGCGGGCAATTGGTGGCGCCGGGTGATGTGCTGGGTTATGTCGGCAATACGGGAAATGCCCAAGGAACCCCGCCGCATCTGCATTATGGAATTTATGACGGCGGGGCCATCAACCCGTATGCGCTGTTGGTGACCCAGAAAACGCCGCCCTGACGCTCTCCGCCAGCACCTGCGCCGTCGCCGCCGATAAGGTCCAGCCCAAGTGCCCATGTCCGGTGTTGTAGAACACTCCGGCGCGTTTGCCCGGCCCCACGCGCGGCAGCATGTTGGGCGTCATGGGGCGCAGGCCGCACCACGGGACGACCCGCGATGTCATCACGCCGGGGAAATGCTTGCGGGTCCAGTCGATCAGCGGTTGCACGCGCTCGGCGCGGATGTCCAGGTTGAAGCCGTTGAACTCGGCCGTGCCGGCTACGCGGAAGCGGTCGCCCAGGCGGCTGGTGACGATCTTTGCGGCTTCGTCCAGCAAGCTGACGTGGGGCGCAGCTGCGCGGCTGTCGGCGTCGTCCAGGTGCACGCTGATCGAATAGCCTTTGACCGGGTAGATGTTCAACCTGTCGCCCAGCAGCTTGGCGAATTGTCTGCTGGCGGACCCCGCGCACACCACGATGGCGTCGGCTTCGTGCGGTTCGCGTTCGGTGCCGCCGTTGCGCAGTACGTCCAGCCCGTAACCGCCGTTGTGCGGGCGGATGGCGCCGATGTCGGCGTCTTGCACGAAGCTCACGCCACGGCGTTCGCAGGCGCGGGCCAGGCCTCGGGTGAACTTGTGGATGTCGCCTGTGGCGTCCGATGGCGTGTAGAAGCCGCCGTGGCATCCGGTTTGCAGGGTGGGTTCGATGGCGCGGGCTTCGTCGGCCGTCACGGCGTAGCGGTCCAGGCCGCCGGCTTGCAACAGCGTGTTGGCGCGGTGCGCCGCCTTGAAGCTGTCGGCGTCATGGTAGATGTGCAGGATGCCCCGGCGTTCCAGGTCGAAGTCGATGTCTTCGGCCTCGGCCATGTCGAACAAGTGCTGGCGCGCCTGGATGGCCAAGCGGGTGGTGGCGATGGTGTTGTCGCGGTAGTTGGGAATCTGCGCCATGAACTGCGCCAGCCACGAATACTTGTGCCAACTGAACCGGGGGTTCAGCAACAGCGGCGCGTTTTTGCGCAGCATCCAGCGCAGCCCTTTGAGAATGGTGGCGGTGCTGTTCCAGACCTCGGCGTTGCTGGCGGATAGTTGGCCGCCGTTGGCGTAGGACGTTTCCATGGCGGGATAGCGCTGGCGGTCGTAGACGGTGACCTGGTATCCCAGTTTGCACAAGGCATAGGCGGACGTGACGCCGGTGATACCGGCGCCAATGATGGCGATGCGGGGCATGGTGGCTCCAGAGGGGGTGGCCGCAACCAATACGGATGCGGCACCCCATCTGTCTTTGATACCTGAGAGCTTCACCCGGCCGACGGTTGCGGCGGGGTTCCCCTTCGGTGGGCGCGCACGGCGCCTCTCTCCAGATTGTCTAGACGCGCGCAGTCCTGTTGCCTGAGAGTTTCCGGGGCGGTTGCTCCGTCGGCGTTGGCCGCAAGGGCCAATCTCTTCTACGCGGTTTTGAATCGACGGGGTAGAGAATAGCCAAGTTCCTGTCGTAATTGATTCAGGGTTAGTACTATGTCGCGTTCGCCGCCTGCGTTGTTGGACCGGCGCAAACCAAGAGGACGATAGGAATGACGTTTCACGCCGCGCGACGCGCCGTCTTGCAAGCCCTGGCTACCGTGGCCGGCGGCGCTGTGTTTTCTTTGGTGGCCGTGTCCGGCGTTCAGGCGGGCTCGTCGCCTATGAAGGCTGATCAATCCGCCACCTCGGGCCAGCCCGTACGTGCCGAGCCGGTGCCTGCCGGCGTCGATATCGATGACGCCGTGCACGCGCTGATGCAGGAGTACGACGTGGCCGGTCTGGCCATTGCCGTCACGCGCGATGGGCACCATGAATTCCGGAACTATGGCGTGGCCTCGCTGCAAACGCACACGCCTGTCAGCCGCGACACGCTGTTCGAGCTAGGCTCCATCAGCAAGACCTTTACCGCCACCTTGGCAACCTATGCCCAAGCGTTGGGCAAGCTGTCGCTCTCCGACAGCCCGGCGCGCTTCTTGCCGACCTTGCAAGGCACGGCGTTCGGCAAGCTGAACCTGATCCACCTGGGTACCCACACGGGTGGCGGCTTTCCCTTGCAAGTGCCGGACGCGGTGACGGACGATGCCCAGTTGATGGCCTACCTGGCCGCGTGGACGCCGCGCTACGCGCCGGGCACGTACCGCACCTATGCCAACCCCAGCATCGGCATGCTGGGCGTGGTGGCGGCCAAGAGCCTCGGCCAGCCTTATGCTGAAGCCATGGAGAAGACGCTGTTGCCCAAGCTGGGCTTGTCCAACACGTATATCCGCGTGCCGGCCGCCAAGATGGGCGACTACGCGCAGGGCTACAACAAGCAGAACGCGCCGGTGCGCGTGAACCCGGGCGTGCTGGCCGACGAAGCGTACGGCGTGAAGACCAGCGCCAGCGACCTGATCCGTTTTGTGGATGCGAACATGGGCGTCGCCTCTGCCCCGCGCGAATTCAGCGCCAAGGCCGCGCGGGAAGCGAGGATTGCCAAGGGCGTCATTGGTGACACCGTAATTGCCAAGGCGCTGGCGGATACGCACGTGGGCTACTACGACGTGGGTCCGATGACGCAAGAGCTGGCGTGGGAACAACTGGCGTACCCGGTGACGCTGGAAGCGCTGGTTGCCGCCAATGCCGGCACGATGAACAGCCAGAGCCAACCGGCCAAGGCCTTGACCCCACCGCAAGCGCCGCGCGCCGATGTGTGGATCAACAAGACCGGTTCCACCAACGGCTTTGGCGCCTACGTGGCGTTCGTGCCGGCCAGGAAGGTCGGCGTGGTGATCCTGGCGAATCGGAATATTCCGAACGAAGCGCGCGTGCGCCTGGCGTATCGCATTCTTGAGGCGGACGCGCACTGAGGGCTTGGCTAGCGCGCACCACCTGCGCGCGGCAATAGCCCCATCACTTCCAACCGCTTGCACAACTGTCCCAGGCGCTCCATTTTGTAGGCATCCACGTCTACGCCGGCGTAGTCGTAGAAGCCTTTGCCATCTCGCAGCCCATTGCGGCCTTGTTCCATGTTGCGGGCGATGACGTCCGGCGACGCGAAGCGCGGGCCGATCTCGCTTTCAAGGTAGCGCGATGCGTAGTACAGGATGTCGCCGCCACCCCAGTCGATGAATTCCAGCAAGCCCAGCACCGAAAAGCGCAATCCGAATCCCAGGCGCACGGCGGTGTCGATGTCTTCGGCGCTGGCCACGCCTTCCTCGACCATGCGGGCGGCTTCGTTCATCGCCAGTGCCTGAATACGCGGCACGATGTAGCCCGCCGAGGGCGCGCACTGCACGGGCACCTTGCCGGCCTGACGCAGCACGTCCAGCAAGGCTTGCAAGGCGGCATCGTTTGTACGCGGCCCACGGCTGACCTCAACCAGCGGAATCAGATAGGCCGGGTTGAGCCAGTGCGCGTTCAGAAAGCGTTCCGGGTGTTGCACCAGTTCCGCCAGCTCGGTCACCAGAAACGTGGAAGTGGTTGACGCAATGATGGCGTCCTTCGCGCAGACCTGCCCCAACCAGGCGAAGGCGTCGCGCTTGGCGTCGAGGCGTTCGGGCACGGCTTCGAAGATGACGCGCGCGTGTTGAAGATCGGCAATGGCGTCGTCGCGCCCGCACAGGCGCACGCGCTGCATGGCGGTGTCGGCCTGGTCGGCGTCCAGTAAACCCAGGCGGCTTTGCGTGCCCAGTTCGCGGCGCAGGTTGGCCCGCACGCGCGCGTGGTGCTCGGCTTGTTCGGCGGGCGTTCTGGGCTTGATGTCGATAAGCGTCACGTCGCGGCCGGCATGCACGTACGACAAGGTGATGCCTTCGCCCATGCGGCCGGCGCCGATCACGCAGATTCTGTCTTCCATGTTCAGCACCCCTGTTCCAGCAATTCCGCCATGCCGGCGCGCGACAAGCGGTCCAGGCCCAGGCGTTCCAGCGTGCGGCCCTCGGCGTAGAGATCGCGGCCGGTGATGGCGCTGGCGATATTCAGTAGGCCCTGCGCCACCGGCGTCGGCACGCCCGCCCAGCGGCCGGTGGACACCAGGAATGACAGGCCCAGCCGCGTGTCTTCCAGCATGTAGCGGTGCGTGTGCAGGTCGATGGTTTCGCGCCAGTCGCCGCTGTCGGTCAGCTTGCCGTGCGCGCCGCGGCCGTACATCCATTCGTCGCCTTCGCTGGCGTAGTGATCGGCCAGCGGAAAGTGCGGCGCGGCGTAGCCCAGCGCCTCGCGGATGGCCACGCGTTCGGCGTCCAGAGTGTCGGTCACGCGGCGGATGGACGGCTGCGTGCCTTCGTTATGGATGTCCCACTTGTCGAAATGCTCCAAGGGGCCGGCATTCATCAGGATAAGCGGCGGGTGAATGATGGGGCCGGCGTTCATCAGTGCGCCGGCCAGCCCGTCTTCAATGGGTTCGATGCTGGGGTAGGCCTGGCCCAGCAGCGCAAGCGCGCGGTCGGACAGTCGGCTGGGAAACACGCCGGTGGGCAGGCGCGTAGCGTAGCCGCTGATCACCACCGTGTTGCCGTGCTTGCGCGCCAGATAGGGCAGGGTGCCGGTTTCCGCGTAGGCAACGCGGGCGGGGTTGCCGGCGTCTTTCTGCGCGCGCGCGAAGAGGTAGCTGCCAAAGGTGCCGGGCGGCAGGAACACCACCTGGTCGTCTTGCAGCAACGGCGCCAAGGCGGGGGCAAGCGCGTCGTGGGTGGTGCAGGGCAGGGGAATGACCAGCACTTGCGCGTCGGCCACGGCGTCTTGCAAGGCGTCGGTCAGCGCCAGATGGCCGGGGCCTGAACCCAAGGGAACCTGACGGGTGCCGCGATAGTCGGTGACCGTCAGCGCGCCGGCGTCGCGCAAGCCCTGGAAGGCGGCGCCGTCGCGGCGCCACCAGCGCACCTCGTGTCCTTTTTCGGCCAGTTCGGCGGCTGCCGCGTAGCAGCCGTGTCCGCCGCCTATGACGCTGATTCGCATGATCAAGCTCCTTCGATGAAGGCTTGATCCTAGCGGTGGCGCGTGGCGCGGGCTGCGCCAAACGCGCAAGCGCCGTTCAGATCCGGCAAGGGATTACAACGCGCGCAACCCAGTAGGATGGGTGAAGCGCGAGAATCCTTAAAAAAGAACAATGCTGCGCAACGCGCGCAACCCATCAAGCAGCGGTGGAATTCTTAACGCCATCAGCCACAGCACCACCCCCGCGCGATGGGTTACGCGCGATCTCCATTCCATTCTTTCTGGATAGCGTCTCGCGCTTCACCCATCCTACGATTTTGGCGCAAGGTGTCCGAGGGCAGGCAGCTATGAGTTACGCGCGATCTCCATTCCATTTTTTTTGGATGGCGTCTCGCGCTTCACCCATCCTACGATGCTGGCGCAAGGTGTCCGATGGCAGGCAGCCGTAGCGCTTGCGGTAGTGGGTGGCGAAATGGCCGAAGCTGGTTACGCCGTGGCGCAGCAGGATGTCGGTCACGCTATCGCCCGCGCGGGCCTGTTCCAGCGCGGCATGCACCAGCGTCAGGCGCTGGTTGCGCACGTAGTCGCTGGGGCTCTGCTTGAGAAACTGCGTGAAGCCGTTTTGCAGCGTGCGCACGGACACGCCGCAGTGCGCCGCCAAGTCAGCCAATGAGATCGCCTCATCGACATGGGTCTCGATGTAGTCGCGCGCGCGGCGCACATGCTGCGGCAAGGGCTGGCGATGGTCGGCACGCAGCGCGTCGGAATAGTTATGCGGCAACTGCGTCAGCAGCAAGGCCAGCAGGTAGTCGGAAAAGCCCGCCGCCAGCGTCTGCGTCACGCCATCGATGGCGGGGTGCTGGTACAGCCGGCAAAGATAGTCCAGCGTTTCGCGCACGGCGGCCAGGCCGGGGGAATCCGGGCCGACCGCCAGGTCGAAGACCAGCGCGTGCTTGATGGGCCGGTCCAGCAGGCGTTGCAGCTGATGTTCAAGCGCCTGGCGTTCCACGCGCAGGATCAGGTTGCGGCAGTCGCGGCCGATGCTGATGATGCTGGGTTCGGACGGCGACGAAATCGTCAGGCTGCCCGCTTGCATGGCCGCGCTGCGCTTGCCCAGCGTGACCAGACCCGAGCCTTGCAGCGTGATGCGGATCAGGTAGTAGCTGGCGATGTCGCCCGCGTCGATCTCGACTTCGGCGCCGTAGTGCAGATCAAACAGCGCGGCGTTGCCGAAGAACACGCCGTACAACCGCGACTGCAAGGGTTTTCCCTGGGCGACGCACATGCGGTGCGACCACAAATGTTGGCTGACCTGATCCTTGACCTCGGCGGCGTTGCCCGAGTTCAGCAAGCAATGGCGGTTCAGCGGATAGGTGTCGTTGAACATGCTTTCCTGCGCGGTGGGAACAGTCGTTGCGCGCGGCGTATAGAGTCCAGCGGCGCAAAGACCTACAAACGATGGACAAAACAAGGACAAGACAAGGGAAAAACATGACTGACGCCACGCTGCCGCCACTGGCCAAAAGACGCTACGCCTACGAGTGGTACGTCGTGGTGATATGCATGCTAGCGTACATATTTTCCTTCGTCGACCGGCAGATCCTGGCGCTGATGATCGAACCGATCAAGCACGATCTGCAACTGTCCGACACGCAGTTCAGCCTGCTGCACGGCCTGGCGTTTTCCTTGTTCTATGCCGTCATGGGCATTCCCATCGCCTTGCTGGCCGACCGCTATTCGCGCCCGAAGATCATCGCGATCGGCGTGGCGTTCTGGAGCCTGGCCACGGCTGCCTGTGGCCTGTCGCGCAACTTTGCGCACATGTTCCTGGCGCGCATCGGCGTGGGCGTGGGCGAGGCCGCCTTGTCGCCCGCCACCTATTCCATGCTTAGCGATATGTTCCCGCGCGACAAGCTCGGCCGCGCGGTCGGTGTCTATTCGATAGGTTCGTTCATTGGCGGCGGCATGGCCTTCCTGATCGGCGGCTATGTCATCAACCTGCTGAAAAGCGTGGACAGCGTGGTGGTGCCCTGGGTGGGCGCGATGCGGCCCTGGCAGGTCACGTTTTTTATCGTGGGGCTACCCGGCTTGCTGGTGGCGCTGCTGATTCTGCTGACCGTGCGCGACCCGCAGCGCCTGGGCCTGCGCCGCGCCGCCGACGGCCAGGCGCAAAAGCCCAGCATCCGCGACACGTTCCAGTTTCTGGGCCGCCACCGGCGCACCTTCTTCTGCCACTACCTGGGCTTTTCTTTCTACGCCATGGTGCTGTTCGCGCTGCTGAGCTGGACGCCCGCGTTCTACATGCGCCGGTTCGGCATGTCGCCCGTGGATACCGGCTACATGCTGGGCGTGGTGGTGCTGGTGGCCAACACGGCCGGCGTCTTCTGCGGCGGCTGGTTGATGGACGGGCTGGCCAAGCGGGGCTATCGCGACGCGCCGTTGCGCGCGGGCGTGATCGGCGCGGTAGGCATGGCGCTGCCGGCGGTGGCGTTCACGCAGGTGGACAGCTTGTGGCTGTCGGTGGGCTTGCTGCTGCCCGCCATGTTCTTCGCTTCGTTTCCGATGCCGACGTCCACCGCCGCCATGCAGATCCTGCCGCCCAACCAGATCCGCGCGCAGGTCTCGGCGCTGTTCCTGCTGATCTCCAACCTGATCGGCCTGGGGCTCGGCACCACGGCGGTGGCCTTGCTGACCGACCGGCTGTTCGGCACCCCCGGCGCGGTGGGGCAATCGCTGTCGCTGCTGATTGCGGGGGCGACCGTGCTGTGCGTGCTGCTGCTGGCGGCGGGCTGCGCCAGCTATCGGCAGAGCCTTACGCAAGAGCACGGCCAGGCCAGCGTGTTGTAAATGGGGCTTGGCAGGGCGCTGGTACACAGCGCAGAATCGGGCGAATCCTTACCAGAACCCGTGCCGCGAGCTTGCGCGGCCGCCATGTCAACAGGAGTCCCCATGAGCCTTGCCCCCGCTACCGAAACGCTGGCCGACCTGCGCGTGGATGGCGCGCGCCTATGGCAGTCATTGATGGATCTGGCGCAGATCGGCGGTACTGAAAAAGGCGGCGTGTGCCGCCTGGCCCTGACTGACCTGGATCGCCAGGGGCGCGACCTGTTCGTGCGCTGGGTACAGGAGGCCGGTTGTGACGTGCGCGTGGACGCCATCGGCAATATCTTCGCGCGCCGCCCGGGCCGCAACAACGACTTGCCCGCCGTCATGACCGGCAGCCACATCGACACCCAGCCCACGGGCGGCAAGTTCGACGGCAACTACGGCGTGCTGGCCGGGCTGGAAGTGCTACGCACGCTGAATGACCATGGGGTGCAGACGGAAGCGCCGCTGGAACTGGCCGTGTGGACCAATGAAGAGGGCTCGCGCTTTGTGCCGGTGATGATGGGCTCGGGCGTGTATGCCGGGGCCTTTACCTTGCAGCATGCGCTGGTGCAGCAGGACCGCGAGGGCGTGAGCGTCAGCCAGGCCCTGGAGGCCATCGGCTATGCGGGCCAGGTTGCAGTGCCGCCAGCGCGGCAGGACGGCGTCCCTGCCTATGGCGTAGGCGCCTACTTCGAGGCGCACATCGAGCAAGGCCCCGTGCTGGAAGCCGCCGATACGGTGATTGGCGTGGTGACCGCTGCCTTGGGCCAACGCTGGTACGACGTGGTGCTGACGGGCGTCGAGGCGCATGCCGGCCCCACGCCCATGCCGCTGCGCCGCGATGCCTTGCTGGCGGCGTCCGAGCTGGTGCTGGCGGTGAACCAGATTGCCCTGGCGCACGCGCCGGATGCGCGCGCAACGGTGGGCTGGATGGATGTGTTTCCCAATTCCCGCAATGTGATTCCCGGGCGCGTGCGCCTGACGGTGGACCTGCGCGCGGCGGACGACGACACGCTCTCGGCCATGGACGCGGCCTTGCGCGCGGCGGTGAGTGCCGCGGCCGACAGCCGAGGTGTCACGGCGCAGATCGAGCAGGTGGTGTACTTTGCGCCGCAACCGTTCGCGCCCGCCTTGGTGGAGTCGGTGCGCGAGGGCGCGCGCGAGCTGTCCTTGTCGGCGATGAACGTGGTCAGCGGGGCGGGGCACGACGCGGTCTATGTTGCCCGCGTGGCGCCTGCCGCCATGATCTTCGTGCCGTGCAAAGACGGCATCAGCCACAACGAAATCGAAGACGCGCGCCCGGATCATCTGGAGGCAGGCTGCAATGTCCTGCTGCGCGCCATGCTGGCGCAAGCGGGCGTCGCCAACTGATGCGTTGATGCGCTAATGTGCTGACGCGCTAATGCGCCGACGCGCTGATGCGCCGACGCGCTGATGCGCGGACGTGTGCATGCTGCACCAAGGCGGCGCACGGGGCGCGCACGTCGCGCCGCCTTGGTGCCTGCCGCCCATCTGGCTTCTAGCCCCCCGCATCTTCCCCACGCCGCCCGCACCCGCTGGTATTCCCTTTGCTTTGATCTTCGACGCGCGCACGGATGCGTTCGCACGGCGGGCGGGCTGGGCACCGCGCGCCACGCCGCACCCAGCATCGCCACGCCCACCTTGGGACTATCCCTGACTCTGCCTCCCGCCTCCAAAAATGGCACGGATATTGCTTATACAAAATCTGTGTACTAACCCTGTTCACGCGCGCCGCACCCTCGCGGGGAAGGCCTTTTGCAAGACATTGGAGAACCACATGCAGACACGGAGTTTCCGCCTCAAGTCCTATGCCGCCGCGCTTGCGTTGACGGCGGCCGGCGTTGCAGTGATTGCCCCTGGCGCGGCCCATGCCGAAAAGGTGTTGCGCATCGGCATGACCGCCGGCGACATCCCCCGCACGCTGGGCCAGCCCGACCAAGGCTTTGAGGGAAACCGCTTCACCGGCATTCCGATGTACGACGGCCTGACGCAATGGGATTTGTCCAAGAAGGACGGGCCCAGCGTGCTGATCCCGGACCTTGCCGTGTCGTGGGACGTGGACGCGGCGGACAAGACCAAGTGGGTGTTCAAGCTGCGCCCCGGCGTGAAGTTCCATGACGGGTCCGACTTCAACGCCGACGCCGTGGTCTGGAACGTGGGCAAGGTGCTGGACAAGAGCGCGCCGCAGTTCGATGCCAGCCAGGTTGGCGTGACGGCCTCGCGCATGCCGACTTTGAAGTCCGCGAAAAAGATCGATGACCTGACGGTGGAATTGACGACGTCCGAGCCGGATTCCTTCCTGCCGATCAACCTGACCAATCTGTACATGGCGTCGCCCGCGCAGTGGAAGAAGAAGCTGGCCGAGGTGCCGGCGTCCGTCACCGATGCGGCCGAGCGTTCGCAAAAGGCCTGGGCCGCCTTTGCCGCCGATGCCTCGGGCACCGGCCCCTTCAAGATGGCCAAGTTCGTGCCGCGCGAACGGCTCGAAGTGGTGAAGTACGACCAGTACTGGGACGAAAAGCGCCGCCCGAAGATCGACCGCGTGGTGATGCTGCCGCTGCCCGAAGCCAACTCGCGCACGGCCGCCTTGATGTCCGGCCAGGTGGATTGGATTGAAGCGCCGGCGCCGGATGCCTTCGACGCCATCAAGAGCCGTGGCTTCATCATCTATTCCAATGAACAGCCGCACGTGTGGCCGTGGCAGTTGTCGTTCAAGGAAGGTTCGCCGTGGCTGGATGCGCGCGTGCGCAAAGCGGCCAACCTGTGTGTGAACCGGGGCGAGCTCAAGCAGTTGCTGGGCGGCATGATGGCCGAACCCAAGGGCACGGTGCCGCCGGGCCATCCGTGGTGGGGCAATCCCAAGTTCGACATCAAGTACGACCCGGACGCGGCGCGCAAGCTGATGACCGAAGCCGGTTATTCCCAAGCCAAGCCGATCAAGGTGAAGGTGCAGACGTCGGCATCGGGCTCCGGCCAGATGCAGCCTCTGCCCATGAACGAGTTCGTGCAGCAGAACCTGAAGGACTGCTACTTCGACGTGAGCTTTGACGTGGTGGAGTGGAACACCTTGTTCACCAACTGGCGCAAGGGCGCCAAGGACCCGTCCGCCAACGGCAGCGACGCCATCAACGTCAGCTTCGCGGCCATGGACCCGTTCTTCGCGATCGTGCGCTTTGTCAGCACCAAGACCTTCCCGCCGGCCTCCAACAACTGGGGCTATTTCGGCAACGCCGAAATCGACGGCTTGATCAAGGATGCGCGCACCACCTTCACCCCCGCCGAACGCGACGCCGCCTTGGCCAAGCTGCATGCGCGCGTGGTCGAAGAAGCGCCGTTTGTCTGGATTGCGCATGACGTTGGCCCGCGCGCGATTTCGCCGAAGGTCAAGGGCGTGGTGCAGCCCAAGAGCTGGTTCATCGATATCGCCACCATGTCGATGGATTGATCCTGAACGCGCTGGATGCCGCCCGCCGACTTGTGCGCGCGGCGTCCAGCGCCCTAGCCGGTGACGCCTATGCTGTCTTACATATTGCGGCGCATCGTGTACGCCTTGCCCATCATGGTGGGGGTCGCGCTGCTCTGTTTCCTGTTGATCCATCTGGCGCCTGGCGATCCGCTGGTGTCCATTCTTCCTCCCGATGCCTCGGCCGACCTGCAACGGCAACTGATGCAGCTCTACGGCTTTGACCGCCCCTTGATCGAGCAATTCGCCGGCTGGCTGTGGCGCGCGCTGCATGGGGACCTGGGTACGTCCATCGCCACCGGCCGCCCCGTTTCCGCCGAGGTCTTCAAGGCGGTGGGCAACACCTTGCGGCTGGCCTGTCTGGCCACGCTGCTGGGTTTTATCGTCGGCGCCTTCCTGGGCTTTGTCGGCGGCTACTTCCGCAATTCGCCGATGGATCGCGTGGCGTCCTTCGTGTCGGTCATCGGCGTCAGCGTGCCGCACTACTGGCTGGGCATGGTGCTGGTCATCATTTTCTCGACGCAACTGATGTGGCTGCCGCCCACGGGCGCGGGGCCGGGCGGGTCGGGCGAATGGGTGCCGGACTGGGCGCATTTCCGCCACATGATCCTGCCCGCCGTGACGATGTCGGTGATACCGATGGGCATCATCGCGCGCACGGGGCGCGCGCTGGTGGCTGAGACGCTGTCGCAGGAATTCGTGGTGGGCCTGCGCGCGCGCGGCCTGACCGACCTGGGCGTGTTCCTGCACGTCGTCAAGAATTGCGCGCCCACCGCCTTGGCGGTGATGGGCCTGCAACTGGGCTATCTGCTGGGCGGCTCCATCCTGATCGAAACGGTTTTCTCTTGGCCGGGCACGGGCTTCCTGCTCAACGCCGCCATCTTCCAGCGCGACCTGCCGCTCTTGCAGGGCACGATCCTGGTGCTGGCCTTGTTCTTCGTGGTCTTGAACCTGGCCGTCGACATCCTGCAAGGCCTGTTCGACCCTCGCATCGAAAGGAGCTGACATGACCGATTCCGTTGCCAGCCTGGCCGCCACAGCGGTCGTGGCGCCCGTGGCGAGATCGCCGGGCTATTGGTCGAACGTGCTGCGCCGCTTGCGCCGCGACCCCGTGGCGCTGGCCGCCGGCGGCGTCATCCTGGCGCTGATCATCATCGCCATCCTGGCGCCGTGGATCACGCCGGCGGACCCCTTCCATGCGTCCATGCTCAAGCGCCTGCGGCCCATCGGCACCGAGGGCTATCCGCGGGGCGCCGACGAGTTGGGCCGCGACATGCTGTCGCGGCTGATGCTGGGGGCGCGTCTGTCGCTGTTCATGGGCATCGTGCCGGTGATAGCCGCCTTCGTGGTGGGCAGCGCCATCGGCATCCTGGCGGGCTACGCGGGCGGCTGGACCAGCACGCTGATCATGCGCGTGGTGGACGTGTTCTATGCGTTTCCGTCGGTGCTGCTGGCCATTGCGCTGTCGGGCACCTTGGGCGCGGGCATCTTCAACGCCATTCTTTCGCTGACCATCGTCTTCATTCCGCAGATTGTGCGTGTGGCCGAGAGCGTCACCACGCAGGTGCGGCGTAGCGACTACGTGGACGCGGCGCGGGCCTCGGGCGCATCGCCGTTGACCATCGTGCGCGCGCACGTGCTGTCCAACGTGCTGGGTCCCATCTTCGTGTATTCCACCAGCCTGATCTCGGTGTCCATGATCCTGGCCTCGGGCCTGTCGTTCCTGGGGCTGGGCGTGCGCCCGCCCGAGCCGGAATGGGGCTTGATGCTGAACACCTTGCGCACCGCCATCTACACGCAGCCCTGGGTCGCGGCGCTGCCGGGCGTGATGATCTTCATCACGTCGATGTCCTTCAACCTGCTGTCCGACGGACTGCGCTCGGCCATGGAGGTCAAGGAATGAATGCGGTCATCGACGCAGTGCGCGTGGCGCACGAAGACGTGGGCGGCCCCGCTCAGCCCTTGTTGAGCGTGCGCGGCCTGATCAAGCACTTTCCGCTGAAGCGCGATCCGCTCTCGCGTGGCCGGGGCGGCAACTCGGTGCGCGCGGTGGACGGCGTGGACTTCGACGTGAAGAAGGGCGAGACGCTGGGCGTGGTGGGGGAATCGGGTTGCGGCAAGTCCACCACCGCGCGGTTGGTCATGCAGCTGATCAAACAGGACCATGGCGAACTGGTGTTCGACGGCATGGCGGTGGGCTCGCGCGCGCTGGCGCTGCGCGAATTCCGTCGTCAGACGCAGATGGTGTTCCAGGACAGCTATTCGTCGCTGAACCCGCGCATGACCATCGAAGACTCCGTGGCCTTCGGCCCGCTGGTGCACGGCAGCCCCAAGCGCGATGCCATCGCGGTGGCGCGCGGGCTGCTGGGCCGCGTGGGCCTGGATGCGCAGCGCTTTGCGGGCCGTTACCCGCACGAATTGTCGGGCGGCCAGCGCCAGCGCGTGAACATCGCGCGCGCGTTGGCCTTGCACCCCCGTCTGGTGATTCTGGACGAAGCGGTGTCCGCGCTGGACAAGTCGGTCGAGGCGCAGGTGCTGAACCTGCTGCTGGACCTGAAAGACGACTTCGGGCTGACTTATATGTTCATCAGCCACGACTTGAACGTGGTGCGCTATATCTCGGACCGCGTCATGGTGATGTATCTGGGCGAAGTCGTGGAGCTGGGGCCGGTGGATCAGGTGTTCGACGCGCCGCGCCATCCCTACACGCAAGCGCTGCTGCGTTCCATGCCGTCGATGGAACCCGGGCAGCGCACGGAATCAGCGCCCTTGTCGGGCGACCCGCCCAACCCGATCGACCCGCCTTCGGGGTGCCGCTTCCACACCCGCTGCGCGTTTGCGCGCGCCGCCTGTGCGGCCGAGGCACCGGCCATGACGCAGCAGGGCGACCATGCCGTGCGTTGCCTGATCCATCAACCCGATTCCGGCTATGCCGCTTCCGGAGCGCTGACATGACCGCGACTACATCCCCCTTGGTCCGCATCCGTAACCTGGAAGTCGCCTTTCAGGCGGGCGCCAAGACGGTGCATGCCTTAAATGGCGTGAACCTGGAAGTGGCGCGCGGAGAAGCGGTGGCGCTGATCGGCGAATCGGGCTCGGGCAAGAGCGTGACCCTGCGCGCGCTGATGCGGCTGCACCCGCCGCGCCGCACGCGCATCAGCGGCGAAATGACAGTGGATGGCCGTGACGTGCTGGCGATGAACGCCCGCGAGCTTGCCTCCATGCGCGGCCCGGTGGTGTCGATGGTGTTTCAGGAGCCGCTGCTGGCGCTGGACCCGGTCTACACCGTGGGCCGCCAGATTGAAGAGATGGTGCGCCGGCACACCGGCAAGAGCGCCGCCGAGGCGCGTGCCCGTGCCTTGTCGCTGTTCGAGCGCGTGCGCATTCCCAGCCCCGAGCGCCGGCTGCAAGCCTATCCGCATGAAATGTCCGGCGGCATGCGCCAGCGCGCCATGATTGCGCTGGCTTTGTCCTGCAACCCCAAGGTGCTGCTGGCGGACGAGCCCACCACCGCCTTGGACGCCACGGTGCAGATCCAGATTCTGCTGTTGCTGCGCGAGCTGCAACGGGAACTGGGGCTGTCCATCGTGTTCGTGACCCATGACATCGGCGCGGCCGCGGAAATTGCCGACCGGGTGGCGGTGATGTACGGCGGGCGCATCGTGGAGCAGGGCAGCGTGGCGGACCTGTTGCGCGCGCCGCGTCATCCGTACACGCTGGCGCTGCTGAAGGGCCGCGCGCATGGCGCCATGCAAAAGGGCCAACGGCTGGAGACCATTCCGGGGTCGCCGCCCGACTTGGCAGCCTTGCCGCCCGGATGCGCGTTCGCGCCGCGTTGCGGTTTTGCCGAGCCGCGCTGCCAGGCGGCGGTGCCGGACATCGTGCCCGTGGCGGCGGGACACGAGGTGAGGTGTATCCGGGTGAATTAACTGTTTCAACGCATCACCGGCCAGGGGGATCCGGCCGCCAGCCATTCGCCAGCGGTTTCTTTCTGGTCGATAATGCCGGCTTTACGCCAAAAGCTGGACCCCTCATGCCCTGCATTACCCGTCGTCTGCCTGTGTCCCTGTTTGTCTGCCTGACGGCGATCCTGGCGGGATGCACCTCCCCCAAACCGGCCTACGAACGCGAAGACTTCACGCAAAACGACGTGTTCTCGCGCACCTTCCCCACCGCCAGCACCACGGCCTGCGACGCGGGCCGCCGCGCCTTGCTGAGCCAGGGCTACAACATCGATCGCTTCGACCCGGCGCGGGTGTCCGGCCACAAGAACTTCCAGGGCGAAGACGGCTTGCACACGCAGATCAATTTCAATATTGACTGCGCCTCGGACGGCAGCGCCAATCAGCGCGCCACGGTGTTCGCCAATGCGGTGCAAGACCGTTATTCCATCAAGCGCACCAGCAGCTCGGCCAGCGTGGGCGTCAGCGTGCTGGGGCAGGTGTCGATGCCGTTTGGTTCCAGCGACGATTCGCTGGTGAAGACGGCGAGCCAGACGGTGTCGCGGCCGAAGTTCTACGAAGGTTTTTTCCAGCTCTTGCAGCGTTTCCTGCCCGATGCCGAGGCCGCCGCGGCGCCCCATGTTTCGCCCAAGCTTGCGCCCCAGGTTGTGCCCCATTCGGCTCCGCCCAGCCCGGCCGGAGCCACTCAGCCCGTACCGTCCACGCCGCCGGCAGCGTCCAAGCCCGCCGAGCCGCCGGCTGACCCCGTGGTGTCGCCGGACGCGCCGGCCGACACGCTGAACCCGGCAACGGCGAACGGCCCCTCGGGCCCGCCCACCGTCAATGAAAAAGCCGAACCGACACCCGAAGCAAGCGGCGACAAGCCCGCGCCATGACCTATCAACTCTTGAAGATGGCCCACGTGGCGGCCGTGGTTACGTGGATGGTCGGCTCGCTGTTCGTCTCGTTGTTCCTGTTGTCGTCGCAACCGCAGGACAGCGACGAAGCACCCAAAGAACGCAAGATGCTGGGCGCGCTGCGGCGCTGGACGCTGTGGGTCACCACGCCGGCCATGGTGGTGTCTTGGCTGATCGGGCTGCACCTGGCCATGACGTTCGGCTGGTTCGCCATGAACTGGATCTGGGTCAAGGTGGGCTGCGCGCTGGCGCTGTCGGCCTTGTTGGGCATGCAAAGCGCGTCGTTGCGCCGGATGGTCAACGGCTCGCTCAAGCGCCCGCCGCTGGTAGACCTTTATGCTCCATTCACCGTGATCGCGTGTGCGGTCATCGTGACGCTGGTAGTGGTCAAGCCGTTCTGATGGGGTGGTGCGGGGCCGCGTCGCAGGAAGGCTTAAGGAAGTACCGCAAACAGATTTGCCAACTGCTGCTTGCCCAACTGTTCCTGTTCAAGCGCCATCTTGTTGATCTGCACCATGTGCTGGTGAAACCGCTTCAAATCGCCGTCGCGTTCAAACATCAGTTCGTCGTGGTCGGCGTACCAATACTGGCGGTTGTCATCCAGCAGTGAAATCATCTGGCCGAACTCGTGCAGGATGCGCGTTTCCAGCAGCCAGACTTTGCCCAGGCTGTCGCTGCGGCGCGCCAGGGTCGAGGTCAGGGTGCTCATCATCTTCTGCTTTTCGGGTTCGCGGATGGCCAGCGACCGGATCAGTTCCGGCATGTCTTGCAGCACCCGTATGCTCTGGTCGCGATACTTCGGCACCAGGCGTTCGGCCTGCTCAAGAATCATCCGGCTTTCCACCAGGCCCGTGTCCAGCGCCAGCCGGTGCGCATCCAGCAGCCGGGGCATGCCGATGTCTTTCAGTTCGGTCAGATAGGCCTTGTGCTGCGCCACCCGTTCACTGGCCACGGTCTTCACGGCCCGTTCCAGTTCGCCATAGAAGCCCTTGGCCTTGGGCGTGGGGTCGATGGACGGCAGCGTGTCGGGCTCGCCTTCGGCGCCCGCCACCATCTGGCTGAGCGTGTCGGCGACTTTGCGGATTTCGGCGGTGGCGACCTTTTCCTGTGCACGTTCGCCCAAGCGGTCATAGCCCTGCGTGGCCACGATGGCCACCAGCACGATCAAGCCTGCACTTAACGCGACGCGCCCGCCACGGTGCGCGCGTAAGCGCTTCCATGGCGAGAGCGTGTTTTCCTGGGAGTTCATGGCGCACCGAAAAATGGGGTCATTGGGCTTGACTGTAGTCAGCGGGTTTGACAACGTCAATGAAGGCGATTGAAGGATTCAACGTCAGCAAGTGCCGTGCCAAGCGTCCGCCTGCCGCGCTATGCCCCGGCGGCATCGCGGCGCCAGGCCGCCCATTCGCCTTCACCTTTGAAATGGCGCAGCCCGCGGCGCGCGGTGGCAAGCCCGACGTGCAACACGCCGATGTCCAGCCCGGGCAGGTTGCGCAGCAGCGCGGGCGGCAAGTGGTCGGCGTCCAGCAGCCTGTCATCAATGAACACCCGCATCATGTCGCCGTCTTCGCAGCGCACCCACAGGTACCACAGGCTTTCCGTGTAGTCGCCATACCAGGGGTCGGGATAGAGCGAGCGCTGGAATGAAAAGCCGAACTCGTGCACGTCCGCCCAAGGCCAGAACGCTTGCAAGCCCATCGCGCGCGCCAGCTCGCAGTGCCGGGTGAATCCGGCCTCGTCGAAGCTCACGGTTTGCCGGAAAGGATCTTCAGGCGGGGGCGGGCCGGACAGAAAACGCTTGATGCGTGACCACATGAGAAGCAGGGAGCGATGAGGATTCGGCAGTGTAGCGGCGCCTGGTGTTGTAAAGAATGTTACAACCTTTGATTCTCGTCAATTCCACGCCGCATGCAAGCAGGTAGGGTTGCGCCTTGCCTTTGACGGGCCGCTCTTCCTGGGCTGGCCGGTGTGGGCAGACGACAAGCGCAGCAAGGACAGGATCGATGACAGACAAGACACCGCAAGCCACCCCGGACAATGTTGCCGCAGCGCCGCGCAAGCGCCGCGTTGCGTCGCCAAGCGTCGTCAAACGTAGCGCCGCAACCCGAAGCGCTACGGCCACGGGGTCGTCCCCTGACAAGGCCGACAAGGCACGGGTGGCGCGAGGTAAGCAAGCAGTGACCCCGGCAGCGACCGAGTCAGTGACCCAGGCAGCGACCCAGGCAGCAGCGCAGGCGGCGGCCCAGGTGGTGGCCCGGGAAGACGCCGCGCGGCAGGAAACGGTGTCGGTGCTGGCCGACATTGCCCGCCGCTATACCGTAGGCCCGGAAGCGCAAGCCCATGAAGCGCTGCGTTCCGTCATCGAGGAACTGTCGGCCGACGACGCGCGCGCCGTGCATCGCGCGCTGTTGGAGGCCAACACGCAGGCGCCCGCCACGCGGCGCAACCCCGACGAAGAGCTGGCGATGGACTGGCGCGAAGGCATCTACCCCTATCGCCACCGCATGTTGCGCCGCAATTACGAAAAGCAGAAGTACCAGTTGCAGGTGGAGTTGCTGAAGCTGCAAGCCTGGGTCAAGGCCACCGGGCAGCGCGTGGTGATTCTGTTTGAAGGGCGCGACGCGGCGGGCAAGGGCGGCACCATCAAGCGCATGATGGAACACTTGAATCCGCGTGGCGCGCGCGTGGTGGCGCTGGAAAAGCCGTCGGATACCGAAAAGGGCCAGTGGTACTTCCAGCGCTATGTGCAGCACCTGCCCACCGCCGGCGAGATCGTGATGTTCGATCGGTCCTGGTACAACCGCGCCGGGGTTGAGCGCGTGATGGGCTTTTGCTCGCAGCAGGAATACCTGGACTTCTTGCGTCAGGTGCCGGACTTCGAACGCCACCTGGTATCCAGCGGCATCCACCTGGTGAAGTTCTGGTTTTCGGTCAGCCGTGAAGAGCAGCGTCGCCGCTTCTTGCAACGCAAGGTGCATCCGCTGAAGCAGTGGAAACTGAGCCCGGTGGACCTGGCGTCCTTGGACAAGTGGGACGATTACACGCGCGCCAAGGAGGCGATGTTCGCGCATACGGATACCGCGGACGCGCCGTGGATCGTGGTGAAGTCGGATTGCAAGAAGCGCGCGCGCTTGAACGCGATGCGCTATGTGCTGAACCGCCTGCCCTACGAGGGCAAGAGCGGTGAGCCCGGCCTGGCGTTGGACCCACTGATCGTGGGCCGCGCGCTGTAAGGCCTTGCCCCACACCCCGTGGGGTCAGCCGCCCCACACCTGTCGGCTCAGCCGCCCAGCGCGTGCAGGTTCAGCACATGGCTGTGCCCGATCCACACCGCGCAATCGCGGTGGTCGCGCAGCGAATCGCCCGTGTTTGGATGCATGAACACGTCCAGCGCACCGTGGTTCAGCGTGAGCCAGGTGGCGATGCCGGCAAGGTGCTCGGGGGCGAACGCAATCTGGTAGCTCCATAGCGGGTGGGGACCAACGGGGCGCTCATGGAAGCGCCCCATTTCCATCTTGCCGTCCCACTGCGCAATCACGCGTTCGCGCAACGCCAACGCGGCGTCGCGGCTGGCCGCGTCGAAGTACACATGCGCGTGCCAACTGACCACGCTGCTTATTGGCAGATCATTCATGAGTGTCTCGTCCGGTTCAGCCGCCCGCGCGCTTGGCGCGATGGCCGCTGCTTGTCAGCGCGTTGATGATGCGTTCGCAGTGATCGCCCTGTACCTCGATCACGCCATCCTTGGTGGTGCCACCCGAGCCGCATGCGGTGCGCAGTTGCTTGCCCAGGGCGGCAAGCGCTATCGGGTCCAGTGCCAGCCCGCGCACGACCGTCACGCTTTTGCCGCCGCGTCCCTTGGTTTCGCGCGATACGCGCGCCACGCCGTCACCCGTGGGCGTGGCGCGGGCGGCGGCTTTGCATAGGCATTGCGCAAGCGCCTGGCGGCATGTCGGGCACATGCGGCCGGTTTCGGTGGAATAGACCAGGCCGCCGGTTGAGCTGCGTTTCATGGGGGTTTACTTGCCTCGCATCTGGTCGATCAGCCGGCGGTCGCGCTTGGTGGGGCGGCCGGTTTCAATGCCCAATGCGGGTTCCGGCGCCAGGCGCCGCATTTCCGCCGCGCGTTCGCGCGCGGCAATGCTGTCGGGCGTTTCTTCATACAACAGGCGCGCAACCGGCGCGGGGCCGCGCACGCCGCTGACCGCGACCACCCGCACTTGAAGCGCGGGGTCTTCCTTGCGGATGGTGATGCGGTCGCCGGCCGAGACTTCGCGCGACGGTTTGGCGGCCTGGTCGTTGACGAAAACCCGGCCCTTGCCGATCTCTTGCACGGCCAGGCTGCGCGTCTTGTAGAAGCGCGCGGCCCACAGCCATTTGTCGAGTCGAATCTTGTCCATCTTGCAGCTCTTTGCGATGTGTTTTGCCCAAGCCGCAATGATAGCCCCGAGCGCGCATCCAAAAAAAACGGCGCCCCGTAGGGCGCCGCAAGTCCGGCGGCGTTCAGCAAACCCGGCCAACCCGGCCTATCGTGCCGGCAGGCCAGGCGGGTCTTAATCCAGTTTCAGATTGGCTTCCTTGACGACGCGCTGCCATTTGGCGATTTCAGCGCGGCGGAAGGTGTCCAGTTCGGCGGGGGTCGAGCCGATGGGTTCCGCGCCGATCCCGGCCAACTGCGCGGCGATGGCGGGGTCCTTCAACACCTTGGCCAGCGCTTGCGACACCTGGTCCACGATGGCGGGCGGCGTGCCGGCCGGCGCGAACACGGCGTTCCATTCATAGGTTTCGTAGCCCGGCACGCCGGACTCGGCGATGGTGGGCAGATCGGGGGCGGCCTTGGAACGCTCCGAACCGCCGACAGCCACCGCGCGCAGCTTGCCGTTCTTCACGTGCTGCCACGCCGAACCCATGCTGGCGAACATGACGGGCACCTGGCCCGACATGACGTCGATCATGGCCGGGCCGCCGCCCTTGTAGGCCACGTGTTGCAGATGCGTCTTGGCAAGCAGGTTGAACAACTCACCGGCCAGGTGCTGCGCCGAGCCGGGGCCGGCCGACGCGAAGTACACCGGTTCCTTGGCATCGGGCTGGCCCAGGCGGATCAGGTCAGCCACCGACTTCACTTCATACGACGGCGTCACGACCAGCACGTTGGGCACGCGCAGCAGCAGCGAGACAGGTGCAAAGGCGGTCAGCGTGTCGAACTGCATCTTGGAATGCAGCGCGGGATTCTGCGCGTGGTTGGAGGCGTCCAGCATCAAGGTGTAGCCGTCGGGCTGCGCCTTGGCCACGACGGCGCCGCCGATCATGCCGCCCGCGCCGCCCCGGTTTTCAATCACCACGGGCTGACCCAATTCGGCGGCCAGCTTCGGGCCGATGAGGCGAGCGACAACGTCTACGGTGCCGCCCGGCGGGTACGTCACCACCAGGGTGACGGGGCGTTCGGGATAGGCCGCCGAAGCGGCGCCAGCGGCGCCCGCCAGCAGGCCTGCCGCCATTAGCACGCTGCCACGGTGGGCCAGTCGTTTGAAGAATGAGTTCATGGTTTGTCTCCTTGGAATTGGAATAATTGCAACGGCGTATCCGCAAGTACGCTGCGCCGTTGCGTTGGGTCGTCGATCCAGGCGTCCAGCCATTGCGTGGCCGCGGGGTAGGACGCTACGTCGCGATGTTCGGTGTGCGGCCAGTCACTGCCCCACATCAGGCGTTCGGCCGTGTAGGCCTGAAGCAAAAGCTGCGTGGCCTGCCGACCAGACGCGGCGCATTCAGCGCCCACCCAGTTGCGGTAGGGGGCTGACAGCTTCACCCAGACCTGGCCGCTGTCGGCGTGTTGCAGCAGGTAGGCAAAGCCGGGGTCGGACACACTCAGCGCCGGATCGGGGCGGCCGAAGTGGTCGACCACCACGCGGCAACCCGCCGCCAGCAACGCGGGCAAGACCTCGGGCAAACGCGCGGCCTGCAAATGGACTTCCACATGCCAGCCCAGCGAATTCACGCGGGCCAGCAGGGCCTGCCAAGGGGCGGCGTGCAGCGCGGGGGCGGGCAGGCCAATCAAATTCAAGCGGATACCCACCACGCCGGCGTCGGCCAGCGCTTGTAGCTGCGCGTCCGTGATGTCCGGCGCCACCACGGCCACTCCACGCAATCGTTCGGGCGCCGCACGCAGCGCTTGCACCATGTGGCTGTTGTCGGTGCCCAGGAAGCTGGGTTGCACCAGCACGCCATGGCTCAAGCCGTGCGCGTCCAGCAGGGCCAGGTAGTCGGCCAGGGTGGCGTCGTAGTCCGGTGTATGGCGGCGCGTGCCGGCCAGCGCCAGGCCTTGCCGGAATACGTGTGCGTGGGTGTCGACGGCGGCGCCGGTCGAAAGCGGGGGCAAATCAGTCTCCTGTCCGTGGCGCGGGCATGGCCGCGCGCTCTTCTATAGGCCGGATTCTAGGGAGTCGAGGTATAGTTTTCTATTGGTTAAATGTGCGATTTATATATCGAATCAATATGGAAACCCGGCACCTGCGATATTTCCTGGCGGTGGTGGATCACGGCAGCGTGAGCCGCGCGTCTGAATGGCTAGGCATTGCGCAACCCGCCCTTAGCCAGGCGCTAAGCCGCATGGAAAAAGATCTGGGCGTGCGCCTCTTTGAGCGATCGCGCCTGGGCGCTGCGCCCACGCCGGCTGCGCTGGCCATTTTGGAAGACGTGCGCATCAGCGTGGCACGCATCGACGCGGCGGCGCACCGCGCGCGCGAGATCGGGCGCGGCAGCGCAGGGCAGTTGACGGTGGGCCTGGTGTCGTCGGCGTTGTTCGATACCTTGCCCCGCGCGCTGCGCGAAATGCGGCGGCAGGCGCCCGGCGTGCGCGTGATTCTGCGCGAGATGAGCAATGCCGAGCAGGCCGATGCCCTGCAAACGGGCGAGATCGACATCGGCCTGATGCACACGCCGGTAGCGGTGGGCGGGCGCATGCGCGAACGGCAACTGCTGCGCGACCGCTTGGTGGCCGCCGTGCCGGATGAGTTCGACGTGGCCGACGACGGCACGGTATCCATGGCGCAGATCGCGCAAGCCGGGCTGGTGATGTATCCGCAGGCGCAACTGCCGGCGTTCTATGCGGGCATTCTGGACGCCATGCGCAAGGGCGGCCACGACGCGCAAGTCGCGCAAGAGGCCAACCGCACGCTGACGGTGCTGTCTTGCGTGGCCGGTGGATGCGGCGTGGCCTTGCTGCCCAGTTGGATCCGCACAATGAATTTTGGCGGCGTGCGCTTTTGCGAAGTGCGCGACGGCCAAGCGCTACCCAGCTTCGACCTGAGCGCCATCTGGCCCGCGCGCTCGGTGCCTGGCTTGGCTGATGTGTTCGCCAATCTGGACCTGGGCACGCGCTGATGCGTCCCATCCTTTCATTCCGCCTTCAGCTACCCAGCCAGAACGCTTAAGCGACGCTTAAGACCGCATTTTTCGTGGAACCCCGAACAAAGGCCCCGTCTAACCAGGATCGGTGTTGATAGGGGCGTGTCGATGGATCTGAACTGGCAGCAGCAATTGGTGGACAGCGCCATCTGGCTGGCGAGCGCGTTTGGCATCACGGCAGTGGCGTTGGCCGTGGTGGCCGTGGTGCTGGCGCGCACGACCGATTGGGGGCGCAAGTTCTGGCGCCTGGCCTGGCCGTATCTGACGCCCCGGCGCAGTTGGCGACCCTTGCTGACACTGGCCTTGTTGCTGCTGTTGGCCATGGCCGCCGTGCGCATGACGGTGCTGTTCTCGTTTTGGTACAACGGCTTTTACAGCGCGCTGCAAGCGCTGGACCAGACCGCGTTCTGGCGCTTTCTGGGCATTTTTTCGGTGCTGGCCTGTGTGCACGTGGTGCGCGCGCTGGCCGACAGCTACGTGGGCCAGGCCTTCGACATCCATTGGCGCGTGTGGCTTAACGACCGACTCACGCGGGACTGGCTGGGCGCGGGCGCGTACTATCGGGGCCACTTCGTGGATGAGCCCGTGGACAACCCCGACCAGCGCATCGAACAAGACATCTCGATGTTCGTGACCGGGTCGCGCACGCTCGCCATCGGCGCGTTAAGCGCGATTGTGTCCTTGGTGGCGTTCACCGGCATCTTGTGGGGCTTGTCCGGCCCCTTGACGGTGGCGGGCGTGGAAATTCCGCGTGCCATGGTGTTCGTGGTGTTCCTGTACGTCATCGTCGCCACGTGGTTCGCCTTCAAGATCGGCCGGCCGCTGATCAAGTTGAATTTCCTGTCTGAACGGCTGACCGCCAACTTCCGTTATGCGCTGGTCCGGCTGCGCGAAAACGCTGAGAACGTGGCGTTCTATCAAGGCGAAGCGGTTGAGCGCGGCAACTTGTGGACGCGCTTCAGCGCCTACATCGCCAATCTGTGGGCGCGCGTCTATCGGGGTCTGAAGTTCGACGGCTTCAACCTGTCGGTAAGCCAGGTGGCGGTGGTGTTTCCCTTCATCCTGCAAGCGCCGCGCTTTTTCAGCGGGGCGATCAAGCTGGGTGACGTCATCCAAACCTCGCAGGCGTTCGGCCAGGTGCAGGACGCGCTGTCGTTCTTTCGTACGTCTTACGACAGTTTCGCGCAGTACCGCGCAACGCTGGACCGGCTGAATGGTTTTCTGGACGCCAACGAAGCCGCGCGTGCGTTGCCCTCGGTAGATACGGAACCCTTGCCCGACGGCCTGGACATCAATGACGTGACGGTCAGGCGCCCCGACGGCCACGCCTTGCTGCAAGGCTTGAACCTGCGTTTGCGTCCGGGGCAGACCTTGCTGATCAAGGGGCCGTCCGGTAGCGGCAAGACCACCTTGTTGCGCGCGCTGGCGGGCTTGTGGCCCTATGCGCAAGGCCATGTGCGGCGGCCCGAGGGAACGGCGGCCTTGTTCCTGTCGCAGCGGCCGTATCTGCCGCTGGGTGATCTGCGTAGTGCGGTGGCTTATCCGGGCCAAGCGTTGCCGCAAGACGACGCGCGGCTGGCGGATGCGCTGCGCCTAGTCAACCTGGGGCATCTGAGCCACCGGCTGGACGAGGTAGCGGATTGGTCGCGCATCCTGTCTATTGGTGAGCAGCAGCGCGTGGCGTTTGCGCGCGTGCTGTTCAACCGCCCGGCCATCGTGTTCCTGGACGAAGCCACGTCCGCCACGGACGAAGGGCTGGAGCACATGCTGTACGGCCTGCTGCGCAGCGCCTTGCCTGACTGCATGCTGGTCAGCGTGGGGCATCGCAGCACGCTGGACCCGTTCCATACCCATCGGCTGCATCTGGACGGCGCGGGCGGGTGGAGCACCGGCCCCATGGCGCCGCCCCAGGACGAGCCCGCGCTGCGCGAAGCCGCGTGATTCGGCTCAGGTGCCCACGCGCAACGGCCCGGTCAGCTTGCGCAAGGCGGCGATGACGCTTTGCGCGGTGATGCGGCCGGTCTTGGGGTTGGCGGACGGAATGTTCTGGATTTCCATCGAGAACATGGCGGCATCCGACACGACTTCCACGCGATGCACATTGCGTTCCAAGGACGGGTCGGCCCAGATTTCCAGCGTGGTCTTGTCGGGCCCGATGCCCGCCAAGGACACGCTTACCGCCACGTTCAAGTTCGCCGGAAAGCCCGTGGCGGCTTCGCGCGGCGATCCCCGGAAGATCAGGCGCGGTTCGGTCAGGCCTTCAAGATTGATGTTGTTGTCGGTGAGGTAGGGCGCGCCCATCAGGCCGCGCGGCGGCTTGCGGGTGATCATCGTGACGGAGTGGATGACGCCTTCGGCGGCGGCGGTGATGGCGTCCAGCCCCAGGATGGCGCCCGACGGCACCAGGATCTGCCCGTGATGCTGGCGGGCGAGTTCGATCAGGTCATCGTTACGCAGCAGCGCGCCGGAACTCAGCACGACCATCTTCTTGCCGGCGCGCAAAACGGGCTCCGCAATGTTGCGGAACACCGACGCGGGCGCGCATTCCACCACCACGTCGCAATGCTCGTGCAGCGCGTCGATGGTGGTGAAGACCGGTGCTGCCTGGGTCCAAGCAAAATCGGGCGGGGCATTGGGGTCGCGCACCGCAACGGCGGCAAGGGTCAGGCCGGGTAGCCCGGCATCCAGGGATTGCGCCACGGCCTGGCCGATGGCGCCGAAGCCGGCGATGCCGACGCGGTAGCTGTTCACGGAAATTCCTGGGTTGATGCGGATTGGCCCCGCGCCGTAAACGTACACGTACACCTAAACGCAGACGCAAACGCAAACGCACTCGGGGTAAAAAAGACAACGCCATCGATGTCGATGGCGCAGGGTTGCCGGCCAATGTATCCAGGGCCTGGCCGGGCGTCAATGCGGGATGGCCGCAAGGCGTAGGTCAGGTTCCTTGTTGCGCGCGGGCCAGGTAGTCGATGGTCAGGTTGGACAAGGCGCGCACGCCGTTGATCAAACCCGATTCATCCACGTAAAAGCGCGGCGAATGGTTGGGGGCGGCCTTGTCCACGTCGGTGCCCTTGGGGGTTACGCCCAAGTAGAAGAACATGCCCGGCACCTTTTCCTGATAGAAGGAAAAGTCTTCCGACGCCGTGGACTTGGGTTGCAGGCCGTAGTTGCCTTCGCCCGCCACGCGCCGCAACGTCGCGCCCATTTGCTCGGTCAAGGCAGGCGGGTTGACGGTGGCGTTGTAGAGCTCAACGACGCGCACATCCGCGCGGGCGCCGGCGCTTTGCGCAATCATGTCGGCGGTGCGGGCGATGCGTTGGTGGATGTCTTTCTTCATGCCTTCGTCGTAGGTGCGGATGGTGCCCGTCATGGCCACGCTGTCCGGCACGATGTTCATGCGGTTGCCGCCGTGGATGGCGCCCACGGTGATGACGGCGGGCTCCAGCATGCTGTTGAGCTGGCGGCTGGGAATGGTCTGCAAGCCCAGGATGATCTGCGAGCTGACGACGATAGGATCAATGCCCGACCAGGGGCGCGCGCCGTGCGTCTGTTTGCCGGTGACGTCGATCCAGAACTGGTCCGCCGCCGCCATGGCGGGGCCGCTGCGCCACGACAGCCAACCCGCCGGATAGGCGCTGGACACGTGCAGGCCGAAGATGGCGTCCACCTTGGGATTTTCCAACACCCCTTCCTGCACCATCATCTTGGCGCCCCAGATCTTCTTGCCGTCGGGTTCGAAGTCGGCGGGGCTTTCCTCGGCGGGCTGGAAGATGAATTTCACGCTGCCGGGCAACTGGTCTTTCATGCCGGCCAGCACTTCGGCCGTGGCCATCAGGATGGCGGTGTGGGTGTCGTGGCCGCAGGCGTGCATGACGTCGACTTCCTTGCCCAGATACGTGCCCTTGGCTTTCGACGCAAAGGGCACGTCCACCTGTTCCTTGACGGGAAGCGCATCCATGTCGGCGCGCAGCGCGACGACGGCGCCAGGCTTGCCGCCCTTGAGCACGGCAACAACGCCCGTGCCCGCCACGCCTGTCTTCACGTCCATGCCCAGCGCGCGCAGATGGTCGGCGACCAGCTTGGCGGTGCGCGTTTCCTGGTTGCCCAATTCGGGGTGCTGATGAATGTCGCGGCGCCACGCGATGAGTTTGTCCTCAATGGCACGGGCGCGCTGCTCGATCTGCTCGGACAGCGCCGCATTGGGCGCGGGCATCAGCGGGCCTTGCGTACCGGGCGCCGGTTGCGCGGCGGCCGGGCCAGCGAAAAGAAGATGGGCGGCGAGCGCCAGCGGCGCCAGCCGGAACAGCGGTTTGCAAGACGGCATGGGGTGGTCTCCTCGTGGTTGTTAACCTGTTATTGGCTGAGGATCTTACCCAAGCGTGGCGCGGCTGGCGCGTTTGTTACGGATGCTTAAATTCCGGCCCATTTGATTCCGAGCCGTGAAATTTTCGCTACTGCAATTTGATTCCCAGCTCCTTGATCAGCGGCGCCATATCGGCGCGATCCGCCTTGATCGTGGCCGCGAGTTCCGCAGGGGTACTGCCGATGGGTATCATCCCCAGCGTTTCCATCTGGGCGCGCATCTCGGGTTGCTTCAAGATGTCCGACACGGCTTTCTGAATCAGCGCCACGCGGTCTTGCGGCACGCCCGCAGGCGCCATCAGGCCAATCCAGGGTTGCGGCGCGTAGTCTTTCAAGCCGGACTCCTTCAGCGTCGGCGTGTCGGGCAAGCCGCCGAAACGTTGCGGGCTGGTAATGGCCAACGCACGCAGCCGACCGCTGTCGATCAAGCCCTTCGAACTGGAGGGCGCATCCAGGCCCACATCCAACTGGCCACCGATCAGGTCATTTTGCGTTTTGCCCGATGACGACGATGGCACGTACAAGGCCGTGATCCCCGCGCGCCGCGCGGTCTGTTCCCACACCAGGTGGAACGCGGTGCCGATTGAAAACGAGCCCACGCTCAGGCTGCGCGTTTTGCTCTCGCGCACAAAGTCGTCCCAGGTCTTGATGGGGCTGTCCTTGGGCACGATGAAAATGAACGGCGTGCGCGCCACCAGTGAAATGGGTTGCAGGTCTTTTTCCGTATCGAACGGCAGGCTGTCGACCGCGAAGGGCACGATGGTGACCGACGAGGCCACCACCATGCCCAGGGTGTAGCCGTCGGGCGCGGACTTGACCAGCGCGCTGGTGCTGATGATGCCGGACGCGCCGGGCCGATTTTCCACCACCACGGGCTGGCCCCAGGCCGCGCCAAGCTTGCTGGCCAGAACGCGCAGCATCACGTCCACCGGCCCTCCCGGCGGATTCGACACGATGATTTTCACCGGCTTGTCGGGATAGGCGGCTTGCGCGGTCTGAACGGCCAATGGAGCCAGCAGCGCAAGCGCCAGCACGGTTTGCTTGAACATGGAATTCCCCTTGTTTTGTTGCTTGGTTTGTTTGCTTTGCTTATTTGTCTGAGTGCGCCGCCCGATCGCTCAGGCCAGCAGTTGCTGATGCGGCGCCATCGGCCAGTCAGGTGCATCGCCGCGTATGAACGCTATCCATGCACGCTGGGTCTGCGCCACCAACTGTTCAGCTTGAGCTTGGCCCAACCCTGCCAGCATGGGCGCATCGGCAAAAGCCGACAGCGTGCCGAACACGAAGGGCAATTCAATGCAATGGCAGGCGCCGAAGCGCACAGAAGGCGCCACGTCAAAGCGCGCCAACCAGGCTTGGCGACCTTGGGCCAACGCCTCTTGCGCCCACAGGCGGGAAGGCGCGCCGAAAACCTCGTCACCCATCTTGCTGCTGGCCGCATCCACGGCATGGCCCGGAAACGCGGCCATTTCGTCGCGGGTATACGCCACCAGCACATCCGCGCGCGACGTGGCCTGGCGCAGTGCCGGCGCAATGTCTTCAGGCAATACCTGTCCATCCAGAACGGGGCCGAATTGGCTGCGGCTGCTGCCTTCGGCGCGTAGCGCGTCGGCCACGGCGGGCGCCTGCTGCGCGGCCAGCAATGCCGACACGGGAAGCGCCCGCGCGGCTTCCAGGGTATCGACGCCGGCGGCTTGTAGAAAGGCACGGCCCAGCGCGTCGGCTTGGGACGCGGTACGAAACCCCCGACCCAGCGCGGCGCTTTGCAGAATCGCGCGCGAAAAGCGCGGACGGCGCGCCAACATCGCGCAGATGGACGACGCGCCAGCCGATTGGCCCATGAGCGTGATGCGTTCGGGGTCACCGCCCAGGTCCTGGATGTTGTCCAGCACCCAATCAATGGCGGCCTCCTGGTCCAGCAGGCCCACGTTGGCGGTCTGCCCCGGCACATAGAGCCAACCCAACGCAGCCAGGCGATAGTTGACGGCCACGACCACCAGATCACCGCGCGCCGCCAGGCCTGCCCCGTCGTACCAATCCTGCGCGCCGCCACCGCTTTGCCACGCGCCGCCGTGCAACCACACGACCACCGGCCGGCGCTGTTGGTCCGCGGCGGGCGTCCACACCGTCAGGTGCAGGCAGTCTTCGGATTGCGGGGTATCGAAATCGCCCATGGCCTCGCGCAGCCGCGAGGGCAGTTGTGGCGATACCGGCCCTGGCCGGGTGGCGTCGCGCTCGCCGCGCCACGTTGGCGGCTGCGGCGGCGCAAAGCGCAGGCTGCCCACAGGTGCCTGCGCATAGGGAATGGCGCTGTAGCGACACACGCCGCTGGCTTCCTGCACGCCGGTCAGCGTGCCGGCTCGCAGCGCCGCCTGGACGGGTTGACCCATATCTGCCCCTTGCCTTGTTGTGATGTGGCTGGCGCGAAGGGCGCCGTCGCCGGAAGGCTTAATGGTAGGGACGATCGGGGCAGGGAAGGCATGCCGGATTTGATCAAGGCCATGCGGAACACGCATGGCTAGGGGGCGGGGGCGCTATCGCGTCGATCGCGGCCGAAATCGCGGTATATCCGCCTGCTGGGCCAGATTTGACCCGATCGGGCCAAATCTGGCCCGGTACATATCCCTATGAATCAATCACTTAGCAGAAAGCGGGTCAAATCTGGCCTGATTTCCCCCGGAAAACGCGTGTTTTCAGCGGTTTCGCGGCAAATTTCCGGCGGTGGATGCCGCTGCTGAATCGTAAGTCAATGAATCCATTGCGTTTAGTGCTCGAAGCGGGAAGCTGGCATGGAAGTTGCATTGAGATCTGGGCCGCGCGTATTGCGGTGCGCCTGCCCAGGAACCCACCATGCCCCACTCATCCGATCTGCGCTTTACCTTCGTGTCGTCCGCGCGCGGCGTGGAATTCGACGTCATTGAATTCACGCTGGACGAAGCCCTGTCCGAGACTTATCGGCTGGAGCTGGACTTGTCCAGCTTCAACCCCGCCATCGACTTCGGCGCCATGCTGGACCAGACGGCGCTCTTCACGCTGTGGCGGGGCGATACGCCCGTGCGCCATGTGCATGGCATCGTCACCGCTTTCGAGCAAGGCGACACGGGCTTTCGGCGCACGCGCTACCGCGCCGTGCTGGAACCCTCGCTATCGCGCCTGGCGCTGTGTTCGGACTGGCGCATCTATCAGCAACTGTCCGTGCCGGAAATCCTGGCCGATGTCTTCAAGCGCCACCACATCACCGACTATGAACAGGTCACCACGAACCCGCACCTGCCGCGCGAATACTGCGTGCAAGCCGGGGAAACCGACCTGGACTTCGTTACCCGGCTGGCCGCCGAGGAAGGCTATTTCCATCGCTATGTGCATACGGAAAAAAACCACGGCCTGATCCACGGCGACCGCATCTACATTCATGGGGAAATCGCCGGCGGCCCCGTCGTGTACCAAGCAATGGCGGGCGGCGACCCGGCCCAGCCCGCGCTGCGCCGCTTCACCTACACCGAACAACTGCGCACCGCGCGCCAAACCCAGCGCGACTACACCTACACCCACCCGCAGTACGACCAGGAACACACGCACGTGGCCAGCGACTTGCAGCATCAAGACCGCCGCTACGAACGCTACGACTATCCCGGCCGCTACAAGCGCGACGAGGCCGGCAAGCCCTTCACACAAAGCCGCTTGCTGGGCCTGCGCCGCGACGCGCGCATGGCGCAGGTGCAGGGCGACGACGCCCGCCTGATTCCCGGCGTGGCCTTCGACCTAACCGGCCACCCGCGCGAAGACTGGAACCAGGGCTGGCGCCCGGTGCGCATGCGCCACCACGGCGTGCAGCACACCAGCCAGGAAGAAGACAGCGCGGGCGCGGAACATGGCACGCGCTACGGCTACACCGCCGACATCGTGCCAGACAAGGTCGACTGGAAGCCCGCGCCCAGCCGCAAGCCCGTGGT
>NZ_JBHFIZ010000030.1:0-909 GCF_057334535.1 Achromobacter colocynthidis
CACCAATTACATCCCCCTTGTGCGTGATCATCGAGCTTGCCTCTGGTCACCCACACGTTGTGTTTCTTCCAAGATTGGAGCCTTTGCGTTAACCCGCAACCGCTCAACCCGTTACGCCTGACGACCATAGCAAGGTGGTACCACTCCTTCCCATCCCGAACAGGACAGTGAAACGCCTTCGCGCCGATGATAGTGGACGGACGTCTGTGAAAGTAGGTCATCGTCAGGCTTTTATTGCGCAAAACCCCACAGGTGATCCTGTGGGGTTTTGTTTTATATAAGTGAGAACACACTCGCGTGTGGTTGTGGGTAGTAACTGCAATCACGAATGTGGTTTGTGTTCTTGTAGTGCCAGGCAGTACCCAAAGATTCGAGGGGTTGACTGATTAGTCAACCGTTCAAGCAGTTACGCTTAACGACCATAGCAAGGTGGTACCACTCCTTCCCATCCCGAACAGGACAGTGAAACGCCTTCGCGCCGATGATAGTGGACGGACGTCTGTGAAAGTAGGTCATCGTCAGGCTTTTATTGCGCAAAACCCCACAGGTGATCCTGTGGGGTTTTGTTTTATATAAGTGAGAACCTATACTTCTCGCCGCTGTAGGATGAAGAGATTCAGAATGCAGCAGCGTTGCAAGACAGTGCAAATGAGGCAAAGGCCGGTTGCATAAGCTGCAAAAATGATGTTATAGTTGAGGGCTTGGCTGCTACCGAAAGTTCAGGGTAATCCCCGATGTTTCGATAGTTGCTAAAAGAGAAGCCAGCAGAAATGTTGGTGAGTGAGGCCTGAAGGGGCTGCAAGTCAGGCAGTGCAGTAGTTGATCCGCGTTAAGCGAAACAAATGCGACACTGATTTGACAGGCGATAAAAACTTCTTCATAATCTCGTTTCTCTGCTGCTGAAAACAG
>NZ_JBHFIZ010000030.1:929-1866 GCF_057334535.1 Achromobacter colocynthidis
ACGACCATAGCAAGGTGGTACCACTCCTTCCCATCCCGAACAGGACAGTGAAACGCCTTCGCGCCGATGATAGTGGACGGACGTCTGTGAAAGTAGGTCATCGTCAGGCTTTTATTGCGCAAAACCCCACAGGTGATCCTGTGGGGTTTTGTTTTATATAAGTGAGAACCTATACTTCTCGCCGCTGTAGGATGAAGAGATTCAGAATGCAGCAGCGTTGCAAGACAGTGCAAATGAGGCAAAGGCCGGTTGCATAAGCTGCAAAAATGATGTTATAGTTGAGGGCTTGGCTGCTACCGAAAGTTCAGGGTAATCCCCGATGTTTCGATAGTTGCTAAAAGAGAAGCCAGCAGAAATGTTGGTGAGTGAGGCCTGAAGGGGCTGCAAGTCAGGCAGTGCAGTAGTTGATCCGCGTTAAGCGAAACAAATGCGACACTGATTTGACAGGCGATAAAAACTTCTTCATAATCTCGTTTCTCTGCTGCTGAAAACAGCAAGCGACGCAAGGCGAAAGCCGCGGCGAAGCGAGCAAGTTCAGTAAGTGGCAAGAAGTTGGTAGTACAGAATTCAGCAGCACCGCTCTTTAACAATTAAACAACCGATAAGTGTGGGCGCTTGATGCGATGCACTGTGATCAAGTTGGGAGTTAAACCCTGGCTTTATCACAAGCACAATGAAATCAAGTGCTCACTAGAAGTGAAGTACCTTAGACGTCAAGTTTAAGAACATACCTCACTTCCTTTGAGTAGCGACGTATGACCTGGTTCGGATTTATTCGGACCAAGAATACGAAACAAATACAGAGATTAAACTGAAGAGTTTGATCCTGGCTCAGATTGAACGCTAGCGGGATGCCTTACACATGCAAGTCGAACGGCAGCACGGACTTCGGTCTGGTGGCGAGTGGCGAACGGGTGAGTAATGTATCGGAACGTGC
>NZ_JBHFIZ010000031.1:0-20950 GCF_057334535.1 Achromobacter colocynthidis
AAGTACGGAAGAGATAACCGCTGAAGGCATCTAAGCGGGAAACTCGTCTGAAGATTAGGTATCCCGGGGACTTGATCCCCCTAAAGAGTCGTTCGAGACCAGGACGTTGATAGGTCGGGTGTGGAAGCGCAGTAATGCGTTAAGCTAACCGATACTAATTGCTCGTGAGGCTTGATCCTATAACACTGATGGTTATTGACCTGGTGGTATAGCGTTCCAAGTGTCGTTCAATACAAAATCTGGCTGCACCGTCGGCAGCCAGCCAACACCAATTACATCCCCCTTGTGCGTGATCATCGAGCTTGCCTCTGGTCACCCACACGTTGTGTTTCTTCCAAGATTGGAGCCGTTGCGTTAACCCGCAGCCGCTCAACCCGTTACGCCTGACGACCATAGCAAGGTGGTACCACTCCTTCCCATCCCGAACAGGACAGTGAAACGCCTTCGCGCCGATGATAGTGGACGGACGTCTGTGAAAGTAGGTCATCGTCAGGCTTTTATTGCGCAAAACCCCACAGGTGATCCTGTGGGGTTTTGTTTTTGGGTTTTGTTTTTTGGGTTTTGATATTAGGTTTGAGATTTTAGATTTCAGACCCAAGATTTGATCTTCGCGATAATGATTAATTGAAAACGCCTCGCGGCTCATCCCGCGAGGCGTTTTTGTTTGAGATCGCTGCTGTTCGATTACGAATTGGCCAGATATTGCTGACGGTCGATACCGTGGCGCTGGAGTTTGTCGTAGAAGGTCTTGCGCGGGATGCCAAGGGTTTCGAGTGTGGCCTTGATGTCGCCTTGGTTGGCGGCAAGCGCATCGCGGATCAATTGTGCTTCCAAGCTCTCCATGCGTTCTGGCAGGCTGAGCGCTTCTTGCTTTTGTTGGGTTGCGCCTGACTCTGGCATACTCAGCACCCCCAACACCACGCGCTCGGCGAAGTGGGCAAGTTCCCTCACATTGCCTGGCCAATCGTGCGTCATGACGTGCTGATTGATGGCGGCAGGCATCTCCGGGATGTCGCGATGAAATCGACGCGATGCGTGCCCAAGATAATGCGCGAATAACAGCGGGATGTCGTCCCGGCGTTCGCGCAGCGGTGGGATGCGGATGGTGACCACGTTCAGCCTGTAGAACAGGTCTTCGCGAAACTTGGTCCGGATGGCTGGGCTGCCCAGATCTTCTTTGGTGGCGGCCACGACGCGCAGATCCAGATTGCGTACCTCGTTACTGCCCAGCGGGGTGATCTGACGCGATTCGAGTACGCGGAGCAGTTTCACTTGCACCGCTAGCGGCATGCTTTCAATTTCGTCGAGGAACAAGGTTCCCCCGCTGGCATGTTCGATCCGGCCGACACGCTTTTTTTGCGCTCCGGTAAAAGCGCCGGCCTCGTGACCGAATAGCTCGCTTTCGATAACGGTTTCGGGCAGCGCGCCGCAATTAATGGCGACCAATTCACGATGGCGACGGCGGCTGAGTCGATGAAGCGCCGTTGCCACGACCTCCTTGCCCGTTCCCGTTTCGCCCTCGACCAGCACATCGACATCCGCATCCGCAATGTGACGCAGGGTTTCCTTGATGCGCTGCATGGCGGGCGTGGCGCCGATGAAGGGCACTTCATCAGCTTGCACCGCAAACGCCGCGTCCCGCAGGCGGCGGTTCTCCAGCACCAGACGGCGCTTTTCGGCCGCGTGCAGGATGGCGGTGGTGAGCCGGTCGGGCGCATAGGGCTTTGCCAGGAAGTCATAGGCACCCTCGCGCATGCATTGGACCGCGGTCGCGATATCGCCGTGGCCGGTGATAAGGATGACCGGCAGTTCCGGGTCGATGGCACGCAGTCGATTGAACAGTTGCAGGCCATCGATGTCCGGCATGCGGATATCGGTTACGACCACGCCATCGAAGTCGCGGTGCAAGGCTGGAAGTGCGGACCGCGCGGTTCCGTGTGCGTCGACGGTCATGCCGTGGAGCTTCAGAGTTTGAACGTTGGCCCGGCGCAGGTCTTCGTCGTCGTCGATGAAGACGACATGGGGCGCAGCGGGCTCGCGATCGTCAAGCGCTGGACCCGCATACGGAAAGGTGTCAGGGTTTTGGATCATGGCGATAAGAAATGGCCTGAGCGCCGTGGCCGGCGTCTGCCTTGCGTAATGTAAGGATGAACACGGCGCCGCATTGGGCGCCCTGAGGTGTCGGAAAACCGGGCTCACCTGGATGGCTGGCGCGCAGGTCGCCGCCGAATTCGGCCACGATATCGCGGCAAATGACCAGCCCCAAGCCCAGGCCTTCCGGCTTCGTCGTATAAAAAGGCGTGAACAGGCGTGCCCGGGCGTCGTCCGACAGCCCGGGGCCGTTGTCGTTCACGTAAAGCTGCACTGTTGTGCCGAGGTCTTGCAAGGCGACGATGACTCGACCGTCGGAAACGCCTTCCAACGCTTCCATGGCGTTTTGCAGCAAGTTGACCAAGACCTGCTCCAGGCGGATGCGGTCGGCGCGGACGAGTACATCTTGGTCAGCCGGCGGCCGTACCAGTGCAACGCCCTGCCTGCGCGCGCGGGGGCCGATCAGCAACAACGCCCCGTCCAAGGCCTCGTTGAGGCTGGTGGGGCCTATCGATGCACCGGCTTTGCGTGAAAATGCGCGCAATTCGCCCGTGATATGGCCAATGCGTTCGGTCAGTGCGGCGATGGTGCCCAAATTCTCTTTGGCGGCCTCTGCGTCCTGGCGCCGCAGGAACTCCGCGGCGTTGTCCGCGTAGGCACGGATCGCCGCGACGGGCTGGTTGATCTCGTGGGCGACCCCCGCGGCAACCTGTCCCAGCAAGGCCAGCTTGCTGGCCTGGACAAGTTCGTCCTGCATCGTGTGCAGGCGCGCCTCGGCGCGTTGCCGTTCGTCCATTTCGTCCATCAGTTGCTCATTGAGCTCGCGCAGTTGGCCGGTGCGTTCACCGACCAATGCGGCCAATTGCGCCTGGATGGCGGCCTGCTGGCCAGCCCGTTCGCGGTTGCGATGGCGCCGATAGAGCACGATGCCGATCGCCGCCGCCAGCAGGCCCTGTACCAGCAAGGCAGCCAATTGCGCATTGGCGATGGCCTGGTTCATGGCGGTTTGGACGGGCGACAGTAAATGCAACGTCCAGCCCGGAGACTCCGCGATGGGCAAGGTGGTGTGCAGCAGCGGCGCTCCGTTGGGAATCTGGGGCAAGGCGTGGTTGGCGTGCACCAATTGACCGGTGCTGACCGGGGATAAAGGCGGCGTCAGGGGCAAGGGTTGGAAGGGCGCATCGCCAAATTGAAGGCTGGTGCGCAAGGTTTGCGCCAGGTCGGGTGCCAGAGGCGCCAAGACGTCGAAACGCCAGGCGGCTACGCTGCCCAGCAACACCACGCCGTGCTCGTCCGTGACGAAGATGGGCGCGGCAGATTGCCGCCAGTCGGACTCCAAGCCGCGAAAATCCACTTTCAATACGATCACGCCCAACATGGCGCCGTTGGCGTCATCCACGCGGCGCGACAAGTACAAGCCGGCTTCGTGGCTGACCGTGCCCAAGGCGAAGTGCTCTGCGTAGCCGTTGGCGACGGCGCCTTTGAAGTAGGGGCGAAATTGATAGTCGACCCCGACAAACGTGGCGGGCTCGCGCCAATTGCTGGCGGCGATGGCCAGCCCTGTCTTATCCAGCAGATAGATGGCGGAGGCGCCGACGCCGCGCGTCAGCGTGTCAAATTTGTCGTCCAGGGATTCGATCTGGGCGGCCGAGGCGCCTTGCAGTGCCGCGCGCACGTCAACGTCTCGAGTCAAGACGAAGGGCAGGGCCCGGAATTTGTCGAGGTTATTGCGCAGCAGGGCGGCGTTGATCTGGCCGGCGCTGCGCGCCTGGGCAGTCGCGCTCTTGATCGCGTTATCGCGGGCCCACTCCGTGGCTATATGCAGGACCCCAGCAACGATGGCGACCGTGATCAGGATGCCCAATGCGCGCGCACGCCACGAGCGCGGAGCGTGTCGCGAGGCGAGCGTGGAAGACGTTGCGTCTGAATGCTCGACGGAGGAAGAGGGTTGGGAGTTAGGCATGGTGTGCGGACTTCCGCACATTCTAGCGCAGTTGTGTGCGACTTCTCGCCATTGATAAGCCTTGGGATCTGCGCCGGGAATCGAAAAGCCCCTAAATATCAATGACTTGTCCTGTGCTGGGTGCACCAGGCACACCTGGCATGGGTCTTGCATATACACCGCTAAGCCGCGCCGCATGCGCGCGCGGTGAAATCGGCATGCGACCACAACGCAATGCCATAAAACAGAAAACGCCCTGTCGCCCGCTGCGCTCAACCGCGTGGGGCAAGGGGCATTGGTGGGGACAAAACCCGATGATCGACGTTGATCAGAGCGCGCCCGTGCGCAAGCTGAAGTTCTATCAAATCCTGTATGTGCAGGTGATTTTCGCCATCGTGATTGGGGTGCTGCTGGGCGCGTTCAAGCCTGAACTCGGCCAGCAGATGCAGCCATTGGGCGATGCCTTCATCAAGCTGGTGAAGATGATCATCGCGCCGGTGATCTTCCTGACCGTGGCGTCCGGCATCGCCGGCATGAGCGACTTGAAAAAGGTCGGGCGCGTGGCCGGCAAGGCAATGCTGTACTTCCTGACTTTTTCGACACTGGCCCTGATCGTAGGCATGGTCGTCAGCCATATCGTCCAGCCGGGCGCGGGGATGCACATCGACCCCAGCACTTTGGATCAGAAGGCCGTTGCCAGCTTCGTGGCCAAGGCGCACGACTCGACCATCACCGGCTTCCTGATGAACATCATCCCGACGACGATCTTCAGTCCGTTCGTGGGCGGAGATATTCTGCAGGTGTTGTTCGTGGCGGTGCTGTTTGGTATCGCGCTTGCCATGGTGGGCGAGCGCGGCAAGCCGATTCTGAGCTTCATGACCGCGCTGGCCCAGCCGATCTTCAAGCTGGTTGCGATCCTGATGAAGGCGGCCCCCATCGGCGCGTTCGGCGCGATGGCGTTCACCATCGGCAAGTACGGCATCAAGTCGGTCGTGAACCTGGCCATGCTGGTGGGCACCTTCTACGCCACGTCGGTGCTGTTCGTGGTGGTGGTGCTGGGTCTGGTCGCCCGCTACAACGGTTTTTCGATCCTGAAACTGGTGCGCTACATCCGCGAAGAATTGTTGTTGGTGCTGGGCACGAGTTCATCGGAAGCCGCATTGCCCACGCTGATGCAGAAGATGGAACGCGCCGGGTGTTCGAAGTCGGTGGTTGGCCTGGTGGTGCCCACGGGATACTCGTTCAACCTGGACGGCACCAACATCTATATGACGATGGCCGCGCTGTTCATCGCGCAGGCGTGCGACATTCCTTTGTCGCTGGGCGACCAGATCTTGCTGCTGGCTGTCGCGATGCTCAGTTCCAAGGGGGCCGCGGGGGTCACGGGCGCCGGTTTCATTACCCTGGCCGCCACCTTGTCGGTGGTGCCCTCGGTGCCCATCGCGGGGATGACGCTGATCTTGGGCGTGGACCGCTTCATGTCGGAATGCCGCGCCTTGACCAACCTGGTCGGCAACGCCACCGCCGCGGTCGTGGTTGCTCGCTGGGAAGGGGAGCTGGATCAGGAGCAGTTGCACGCCGCGTTGGAGGGGCAGTTGGCGCCTGTCGTGCCGGCTTCTGAAGCGCCCGCGCACGACGCGCAGCCGACGCTGGGCCACACGGTGGTGTAACGTCCGAAGGTGCTTCCTTGAATGAAACAATCCCCCGGGTCACGACGATCTCGGGGGATTTTCTTATGGGCGTGACACTACGGGGCGTGACACGACGGGGCATGACACGACAGGGCGTGTCACCACGCCGTTCAAGGAATCTGGATGCCTGCCGCTCGCAGCAGATTCGACGTTTCGAATAGCGGCAGGCCCATCACGCCGGTATAGCTGCCGGCAATGCGCGAAATGAACGTACCGGCCAAGCCCTGGATGCCATAGGCGCCTGCCTTGCCGAAGGGTTCGCCGCTATCGCAGTAGCGGCCGATTTCGTCGTCGCTCAAGTCGCGCATGTGGACGTCGGTGACTGACACCGCTTCCAGTAGCTGATCGCCCGTGCAGACTGCGACGGCGGTTCGGACTTCATGCGCCTGTCCGGACAAGGCACGCAAGATGCGCACAGCGTCCGCGCGGTCGGCAGGCTTGCCCAGGACCGAGCCATTCAAAATGACGGTCGTGTCGGCGGCCAACAGGGGCAGATCAGGCAGATTGTGGGCGCGCATCCAGTCGCGGCCCCGCAGCGCTTTGTCGCGCGCCGTGCGTTGCACGTAGTCGGCGGCGCTTTCGCCTTCGTGTTGGGGCTCGTCTTCGCCGGGAGGCGAAGGCACCAGCAGGACGGTGTGGACAAGGCCGATCTGAGTCAGCAGTTCACGCCGCCGAGGGCTGGCCGAGGCAAGGTAGAGGCGAGCGGGGGAAGCGTCAGGGGCGGCGGTGTGAGGCATGCGGAATCGAGTGGGGCGCCGCCCTGGCTGCGGTCAGGCGCGGTGGTAGGGGTGATTGGTCATGATGGCCCAGGCGCGATAGAGCTGTTCGGCCAGCACCACGCGGACCATGGGATGCGGCAAGGTCAGCGACGACAAGCGCAGCTGCCCGCTGCACGAGGCCTTCAAGTCGGCGTCCAGGCCATCCGGGCCGCCCACCAGAAAAGCCACGTCCTGGCCGCCCGCGCGCCACTGTTCGAGCTTTTGCGACAAGGCCATGGTTGTCAGGTCGCGGCCGCGTTCGTCCAGCGCCAGCCGCAGCGCACCGGCGGGTAAAGCGGCTTCAATGCGCTTGGCTTCCGCCGCCATCATCTGGGCGGGCGTCTTGCCGGTTGTGCGCGGTTCGGGCTTGATCTCGCGCAGTTCCAGCGCGCAATCGCCGGGCAGGCGTTTGGCGTAGTCGGCCCAGGCAGTCTCTACCCAGTCCGGCATTCGCGTGCCCACTGCCGCAACAATCAGCTTCACGGCAAGAACTCAGGCTTCGGCGTCGTCGTAGCCGTTGTCGGCGGGGATCGGCGCTGCCCGGGTCGATTCCGGCAGCAGCTTTACACGCACCGGTTTGCCGCCCCAGATCTCTTCCAGGTTGTAGTACTGGCGGATGGCGGGTTGCATGATGTGCACGACGACGTCACCGAGGTCGACGACGACCCATTCACCGGTGTCCTCGCCTTCGATGGTGATGCCGGTCAGTTCAAGTGCACGGCCGCGGTCGGCCACGCTGGAGGCGAGGGCTCGGGTTTGGCGGTTGGAGGTGGCGCTGGCAATCACGACGCGATCGAACAAGCTTGTCAGATGCGTGGTGTTGTAGACCTTGATGTCTTGCGCCTTGACGTCTTCGAGGGCATCGATGACGGCGCGTTGGAGTTTCGTTATATCCATAGCTGCAAATATAACCCGCGGACGGACGGCGGATGCCGGCTCCGTGGCGCTTTCGGCGCCGGGCGGGTGTGGGTTTATCGGTAAAGTTGGTGCGCCGCAATATAGGCGGCGACGGGCGGGGCCAACAGGCCGTCGGTGGATTCGCCCGCGGCCAGCCGCCTACGGATGTCGGAAGCGGACACCGCCATGGGGGCAAAGGGCAATTCTTCCAGGCTGTGGCCCTGGTCTTGCAGCCACGTGGTCAGTTCCGTGGGCGGCAAGAGCGGGGTGCCAGGGCGGGTGGCCACGGCCAGATCCACCAGGCTGGCGATGTCACGCCAATTGCGCCAGGTGCAAAAGTTGGCGAGTTGGTCGGCACCCAGCAGCCAGACATAGCGCGCGCCCTGGGGCAGGCCGCGCAGCGTGTCGATGGTGTAAGTGGGGCCGTCGCGTTCGATTTCGACGGGGTTGACGACCAGGCCGTCGTGCCCGGCAATGGCCAGTTCCAGCATGTCACGGCGTTGTTCGCCGGTGGCGTGCAGGGCTGCTCGCTGCCACGGGTTGCCGGCGGGAATGAGCTCCACGGCGGCGAGATCCAGCGTGTCCAACGCGCTTTTTGCCAGCGCGACATGGGCGACGTGGACGGGGTCAAAGCTGCCGCCCAGCAGACCGATGCGCTTCAAACCCAATCTCGCGGCGTCAGGTAGGCGGCAAGCTCGGCTTCCGGCGTGCCCGCTTCGGGCTGCCAGTCGTAGCGCCATTGCGCCAAGGGTGGCATCGACAGCAGGATGGATTCGGTGCGGCCACCGGATTGCAGGCCGAACAGCGTGCCTCGGTCGAACACCAGATTGAATTCAACGTAGCGGCCACGGCGGTAAGCCTGGAAGTCGCGTTCGCGTTCGCCGTAAGCCATGTCGCGGCGACGTTCGACGATGGGCAGATAGCTGTCCAGGAACGCGTCGCCCACCGAGCGGGTCAGCGCGAACGAGGCGTCAAAGCCAGGCGCGTTCAGGTCGTCAAAAAAGACGCCGCCGATGCCGCGCGTTTCATTGCGGTGCTTCAGGAAGAAGTACTCATCGCACCAGCGTTTGTAGCGCGGATAGTAATCGGAGCCGTGGCTGGCCAGCGCGTCGCGGCAGACCGTATGGAAATGCCGGGCGTCGTCTTCGAAAGGGTAGTAGGGCGTGAGGTCTATGCCGCCACCGAACCAGAAGACGTCGGCTTCATCATGCCCGGGGCGGGCCGTCGCCACAAACATGCGCACATTCATGTGCGTGGTGGGCACGTACGGGTTGCGCGGGTGCAGCACCATGGACACGCCCATGGCTTCCCAGGCGCGGCCGGCAAGCTCGGGCCGGTGGGCGCTGGCCGACGGGGGCAGCTTGGTGCCCTTGACGTGGCTGAACAGTACACCCGCGCGCTCGAACAGCTTGCCGCCTTCCAGCAGCCGCGACAGCCCGCCGCCGCCTTCCGGACGTACCCATTCATCGGCGCGGAAGGGGCCGCCTTCCGCCGCTTCCAGCGCTTGGACAATACGCGCCTGCAAGCCGGTGAGGTAATCGCGGACAGAGGCAACGGGCAAGGCGTTCATCAGCGCTTTCCGGGGTTACGCGTTGGACTTGGGCTTTTGTTGCGACGGCTTGAGCGCGCGCCAACCGATGTCGCTGCGGTACTGGCGGCCATCGAAATGGATGCCGTCGATGGCTTCGTACACGCGGTCGCGAGCCATCTTGACCGAGTCACCCAAGGCCGTGACGCACAGCACGCGGCCGCCGGTGGTCTTGGTGTCTTCACCATCCCGTTCGGTGGCGGCATGGAAGACCATGCAGTCTTCGGCATCGGCGGGCAGGCCGCGGATGACGTCGCCGGTGCGCGGCGTGTTCGGGTAGTTGTGCGATGCCAGCACCACGCCCAAGGCCGTGCGGCGGTCCCAGACGATGTCGGCCTGGTTCAGCGTGCCGTCCACGGCGTGCTCAAGCGCGTCCAGCAGGTCGCTCTTGACGCGCATCATGATGGGCTGCGTTTCCGGATCGCCCATGCGGCAGTTGAATTCCAGCGTCTTGATTTCGCGGTCGGGATCATCGCCCGGGGCGATCATCAGGCCGGCGTACAGGAAGCCGGTGTAGGGAATGCCGTCGCGCGTCATGCCCTGCACCGTCGGCAGGATGATTTCGCGCATTATGCGGTGGTGCAGTTCAGGCGTGACGATCGGCGCGGGCGAATACGCGCCCATGCCGCCGGTGTTCGGACCCTGATCGCCGTCTTGCAGGCGTTTGTGGTCTTGGCTGGTGGCCAGCGCCAGCACGTTGCGGCCGTCGCACATGACGATGAAGCTGGCTTCTTCGCCCACCAGGCATTCTTCGATGACGACGCGAGCGCCCGCGGCGCCCATCGAGCCGTCGCCCAGCATGGCGTCAACGGCGGCATGCGCTTCTTCCAGCGTGGCCGCAACCACGACGCCCTTGCCGGCGGCCAGGCCGTCGGCCTTGATCACGATGGGGGCGCCTTCCTGGTCAATATAGGCGTGCGCCTGTGCCGGGTCGGTGAAGGTGGCGTAGCGCGCGGTCGGGATGTTGTGCCGGACCATGAAGGCCTTGGCGTAGTCCTTCGAGCTTTCCAGTTGCGCGGCGGCCTTGGTGGGGCCGAAGATTTTCAGGCCGCGCGCGCGGAACACATCCACCACGCCCGAGGCCAGCGGCGCTTCCGGCCCAACGACCGTCAGGGCGATTCCTTCGCGCTGGACGAAATCGGCCAGCTCCTCGGCATTGGTGAGCGCGATGTTTTCCATCTGCTCGGCCCGTTGCGTGCCGCCGTTACCCGGGGCGACAAACACCTTGTGTACGCGCGGGGAGCGGGCCAGCCGCCAGGCGAGGGCATGTTCGCGGCCGCCCGAGCCAATTACCAGGAGTTTCATGTTGCGTGATTCTGAAGGTTGCCACTCTAGCCCGTGGAGAAGGCGACGGACCCGGGACAGCCCGGGGCCGATTCATATTCCAGCGCGCCGGCGGACGGACCGTCAACGTACTGGAACCGTGGGAGTTACTGCGCTTCGTCGAAAATGACGGTGGTATAGACTTCCTGCACGTCGTCCAGGCCTTCCAGGGCGTCGAGCAGTTTCTGCATCTTGATGGCGTCTTCGCCAGCCAGTTCGGTTTCGTTCAGCGCCTTCATGACGATGCCGTCAACTTCGGCCTTCAAACCGGCTTCGTCGAAAGCCTTGCGCACGGCGGCGTAGTCGGCCGGCGCGCAAACGACTTCGATCACGCCTTCTTCGTCGGTCGTTACGTCTTCGGCGCCGGCGTCGAGCGCGGCTTCCATGACTTTGTCTTCGGGCGTGCCCGGAGCGAATACGAACTGGCCGCAATGCTTGAACATGAAGGCCACCGAGCCTTCCTGGCCCAGGTTGCCGCCGTTCTTGGCGAAGGCGTGGCGGACTTCCGCCACGGTGCGGGTGCGGTTGTCGGTCATGCAGTCAACGATGACCGCCGCGCCGCCGATGCCGTAGCCTTCGTAGCGGACTTCCTCGTAGGCGTCGCCGTCGGCGCCGCCCGCGCCACGCTGGATGGCGCGCTGGATGTTGTCCTTGGGCATGTTGGCGTCGGTGGCCTTGTCCCAGGCCATGCGCAAGCGGGGGTTGCTGTCCGGGTCGGGGCCGCCGGCGCGCGCCGCCACGGTGATTTCACGAATGATCTTGGTCCAAAGCTTCCCGCGCTTGGCGTCTTGACGCCCTTTGCGGTGCTGGATATTGGCCCATTTGCTGTGTCCGGCCATGGCTTCCCAGGAGAATTTGTCTGCAAAAAAAGGCATTTTACCGTGCCGGCGGCCATAGCGCCCCGGCGTGGCCACGCCTGTGTCGATATTGCCACGCGCACAAGCCCCACGGCAGGCTCTACACTTGGCCATCCTTTTGCCTTCCTGGTCCGGAGCGTTGCCCATGCCCAATCCCATCGTCATTGCGAAGAACGCGCAGACCGAACTGGCCCTGTTACCCGCTTTGGCCAACCGGCACGGGTGCATTACCGGGGCCACGGGCACCGGCAAGACCGTCACCCTGCAAGTGCTGGCCGAATCGTTTTCACGCATCGGCACGCCGGTGTTCATGGCTGACGTGAAGGGCGACCTGACCGGTATATCGCAAGCCGGGGTGGCCAGCCCCAAGTTGGCCGAGCGGCTGAAAAGCCTGGGCCTGGACGAACCCGCGTGGGGCGCCAGCCCCGTCACGCTCTGGGACGTGTTCGGTGAGCAGGGCCTGCCGGTGCGGGCCACCATTACCGATATGGGGCCACTGCTGCTGTCGCGCATCCTGGAACTGAACGACACGCAGGAAGGGGTCCTGACCCTGGTATTCAAGGTGGCCGACGATGAAGGCCAACTGCTGCTTGACCTGAAAGACCTGCGCGCCATGCTGCAAAACGTGGCGGATCGCTCGGCCGAGCTCAAGACCCGCTACGGTAATGTGTCCTCCGCCAGCGTGGGCGCCATCCAGCGCGGCTTGCTGGCGCTGGAATCGCAGGGCGCCGAGCAATTCTTCGGCGAACCCATGCTGGACGTGGCCGACCTGATGCGCACCGATGCCCAGGGGCGCGGCATGGTCAACGTGCTGGCCGCCGACAAACTGATGCAGGCGCCGCGGCTGTACGCGATTTTCCTGCTGTGGCTCTTGGCCGACCTCTATGAAAAGCTGCCCGAAGTGGGCGACATGGACCAGCCCAAGCTGGTTTTCTTTTTCGATGAAGCGCACCTGCTCTTCAACGACGCGCCGCCCGCGCTGCTGAACAAGATCGAACAGGTGGTGCGCCTGGTGCGCTCCAAGGGCGTTGGCGTTTATTTCGTGACCCAGAATCCGCTGGATATTCCCGACACGGTGTTGGGGCAACTGGGCAACCGCGTCCAGCATGCCTTGCGGGCTTTCACCCCGCGCGACCAGAAGGCCGTCAAGACCGCCGCGCAGACAATGCGCCCGAATCCGGGCCTGGACATCGAAGCGGCCATTACCGAACTTGGGGTGGGCGAGGCGCTGATTTCACTGCTGGACGCCAAGGGCCGTCCGATGCCGACAGAACGCGCCTATGTGAGGCCGCCGGCCAGCCGCATTGGCCCGGCGACGGACGCCGAGCGCCAGGCGTTGCGCCAGGGTAGCCCGATGGCCGCCAAGTATGAAAAGGCGGTTGACCGGGAATCCGCCTACGAAATCCTGGCTGGGCGCGCCGCCGTGCCGGCCGATGCTCCCAGCGGCACGCCTGCGGAATCCAAAGGCGAGGCCCCCGCCGAATCTTCCGATGGCGGCTTGATGGGCAGCTTGAAAGACGTGCTGTTCGGATCGACCGGCCCTCGCGGGGGCAAGCGCGACGGCGTCGTCCAAACCATGGCCAAAAGCACGGCCCGTTCAATTGCGCGTGAATTGACGCGCGGCATTCTGGGATCGTTGCTGGGCTCCAAAACCCGTCGCTGACGCCACCTGTCCACTGGCAGGACGCATCCCCCCGTTTTGTAACGGGGGGTGTTGCGTCGCGGCCGTTTATGCCTATGATTCTGGGCGGTCTATCAAAGGAAACCTTAAGGACAAACGTGGTGGCTAAGAAACACAAGATTGCAGTGATTCCAGGAGACGGTATTGGCAAGGAAGTCGTGCCGGAAGGGCTGAAAGTGCTGGACGCCGTGGCGACGCGCTTCGGCATCGAATTCCAGTGGGATCATTTCGACTGGAGTTGCGACTATTACGCTCAGCACGGCAAGATGATGCCGGACGACTGGAAGGCGCAGATCGGGCAACACGAAGCCATTTTCTTCGGCTCGATCGGCTGGCCCGCCACGGTGCCGGACCACGAGGCGCTGTGGGGCTCGCTGTTCAAGTTCCGTCGCGAATTTGATCAATACATCAATTTGCGACCGGTTCGCCTGATGCCTGGCGTGCCGTCGCCGCTGGCCGACCGCAAGCCCGGCGACATTGATTTCTTCATCGTCCGTGAAAACACCGAAGGCGAATACTCCAACAGCGGCGGCCGCCTGTTCGAAGGCACCGATCGTGAGGTCGTCATTCAGGAAAGCGTGTTCACGCGCATTGGCGCCGATCGTGTGTTGAAGTTTGCATTCGAGCTGGCCCAAAAGCGCGGCAAGCACCTGACGGCCGCCACCAAGTCCAACGGCATCTCGATTTCGATGCCCTGGTGGGACGAGCGGGTTGCCGACATGGCCGGGAACTATCCGGACGTGCGCTGGGACAAATACCACATCGATATCCTGTGCGCGCACTTCGTGCAGCATCCGGATTGGTTCGACGTGGTGGTGGCTTCCAACCTGTTCGGCGACATTCTTTCCGACCTGGGGCCGGCATGCACGGGCACGATTGGCATTGCTCCGTCCGCCAACCTGAACCCCGAGCGCAAGTTTCCGTCGCTGTTCGAACCGGTGCACGGTTCGGCGCCGGATATCTATGGCAAGGGCATCGCCAACCCGATCGGGCAGATCTGGAGCGGCGCATTGATGCTTGATTTCCTGGGTTACCCCGAGGCCTCGGCCGCGGTGGTGAAAGCGATTGAAACCGTGCTGGCGGACGGACCGCGCACGCGGGACATGAAGGGCAGCGCATCGACCGTCGATGTCGGCAACGCCATTGCGTCGCTGATCTCGGCCGGGTAAGCGCATTGAGCGGGGGCGGCCATTCAGGCTAGTCGATGGAACATTCAATGTCTTCTACCTCCACCGCCCACGTGGGCGGTGGCCGGGCCGACCGCTTTGTGCGCAAGCTGTTTCGTTTGCTGCGTTCGCGCACGCAAAGGCATAACCAGCATTTGTGGCCATTCGTGCGGATCTGGCGAGACCGCACGGGCGTCATCAGCGGCTTTCGCGCCTTTGGCCGATCGCTGCCGTTGACGCCGCTGGCCCAGGGCTACGATCGCGCCGATGAAACGGTGCATTTGATTCTTAGCGGCCCCTCGGTTGCGCAGATTCCCTACGATCAGCTGGATATTCGCGTGGCCATGGGCGTGAATGGCGCCATTGCGCTGGCGCGCAAGTTCGACCTGCCATTCAAGTACTACTGCATCATCGACCAGAATTTTGTGCGGGAACGCATTGAACTGGTCCGTGAGATCGTCTCGCGCGACCTGACGCTGTATGTGTTTCCGGAAGTGCTGCGCTACATCATGCAGGGCATTGCGCAAGACCAGATCCGCTGCCGCATCTGCGTGATTGAAATGATTTCCGAACGCGCCTATCAGCGCAGCGCGGCGCCCGCGGTGCTCAAGCGAATTGCCGCGGCCACGCCGGACGTGCAATTGCTGGATGCCAAGCTGGGCCTGGGCTATAGCTTTGATGCGTCGCTAGGCGTGTTCGACGCCGACACGGTGGCCTATGCGGCCTTGCAGGTGTTGGTGTCCGGGGGCGCGAAGCAGGTTTATGTGCACGGACTGGACCTTACGGTACAGAACGGGCTGCGTTTTTATGGCGAAGGCGATCGCCCCCAAACCAGTCGCTTGACTCGCAACTTCACGCATTTGATCGAACCGTCGTTCCGCTTTGCCGCCGAGCAATGGCGGGCGCGTGGCGTGTCGGTGTTCAATCTGTCGCCCGTCAGCGCCTTGTCGCCCGACATCCTCGAGCGGCTTGATTGGCAAGCATTTTTGAAAGAGGACGCGCATAGCGCGCCCTGATTCCCCGCGTCAGTGCGCGCCCGCCGCGGCTTCGGCCGCACCCCCACCGCCCGCCTTGCTAGAGCGGGGCCGCGCGAACCAGACCAGGCCCGTCAGCAGCAGGAAGATGATGGCCGAGGCAAAGAACACGTCCACCGCCGACATCGTGAACGCTTGCGTATTGACCAGGCCGTCCACCATGCTCAAGGCTTGTTGATGCGACATGCCCAAGCCGTTCTGCAGGGCGTTCATGGTGTGGTCGAATGCTTGCTGGCCGGGCTTGGCGACCTCGGTCAATTGCGAGTGATGCAGCGTGGCGCGGTTTTCCCATAGCGTTGTAGCGATCGAGGTGCCGAATGCGCCCGCCGTCAACCGCAGGAAGTTCGACAGGCCCGACGCCGCGGGAATGCGCCATGGTTCGATGCCGGACAGGGTGATGGACGTCAGCGGTACGAAGAACGCCGCCATGGCCGCGCCCTGGATGATGGTCGGCAACATGAGCGTGCGCACGTCAGTCTGGGTGTTGAAGCCCGCCCGCATGAAGCACACCAGCGCGAAGATCAGGAACGCAACCGTCACGATCTGGCGCGGGTCTCGCGTGGCCAGCATCTTGCCCACGATGGGGGTCAGCAGGATGGCCAGCAGGCCAACCGGCGCCGTCACCAGGCCGGCGTAGGTGGCGGTGTAGCCCATATTGCTTTGCAGCCACAGCGGCAGCAGCACCACGTTGCCGAAGAACACGCCGTAGGCCACCGCCAGCGTCAGCGCGCCGACGGTGAAGTTGCGTTCCTTGAACAGGCGCAGGTCCACCACGGGGTGGGCATCGGTCAGTTCCCAGATCAGGAAGAACACGAAGGCCACGAAAGCAATTGCCGCCAGCGCAATGATGGTGGGGCTGGCGAACCAGTCCAGTTCCTTGCCCTTGTCCAGCATGATCTGCAAGGCGCCAACCCAGACAACCAGCAGCACCAGGCCCAGCTTGTCGATGGGCAGCTTGCGGGTCATGGATTCACGGTTGCCGTAAATGCGCCAACTGATCCAGGCGGCCAGGAGGCCCACCGGCACATTGATGTAGAAGATCCATGGCCAGGTGTAGTTGTCTGAAATCCAGCCGCCCAGCAAGGGGCCCGCCACGGGCGCGACCAAGGTAGTCATGGCCCAGACGGCCAACGCCATGCCCGCCTTGGACTTCGGAAAGCTGGCGAGCATCAACGTTTGCGACAGCGGGATCATTGGGCCGGCCACCGCGCCCTGCAATACGCGAAAGGCGATCAACGCTTCCAACGAAGGGGCAAAGCCGCACAACCATGACGCCAGCACGAACAGCAGGGTGGAAATCAGGAACAGGCGCACCTGGCCGATGCGCTGTGTGAGCCAGCCGGTCAGCGGTACCGTGATGGCGTTGGCGACGGCGAACGATGTGATGACCCAGGTGCCCTGGCTGGTGCTGACGCCCAGATCGCCCGAGATGGTGGGGATGGACACGTTCGCGATCGATGTGTCCAGCACGTTCATGAACACCGCGGTGGATAGCGCGATGGACCCGATGACGCGGGCCGCGCCTTCCAATGGCGGGTGAGTACCTGGCGGGCGGGTCGGTTCGATCGGGGGCGCGCCAGCGCCCGCGGGCTGGGCGGTGGTGCTCATGATGCGAGGTTTTGTTCGATGATTTTCTTGATCATGGCGTCGACGTCATCGTGTGCCGGTTCAAAGGCGCGCGTAGACCAGGCCGGCTCGCTGCGCACGGCTTGCGTCAGGGCTTCACCGTCCTGCTGGCCCACATCCACTTCCACGTCCATCGACAGGCCGACGCGCAAGGGATGCGACTTCAGGTCTTCGGGGTCGAGCAGGATGCGCACGGGCACGCGCTGCACCACCTTGATCCAGTTGCCGGTGGCGTTCTGGGCGGGCAAGAGCGCAAAGGCGCTGCCGGTACCCGCATCCAGCCCGGCGACCTTGCCGTGGTAAACGACCGAACTGCCGTACAGGTCGGCCACCATCTTGACCGGCTGGCCGATGCGCATCTTGCGCAGTTGGCCTTCCTTGAAGTTGGCTTCCACCCAGACCTGGTCCAGCGGCACCACCGTCATCAGCGCGTTGCCCGGGGCTACCCGCTGGCCAACCTGCACGCTGCGGCGCGCGATCACGCCGCCCACTGGCGCCGGCAGCACGGTACGCGATTGCGCCAACCAGGCATTGCGCAGGCCGGCGGCGGCCTGAAGCACATCGGGATGATTGGCCACCGTGGTGCCCTGCGTCAGCGCCTGGTTGGTCACCAGTTTGGCTTGCGACGCGGCCAAGGCGGCGCGGGCTTGGGCCAGGCCGGATTGCGCCGACTTCAGCGCGGCTTCCGCGTGCAGGATCTCTTCACCGCTGACGCCTCCGGACTTAGCCAGTTGCTGGCGGCGGCTGACGTCGCTTTGCGCGCGGGTCAGCTCGGCCTGCGCGCGCAGAATGTCGGCACGGCGCAGGTCGACATCGGCGGCCAGCGCATCGTTCTGAACGTAATAAGTGCGGACCTGGCGCACCATCTGGGCCAGCCTGGCCTGCGCTTGTTGCAGCGCCACGTCGGTGTCAGCGGGGTCCAGGCGCACCAGCGGCTGGCCGGCTGCAACGGTTTCGGTGTCGTCGGCTTCGATGGCCACGACAGTACCGGGTACCTGCGGCGTGATCTGCACCAGGTTGCCGTGCACGTAGGCGTCGTCGGTGCTTTCGAAGTGGGCGCCGAAAAGCACCCACCAGATGCCATACGCGATGGCGATGAGAATGAAGACGCCGGTCGCGATCAGCAAGAGGCGTTTGCGGGCGGGGTTGGCGGTGGGGGTGGCAGCGTTCATGACGTCTGAATCCGGGGATCGTTCAATGAATGGGGTTCGTAGCGGCAGCGGACTGCGCGGTGTGCGCGGTGTCCGTCTGTGGCGGCGGGGTGTAGCCGCCGCCCAGGGCATTGGCCAGGTTGGCGTCCAGCTGATAGGCGCGGATACGCAGATCGGTATCCAGCCGGGCCTGCGTCAGCACGCCGGTTTGCGCAATGAGCACGGTGATGTAGTTGCCCAGTCCGGCCTTGTAGCGGTTCACGGCCAGCTCGTAGGCGGCTTCGATGGCGGTGCGGGCCTGGCGCTGTTGGGCGCGTTCCTGTTCCAGCAAGCGCAGGCCGTCCAGCGCGTCGGCGACTTGGTGCACGGCGTCCAGCACGGCCTGGTTGTAATCCGACACGGCCAGATCGGCGTCGGCGCGGCGCCCGGCCAGGTTGGCGTTTAGTTCGCCGCCATGGAAGATGGGCAGCGTGACGGCCGGCCCAAAGCCCGCCGTGCGCGCCGCGGCGCCCAGCAGGTTGCCCGTGCCCAATGCCTGGAAGCCTGCAAACGCGGTCAGGTTGACGTTGGGGTAGAACTCCGCTTTGGCGGTGTCGATGGCGCTGCGAGCGGCTTCGGCGCGCCAGCGCGAGGCCACGACGTCGGGGCGATGGCCCAGCAGGTCCAGCGGAATGGCCGTGGGCACGACGCCCGCGGGCGCGGTCAAGTCCACCGCAACCAGCGATTGGCCGCGCGGGGGGCCGGCGCCGGCCAGCGCCGCGACCTGATTGCGCAACTGCGCCAGTGTCGTTTCCGTTTGCGTCAGTTCCACCTGGCCGGCAGCCAGCGACGATTCCGCCTGCTTCACTTCCACCTGCGTATCCAGGCCGGCGCTGTAGCGGCCTTGCGTCAAGGACAAGACATCGGCGCGTTGCGCGATCACCCGCTTGAGCACATCGCGCTGCGCGAAGGCGTTCTGCAGGTTCAGGTAGGCCCGTACCGTCGCGCTGGCCAGCATGTTGCGCGCGGCTTGCGCGTCGGCGGTGGCGGCCTCGCGCTCCGACACGGCCGACTTCAGGCGTGATCGGTTCTTGCCCCAGAAGTCCAGCTCATAGCTGAAGTCCAGCGCCAGCCGGTTATCGCTGACGACGCTGCCGCCCAGGGGCGCCGGGTAGATGTAGTCGGACGACAAATGTTCGCGCGTCAGCGAGTAATCGGCATCCACGCGGGGCATTAGCGGGGCGCGCGCGGTGCTGACGGCGGCGTTGGCCTTGGCCAGGCGCGCTTGCGCCGCGCTCATCGACGGGCTGTTGGCCAGTGCTTCGTCCATCAGCGTGTTGAGCTGCGCGTCGCCGTAGCGTTGCCACCATTGCGTGTTGGGCCAGGCGGTGTCGTGAGCGGTCAATCCCAGCTTGGCCGCATCCAGTGCTACGACGGGTTCGGGCCCGGGTTCCATCAGTGCGCAGCCGCTCAGGGCAAGCACCAATACGGTAGAAAGAAGGCGTTTCATCCTGACTGTTTGCTGAAAGTAGTTGATTGATCTGTATTTGCCTAGGCAAATATTATGCCAAATAAAACCCCATGCGCGAGTGAGGCGGAGCGGGGCGGGAAAGGGGCGTCAGCGCTCGGGCGCGGTGCCGGAGGCCGAGCCGTTGGCTATCATCCGGCGCATGAAGTGCATCAACTGGGTGACTTCGTCGGCAGAAAAACCACGCAGGTGGTGGTTCAGCGCGCGGGCGATGGTGGGGGGAATTTCACGGGCCTTGGCCTCACCCAGCTCGGTCAGTTCGATCTTTACGACGCGGCGGTCTTCCAGGCTGCGACTGCGGCGCAGCAGGCCTTTGGCCTCAAGACGGTCAAGCGCGCGGGTCATGGCGCCAGTGTCCATGTCATTGAGACGAGCCAGCTCGGCGGGGGTGGCGGCGCGGCCAAGGAAGACCATGGCCAGCGGGCGCCATTGCATGGCGGTCAGGTCCAACGGCGCCATTTCCTGATCCAGCATCCGGGTCAGGGAGTGATAGACCAGCTTGATGAGGTAGCCTGCGTTCTCTTCCCCCATGCAACGGTGGTCGTTGCGATAGTGGACGGGGGAGTCGGCGTCAGGCGGGGCAGTTTCGGCATTCATGCGGCGAATTTTACTGCCTAGTCAGTTATTGTCAAGGCTGCTAATTTACCGGTATTTCCGCCTCTACCACCCCCTTGCGCAAGCCTGACCAGACGATCGCCGCCACGATCAACGCGGCGCCGGCAATCATGCGGGGCGTCGGTTCCTGGCTGAACAGCAACCACGCGAATGCGATGGCGTACACCGGTTCCAGGGCGATCACCAAGCCGGCGCTGCGGGCGTTCAGCCGGGTCAGGCTGGACACGAACAGATAGTGCGACAGGCCCGTGCAGAAGATGCCCAGCAAGGCCAGCCAGAACCAGTCCAGCGCGGGCAGGGCGGGCACCTGGCCGATGGCGAACGGCACCATTACCAGCGCCACCACCACGTTTTGCCAGCACGCCACCTGCATCGGGTCCATGCCGGAGGCCGAGCGCCGGTTGCTCAACGCCAGCAGGGCAAAGGTCAGCCCGGACAGCAGGCCCCACGCCAGACCGATGGTGCCCTGGTCGGCCAGGTCGAACGACGGCGTCACCAGGATGAGCCCGGCGGTGACCAGGCCCAGCAACATCCATTCGGCCGCGCGAATGCGTTCACGGAAGAGCAGGCCTTCGAACAGCGTGATGAATGCGGGAAAGCTGGCGAAACCCAGCGTGGCGATGGCGATGCCGCCCACCTTGACCGAAATGAAGAACGTGACCCAGTGCGCCGCCAGCAAGGCGCCGGCAAGCACCAGCACGAATAGCTGCGCGGGCGTCAGCACGCCCAGCAGCGGCTTGCGGCGCATGCGGGCGAAAATGCCCAGCGAGATCACCGCGAAAACCGCGCGGCCCAGCGTGATGACGGCGGCGCTGGCTTGTATCAATTCCCCGAAAACGCCGGTCAGGCCGAAAAGCACGGCGGCAATGTGGATGTAGGTCAGAGCGCGATGTCGGGTCATGCCAGAGGGTGTCGATGCCAAAAAGCGATGTTTAAGCGTGCAAAGAGGATTGCACTGAATCTAAAATCATCGCATGAATCGTATCGCCAAGCTTTTGCCATCCTCACTTCCGTGCGGGGGGG
>NZ_JBHFIZ010000031.1:20970-30288 GCF_057334535.1 Achromobacter colocynthidis
GCCAGAGGGTGTCGATGCCAAAAAGCGATGTTTAAGCGTGCAAAGAGGATTGCACTGAATCTAAAATCATCGCATGAATCGTATCGCCAAGCTTTTGCCATCCTCACTCCCGCCCGGCCGCGCGGCCGGAATTCTTATGGCAATGCTTGGCGCGGTGCTGTTTTCGGCCAAGGCGATCGTGGTCAAGTTCACCTACCGTTATGGCATCGACGCGGTCACGCTGATCGCCTTTCGCATGCTGTTTGCGATGCCCTTCTTCGCGGCGGTGGCCTGGCATCAGTCACGTCGCGCCGCGCGCGGCGAGATCGTGACGATGACAAGCAAAGAGCGCATCCAGGTCATCGTGCTGGGGCTGTTGGGCTACTACCTGTCCAGCTTCCTGGACTTCCTGGGCCTGCGCTACATCACCGCCAGCCTGGAACGGCTGATCCTGTTCCTGTCGCCGTCGCTGGTCGTGCTGCTGTCCGCGTTCTGGTTCAAGCGTCCCATTGAGCGCCGGCAATGGCTGGCCATGGTGTTGTCGTATGCCGGTGTGGTGCTGGTGTTTGCCCATGACCTGTCCTTTGGCGGCGGGGGCGAGGTGCTGTTAGGGTCTTTGTTCGTTTTTGGCTCGGCGGCAAGCTATTCTGTCTACCTGATTTGTTCCGGCGAACTGATCAAGCGGGTCGGTCCGACGCGCTTGGTGGCCTACGCCATGCTGGTTTCGTGCGTGGCCTGCATCATCCAGTTTTTCGTGATTCACCCGCCGTCGATGCTGATCCAGCCGGCGGGTGTTTACGGGTATTCCGTGATCCACGCCACGCTGAACACCGTGGTGCCGGTCTTCATGCTGATGTGGGCGGTGTCGCTGATTGGCGCGCCCACGGCATCATTGCTGGGCATGGTGGGGCCGGTGTCCGTGCTGTTTTTGGCGTCGTGGTTCCTGGACGAGCCCATTACCTTGTGGCAGTTGGCGGGAACCGCGCTGGTGTTGACCGGCGTGTTCGCCTTGATGGGCGGCGGCGCCGGCAGGCCGGTATCCGACGCAAAGCGCGCGGCGGAACCGCCGTCGCGTTAAAGCCTGGTTTTCCCGATTTATTCGCATCATTTCCATTGAAAGGAGGCCAGCATGGCCAGCAATCTCGTCAAGGCAATTCGTATTGAGCAGCACGGTGGTCCTGAAGTCCTGAAGCTGGTTGACGTGGAAGTTCCGCCGCCCGCCGCCAATGAAGTCACGATTGAACAGCACGCCGCCGGCCTGAATTTCATCGATATCTATTTCCGCACGGGCTTGTACCCGCATCCGCTGCCGCACGGCCTGGGTTTCGAAGCCGCGGGCGTGGTCACGGCCGTTGGCGCCGACGTCAAGCACCTGAAGAAGGGCGACCGTGTGGCGTATGGCCAAAGCCCCATCGGCGCCTACGCCAAGGCCCGCAACGTGCCGGCCAATCAAGTGGTCACCGTGCCCAAGGGCATTGGTTTTGACGAGGCCGCCGCGCTGATGCTCAAGGGCCTGACGGTGCAGTACCTGTTCCGCCAGACCTACCGCCTGCAAGGCGGTGAGACCATTCTGTTCCATGCGGCCGCGGGCGGCGTGGGCCTGATCGCGTGCCAATGGGCCAAGGCGCTTGGCGTGAAGCTGATCGGCACCGTGTCCAGCCCGGAAAAAGCCGAACTGGCGCGTGCCAACGGCGCTTGGGAAACCATCGATTACTCGCGCGAAAACGTGGTCGAGCGCGTGCTGGAACTGACCAAGGGCAAGAAAGTGCCGGTGGTGTATGACGGCGTGGGCAAGGACACCTGGGAAACCTCGCTGGACTGCATCGAGCCGCGCGGCCTGATGGTCAGCTTTGGCAATGCGTCCGGCCCCGTGGCCGGCGTCAACCTGGCCGTGCTGAACCAGAAGGGCAGCCTGTACGTGACGCGCCCGTCGCTGGGCGTGCATGTGAACACCCTGGAAAAGCTGCAAGCCGCCTCCAAGGAAGTGTTTGACCTGGTCCTGAAGAAGAAGATCAAGGTCCGCATCGACCAGCGCTATAGCCTGGAGCAGGCCGGCGAAGCGCAGACCGCGCTGGCATCGCGCAAGACCACCGGCGCTACGGTGTTGATGCTGGACTGATCCTCTGCATCTGGCGCGCGGCCCCCAAGGTGGGCGCGCGACGGGGCCGGGCAGGGCGCGCAATGCGTGGCCTGCCCGGCCTTTTTATTGGCGTGTCCCCGTGCGCAGAATGACAAATCCCCATGCACGGCCCGACAAGCCAGCGATAAAGCCCGTTGCTATTCTGGCTCCACACTTTTCGTTGGAGCTTTCAGATGTCTTCAGCAAGCGCATGTGCCACGGCCGACCGCCCGGAATTGGCCGCCATCCGGGAATTCATGCTGATAGACGGCAAGCCGGTGCACGATGGGCAGGGCCAGCCTATCCCGGTGTACGCCCCGGCCACGGGCCGCGTCATTGCCCATCAACCCGATGCGGGCCCCGCCCAGGTGGACCTGGCGGTGCAAGCCGCGCGGCGCGCTTTTGCCTCCGGGCCGTGGCGCGACACGTTGCCGGCCGGCCGTGAACGCCTGCTGCTCAAGCTGGCTGACTTGCTGGAACAGCACGGCACCGAACTGGCGCGCCTGGAAACCCTGAACAACGGCAAATTGCTGGGCATCGCACAGGGCCTGGAAGTGGGCGCCGGCGCGCAATGGCTGCGCTACATGGCGGGTTGGGCCACGAAGATCACGGGCGATACCTTGTCGCTGTCGATTCCTTTCCCGCCCGGCGTCCAGTACAGCGCCTATACCCTGGCGCAACCGGTGGGCGTGGTGGGCGCCATCATCCCGTGGAACTTCCCGTTGCTGATGGCGGTGTGGAAGATCGCGCCCGCCTTGGCCGCCGGTTGCACGGTGGTACTCAAACCCGCCGAGGAAACCCCCTTGACCGCCTTGCGGCTGGCGGAGCTCGTGCTTGAGGCGGGCTTTCCGCCCGGCGTCGTCAATGTCATCACCGGTCGTGGCGAAACGGCCGGCGCCGCGTTGGTGGCGCATCCGGGCATCGACAAGATCGCCTTCACCGGCTCTACCGAAGTGGGCAAGCTGATCGGGCGGGCCGCCATGGACGACATGAAACGCGTGTCGCTGGAACTGGGCGGCAAGTCTCCCGTGATCGTGCTGGACGACTGCGACGTCGACCACGCCGTGCAGGGCGCCGCCGCCGCCATCTTCTTCAACCAGGGCCAAGTGTGCACGGCCGGCTCGCGCCTGTATGTGCAGCGGGGGCTCTACGACAAAGTCGTGCAGGGGCTGGCCGACGTGGCCGCCGGCATGAGCTTGGGGTCCGGTTTCGACCCGGCGACGCAGATTGGTCCGCTGATCTCGGCGCGGCACCAGCAGCGCGTCATGGACTACATCGGCATCGGCCGGGCCGAAGGGGGGCGCGTGCTGACGGGCGGCGTGGCCGGCGACGGGGAAGGCTATTTCGTGCGGCCCACGGTGTTCGCGGACGTGCCGCAACAAGCCCGCATCGCACAGGAAGAGATTTTCGGACCCGTCGTCGTGGCGCAGCCCTTCGATAGCCTGGACGACGCCGTGCGCCTGGCCAACGACAGCGCCTTCGGCCTGGGCGCCAGCATCTGGAGCAACGACCTGACCCGCGTCCAACGCCTGATCCCGCGCATCGATGCGGGCACGGTCTGGGTCAACACCCACAACATGCTGGACCCGAACATGCCGTTTGGCGGCTTCAAGCAATCCGGCGTCGGCCGCGAACATGGCCGAGCCGTGCTTGAGATGTATCTAGAGAAGAAGTCTGTTTGCATCGCGTATTAGTACGGCGGGCAGCGCTGACCAAGCCGGGGCATACCGGCGGCGGCGCGTTCGCGACAACCAAGGGGAAATGGATGGCAGGCAAGACATACGGCCGCGCCCGGGTGGGCGCCGCGCTGGCGCTGGCAGGGGCGGGCGCATTACAGCCGGCTTGGGCGGGTGACCCCAGCGCGCGCGACTGGATCCCCGCGCCGGTGGGCACCAATATCGTGGCGGGCTATCTGGCGGGCCTGCGCTCGTCCGGGTTGTACTCAGAGGGCAAGCGGGTCGACGATGCGTCGGTAGACGTGAACGCGCTGGTTTATCGCCAGATGCACTACCGTGATTTCTACGGCAAGACGGTGCAACTGGAATTCATCGTGCCCATGTACCGCACGTCGCTGGATTTGCCGGGCATGCCCGGCGATCATCAAACCGGCATTGGCGATGTGACGCTGGGCTCGGCAATCTGGCTCTACAACAACGAGCAGACCAAGACCTGGTTCGCCTGGGAGCCCTTCATCGTGGCGCCGGTGGGCCGCTACGACGGTTCGCGGCCCGACGTGTCGCCCGGCAAGAATCGATGGTCAACCATTCAGGACTTTTCCTTCGTCAAAGGGGTGGGCGAATCCACCTTTCTTGAAGCGATCGCCGAAGTGGAAATCTACGGCCGCAACACCGACTGGTACGGCCAGACCTTGAAGAAAGACCCGTCGTTCCGCTTCTTCGCGCTGGCCTCGACCAACCTTACCCCGGACACCTACACGGGCATCCGCTACCGCTACGAGACGGGCGGGCGCGAAACCGCATCGGGGGAAACGGTGGCCACCCGGGCCCGCAATCACCAGGTGGCGCTTGAACTGACGCACCAGCTCAACGACGCCAACCAGATTCAAATGCAGTACATCCACGACCTGAAGGTCGAGAACGGGCCGCGAATGCGTGGCGTGCAACTGCGCTATGTCTACGCATTCTAGGGAATCGGATCATGAGACCAGGAGAATATCGATGATTGCGCTTCGAGCCAGATCACGAGCGTTGCGGGCAGGCCGGTGGGCGCTGTGCGCTGCGTTGGCAAACGCTTCGGGCCTAGCCTGGGCAGACTTGCCCATAGAGGAACTCAAGGGCGGCACCCGCTTGCCCCCCGCCACGGCGCACCGGCTGTACGTCATGGACGCGGCCTTCAACCACCTGGTCGACAGCCGGGTCAACATCTATGACGGCGATACCGGCAAATTCCTGGGGCTGGTGCCGACTTCGTTCAACGGCCACATGACGGTGTCGTCCGACGGCCGCGACATCTATGTCATGACGACCTATTACGAGCGACTCAATCGCGGCAAGCGCACCGACGTCATCGAAGCCTGGGACGCCGAAACCCTGACGCCCAAGTACGAGGTGCCCATTCCGCAAAAGCGCGCGCAAGCACTGAACTACCGCAACTATCTGCGCCAAAGCACCGATGGCGAACTGCTCTTCGTGCAGAATGCCACGCCCGCCACGTCCGTCACCGTGGTGGACGTGAAGACGCGCCAGTTCGCCGACGAGATCACCGCCGCGGCCGGGTGCTGGAGCGTCATTCCGCTGCCTTCGCGCCCGCGCAGTTTCACCACGATATGCGGCGACGGCGCGCTGCTGACCATCGACCTGGACGCGGCCGGCAAGCCCGCCGCCCAGCATCGCAGCCAGCCGATGTTCGACCTGGAAAAAGACCCCATCTTCACGCACACCGAGAACCTGGGCGACACCTTCTACTTTGTGTCCTACAACGGCAACATCTACACCGCCGACTTCAGCGGCAAGGAAGTCAGTTTCGGCAAGCCATGGTCACTGCTGGACGCCTCCGGCAAGGACCAGGGCTGGCGGCCGGGCGGCTACAACCTGCTGGCCATCAACCGCGCGCTGAAGCGGCTGTACGTGGGCATGCATCCGAACGGCGCGGAAGGCACGCACAAAACGCCCGCTGCCGAGATCTGGGTCTATGACCTGGAATCGCGTAAGCGCGTGGCGCGTGTGCCGGGCAAAGGCGCGCTGTCGATGTCGGTGTCGCAGGACGACAAGCCGCGCCTGTTCACCATCGACGGCGGCAGCGTCAGCGTCTTTGACGCCGCGCCGGCCGCACCGGTATTCAAGACCACCATCCAGGCAGCGGGCGAAACCGCGTTGCAGGTCGAGCCGCAGCCGTTCAAGGGGGCGCCATGAACGATCCCGTCCTGTTCTATGGCGCGAGCGCCGCGCTGGCCTGCGTGCTGCTGTTGGGCGCGCTGGAAAAAATGAAGGATGTGGCGGCATTCTCGGCAGCGGTGTCGGCCTACGACATCCTGCCGTCAAGCTTCAGCGGCGTGTTTGCGCGCGGCTACGTGCTGGCTGAGCTGGCGGCGGGTGTGTTGCTGCTGATACCCGGGCAGCAAGCCGCGGGCGCGGTGTTGGCGTTGGGGGTGCTGGCCGTGGCGACCTTGGCGCTTGCGTACAACCTGGCGCGCGGGCATCGCGGCATTGATTGCGGTTGCGGCGGGCCGGCTTCGCGCGCAGCGGGCGGCGCGCAAACGGGCTTGTCCTGGTGGCTGGTGCTGCGCAACGGCGTCCTGGCGCTTTGGGCAATGCCAGCCCTTGCTTCCCTGGCGGGGCAAGCGCGCAGCCTGCAATGGGCGGATGCCGCCGCCGTGTTCGGCCTGGCGATGACCGCCGTGGGCCTGTACTTCACCGCCAATCACTTGTTGGCCTCGCATCTCAAGCTGCGGAATCTTTGAAGGAGTTTCATATGGATGCCTTGATCATTTCCAATTTCCTGCTGTGGGGCGTGGTGCTGTGCCTGGTGCTGGTCATCCTGGCGCTGTCCCGGCAGATCGGCGTGTTGTATGAGCGGGTGGCGCCGATGGGCGCGCTCACCATGGACAAGGGCCCTGCCGTGGGCGAGGCCGCGCCGCGCTTTGCCTTGCCTGATCTGCTTGGGCGCCGCATCACGATCGGTGAACGCGGGCAGCACAGCCAGTTGCTGTTTTTCCTGTCGCCAACCTGCCCGGTGTGCAAAAAACTGCTGCCTATCCTGAAGTCGGTCGCCAATACTGAAAGTGCGTGGTTGCGCATCGTGTTGGCCAGCGACGGCGAGATGCCCGAGCATTTGGCGTTCTATAAGCAGGCCGGGCTGGAGCGCTTTCCGTACTTGCTGTCCACCGAGCTGGGCATGAAGTTTCAGATCAGCAAGCTGCCCTATGCGGTGCTGCTGGACGAGACGGGCACCTTGCGCGCCAAGGGCCTGATCAATTCTCGCGAGCAGTTGGAAAGCCTGTTCACGGCCAAGGAACTGGGCGTGGCGTCGGTGCAGGATTTCCTGGCCGCAAGCACGCTGGACGAGACCCGGATTTCCCGCAAGGAGAGCGGCAATGCACTGGCTGGATAAACTTGGAGAGCGCGCCACGCGCTCGGTTGCGCACGCTACGTCGCGTCGCAGTGTGCTGAACCGCATCGGCAAACTGTTGGTTGGCACGGCCTTTCTGATGCCGGTGCTGCCGGTGGCACGGGCGGCGCCCGCGGCCGGCAAGAAGCCGCAAATGGACGACACGGCTTGCGATTACTGGCGCTACTGCGCGGTGGACGGCTTTTTGTGTTCGTGCTGCGGCGGCAGCATGACGTCGTGCCCGCCCGGCACCTCGCCATCGGCCGTATCGTGGGTGGGCACGTGCCACAACCCCCTGGACGGCAAGGACTACCTCATCAGCTACAACGACTGCTGCGGCAAGACGGCGTGCGGCAAGTGCATGTGCGCGGCGGCTGAACGTGAACGTCCGGGCTATCAGATGTTCCTGCACAACGACGTGAACTGGTGCATGTCCAACGAATCCTCGATCTTCCACTGCACCACGTCGGTGATCGTGGGCTTGGCCAAACCCCAGCTCAAGGCGCCGGCCAAACCATGAGGCCAGGTGGCAAACGGCGAATGACGGGACGTCGGCGGCCCTGGGTTGCCGGGGTCGCGGGGGTTGCAGTCCTGCTGCTGGTTGCGGGGCAGGCGGCGGCGGACGATGCGTCCACGACCGACCGCCTGCGGCAGGCCGTGCGCGCCGACTACGTCCTGCAATGCGCGGGATGCCATCGCGTGGACGGTCGGGGCAGCAACCCGCATGGCATTCCAGATTTTCGCCAGTCGGTGGGCGCGTTCGTGCATTTGCCCGCGGGCCGCGAATACCTGATCCGCGTGCCGGGCGCCGCCCATTCGCAGCTCAGCAATGCCGAGCTGGCGGCCGTGCTGAACTGGGTGCTGACGGAGTTCAGCGCCGCGCAATTGCCGGCCGATTTTGCGCCCTATACCGAAGCCGAAGTGGCGGTGGCGCGCCCGCGTCGGTACGACGACGTGGTGCCGGTGCGCCATGATCTGGCCAACAAACTGTCGTCCATGGGCTTCAACTTGTCTGCATATTCTTACGGCAGCGACAGAAAACCCTAGCCCGGCAAGAACTTAGGGGTTGTCACGGATATTCCCTGCCCAAGCGCGGTGCTAGAAAGAGGCAGCATTCCATTCAACGCTGTAGCTGTGCCGCAGGGCTTGCCGTTCAAGGCACAAAAGGCACGCCGTTTCGAGACGCCGGAGTCGCCATGTCATCATCGCTTTTGCACAGTCCGCCCAGGCATTTCCTGGACTGCGCCAGTTGGCAGGAAAGCATCAGCAGCACCTTCGGGCCCTTGGAAGTGTCGGCGGTGTCCCCAGCGCGTTTTCGTAATAGCGTAGCGGTGGATTCACTGGGCTGGATGCACGTCAGCGAACTGCGTAGCAGCGCGCAGCGCGTGCGCCGCAGCAAGCTGCTGGCAGGGCGGTCCGAAGAGGCTGGCTACAAGGTCACGCTGCAACTGGCGGGCCGCAGCGAAATTCGCCAATCCAATCGCACGGCCTTGCTGATGCCGGGGGAATGGAGCATCTACGACACCACGCGTCCCTACGAGGTTGATGTTGACGAGGGGGCGCACTTTCTGGTGATGCAGGTGCCGGGCAAGCATGCCGAAACCTGGCAACCGCATATGCAAAACGCCGTGGCGCGCAGCTTCAGTGCGCGGCAGGGTTGTGGCCGCATGGCCATGGACCTGTTGCGCGTGGCCTTGGGCGAGCATGCCCATTTGTCGGAAAGCGCTGCGCGCGACGCGGCCAATGCCGTGCTGCAGATGATGGGGCTGGATATCAGCGAACGGGCGGGAGGGCTGGCCGAGCAGGATCAGGCCGGTTTGAAGCATGCTCAGTTGCGCCGCGTGCAGCAGCATATTCTTGAAAACCTGCACGATCCGGCCTTGTCGCCGGCGTCCGCCGCGGCGGCATTCCGGATGTCGCGCCGCTACCTGTACAACCTCTTCGCGCTGGCATCCACCACGCCCGCTGACTTCATTCTTGGCGCCCGGCTTGAGCGCTGTCGCGACGTGTTGCGCGATACGACGCAGGCGGCGCGGCAAATTGGCGATATTGCCTACCGCTATGGATTTTCAGACGCGGCGCGATTCAGCCATGCATTTCGCAAGCGCTTCGGGGCATCGCCATCCGAATACCGGCGCCCGGAGCGCTAGGGC
>NZ_JBHFIZ010000031.1:30343-100758 GCF_057334535.1 Achromobacter colocynthidis
CCCCCCCCCCCCCCCCGGTCCCGCCTGAAAAGAACGCAAACGCAGCGCTGTGATCAGAGCTGCTCTTCGTTGATCAGGTCTTCCTTGCCGTAGAACTTCACGCCGATGTGGATGCGGTCGCGCCCTTGCGCGCGGCGGTGGCGGTTGGTGTCGCGCAGCGAATACACGCAGCCGCAATATTCCTGCTGGTAGAAGTTCTCGCGCTTGCTGATCTCGATCATGCGGGCCGAACCGCCGCCTTTGCGCCAGTTGTAGGTCCAGTAGATCAGGTCATCGTAGCGGGCCGCCGCGCGTTCGCCGCAGCCGTTGATCTGGTTCATGTCTTTCCAGCGCGAGATGCCTAGGGAGCTGGTGATGGTGTCAAAACCGTGTTCGTGCGCGTACAGCGCGGTGCGCTCAAAGCGCATGTCAAAGCAGGCGGTGCAGCGCTCGCCGCGTTCGGGGGCGTCTTCCATGCCCTTGACGCGGTCGAACCAGTTGTCCATGTCGTAGTCGGCGTCGATGAACTCGATGCCGTGCTGTTCGGCGAAGCGGATGTTTTCCTGCTTGCGGATCTCGTACTCTTTGACCGGATGGATGTTCGGGTTGTAGAAGTAGATCGCGTAGTCGATGCCGGAAGCCGTCATGGCTTCCATGACCTCGCCGGAACAGGGCGCGCAGCACGAGTGCATCAGCACTTTGCTGCGGCCGGCGGGAAGATCAAGCTTGGGGCGGACGAGTTCGGACATGGCTGGCGTGCGGGCAAAAAGGCGGAAAACTCCTTATTTTACCGCGAGTTGGGGGCCGCCGGGCCGGGGGGCCAAGCGCTGCCCCTAGCTCTGCTCCGTAGCGCCGCTTCCCAGCACCGCTTCCCAGAGTTCACGCACCGCCGCGCGTTCGGTCACCAGTTGTTCCGGTCCCACCCGTGCTTTTTCCACGCCCTGCATGCGCATCTCGTGCTGCACGCGGCGCAAGGTGCGGTAGGCGTCGGCGGCGCGCGCGGCCAGCTCAGGGGCGATCAGGCCGGCTTCGCCCGCCAGCCGCAGCAAGGTGATGTTGCCCAGGTTTTTCACGAACACGGGGTGCGTCGCCGCGTAGCACAGCACCAGGTACTGCGTCACGAATTCCACGTCGACCATGCCGCCACGGTCATGCTTCAGATCAAACTGCTGACTGGTGTTGGGATGGCCGGCGTTGATTTTTTAGCGCATCGCCAGCACCTCGTTCCGCAACGCGGCGGGGTCGCGGGGCTGCACCAGAATCGCTTCGCGGATCTGCTCGAAGCGGGCTCCCACCTGGGCATCGCCCGCGGCGTGGCGGGCGCGTGTCAGCGCCTGATGCTCCCAGGCCCAGGCGTGCTTGTGCTGATATTGCTCGAAGGCCTCGACGGAAACGGCCAGCAGGCCGGCGTCGCCGTCCGGCCGCAGGCGCAGATCCACTTCGTACAGCCGGCCCGACGAAGTCATCGTGGACAGCCAGGACGTCATGCGTCGACCGAGCTTGGCGTAGACCTCGGCGGCATCTTCACGCGGATCGTCGAACAGGAACACCAGGTCCAGATCGGACGCATAGCCCAGTTCCTTGCCGCCCAGCTTGCCGTAGGCGATGACGGCGAAGCGCGGCGGGGCGCCCTCCACCTTGTTCACCAGCGGCCAGGCGCGGTGAATGGTCTCGGTCAGCAGCAGGTCTGCAAGCGCCGACAACTGGTCCGCCAGCTTTTCCACCGTGAGCTCGCCTTCCAGATCCTGCGCCAGCAGTTGGAAGCTGGCCTGCCGCTGCACGTCGCGCATCAGGTTCATCTGCCGCTCGACGTCGGGGGCGCCATCAGGCAGGCGGCAAGCGTCCAGGTCGGCGCTGAGTTGGCGCGCGATCTGGGCGAAGTCCAGCGGTTCGAACAGCGTGCGCCAGTCGATCAGGCTGTCCAGCAGCAGCGGATGCTGCGTCAGGTACTGGGCGGCCCAGGGGCTGGCCGCCACCATCCGCGCCACGCGCGCCAGCGTGTCCGGATACTCGGCCAGCAGCGCCAGATAGGCGCTGCGCTGGACAATTTTTTCGATCAGATCAAACAGGCGCACGGCGGCATTCAGCGGTGCCGATGTCTGCCGAGCCGCGCGCAAGGCGGCCGGCAGCAGGGCTTCCATGCGGCGGCGGCTGCTCTCGGGCAGGCTGCGTACCCGATGGCTGCCCAGCAGCGTTTCGGTACGTCGCAGCAGGTCCTGGGCCTCGTCGCCAAAGGCCTGCCGGATCTGCTCGGCAAGTTCGCACTCGCTGCCCGACTCATCGGTGTCGTTGGCCGCCTCGGCGGACGTGCCGGTGTCTTCCGCGTCGCCCATGCCGACCATGCGGAAGACGTTGCGGAAGGTCTGCGACACGAACTTGCGGTGCGCGGCCAGCGTACTTTCAAAGTCGTCCGGGCTCATGCCCAGCGCGGCGGCCAGTGCGGCGCGCTGCACTGGCTCGCCCGGCAGCAGGTGGGTTTGCTCGTCTTCGCGATACTGCAAGGCATGTTCGGTGCGGCGCAGGTAGCGGTAGGCCTCTTCGAGACGGCGCGCGTCTTCCTCGGGCACCAGCCCCGCCAGGCGCTCGGCATGCAAGGCTTCCAGCAGGCCACGCTTTTGCAGGGCGGGCATGCGGCCGCCTCGGATCAGTTGGGCAAGCTGCACCACGAATTCGATTTCGCGGATGCCGCCGTCGCCCAGCTTGATGTTGTTTGCGCTGTCGATGCCGTTGCGCGCCATGGCACGGCGCTGCCAGTCCTGACGGATGCGTTCGCGCAGCGCGCGCAAGGCGGCCAGCGCATCGAAGTCGAAATATTTTCGATAGACGAACGGTACGCGCAGGCTTTCCAGTTGGCGGGCTTGCGCGCTGCTGTCGCTGCCTTCAAACGCTTGCGCGGGCATCAGGCGGGCCTTCAGCCAGGCATAGCGTTCCCATTCGCGGCCCTGGCCGATCAGGTAGTGTTCAAGCGCGTCCAGGCTCCAGGCGAGCGGGCCGGCGTCACCGTCGGGGCGCAGCCGCAGGTCGGTGCGGAATACCTGGCCATTGGCGTCCACTTCCGAAATCACCGGCATCATGCGCCGCGTCAGCCGGCCGTAGAACTCGTGATGGCTGATGCGGCGCGGGCCATCCGTTTCGCCTTCTTCGCCATACAGCATGATGAGGTCAATGTCGGAAGACACGTTCAGCTCGCAGCCGCCCAGCTTGCCCATGCCGACGATCAGCATTTCCTGCGGCTTGCCGGTGGCGGGGTCGCGCGGCACGCCGTGTACCGCGGCCAGTTCGGCGGCCACGCTGCGGTAGGCTTGCGCCACCGCGATGTCGGCCAACGTGGTCATTGCGCCGACCACTTCTTCAAGGTCGGCCTGGCCGGACAGGTCGCGCACGATCAGTACGCTGAACACGCGTTCGCGCAATTTGCGCAGCACCATCCGGCAGGTGTCCAGCGGCAGGGTGGACGGCGCGTCGGGCCCGGCCAGTTCAGATTGCCATTGGGCCATCCTGGCGGCGGTGACGGGCTGCTGCACGGCATCCGCCAGCCACGCGGCCAGATCGGGATGGGCGTCCAGGCGGCGGCGCAAGTGACCGGACCAGGCAAGAGCGGGGGCAAGCAAAGAGGGTGTTGACATGGCGTTGGGGCGGCAGACGGATGGGCGCGTTTCAGGTATAAGTGGGGACGATACCGCAAGACATATTCTCCTGCCCACCGATCCGTGTCTGTTTCAAAAAAAGCCCCCACGCCGCGCGCGCGACGCGTGTTCCGCTGCCTATTCTGGGCCGTGTTGATCGTTTATTGCGTGGCGGCCGCGGGGTTTTTGGGCGTGCGCTACTGGGTGCTGCCTCGTGTGGGCGAATGGCGTCCTCAAATTGAAGCGTACGCCAGCGAGGCCATGGGCGCCCGGGTCACCATCGGTGGCATCCAGGCAAACTGGCAAGGCCTGAACCCCCGCCTGGATCTCACCGCTGTCCAGGTCGTCGGCCACGACGATGCAACGCCCGTGCTTTCCCTGCCTTCCGTTTCCGCCGTGCTGGCCTGGCGCAGCGTGCTGACGCTATCGCCAAGGCTGGTGCGCTTGCAGGTCGAAAAGCCTGAGCTGACCCTGCGTCGCGATGCCGCGAACCACCTGTGGGTCGCGGGGCAGAATATTGACCTGAACGCCAGCGACCATCAATCCGATCTTGATCACCCGGCCTTGCGATGGTTGGTGCGGCAGCGCGAACTGCTGATCAAAGACGCAACGATCATCTGGCAAGACGACCTGCGCCGTGCCCCCCCGCTGCCGCTGACCGGTGTTGATTTTCTGATGCGCAACGGCAGCTTGTCGCACCGCTTTGTGTTGCGGGCCTCGGCCGGCGAGGCGCTGGCTCGCAATGTGGAATTGCGCGGGGAATTCAACCGCAGCCTGTTCGCCGCCAATGCCGCCAACCCCGCAAACTGGAGCGGCCAGCTCTATACGGAACTGGACGATGTCGAGCCCCAGTCCTGGGCGCCTTGGGTCCAGGCGCCTGTGATTGCGGGACGGATGGCCGGCCGGGCGTGGCTGCAACTGGATCGCGGCAAGTTCACCGTGCTGACGGCTGATGTTGCCGTGCGAGGCGTGGACTGGGCGGCGTCCAAGGACGGCCCGGCGGTGCAAGGTGCGTCGGCGCAATTTCGCGTGCAGGGTTTGCCGGGTGACTTTGTTCAGATAGCTGGGGTGCCGCTGGCGCGCAGCCCTGGCGCTGCCGACTTGTCGATCAAGGGGGCGGTGCAGCACCTGCGTGTATCGCTGCCTGGCGTGTTCCAGGAACCAACCCTGGCAGCGCGCGAACTGTCCCTGGATGCGCAGGTGAAGGGGCCGGACGCGGATCATTGGTTTGTAGACGTTGCGCAAGCGCATGTTGTGAACGATGACCTGGACGTGCGCGTGCAGGGCCAATGGAAGCCGGAAGGCAAGACCTCGGCGGGTAGCGTCGACATGCGCGGCACGATGGTGCGCGGCGCGATGTCGGCCATCCATCGTTATCTGCCGCTTGAGGTGAATGCGGATGCGCGCGAATGGCTGGCGGTGGGGTTGCCGGCGGGCGAAATGCGTTCGGCCGCTGTCACGCTCAAGGGCGACCTGGATGATTTCCCTTATGCCGCGCCGGATGCGGCCGGTGAATTCGTCATTGCCGGCGACTATGCGGGCGCCAAGGTCGACTACGCCCCGGCAGGGCCGAATCACAAAGGGTGGCCCGTACTGGAGAACCTGTCGGGCAATTTCCGCATCGACAAGGTCAGCCTGACGCTGGACAGCGCCGGTGGGGCGACCGTGCGTACCGGGCCGGGGCAGACGGTCAATCTAGGCGCGGTGAAGGCCACGATTCCGAACATGGATGATGGCTCTGAACTGCTGCTGGACGGCGAAACGTCCGGCCCCGTTTCGGCCTATCTTGCCTTGGCGGCCAATTCGCCGTTGGGCGGGCTGTTGGACGGCGCCCTGGATGAGGCGCATGGCACGGGCGATTGGCGCGTGCCGCTAAAGCTGAAAGTGCCGCTGTTGAACACTGACGATACCGAAGTACAGGGTCACATCCTGTTTACGGACAACAGCTTCACGTTCATGCCTGAAATGCCGGTGCTCAAGGGCCTGCATGGCGACCTTGAGTTCTCGGAAAAAGGCGTGCGCACCAAGGAGATCCGTGGGCAGTTCCTGGGCGGGCCGGTCAAGATCTTCGGCACCTTGGCGCAAAATTCGGATGTCCTGCAGTTCGAAGGCGCGCTGACGGGCGCGGGCCTGTCGCAACTGAGCAATGCGCCGTCCCTGTCGCGGTTTTCCGGCAAGACGGACTACAAGGGCCGGTTGGGTTACCAGAAGGGCGGGTCGGTCGATATTTCGATGGAATCCAACTTGGCGGGCATGGCGATCGACATGCCGGCACCGGTGGGCAAGCCCGCCTCATCCTCGCGGCTGTTGAAGCTGCAATGGGGCGCAGCCGAGGATCGCGGCGTGAAAGGCCGGCGCTGGCTGACGGCCAGTCTGGGCGAAGACGTAAACGCCCTGTTCGAGCGGGACGCCAGCGGTGGCGCCACCTACTTTGCGCGTGGGGCGTTGGGCATCGGCCGTCCGGCCAGCCTGCCGGATCGGGGGCTTAGCCTGAACGCCAGCCTGCCTGAGCTGGACATGGACGCCTGGGAAACGGTGGTGGACGGCTTCGATGCGCCACCGGGCAAGGGCGGGGCCAGGAAGGCCGCGACCAAGCCGGTTTTCCCGCAGCCCGAGCGCATCAGCCTGGCCACCGGCTCCTTGCGTGCAAGCGGCTACACCCTGAACGACCTGACGCTGTATGCGATGCGGCCGGGTCCGTCGCAATGGCGTGTGGACATCCAATCGCGTCAGGCTACGGGGTCACTGGAATGGCAGGAGGCGTCGGGCGCGATCGCGGGCCAGATTACTGCCCGGATGAAGCACCTGTCGTTTGGGGGCGAGGGCGACACCAACGAGGCGGACAAGGCCCTGGCCTCTGGCAATGATCTATCGGACATTCCCGCCATCGACCTGCAGGCCAAGGAATTTCTTCTGTACGGCAAGAATGTGGGCGAGCTTCAGGTGGTGGGAACGAACCAGGAGCGCGGCCGGCAATGGCGGCTGGATAAGCTGACCATCACCAACGACGCGGCCACCCTGAACGCCACGGGCAACTGGCGCCTGGAAGGGCCGGATCGCGGCCTGAGCGTGGACGCGAACGCCAACTTCGTCGACATTGGCAAGTTCATGACGCGAATCGGCTTCGAAGGGGTGGTGTCCGGGGGCTCGGGTACGGCCCAGGGCAAGGCCACTTGGCGCAACCTGCCATGGACCCACAATATTGCGGACGTCGGTGGTGAGGTCACCGTCAGTCTCGACAAGGGCCGCTTCATGCACGTGAATTCCCGTACGGCGCGCCTGCTGGAGCTGCTGTCCTTGCAATCACTGCAACGGCTGGCGCGGCTGGACGTCAACCCGACCAACCTGCTGCGCGACGGCTTTCCGTTCGACACCATTCGCGGCCACGTGAAGATGGCGGATGGAAATGTGTCCACCGAGGGCTACAAGATCAACGGGCCGGTGGCGACTATCGTCCTGGCGGGCGGGGTCAACCTGATCCGCGAACGCTGGGATTTGAAGGCTGTGGTGATCCCGAACCTGGACGCCAGCGGCGCGGCCATGGTGACGGCGCTGGCGGTGAATCCGCTGATCGGCCTGGGCGCATTCGTCACGCAATGGTTGTTGAAGCAGCCGTTGGCGCGTGCCATGACCATGGAATATTCGGTGACGGGCAACTGGGACGATCCGCAGATCGAGCCGATCGAGGCTTCGGGCAAGGAAGTGGGCGCTGGCCCGGGCACCGACGCAGGCAAAGAGCCACCCAAACATACGCCGCGCCCCGCCAACGCGCCGGCTCGCAGCCGCATACCGGAATTCATCGAGCACTGATGCCCTGTTCTGGGCCGCCAACTATCGGCCTCAACCCAAGAAAAAACCGCCCGAGGGCGGTTTATTTTTGACGCGTAGCCAGCTTACTTCTTCTTCATCATGTCGAAGAATTCGGCATTGGTCTTGGTGGCGCGCATCTTGTCCAGGATGAACTCCATGGATTGCACTTCGTCCATGTCGTGGATGAACTTGCGCAGCACCCAGACCTTTTGCAGCAGGTCCGGCGCAATCAGCAGTTCTTCGCGACGGGTGCCCGACTTGTTCAGGTTGATGGACGGGTAGACGCGTTTTTCAGCCAGGCGACGTTCAAGGTGGACTTCGGAGTTGCCCGTGCCCTTGAATTCTTCGTAGATGACTTCATCCATGCGGCTGCCGGTTTCGATCAGCGCCGTACCCAGGATGGTCAGCGAACCACCTTCTTCCAGGTTACGGGCCGCGCCGAAGAAGCGCTTGGGGCGTTGCAGGGCGTTGGCGTCCACACCGCCGGTCAGCACCTTGCCGGAAGCCGGCACCACGGTGTTGTAGGCGCGGGCCAGACGGGTGATCGAGTCCAGCAGGATCACGACGTCTTTCTTCATTTCGACCAGGCGCTTGGCCTTTTCGATGACCATTTCAGCCACTTGCACGTGGCGGGTGGCGGGTTCGTCGAAGGTCGACGCCACCACTTCACCGCGCACCGTGCGCTGCATTTCGGTCACTTCTTCCGGGCGCTCGTCCACCAGCAGGACAATCATGACGGCGTCGGGGTAGTTAGTGGTGATGGCATGCGCAATGTGCTGCATCATCACCGTCTTGCCGGACTTGGGGCTGGCGACGATCAAGCCGCGCTGGCCCATGCCGATGGGGGCGAACACATCCAGGATGCGGCCCGTCAGGTTCTCTTCGCTCTTGATGTCGCGTTCCAGACGCATCGTCCGGTTCGGGTGCAGCGGCGTCAGGTTTTCGAACATGATGCGATGCTTGATCGCTTCGGGCGCCACGCCGTTGACCTTGTCCACCTTGACCAGCGCAAAGTAGCGTTCGCCATCTTTCGGCGTGCGCACTTCACCTTCGATGGAATCGCCGGTGTGCAGGTTGAAACGGCGGATCTGCGAGGGCGAGATATAGATGTCGTCCGTGCTGGCCAGATACGAGGTCTCGGGCGAGCGCAGGAAACCGAAGCCGTCCGGCAGGACTTCCAGTACGCCGTCGCCAAAGATCTGCTCGCCTTGCTTGGCGCGCCGTTTCATGATGGCGAACATCAGCTCCTGCTTGCGCAGGCGGTTGGCGTTCTCGATTTCCAGGCCAGCGGCCATTTCGAGCAGCTGCGAGACATGCAGCGCCTTCAGTTCATTGAGGTGCATCGCGGTGAATGTGGGGGAAAAGTAAAGGAGGGTTCTGGCGGCGCGCCACGGACGGGCTCGCGCGGTATTGAAATGAGCGCCGCCTCCGGGGCGGCGCCTTTCACAGCACGCAGTTTACAACGCGCCGTCCAGGAATGCGGTGAGTTGCGACTTCGACAGCGCGCCAACTTTGGTGGCGGCGGCTTGGCCGTCTTTAAAGAGCATAAGGGTGGGAATGCCGCGGATGCCGTACTTGGTGGCGGTGCCCTGGTTTTCGTCCACGTTCAGCTTCGCGATCGTCAGGCGACCTGCGTACTCGGTGGCGACTTCTTCCAGGATCGGGGCAATCATCTTGCAGGGGCCACACCAGGCAGCCCAGTAGTCCACCAGCACCGGCTGGCCGGATTTCAACACATCGGCATCGAAGCTTGCGTCACTGACGTTCTTGATTTGGTCGCTCATGATGGTGATTCTCGGTTCGGCAGCAAAAGGCGCGTAAAAAGGGACGCGCCTTGCCGTTGTTCTTGTATGTGGAATGGATTAAAGCATACCACTGTCGATAACAACAGGCACACCACTGTTAATAACAACAGGGTTTGCTGGTTTTGTGTAGGATGTTGCGGCGCAGTCGTTGTGATCCGGGCCGTGAAGCCCTGACGCGCTGGCTGTGACTGTCATCATCCTACCGAATCCGGAGCTGGTCAGGTCGTGCGCAACCCACCGGGAGCCGCGCGGAATCTAGGCTTATCCGTAAAATGTCGGTTTTTTTCCACAGATGTTGGGGATAACTTGGCCACTCCACGTTACACCGAGGCGTCCATTCGCGTCCTGAAGGGGCTGGAGCCCGTGCGGCAACGCCCGGGCATGTACACCCGCACCGAAAACCCCCTGCACGTTGTGCAGGAGGTCATTGATAACGCCGCAGACGAGGCCTTGGCCGGCTACGGCAAACAGATCCAGGTCACGCTGCACATTGATGGCAGCGTGTCCGTCGAGGATGACGGCCGGGGTATTCCCGTCGGCCTGCATCCGGAAGAAGGCGCGCCCGTCGTCGAACTGGTCTTCACCCGCCTGCACGCGGGCGGCAAGTTCGACAAGGCGGGCGGCGGCGCCTATGCGTTCTCGGGCGGCCTGCACGGGGTGGGCGTTTCCGTCACCAATGCGCTGGCGACCCGGCTTGAAGTCGTGGTCTGGCGCGACGGCGCGGTCAACCGCCTGGTGTTCAAGGGCGGCGACGTTGCCGAACCCTTGGCCCCGTACGACCAGGGCGGCCGCAAGAAGTCCGGCACCCGCGTGCGCGTCTGGCCCGACGCCAAATACTTCGACAGCCCCAACATTCCGTTGGGCGAACTGACGCACCTCTTGCGCAGCAAGGCCGTGCTGCTGCCTGGCGTGAAGGTCACGCTGGTCAATGAAAAAAGCGGCGATACCAAGACCTGGCAATACGAGGACGGCCTGCGCGGTTACCTGGCCGAGGCGCTGACCGGCGCTGAACTCATGGTGCCGTTCTTCGAAGGCCAGCAGTACGCCGGGGCCGACCACGAGAACTTCGCCGAAGGCGAGGGGGCTCAGTGGGTGGTGGCCTGGACCGAAGACGGCAACGCCGTGCGCGAGTCCTACGTAAACCTGATCCCCACGCCGGCCGGCGGCACGCATGAATCTGGCCTGCGCGAAGGCCTGTTCGGCGCCGTGAAGGGCTTTGCCGAACTGCACAGCCTGTTGCCCAAGGGCGTGAAGCTGCTGCCCGAAGACGTGTTCGCCCGCGCCAGTTTCGTCTTGTCCGCCAAAGTGCTGGACCCGCAGTTCCAGGGCCAGATCAAGGAACGCTTGAACAGCCGCGACGCCGTGCGCCTGGTGGGCGGTTTTTCCAAGAGCGCGCTGGATCTCTGGCTGCACAGCAACGTTGAATACGGCAAGAAGCTGGCTGAGCTGGCCATCCGCCAGGCGCAGGCGCGCCAGCGCTCGGCCCAGAAGGTTGAAAAGCGCAAGAGTTCCGGCGTGGCGGTCTTGCCGGGCAAGCTGACTGACTGCGAATCCAGCGACGCCAGCCGCACCGAAGTGTTCCTGGGCGAGGGCGACTCTGCCGGCGGCTCCGCCAAGATGGGGCGCGACAAGGAATTCCAGGCCATCCTGCCGCTGCGCGGCAAGGTGCTGAATTCCTGGGAAGTGGATCGTGACCGGCTCTTTGCCAACAACGAAATCCACGACATCTCGGTGGCCATCGGCGTGGACCCCCACGGCCCGAACGACACACCCGACCTGTCCGGCCTGCGCTACGGCCGCATCTGCATCCTTTCTGACGCTGACGTCGACGGCTCGCACATCCAGGTCTTGCTGCTGACCCTGTTCTACAAGCACTTTCCCAAGTTGGTCGAAGCCGGCAACGTGTATGTGGCCAAGCCGCCGCTGTTCCGTCTGGATGTGCCCGCACAGGGCAAGCGTCCGGCCAGGAAGATCTATTGCCTGGATGACGGCGAACTTGAAGCCGCGCAGGACAAGCTGCGCAAGGAAGGCGTGCGCGAAGGCGCCTGGGCGGTCAGCCGCTTCAAGGGCCTGGGCGAAATGAATCCGGAACAGCTCTGGGAAACCACCATGAATCCGGACACGCGCCGCCTGCTGCCCGTGGGCTACGGGGATCAGACCCCGGAAGACACCACCCGCATGTTCGACATGCTGATGGGCAAGGGTGAGTCTTCACAGCGCCGCGCCTGGATCGAGGAAAAAGGCAACCTGGCCGAGCTGGATATCTGATGACGTCCACTGTGCCCGACCCCGCCTCCGACTCCGCCCGCATGACCGTCGACATGACGGCCGACGACTACGCCGAATTCGCCGCCTATGTGTACCGGCGCCCCGAACTGCGGAGCCGTCGGTACCGGTCGCACCTGCGCTTTGGTGTCCTGATGATCGTGGCGCTCTTCGCCTACCTGGTCTGGCAGACCTGGGACGGCAAGGGGCCCAATTGGTCACAGATGCTGCCCGTGTATTTCGAGGGGCTGGCGGTGGGCCTGGGCATTCTGGTGCTGTTGGCGCTGGCCTATGAGTTCGCGCTGCCGCCGCTGGTCCGGATGAACACGCGCCGCATGCTGAACAAGCAGCCCGACGACTTGTTCCTGGGCCGGCATCAGCTCGACTTCGGACCCGAGGGCATTCTGGATACCACCGCCCGCGCCTCCGGGCGCATGGAATGGTCGGATATCCGGCGTGTCGAGGAAACCCCGCAGCACCTGTACGTCATTCTGGGCACCTTGCAGGGCGTGATCATTCCCAAGCGCGGCCAGGACGCCGCCACGCTGGCCGCGGTGCGCGCGCAATTGCGCACGCATGTCGCCGACACCCAGCTTGCTCCGTCCGCGTGAAGGCGCATTGACGCCGTTTCGATGAAATTGTCTACCTGAATACAACATGACCGACAGCAATCAACCCGGCCTGTTCGACCCCACCCCGCCCGATGGCGATGGCGATGCCAATGCCGCCATCACGCTGGCGCGCTACGCGGAACAGGCCTATCTGGACTACGCGGTCTCCGTCGTGCGCGGCCGCGCCTTGCCCGACGTGGGCGACGGGCAAAAGCCCGTGCAACGCCGCATCCTGTTCGCCATGCAGGCGATGGGGCTGGCCGCCGGCGCCAAGCCGGTGAAGTCCGCGCGCGTCGTGGGCGACGTGCTGGGCAAGTACCACCCGCACGGCGACCAGGCCGCCTATGACGCCATGGTCCGCATGGCGCAGGACTTTTCGCTGCGCTATCCGCTGATCGATGGCCAGGGAAACTTCGGTTCGCGCGACGGCGATAACGCCGCCGCCATGCGATACACCGAAGCGCGCCTGACGCCCATCGCCAAGCTGCTGCTGGATGAGCTGGACGAAGGCACGGTCGATTTCGTGCCCAACTACGACGGCAGCCAGGAAGAGCCGCAGATGCTGCCCGCGCGCTTGCCGGTGATGCTGCTGAACGGCGCGTCCGGCATCGCGGTCGGCATGGCCACCGAGATTCCGTCGCACAACCTGCGTGAAGTGGCGCAGGCCTGCGTGGCGCTGATCAAGCAGCCGCAACTGCCGGACGCCGAGCTGCACGCCATGATTCCCGGGCCGGACTTTGCCGGCGGTGGTCAGATCATCACGCCCGCGGCCGACATCGCGCAAATCTATGGCGGTGGCCGTGGCTCGCTGAAGGTGCGCGCGCGCTGGACGTTCGAAGAAATGGCGCGCGGCCAATGGCAACTGGTGATCACCGAGCTGCCGCCGGGCACGTCGGGCCAGAAGGTGCTGGAAGAGATCGAGGAAATCACCAATCCGAAGATCAAGTCGGGCAAGAAGAGCCTGACGCCCGAGCAGACCCAGGCCAAGGCGGTAATGCTGAACCTGCTGGACGCCGTGCGCGACGAATCCGGCAAGGATGCGGCCGTGCGCCTGGTGTTTGAACCGAAGACTTCGCGCGTGGACCGTGACGAATTCGTCAACACGCTGCTGGCCCAGACCAGCATGGAAAGCAGCGCGTCGATCAACCTGGTGTGCATCGGCACCGATGGCCGTCCGCGCCAGAAGGGCCTGCGCGACATCCTGGTTGAATGGGTGGCGTTCCGCACCAACACGGTCGTGCGCCGCACGCGCTTCCGCCTGGACAAGGTCACTGACCGCATCCACGTGCTGGAAGGCCGTATGCTGGTCTACCTGAACGTGGACGAAGTCATCCAGACCATCCGCGAATCCGACGAGCCGCGCGCTGCGCTGATGGAACGCTTCAAGCTGTCCGAGCGCCAGGCGGAAGACATCCTGGAAATGCGCTTGCGCCAGTTGGCCCGTCTTGAAGGCTTCAAGATCGAGCAGGAACTGGCCGACAAGCGCAAGGATCAGATTTCGCTGCAAGAACTGCTGGACAATCCGACGACGCTCAAGCGCCTGTTGATCAAGGAAATCGAGGCCGACGCCAAGCAATACGGCGACGACCGCCGCACCCTGATCGAAACGGCCGAACGCGCCGTGCTGGAAACCAAGGTGCTGGACGAACCGGTCACCGTGATCGTCTCGCAAAAGGGCTGGCTGCGCGCCCGCCAGGGCCATGGCCACGACGCCGCGCAATTCACCTTCAAGCAGGGCGATGACCTGTACGGCGCCTTCGAATGCCGCACCACCGACACGCTGATCGCCATGGGCGACAACGGCCGGGTGTATTCGGTGCCGGTCGGCGGGCTGCCGTCCGCGCGGGGAGACGGCCAGCCGGTCACGACCATGATCGATCTGGAATCGGGCACGCGCATCGTGCATACCATCGCTGCATCGCCGGATTCCCGCTGGCTGCTGGCCACGCGGGGCGGCTACGGCTTTGCGGCCAAGCTGTCCGACATGGTCAGCCGCCAACGGGCGGGCAAACAGTTCATCACGCTGGAAGCCGGCGATGAAATGCTGCGCCCGGTGCCGCTGTTCGTGGGCGCCACGCAACTGGCCTTGCTGTCGGCCAAGGGCAAGTTCCTGGTGTTCGGCCTGGATGAATGCAAGTCCTTGTCCGGGGGCGGCCGCGGCACCATCCTGATGGGCCTGGATGCGTCCGACAAGCTGGATCAAACGGTGCCGATCGGCGCACGCGGCCTGCGCGCAACAGGCATCTATCGCAACAAGCTCACCGAGGACATCCTGGCGGGCGACGCCTTGGCGCCCTATGTGGGCAAGCGCGCGCGCAAGGGCCGTCAACTGGATGTGCGCCCCAAGCAGCCGGTGCTGTCGCCGGTACTGGGGTAGGGCAGGCGCGGGGGCGCGGCGATGCCTCGCCCCTCTAGCCAACGGGCTTCCACGTCATGCACACATTCACTTACCCAGGGCTCGCGCAAACCTCATCCGGGCGCCTGGCGCATGTGGACGCGCTGCGCGGCTTTGCGCTCTTTGGCATCCTGATCGTGAACATCGGCGTTTTCTCGTCGCCGTTCTATGGCGCGGGCGTTGCCGATCCCGTCTATTCGCGTCCGGTGGATCTGGGCGTGCGCTGGCTTATCGCGTGGCTCTTCGAGACCAAGTTCTACCTGCTGTTCTCGTTCCTGTTCGGCTACAGCTTCACCTTGCAGATGGCGGCGGCCGAGCGCGGCCAAGCCGCCTTTGCGCCGCGATTCCTGCGTCGCCTGGCCGGGCTGGCTGTGTTGGGGGCCGCACACGCCGTGTTGTTCTACCAGGGTGACATTCTGGTGACCTATGCGCTGCTGGGGCTGGGCTTGCTGGGATGCCGGTCCATGGCGCCGCAGCGCGCATTGTGCGTGGCGTTGTGGCTGATCGTGCTGACGGCGTCGGTGTGGGCGCTGCTGGGTTGGCTCAGCTTCCTGGACCCCGTGCAACCGGGCTATCTGGCGCAATACAAGGCGCAGGCGCTGGCGGCCATCGAGGCCTATCGCGGCGACATCGGCTCCACCGTCGCGCAGCACATCCATGAATTGACCACCAGCGTCTGGTTCATGGTCTTGTTCGTGCAAGGCCCGTTTGTCTTTGCGATGTTCCTGGTCGGCTACGCACTGGGTCGGCGCAATGCGTTGGCGGACCCCTGGGCGCGGCCGGGCGTGTTGTGGCTGCTGTGTGCGCTGGGCTTGCTACCCGGCCTGGCCGGATCGGCGGCGTACGCCACGTCGTCTCTGCCATTTGCCGGCGCGGCCTGGGAATTGCCCGGGCTGGCCGCCGACCTCTTGACGGCGCCGTTGCTCAGCATGTCGTATGCGGCTCTCTTCTTGCTGGCGTGGCGCACGCGAGTGATTGGGCGCGCGTTGCGGTGGCTGGCGCCCGCCGGGCGGATGGCGCTAAGCAACTACCTGATGCAATCCGTCGTCTGCGCCTTTCTGTTTACCGGCTGGGGCCTGCGTCTCTTCGCATCGGTCTCGCCCCTGGCGACCGTCGGCATCGCGGTGGCGATTTTCGCGGCGCAGTTGCCATGGTCCGCATGGTGGTTGCGGCACCATGCCTACGGCCCGGTGGAATGGTTGCTGCGCGCGCTCACCATCGGGGCCTTGCCGCCCTGGCGCCGACGCTGCCGCATCCACAGGCCCGCCAGCAACAGCAAGGCCGGCAGGTAGACCCAGTAATCCGACCAGCGCCGTGGGTTCGGCGCTTTCACTTCGACGACGTCCCAGCCTTGCTCCCAGCCGGAACGTTGCGCGCGGCTGCCAAACCGCACCCCGCCAATTTGGGTTTGGTCACCCAGGCTCATCAGCGTTACTCCGGCTTCCGCCAGACGGCGGCGGCCGGCGTCGGGGGCGTCAGCGCCTGTCTGCAGGGAAGGCAAGGCCACGGCAACGGTTTTGGTCAGTTCATCGCCTTCCAGATTGATGCCGCGTAGTACCACGGTCAGGCGGCCGTTGTCGGGCATGGCGGCGGCAATCGTCTGCATGTCGGCGGCTGGGCGGCTTTCGTACTGCGGCGCGAAGTGGTCCATGAACCAGTCGGGGCGAAACAGCATGAAGGTGGCCAGCAACAGCACGCCCACCTCGGCCCAGGTGCAGCGCGTGCGGAACCACCGCATGGTGGCCGCCGCGAACGTCAGCGACGCCAAGGTGGCGCCCGCCACCACCAGCGCCAGTTCCCACCCGTAGTTGACGTCGATCAGCAGTAGGGCGGGATTGAACACGAACATGAACGGCAGGATGGCGGTGCGCGCGGCATAGGTCACGCCCTGGATGCCGGTCTTGATGGGGTCTTCGCCGGAGATCGCCGCGGCGGCGAAGGTCGCCAAGCCCACGGGCGGGGTGATGTCGGCCATGATGCCGTAATAGAACACGAACATATGCACGGCAATCAGCGGGATCACCAGGCCGCTTTGCGCGCCCAATTCCACCACGACGGGCGCCATCAGCGTCGCCATCAGGATGTAGTTGGCCGTGGTGGGCATGCCCAACCCCAGCACCAGGCAGACCAGCGCGGTGAAGATCAGCATCAACAGCACGTTGCCCATCGACACCAGTTCCACGAAGGCGGTCATGCGCAGGCCCAGGCCGGTCAAGGTGATGGCGCCGACAATCAGGCCGGCCGTGCCGCAGGCGATGGCGATGCCGATCATGTTGCGCGCGCCGTCTTGCAGGCCGCCGATGGCGTCGTGCCAGCCATGCCGCCAAGCCGGGGCGGCATCCTGTTTGCGGAACCAGGCAATCAGCGGCCGTTGCGTGACCATCTGGAACAGCATGGCCATGGCTGCCCAAAAGGCCGATAGCCCGGCGGATAGTTCTTCCACGCTCAGGCACCACACAAGAATGCCGATAGGAATCAGGAAATACAGCCCGGCGCGCACCGTCGGCCAGGGCTGCGGGCGCACAGGGTGGTTGACGTCAATGTCTTGCGGCAGGTCGGGGTGGGCGGCGGCGATGCGCAGCAGCCACACGTACAGGGCCGCCAGCAAGGTCAGCAGCACCCAGATGGCGGCCGCGCCCGCCACGGCCTGTACGCCGGTGCCGATCCAATAGGCCGCGCCCATCACCAGCAGCGTGCCGCTGATGCCCATGCCCCATCCCGCCAGCTTTTGCAGCGGCGTGCGCGACGGGCCTGCCGCCATCATGGGTTGGATGCCCAGCTTCAGCGCTTCCAGATGGACGATGTAGAACAGCGCAATGTACGAAATCGACGCCGGCAGAAGGGCGTGGCGGATGATGTCGGTGTAGGGAATGCCCACGTATTCGATCATCAGGAACGCCGCCGCGCCCATCACGGGCGGCATGATCTGGCCGTTGACCGAAGACGCCGTTTCAATCGCGCCCGCCCGCACGCCGCCGTAGCCCGCCTTCTTCATGAGGGGAATGGTGAAGATGCCACCCGTGACCACATTGGCCACCGACGACGCGGACACCAGCCCGTTGACGGCCGAGGACACCACGGCCACTTTGGCCGGCCCGCCGCGCAGGTGGCCCAGCAGCGCGAACGAAACCTGCATCATGTAGTTGCCCGCGCCGCACTTGTCCAGCAACGAGCCCAGCAGCACGAAGATGAAGATGTAGGACACGGATACGCCCAGCGCCACGCCATACACGCCTTCAGTGGTCAGCCACATGTGCGACATCAGGCGTTCCAGCGAGGCGCCTCGGTGCGCCAGCACGTCGGGCAGCCAGGGGCCGGCCAGCGCGTAGGCCACGAATACCAGGCCCAGCACGGTCATGGGCAGGCCAAGTGCGCGGCGCGTCACTTCCAGCAGCAGCGCCAGGCCCACGACGGCGGTGCCCACGTCCATGGGCGTGGGTTGACCGGGGCGGCCCGCCAGTTCGTTATAGAAAACATAGAGATAGCTGCCGCAAAAACCGGCCGCCAATGCCAGCAACCAGTCAAACCAGGGCATGCGGTCGCGCGGCGAGCGCTTGCTGGCCGGGTAGGCCAGATACCCCAGGAACATGGCGACGCCCAGGTGCAGGGCGCGCGCCTCGGTGTCGTTGAAGATGCCCCAGTTGAACGAGAAAGGCAGCGGCGATGCGTACCAGAGCTGGAAGAACGACCAGGCCAGCGCGCCCGCGGCCAGCGTGGCGCCGGCGATGCCGCCCGCGTTGCGGCCGCCTCGATCGACATCAGCGACAAGCTGTTCCAGGTCCGGGGCCGACGTATGCGGCGCTTTTGTCATGAATTTCCCCTACGTGTCATGGCGCGCGCCGTCTGGGCGGCGCGCGCTGATTCCTGGCGTGCGGCAACCGCGCGCCGGCAAGGCTTTGAAGCAGGCGCTTTTTAAAGCAGGCCTTTTTCCTTGAAGTACTTTTCAGCGCCCGGATGCAAGGGCGCCGACAAGCCGTTCTTCACCATGTCGGCGGGCTTCAGGTTGGCGAATGCCGGATGCAGTTTCTTGAAGTCGTCGAAGTTGTCGAACACCGCCTTGACCACGGTGTAGACGGTGGCATCCGGCACGTCGGCCGACGTGACGAACGTGGCGGTCACGCCGTACGTCTTGGTCTCGTTGGGGTTGTTCGGATACAGGCCGGCCGGAATGGTGGCGTAGGCGTAGTAGGGGTACTTTTTGACCAGCGCGGCCACGGCCGGGCCGGTCAGCGACACCAGCTTGGCGCCGCAACTGGTGGTGGGGTCCTGGATGTTGGCCGACGGGTGGCCCACGCCGTAGAAGAAGCCGTCGATCTTGCCGTCGCAGACCGCTGAGCCGTGCTCGTCCGGGCGCAATTCCGACGCCAGCGCAAAGTCCTTCATTGTCCAGCCCATCGTGGCCAGCAGTTCTTCCATCGACGAGCGCGTGCCCGAACCCGGGTTGCCGACGTTGAAGCGCTTGCCCTTCAGGTCTTCAAAGGTCTTGATATTCGCGTCCTTGCGCGTCACGACCGTGAACGGTTCGGGGTGGATCGAAAATACCGAGCGCAGCTTGGTGAACGGGCCCGCTTGCTTGAATTGCCCTTCGCCGTTGTAGGCGTTGAAGCCGACGTCGGACTGCACAACGCCCAGGTCAAGTTCGCCGGCCTTGATGGTGTTGGCGTTGAAGACCGATCCCCCAGTGGATTCAACCGAACAACGGATGCCATGCGTCGCCCGGTCCTTGTTCACCAGGCGGCAGATGGCGCCGCCCGCGGCGTAGTAGACGCCCGTGACGCCTCCCGTGCCGATACTGACGAACTTCTGTTGGGCGGCGGCGGGTGCCGGCGCCGTGGACAGCAAAGCCGTGGCCAGGCCCGCCGCGGCGAGCGTCCAGGCGTTGCGATGGCCCAATGGGTGTTTGACGGACGTGGTCATGCAAACTCCTTATGGGGTTTTTCCCCGTGAATTACCGGTCTTGGCCGGCGGTTAATGTGCCCCGCGTGCTTGTCCAATGGCGGCGTCAATGGCGCCAGCCAGGCGTTGCGTCAATTGGTCCAGTTCGTCGTCGGAAATAATGAAGGGCGGCGCAAGCAGCACGTGATCGCCGTGGCGGCCATCAATGGTGCCGCCCATCGGGTAGACCATCAGCCCCTGCGCCATGGCTTCGCGCTTGATGCGCGCATGCAGCGTCAAGGCCGGGTCGAACGTCTGCTTGGTGGCCCGGTCCTGCACCAGCTCGATGCCCATGAACAGCCCGCGTCCGCGGATATCGCCCACATGCGGGTGCGCGCCAAATGTCTGCTCCAACCGCTGCCGCAAGCCCGCGCCTTGCTCGCGCACGCGCTCCAGCAGCTTGTCGCGGCGGATCACGTCCTGCACGGCAAGCGAGGCGGCGCAGGCAATGGCGTGGCCCAGGTAGGTGTGGCCGTGCTGAAAAAAGCCGCTGCCTTGCTGCATGGCGTCCACGATGCGCCGCTGCGCCATCACCGCGCCGATGGGCTGATAGCCGCCGCCCAAGCCTTTGGCGATGGTGATCAGGTCGGGCACGATGCCTTCCTGCTCTACCGCGTAGAGCGTGCCGGTGCGCCCCATGCCGCACATCACTTCGTCGGCGATCAGCAGCACCCCATGGCGGTCGCAGACTTCGCGGATACGCCGGAAGTAACCCGGAACCGCCGTGACGGCGCCGGACGTCGCACCCACCACCGGCTCGGCCACGAAGGCCATCACGGTGTCCGGCCCCAGCCTTTCAAAGGTCTGCTCCAGTTCAAGCGCCAGGCGCTCGCCATATTGTTCAGCGCTTTCACCAGCTTGCTGATCGCGATAGGCATAGCAAGGCGAAACGTGTTCGACGTCGATCAGCAGAGGCGCGAATTGCGCGCGACGCCAGGCGTTGCCGCCCACCGCCAGCGCGCCCAGCGTGTTGCCGTGGTAGCTCTGGCGGCGCGCCACGATATGACGGCGCTGCGGTTGGCCGATTTCAACAAAGTACTGGCGGGCCATTTTCAAGGCGGCCTCGACGGCTTCGGATCCGCCCGACACAAAGTACGCATGCGAGATGCCTTCCGGCGCATCGGCCACCAGGCGCTCGGCCAGGCGTTCGGCAACCTCGGTCGTGAAGAAGCTGGTGTGGGCATAGGCCAGCGCGTCGATCTGGGCGTGCATGGCGGCCTGGACGTCCGGGTGGTTATGCCCCAGGCAGGACACGGCCGCGCCGCCCGAGCCGTCAAGATAGGCGCGGCCGGCGCTGTCGTGGACCCATACGCCCTGGCCGCGTACGGCCACGGGCGGGGTCTGGCGTAGGGAACGATGCATGACGTGTGTCTGGCTCATGGGTATTCCGTGATGCGTAAGAGGGCGTTAGGGGAAAACAGCAGGGTCAGCCCGGCCGCCGCGAGGCGGGGGCGGTCCAGTAAACGTTGTCGGCGCGCAGGCGCTCTTCGACTTCCGTCAGGCGGTTCAGCACGTCGGCGCCGCCACGGGCGGTCAGGCGGGCAATCAGATGTTCGGCCAGGCCCAACAGGCCGGCGGTGGTATGGAAGAACGAGCCGGGGCCCTGGCGCGCGGGCTGGGCTCGGACGCCGTCGCGATCGGGAGGCGCGAATCGCAGTGTGTGGCGGGCGTCAACCGCCAACGGCGACAGCGGGTCGTCGGTTAGCGCAATCAGCGCGACGCCGCGCTGCGCCGCCTGGCGTGCCAAGTGCACGGTGGCGGTCGGGTAGGGGGCTTGGGAAATGACAATCAGCGCGTCGCCGGCGTCCAGGTTGTCAGCCTGCTCGGCGGGGGCTCCGCCCAGGCCGTCTATCAGCACACTGTTGCGGCGCACCAGTTGGTAGGCGTAGCGCATCTGGAACGCAATGCCAAACGCCGAGCGGGTCCCCAGAAAGCCGACCTGGCGTGCGTTCAGCAAGGTCTGTACTGCTGCATCAAATTCCGCTGCTGGGTTCAGCGCGCACACCGAGCGCATGGCTTGGATCTGGTAGTCGGTCAGCACGTCGTGGCCGGGGGCGGCGGGGTCGCCGGCGGCGGCCTGCAAGGCGGCAGCGCGGTCGCGCAGCCCGGGCTCGCCTGGATGACCGGCAAGAGCCTGTTGAAAAGGCTGACGAAATGCTTCATAGCTGGCATAGCCCAGCGCCCGCGCCAGCCGCAACATGGGGGCGGGCGCCACGCCCAGCGCTTGCGCCTGCCGGCGCATGGACCACAGCCCAACCTCTGCGGGATGCGCCACCACCCAATGTGCCGCGCGTTGCAGCTCCGGGGGCAGGTCGTCCAGCTTTTCTTGCAGGGTCGGTATCAGGTGGGAAGGCAGGGGCATGGGGGCATCGCCAAACAAAAAACAAATGATATATCTGAATATTTCTATAAAACATATGTTTTTTATTGGGACTTTCCACTAGGGTCGGGATGCGGCGCCAAGCCCTTGATGCGACGGCATTAAGTCCAGTAATTCTGCTGCCATCTTCTGCAATTTCGTGTTCATTTATTTACATCGTGCGGGGGGTTTTTGTTTGACGCGAATAGATCGGGCGCATATCATTCGTGTAGAAATGAATTTGACCGAACCCTTTTCTTCCATGACCCACCCCGTGAACACTGATTCCACCCAGCAGTACGATCTGCGCATTTTGCGAGCCCTGCGCCGTATTACGCGATCGATCGCACTGCACTCGCGTCAGTTGTCCGCGGTCAGCCATATCACTGCGCCGCAGTTGATGTGCTTGCGTACGGTGATGGCCAATGGCCCGATGACGGCCACGGCCATCAGCCGCGAAATGCATGTCAGCCCCAGCACGGTGGTCGGCATCCTGGACCGCCTGGAAGACAAGGGTTTGATCCGCCGTGAACGCGGCCGCGAAGATCGCCGCATCGTTTTCGTTACTGCCACGGACGCCGGGCGCGAGCTGGCCCAAGGCGCGCCGTCGCCGCTGCAAAAGCACCTGGCCGACGCGCTCAATGCGTTGCCCGAGCTTGAACAGGCCACCATCACGCTATCGCTGGAACGCATCGTGGCGCTGATGGAGCAGGAAGGCCAGGCAGTCGCAGCGGAACCGCACGGCGATGTATCGTCGCCCATCCTTGAAGTGCCCACGGGCGGGGCACCCCCAGAATCGGGAATCGTTGCATGAAGAAAAACGAACTGGATACCCCCCATCTCTCAAGTGCCGTGGCGCCGGCGGTTCGCGCGCAGACCCATACGATGCGTCTGCCCAACCGCAAAGACGGCGCCGCCATTCACCACCTCATTTCCGAGTGCCCGCCGCTCGACCTGAATTCCCTCTACGCCTACTTGCTCCTTGGTGAGCATTTCAGCGACACCTGCGTCCTTGCCGAAAGTGCCGGCGGACGTATCGACGGTTTTATCTCCGCTTACGCGATCCCGACCCGACCCGACGTGTTGTTCGTCTGGCAGGTTGCGGTGCACGCCCGCGCACGCGGCCATCGCTTGGGCCGCGCCATGCTTCGCGAACTCCTGCAACGCAAGGGGCTCGAGCATGTTCGATATCTTGAAACCACGGTGGGGCCTGACAACCAGGCATCGCGCCGCAGCTTTACCGGCCTGGCCGGCGAGCTTGGCGCCCACGTTTCCGAACAGCCGTTCTTCGACCGGCAATTGTTTGGCGGCGCGGACCATGACGACGAGATGTTGTTGAGGATAGGCCCGTTCGCATTGCCCGCCCCGTAGGGCGAGCAACCCCAGCGGACTTATCGAAATACCGGGATGGCAGTGCCTATCCGAATGCGTTCAACGCATCCGGAGGGATCGTGCCGTCTATTCAACTTATTAGATGAAAAGGGAGGATTACTCATGGACTTGAAGATCTTTGACCGGATGGAATCAGAGGTGCGGGGCTACATTCGGTCGTTCCCCGTGATATTCAGCCAGGCCAGAGGCTCGACGCTGATCGATGAGGAAGGCACCGAGTACATCGACTTTTTCAGCGGCGCCGGCACGCTGAACTATGGCCACAACAATCCTGTTCTCAAGGAAAAGCTGCTGGAATATGTGCAGGCGGACGGCGTCGTCCACGGCCTGGACATGGCGACCAGCGCGAAGAAGCGTTTCCTTGAGACGGTGGATCGCGTGCTGCTCAAGCCGCGCAACTGGCAATACACGCTGCAATTCACCGGCCCCACCGGCACCAATGCCGTGGAAGCCGCGCTGAAGATCGCGCGCCAGGTCAAGGGCCGTTCCAATGTGATTTCGTTCACGCACGGTTTTCATGGCGTCAGCGGCGGTTCGCTGGCCGTGACCGCCAACATGAAGTTCCGCGAAGCCTCGGGCTATGCGCTGGGCAACACCACGTTCATGCCCTATGACGGCTACTTCGGTCCGGATGTGGACACGATGGCCTACCTGGAGCGCATGCTGGAAGATCCCAGCAGCGGCATGGACAAGCCGGCCGCCGTCATCGTGGAAACGGTGCAGGGCGAAGGTGGCGTCAACGTCGCGACCCTGCGCTGGTTGAAAGAGCTGGAAAAGCTGTGCAAGCGTCATGACATGCTGCTGATCGTGGACGACATCCAGGTCGGCTGCGGCCGCACCGGCACGTTCTTCAGCTTCGAGGCCGCCGGCATCCGTCCGGACATCATCACGCTGTCGAAGTCGCTGTCCGGCTTTGGCCTGCCGATGTCGCTGGTGCTGATGAAGCCCGAGCTGGATATCTGGAAGCCGGGCGCCCACAGCGGTACGTTCCGGGGCAACAACCTGGCGTTCGTCACGGCCACGCAGGCGCTGGAAACCTATTGGGCCAACACCGCCTTCACCGCCGACATCCAGCGCAAAGAGCGCCTGGTGCGCGACTGGCTGGAAAACCTGGTCCACAGCTATCCCAACGCCGGCCTGTCGGTGCGTGGTCGCGGCCTGATCCAGGGCCTGGTGTGCAACACCACGCCCGCGCTGGCCAATCGCATTGCGCAGCAGGCATTCAAGAAGGGCGTCGTCATCGAGACCTCGGGCGCGCATGACGAAGTGCTCAAGCTGCTGCCGGCGCTGACGATCGAGGAAGAACTGTTGAGCAAGGGCCTGGACGTCATCGAGGCCAGCGTGGCTGAAGCGCTGAGCGAAGAAGGGCAGTCTGCCCGCATTCTGAAATTTGGAGGAAAACGTCAATGATCGTACGCAATGTCAAAGATGTCATCGGCACCGCCGACGAAGTCCGCACCGATACCTGGGTCAGCCGCCGCGTGCTGCTGAAGAAGGACGGCATGGGCTTTTCCTTCCACGAGACCACCATTTTTCCGGGCGGCCGCACGCACATCCACTACAAGAACCATCTTGAAGCGGTGTGGTGCATTGAAGGCGACGGCTCCATCGAAACCATTGCCGACGGCAAGAAGTACGACCTGGGCCCCGGCGTGGTCTACGCCCTGAACGAGAACGACGAGCACTGGCTGTGCGGCGGCAAGGAGCCGCTGCGCGTCATCTGCGTCTTCAACCCGCCGCTGACCGGCCAGGAAGTGCACGATAAAGAAGGCGTCTACGCCTTGCCTGAAGCCGAAGCCAAAGCGGCTTGATACAAGGAGGTTCGCATGATCTCACCTGCACAGGATCCGTACGCCTCCCGTACGGACCGAGGTTCCGCCATCATCGCCCGCCAGGATCCGGTGGTTTACGAAGACGGCAAATACGCTAACGCCTTGTCCGGCGAGCAAGTCGGGCAATACGAGCGCGACGGCTTTCTCTTGATGGAAAACCTCTTCTCGGAAGAGGAGATCCGCGCGTTGTCCGCCGAGGTCGAGCGCATGACGCGCGACCCGTCGATCATCCGGCGCGAAGAATCCATTACCGAGCCGGGCAGCAATGCCGTGCGTTCCATTTTCATGGTCCACGTGTTGAACCCCGTGCTGTCTCGCCTGGTGCGTGACCCCCGGCTGGTCAATGTGGCGCGCCAGATTCTCGGGTCCGAGGTCTACATCCACCAGTCGCGCGCCAACATGAAGCCTGGCTTCAAGGGCAAGGAGTTCTACTGGCACTCGGACTTCGAGACGTGGCACGTGGAAGACGGCATGCCGTCCATGCGCGCGCTCAGTTGCTCGGTGCTGCTGACCGACAACAACGAGTGCAACGGCCCCTTGATGCTGGTGCCGGGCTCGCATCGCCAGTTCATCTCGTGCGTGGGCGAAACCCCGAACGAGCACTACAAGCAATCGTTGAAGAAGCAGGAATACGGGGTTCCCGACCCGGTCAGCCTGCAATTGCTGGTAGAGCAGGGCGGCATCCGCTCGATGACGGCCAAGGCGGGTTCCGTGGTGTTTTTTGACTGCAACACCATGCACGGCTCGAACAGCAATATCTCGCCGTGGCCGCGCGCCAATGTCTTCATGGTCTACAACAGCATGGAGAACACCTTGAACCCGCCCAAGTACGGCTTGACGCCGCGTCCCGAGCATATCGCGACGCGCAAGGGTTTCAAGGCGGTGACGCCGCTGGATACGCTGAAGCTGGTGGGCGGTTAATTCGCCGCTCGCGACGAGCCCGCCGCAGCACATCAGCGGGCGGGACTCGCCACACCGAAACCCGGGCCTTGCCCGGGTTTTTTCATGGCCGTCCGGCAGGTGAAAAATCAGCCTATGAAGGCCGGGCTCTCTGCTATTCTTTCGCGGATTCCTCCCACGCCTAACCGATGCCGCCATGTCCGCCCGTATCCTGAGCCTGCATATCTACCCGATCAAATCCTGCGCCGGCATCGACCTGGCGGAGTCTTCCATCGACCGGGCCGGCCTGGCCCACGATCGCCGCTGGATGTTGATCGGCGCCGATGGCCAGTTCATGACGCAGCGCCAGTGGCCGGCGATGGCCCTGATCCGCACGGCGCTGACCGCCAACTCGCTTCGCCTCAGTGCGCCCGGCATGCCCGACCTGGACGTAGCCTTGGATGGATCGGGTTTGGAACCCGGCTCCCAAACCGTTGCGGTCTGGAGCGACACCATTTCAGCCCAGCAGGAAAGTGTGGCGGTCGGGAAATGGTTCTCCGAATTCCTGAAAACGCCGTGCCGGCTGCTGAAGGTGGATAGCGCCGCCGCACGCAACGCCAAGCCCGACTGGGTGTCGCGCTGGGTTGACGCGCATCCGGACCTGGCCGATGCCTTCGTGGGCGAACACCATTTTGGCTTTGCCGACGGCTTTCCCTTGCTGATCGCCAATCAGGCGTCGCTGGATGACCTGAACGCGCGCCTGCAAGCCAAGGGCGTGGCGCCGGTGCCCATGGACCGTTTCCGCCCCAACATCGTCGTCGAAGGCGAATGGGAGCCCTTCGAGGAAGACCATACCGCCATGATCACGGCGGCAGGCGTCCGGATGGCCTTCGTCAAGCCGTGCACCCGTTGCTCGATTCCCGACATCGACCAACGCACCGCGCAGCAGCACGACGAGCCCGGCCGTACGTTGGCGGGCTATCGCAATCTTGATATCGGAGTGGTGTTCGGCCAGAACGCCATTCTGGATGCGCCGGCCGGCGCACGGTTGAAAGTGGGCGACGCGGTCGAGATCGAACTGGATTTCTGACCGGTCGCCGGGCTGGGGGTGGGTCTGAAGCCGGTTACGCCGAAGACAGTTTCAGGCCGATCAAGCCCAGCACGATCAACGCCACGCTGACGATGCGCATCCAGCTTGTGGATTCGCCGAACAGCACGATGCCGGCCACAAAGGCGCCCACGGTGCCGATGCCTACCCAGACGGCGTAGGCGGTGCCCAGCGGCAGGGTTTTCATGGCCACGGCCAGCAGCCACACGCTGATGGCCATGCCGCCCGCCGTAATCAGGGACGGCCACAGGCGAGTAAAGCCATGGGTGTATTTCAGGCCCACGGCCCAGACGATTTCAAACAGGCCCGCGAGCACCAGGATGATCCAGGTCATTGACGACTCCTCTTGTTGCGTTGCCGGCGTTGCACCGGCAATAAGGGGTCGTCCCCGGATAAAAAAACACCGGTCGTTTGACCGCGCGCAGCAACGGGCCGTCCCGCTGCGGCAAAAATTATAGAATACCGGCTTCCAACGGCAAAACCGGATGCCGGGTATCACCTTAGCTACACGTCGCGGACCGGACCGCGAACCAGGACATTTTCATCATGCAACGCATCATGCTGCGGGCAAAGCTACACCGCGTCACGGTCACCGAAGCCGACCTTCACTACGAAGGCTCTTGCGGCATCGACGAAGACCTGCTGGACGCTGCCGGCATGCGCGAGTTCGAACGCATCGAGCTCTACAACGTCACCAATGGTGAACGTTTCGACACCTACATCATCAAGGCGGCCCGCGGCAGCGGCGCCATCTCGTTGAACGGCGCGGCGGCGCGCCGGGCGCAGGTTGGCGATCTGTTGATCATCTGCACCTACGGCCCGATGTCCGAAGCAGACTCCGCCACCCACAAGCCGCAAGTGGTGTTGGTGGACGACGCAAACCGCGTCAAGGAAATCCGCAAGTTCCCGGCCTGACGCCGGCCCGAGCGCAGCGCCATCCTGGCCTAGCCGGCTGGCGCTCCCGTCAACCCTGAACCGTTTCATCATGAGCTTCCAGGTCATCATCCAACCCAGCAAGCATCAATTCCCGGTCGAGCCCGGCCAGACCGTGCTCGACGGCGCCTTGGCCGCAGGCATCGTGCTGCCCTATAGCTGTCGCAACGGCGCGTGCTCCACCTGCAAGGGCAAAGTGGTCTCCGGGGAGTTCGACGCCGGGCAGTATCCGGCCCAGATCCTGTCGCCGGAAGAACTGGCCGACGGCTACACGCTGTTCTGCCAGGCACGTCCGGAATCGGACATGGTGGTGGAATCCACCGAAGTCCGCCTGGCCAGCGATATCCAGATCCGCAAGCTGCCTTCGCGCGTGCAGACGTTGGAGCGCGTGGCGCCGGACGTAACGGTGATCAAGCTGCAACTGCCGGCCTCCGAACAGTTTCGCTACTACGCGGGTCAGTACATCGAAGTCATCCTCAAGGATGGCCGCCGCCGCAGCTACTCGATGGCCGGCGCGCCGCACACCGGCAGCCCGTTGGAACTGCATATCCGGCACATGCCGGGTGGCCTGTTCACCGACCACGTCTTCGGCGCGGGCGACACGCAGATGAAAGAACGCGAGATCCTGCGGCTGGAAGGGCCGTTCGGCTCCTTCTTCCTGCGCGAAGACAGCGACAAGCCGATCGTCCTGCTGGCCAGCGGCACGGGTTTCGCGCCGGTGAAGGCCATCGTCGAGCACATGATCCACAAGAACATCAGCCGTCCGGTCACGCTGTATTGGGGCGGCCGCCGCCCGCAAGACCTGTACATGGACGCGCTGGCGCAATCCTGGTCAGGTCTGCTGCCGAACTTCAGCTATGTGCCGGTCGTGTCCAACGCCGTGCCGGAAGACGGCTGGACCGGTCGCACCGGATTCGTCCACGAAGCCGTCATGCACGACATCGCCGACCTGTCCGGCCATCAGGTCTATGCCTGCGGCACGCCGTTGATGGTGGATGCCGCCCGCCGCGAATTCAGCGTCCAGAATGGCCTGCCGCCGGAAGAGTTCTACGCGGATGCGTTCACGTCCGAGGCCGACCTGGCGAAAGCCGCGTCGTAACCAGACGGCACGAGCCACTGGGGGGGAATTCACAGGCTGAAAAGCTTGGTGACTTCCGCCCCTTTTTTATACGTAGGCGTAGGCAAATCGGCGGGGTAAACTGCCTTGGCAGCGGCTTGCCAAGGGGGGCGGACATCGGGTCCGTGGCCGATTTGGCACGCAAGGAGCAATGCGGGCATGAAAGTAGCGGTATTGGGTAGCGGCATTATCGGAATCTCCAGCGCCTGGTGGCTGAACCAGGCCGGCCACGACGTCGTGGTCATTGATCGCTGCACCGGTCCCGCCCAGGAAACCAGCCTGGCCAACGGCGCGCAAATCTCGGTGTCCTATGCCGAACCCTGGGCCAATCCCCAGGCACCGCTCAAGCTGCTCAAATGGATGTTCCAGGACAACGCGCCGCTCTTGTTCCGACCGCAGCTTGATTGGCGCCAATGGATGTGGGGCCTTGCCTTCCTGCGCGAATGCCTGCCCGGCCGCCTGGCGCCGAACATCCGCGCCATGGTCCGCATGGCCGAGTACAGCCGCGCTACCTTGCGCAGCATGCGCGCCGAAATGGGCATCGAATACGATCACCTTGAACGCGGCATCCTGAACTTCTATCGCGATCCCCATGAATTCGAGAACTCGCAACGGGCCGCTGGCCTGATGCGCGATTTCGGCGTTGAACGCCGCGTCGTCACCGCGGACGAAGTCATTGCCATTGAACCGGCGCTCGCGCCGCACAGGCAGACCATCGGCGGTGGCGACTACACGCCCGAGGACGAAAGCGGCGACGTGCATTTGTTCACGGTCGCGCTGGCCGAGCGTTGCGCGCAAGCGGGCGTTGAGTTCCGCTACAGCACGCGGGCCACCCGCTTGCTGACTCAGGGCGGCGCCGTGCAAGGCATTGAAATCATTGAACCCGATGGGCGTTTCGGCACGGTTTCGGCCGACGCCTATGTCGTGGCGATGGGCAGCTTCAGCCCCAATCTGCTGCGCCCCTTGGGCATCCCCTGCAACGTTTATCCGGCCAAGGGCTATTCGGCGACGTTCCCGGTTGTACGGCCGGACGCCGCGCCCACGGTCAGCTTGACGGACAGCAGCCATAAAATCGTGTTCTCACGCTTGGGCGACCGCCTGCGCATGGCGGGTACCGCAGAGTTGTCGGGATATTCCCGCAGCCTGAACACCGGTCGCTGTGAAGCCTTGACCCATCTGGCGCAAGAACTCTTTCCCGACGCGCTCGATTTCGAGCGCGTCAGTTATTGGTCGGGCCTGCGCCCGTCCACCCCCTCGAATGTGCCCATCATCGGCCGCAGCCGTATCCCGAATTTGTATGTCAATACGGGGCACGGTACGCTCGGCTGGACGATGGGTGTTGGCTCAGGCCGGGCTTTGGCTGATCTGCTCAGCGGACGGCAGCCAGAACCGGAATTCCCTTTTCTTGGTCTGTGAACCTATGAAGAATCTGCAATTGGCGGGTGTTGCCCGCGCGATGTTCGCCAGCCGGCGTGCATGGGTATTCGGCGCCGCCATGGCGCTGGCGGGCGTGGCGAATGCCGCTCCGGTAGAAATTCAGGTCTGGCACGCGCTGTCGGACGCAAACAAGGCCGAGTTCGAAAAACTGGCCAAGAAGTACAACAAAGAGCAGGACCAAGTCAGCGTCAAGCTGCGTGGTTTCAGTTCGCAAGACGCGTTGGAACAAGAAGCCGTCTCGGCCGTCAAGGCCAAGAAGGCGCCGAACCTGGTGCAACTGACCGACAACCATTCACCGGAAGTCGTGGCGCAGCACAAGGCCATCCTGCCGATGTACGAGCTGCTGGCCAAGTACCCCATCAAGGACTTGAACTGGTTCGTGCCGGGCACCAGCAGCTTCACGCGTGACGGCAAGGGCCGCCTCTTGGCATTCCCCTGGATGGCCGAAGTGCCGGTGATGTTCTACAACACCGCCTCGTACAAAAAGGCCGGGCTGGACCCGAACAAGCCCGCCCGCACCTGGAACGAGCTGCAAGCCGAACTGCTCAAGCTGCGCGACGTGGCCGACATCGACTGCCCCTACGCATCGAGCGACCAGGTCACCGTGCACCTGGAGAACCTGGCCCCCATCAACGGCCAGCAGTTCACCACCAACAACAATGGCCTGGACGCCGTCAGCAAGAAAAGCGCCGCGCCCGCCATGCAGTTCGACACGCTCTACATGCGCCACATTTCGTTGATGGTCAGCTGGAAGCGTTCGCTGCTGTTCATGGCACACACCGGCGACGCCTCGGCCGACAAGCTCTTTGCCAAGGGCGAGTGCGCCGTGTTGACCGCGAATTCCGGTGCGTTCGGCACCTTCGTCAACACCAAGTCGCTGTCGTTCGGCGTGGCGCCGCTGCCTTACTACGACCAGGCCACCAAGTCGGCCGGCCAACCGTTTGTCAGCGGCTCGGCGCTGTGGGCGCTTGAAGGCCGCCCGCAAGCCGAGGAAAAGGCCACCGCCCAGTTCCTCGCCTGGCTGTCCAAGCCGGTCGTCGCCGCCGAATGGCATCAGCGTACGGGCTTCCTGCCGCTGACCGAAGCCGCGTTCCGCGCGTCCGACGTGTCGTTCTACAAGAGCATCCCGGGCGCACAGTCCGTGATCGCCTCGATGAGCAACCGTCCGGCCAGCAACAGCCGCGGCTTCCGCATGGCGAACTACACGCGCATCGAGCCGGTGTTGAATCAACAACTGAACGACGCTTTCGAAGGCAAGGTTCCGCCCGTGGCCGCCTTGAACAACGCCGCCTCGCAAGCACGCAGCATCGCCGCGCAGCGCTGATCTACCGCAGTGCCCGGCCGCGGATACGCTGCCGGCCGCGCCCCTCGAAACCCGGTCCGGAAGGATCGGGTTTTTTTTCGTCCGTGCCCGGCTTGTCGAGGGGGGATCAATTCATCCATGCGTACATGCCAGTCTGGCGGCACCCCCAGCCGTCGTCCACCATGCCGTTCATGCGTACCGCTTCCGGTGCGCCTTTCGCTTGCGGTGAGGCATGGTTCGAATCTTCTTCCTGGCGGCAGGCCTGTCCTGCCTGGGGGCTTGCACTAGCTGGCCCGCCAATGGCGGCGCCGCGTCGGCTTGGCAAACCACCGGATCCGCCGCGCGCGGTTTCCGTTTTGACTGGCGCTTGTCGGGCGACCCGGCGGTGGCGCCCATGCAGGTCTTTGACGATGGCAAAGAGGTTTGGCTGCACTTCGCCCCCGGGCAGGCCTTGCCGGCGATCTTCGGCATGCGCGATGCGCTTGAACATCCGTTGCCGTATACGCGGCGCGAGCCCTACGCAGTGGTCGCGGGCTCGTGGAGCGCGTTGCGGTTTCGCGGGGGCAGGCTGTCGGCTCGGGCTGAGCGTGATGTTGACGCGTCGGCGGTGCCGCCGGCACCTGTGTCTGCCTCTGCCTCTACATCCGCACCTGCATCCGCATCGACATCAGCCTCCGCTTCCCCGCTGCCCGATGCCACGCGTTCGGTAGCCATCCCGCCGTCGGGTGTCGGTGAATTGGCTGCACGTGGGCCAATGGGCAGCGCTGGTGACGCCCCGGCAAAGGCGGCAACCACGGCGCTTGATGCGGCTGTTGACGTGGCCCCGACGGAATCGCCGCCCGCCATGGCCGCTTCCGTGCCGTCCATATCCGGTGATGCCAGCGCACCGGCCCAGTTCTATCGGGCCGCGCCTCCCGACACCACCCTGCGTGCCGTGTTGGCGCGCTGGGCGGGCGATTCCGGCTGGACCTTTCATCCGCGGCATTGGGCGGTGGACGTTGATATTCCCTTGTCCGCCTCGGCCGAATTTTCCGGGGACTTCAAATCTGCTGTCCGTGAGTTGCTCAGCGCCACTGAACTGGCCGATAAGCCCTTGCAGCCGTGCTTCTACAGCAACCAGGTGCTGCGCGTGGTGCCCTTGGCCCAATCATGTTCTCGCGCGGCCGTCACGCAAGGAGCTGGGGTATGAGCATTTTTCGAATGATCTGCGTCGTCGCCACCGGGGCGCTGGCGGGCTGCGCGGCGTCTCAACACGCTGCGGATCTGAACCGCGCGGCGAAGGATCGGCTGGCGGCCGTCTCGGGCCGTCATCAAGCATTTGCCCAGGGCCTGTCCGACCGGCAAGCCCGTATCGCCGCGCAGGACGTGGCCGCGCCCTGGGTCGCCGGTACGCCGCAACCTTTGGCGCGCGAGGTCACGTTGCCTCCGGCCTTGCGAGAGAACGTGCCCACCACGCTGATGCTCGCCGACGACACTGACTTGTTTGCGCTTGCGCAGCGCTTGGGCGCCGCCACCGGCATTCCGGTTCGCGTGCAACCGGAAGCCTTGCTTCCCATTGAACAGTTCTTGCCGCGCCTGGCCGTCACCGGAGGCGTGTCCCTGCCCGCGCCCGTTCGTATGGAAGTCCGCGATGGCCCCTTGCCGCTTGCCGACTTGCTGGATGCGCTGGCCGCGCGTTTCTCGGTGCATTGGCGGTACGTGCGCAACGCGCTGGAATTCTATCGAACCGACACTCGGGTTTTTGACGTGCGCGCGCTATCGCTTGCCAGCGCGGTCGATGTGCGGTTGGGGCGGTCGGGCAGCGACGACGGCGAGGGCTTTGAAAGTACGTCCAGCACCACCTTGTCGGCCAAGGAACACCACGCCCTGGCCGTCCTGCGCGCAAGCATCGTGCCCTTCCTGACCCGCTCGGGCCTGGTTGCCGACGCCGTGGACGGCGCATCTTCCATCGTTGTCACCGATACGCCCGAAGCGCTGGAGCGCGTGGCGCACTACCTTGAGCGCGAGAACAAGGCCATGACCCGCCGCGTGCGTCTGGTCTTCGAAGAAATAACCGTCATCGTCAAGCAGTCGGCATCGGGCGGGCTGGACTGGAATGCGCTATACGCCGCGGCGGGTTCATCGGCACGCTATATCGTGCCCGCGGCGGCGGCTTTGGGGGCCAGCACGCTGGAAGGCTCGGTGGGCAGGGGGCCGCTGCAAGGGTCGCAAGCCATTGTTTCCGCGCTCAGCACCATGGGCGCGATCGTGCGGCACAGCAAGGTCCCTGTGCTGACGCTGAACCGGCGGCCGGTCACGCACGCGGTCCGCACCACGTTCTCGTACATCGATCGTGTGCAAAGCACCGCCGTCCCAGGTACCACGTCGGGCGGCGCCAACGGATCGCTGCCCGCCGTGTCCATCACCCAGAAAGAAGAAACCGTGGGCTCGTTCCTGACGCTCGTGCCCGACATCCAGCAAGACGGCCAGATCTTGCTGTCTGTTGCCTACGACAACGCGGTCGCGCAACCCTTGAAGACCATCACCTTCGGTGAGCGCGGCAACCAGGTCCAGGTGCAACAGATCACGATCGACGGCAATGGCACGGTGCAGCAGATTGAATTGCGCCCGGGCCAGCCCGTCATCCTGTCCGGCTTTGACCGCAGCACGGATCAACACAACCGCCAGCGCCTGGCGCCCGGCATGCCCCTGATTGCGGGCGGGCAGGACAGCGCGGCGCAAGAGCGCGAGACCACGCTGATGCTGGTCACGGCGCAGGTTGAAGAAGGGTATTAAGGCGCCATGAAACGAGCCCCGGTTCCCATCCTGCTTGATTGCCCCGGCGCCAGCCATCAATTGGCGTTCGGCCTGCGATGGCTGGCGCTGATTGGGTCCGATGTTCCGGCGTTGGCGCGCGTTCGCGGGCGCAGGCTTCGTGCCACGCATTTCGTCGTGGGCGGATCACCCGCCACCATGGCCGGCTTTGGCCGCTTGCGCTCGTCGTGGCGCATCAGGGGGCAGGGCGAGCGCGCGCGGCATGACGGCAGCCCTCGGATCCAGGCCGCCGCGCAGCTTTACGCGTTGTTGTATCCGCTGGGCGGGCATTGCCTGATCGACCTTCCTGGCGGCCGCTATTGGCTGGCCGCCGCGCAAGACGGCGTGGTGCTGTCGCAGGCAGACCGGCTGTTCAATTCGCGAAACGATGCGGTGCAGGCCCAGGAGCGCTTGCGGGAACAGCGCCCCGGCCTGGTCGAACACGATGCCGATGCGGTCTGGGCTGCGCTATTGCAAGCCGTGAACCCTGTTGCCCGCATGGCGCGCCTGCCTTCACGCTGGGCTGGGGTGCCGTTCGCCCTGCGCCTGTTCCTGGCGTGCGTGGCCGTGTCTGCGCTTGCGCCACCGCTATGGCGCGCCGTGACGTCCTATGTTTTTTCCGAGCCACGGGGCTCGCGTGCCGAAGAGGCCCTGTCGGCGGGTCAGCAAAACCCCTATCAGTCGATGATCAGCGCAATGGCTGCGCATGGGCCTCTTGAGGTGTCGCGGCTACTGCGCAGTGTGGGAGAACTGCCGGTTCAGGTGCAAGGCTGGGCGCTGCGCCGCGCGCAGTGTGATGCCCAAGCCAGCGGCTGGAACTGTGCGGCGGTCTATGTGCGCGCGCACCCCCAGGCCACGAACCGTCGGCTTCACGCCCGGCTGCCGGCAGGATGGCGGGTGTCATTCAAGCCCTTGGATGAAGCCACCTTGGCATGGCATATCGCGTCACCTCCTGTTCCCTTGGCGCGCTTGATGTTGCCCAGCGCATTGCACGTCGACACCGAGCTTGTCGCCATCTTGCAGCGCTTGCGGCCCGCCTTTTCGTCCATGACCTTGGCGCCCGCCATCGTATTGCCGTTGCCTGAACCAATGTCCGCACCCATGCCCGATGCGGTTGGCGCGGACACCGCCAATGTTGCGCTGACGGACCCCTTGCCCGTATTGCGGCGGCGCGCATTGCGCCTGCAAGGGCCTTTGCGATCGCTTGCGTTGTTGCCCGCCGCCATCGCGCCCGCGCGTTGGTCGCGCCTGGTGGTCGATGTGCAGCCTCAACACCGGCCCACCTTGGTCGCCAGCACGCTGGTCGCCGAGCTTCAAGGAGATTTGTATGAACAGGATTAGGCACACCATTGCCCGTGGCCCGCGCATGGTGGTTCGTGTGGTCGTGGCGTTGTGCGCGTGCGCGGGTGCGCCTGTGCAGGCTTCATCACCGGTTGAAGAGGCGCAGGCCTGGCCGGAAGTGGAAACCGTGCGCACCTTGCTGCGGGCGGATGCGGCCGCCGCGCTGGCGGATTGCAATGTGCCGGGGATCTGCCGGCCCGGAACGGAACGCGCGGACCCGGGCGAGCACGTGTCTGCGCAGCAGGACGACATTCGCGTTGCGGCCATCTTCGGGTCCACCCGGCGGCTCACCATCGACGTGCTTGTCAATGGCGCCTTGCTGCGCTATCGGGCGGGCCATGGCGCACCCGTGGCGGGTGCGGTGTCGACTGGCGGGTACCGCTTGCTTGCCGTGGAAGGCGCTTGCGTGCATCTGCGCCGCGATGAACTCAACCGTACCGCTTGTCTTGATGTTGGCAGGGCCTACCCATGAATTCGTCGACCATGCCGCTGCAAGCCCGCGTGCCGCTCGCCTTGCAAACCGCTGATGACATCGCCCGTCTGAACCCACCCTTTGCGCGTGCGCTGGCACGTGAATTCGATTTGGCCTCGTTGGCCGGCAGGCTCTGTCCGGTGATGCTGGACAACGGCGACGCGGCTATTTTCGCCGTCAAGGAATACGTCCAGGGCGATGCCGTCGACGAACTGCAACGCATGGTGATTGCGGCGGGATACCGCTTGGCTGAGCCGGCGCGCTATACGCTGCCCGCGCCCTTGCTGCTGATGATCGCCCGTGGGCAACTGACGGCGGCGGGATTGGGGCGGCGCGGCACGGGGCCGCAAGCCGAACGCACCTCGGGCTTGGCCGCCTTGTTTCTGGATATCGTCCGCTGGGGTGTCGCGCAAGGCGCCAGCGACGTGCATATCAATGTGAATCGGCGGCAAGAGGCCTGCGACATCCGCTACACCATCAACGGCGACTACGTCGGCACGCAGCGGTTTGCCGGGCTGTCCAACGACACCTTGCTGGAGGTGCTGGCGGTGGCATGGATGGATGTGCGCGGCGGTAACGGCGCCGTGTTTGATCCCACGGTTGAACAGCAAGGACGTATCGCCTTTACCGTCGACGGTATACCCGTCGTCTTGCGGTGGGCGTCGCTGGCCACCGATGCCGGGCCTTCGGTCTGCCTGCGCATCCTGCGCCTGGATGCCACTGCCGACGGCGATCTGCAAGCGCTGGGATATCCACCTCAGCAAATTTCAACCCTGCTGCGCGCCCGAGACCGTGATGGGGGAGCCATCGTGCTGGCTGGGGTGGTGGGGTCGGGAAAATCCACCACCATCGCAAGCCTGATGCGTGGCATTGCGCCCACGCGCAAGGTCATCACGCTGGAAGATCCGGTGGAATACCTCATCGCCAATGCCTTGCAGAACACCTTGGGCAGCGCGCTGTCGGAATCCGCCTGGCCCGCGTTCGACGCCAAGCTCAAGACGATCAAGCGATCCGCAATGAACGACCTGCTGATCGGCGAGATCCGTGATGTCAACACCGGCCGCGCATTCATGGACCTTGCGAGTTCGGGTGTCAGCTTGTACGCCACCACGCACGCGGGCACGGCCGCCATGATTCCCGAACGTCTTGCGTCCGACGCCATCGGCGTCTCGCGGGACGTACTGGCAACGCCGGGCATTCTTAAGCTGCTGATCTATCAAACCCTGTTGCCACGCCTGTGTTCGGGCTGCGCGTTGCCGATAGACAGCCTGTGGCGGGGGCGTGAAGCGGCTGGCCTTTCCGAGGCCGGGCCGGATTGGCGGGCGTGGATAGCAGGCATCGTGAACGCCTATCAACTGGATGGGGCAGCGCTCAGGGCCAGGAACACGGCGGGGTGCCCGCAATGCCGGCGCGCGCAGCTACCGGAATTGAATGGCACGGCAGGCCGTTGCGTTGCCGCCGAAATGATCGAGCCGGAACGCACGGAAGGCTTTCTGGAGCGCGTGCGCGTGCGTGACAACCTGGGCTTGAGCCAACTGGCCGGCAAGGCAGCAACCGCCGGCGACTGGCGCGAATCTGCGCTGCGCGGCACGCGAGCGCTGGACTGCGCATTGCACAAGGTCAGCATCGGGGACGTGGACCCGCGTGCGCTGTTACGCCGCTTCGATCTACCGCTGACGCCCGGTGTGCTCCAAGCGCGCGACTCGCTCAGTGACATCGCCCGGAGGCGCTCATGAACGGGCCGATGCTACCGACGCGCTTGTGGCCAAGCATGGCGTTCGAGGCCATGTCGACACGGCTCGACGCATTGCGCTTTCGCCCGCTGCGTGCGGACTATTTCGCGTATCTGGCGGACCTTATTGAAGGCACGCAAGGGCGAAAGAGCCTGCGCGACATCTTCGAGGACGACGCGCGACGCTACGGGCCGGGAACGGTGCGGGGCCGCCTGTCGCGGCATTGGGCGGCGGCGTACCAGGAAGAGGGGGGCGACTTGGGGGTGGCGTGGTGGGGCACGCTGCCGCCGGCCGAATGCCAACTGCTCAGTTGCGTGCAAGAGGAAGGCGGTGGCCTTGCCGCCGCGCTGCGAGACCTGGCGGGCGCTGCCCGGTTGGCGGGGCAGGCGTGGCTGGCGGTGGCGGCCGCCGCCGCGGCGGGGCTGGTGGCGGCAGCCGTTGCGTTCGCCTTGCTATGCGCGATTCCGTACTTCAGTGTGCCGCGCTTGCAGGCGGTCTTTCAGATGGTGCCGCCCGAAGACTATGGGCGCCTGACGCGCAATCTCTTTCGCCTGGCCCAGGCATTGGATCAATGGTTATTGCTGTGGTTTGTGCTTAGCCTGGGCGTAGCCGTCTTGAGCCTGTGGTCGCTGCCTAACCTAACGGGGGGCTTGCGGTCCGTGTTGGATCGTTGGCTTCTGTGGCGCTTGTATCGCGATTTCCAGGCGATACGCTTTCTGTGCCTGCTGTCGGTGCTGGTGCGGCAACGCGGCGCGGCCGACACCCGGCTACGCCGCGCGCTGTCTGTGCAGGCCCGAGGGGCTCCGCCGTGGATGCATGCCCATCTGCAGGCCATGTTGGAGCACGTTGACGCCGGGGAACGCGGCCCGGAGATATTCGCCACCGGCCTGCTGGATCAGGAAACGTGGTGGTACATGGCCGACATGATGGACGTGCTGGGCCTGGAGTCCGGCCTGGCGCGGGTGCGCGAGCGGGTCGAACTGCGTCTGCTCGCGCGGGTGCGCCGACAGGCGGCCGCGTTGCGCTGGTCGCTTCTGATCCTGTCGCTGGCGACGGTCTTGGGCATCACCCTTTGGCATTACGGCGTCATCGACGAATTGCGTCACGCGCTGACCAATTTCTATGCAAGTCAGTAGCACTTCACGCGCGGGGTTGCGGGCTGTGCTCGCACGCGCGCTCATACCTTATCAACCCACGGAGGCAGCGATGCAGCAGGTAAAGAATATTCATCCGGGCGCCGGGCGCCAGCAGGGCTTTTCCTTGATGGAGGTGTCTATCGTGACCGCCATTGTCTTGTTGATCGCAATCGTCGGTATTCCGGCAATCGGTTCGTATGTCATTGAAAACAAGGTGCCGAAGGTCGGAGAAGAGATCCAGCGGTTCGTCGCCAGCATGAAGATCAACGCCCAAGGGGGCGGCGTCACCCCCTACCTGGGGTTGGACACGGGCGCGTTGGCGAATGCGTTGCGCGATTCAAGCGTGCTGGCTGTTCAGGGCAGCGGCGCGTCGGCGCGGGGCGTGCACGGCCTGGGGGGCAGCGGCACGGGGCGCAATGGTGTCGTGGAAGTGGCCGCGGCCGCAGCGGGTGGCGGAGGTCTTGGGTCCGCGTTCGTCGTTACGTTGACGAACGTCAGCCATGCGGCTTGTCCGGCGCTGGCCTCTGTGTTGCAGCGGGTCTCGGATGTCATTTCCATTGGCGGCGGCGCGGGAGCGACAGTCGTGAAAGACGCGCTGGCGACGCCCGCTGTCCCCTACCGCGCCGCGTCGGCGCAGGTGCAATGCAGCCAGGGCGAGGTCAACACTTTCGCGTTCACGGCAAGATGATGTCGCCCACCGTTGCGGGAAATTCGGCAAGGTGCGCGGCGGCGTGTCTGGGTCAGCGAGGCTTTTCGTTGTTGGGCCTGGCGTTGACGCTGGCGCTGACCTCCATGATTGCCATCTGGGCGTCCAGCCAGCTTGTCCAGCGCATTGAGGACGCGGCTGCGCGTTCAACGGGGGTTTGGCTGACGCAGGTCAGGCAAGCAGCGGCGGACGTGCTGAAGCAACATTTTTCCGCGCTGGCCAAGGGCGAATCTTTGCAGGGCGAAGCGGGCGTGCCGCTGTTTGCAGACCCCTATGCGCCCACGGTTGCCGAATTGCGCGCCTCCGCGCATCTGCCTGCCGACTTTCCGGAGCGGGCGGCCATGGGATTTGCCGCACGAATCAATATTGCCAAAAGCGAAGCCTGCCCGGGCGAGCGATGCCGGATAGATGCATTGGTCTACAGCGCCAAACCGGTGCTGAAAGCCGGAACGCATGCTCCCGACCTGGTCAGCATTGCCGCCGTCATTGACGCCGCCCAGGGGTATGGCGGAGCGGTGTGGCCAGAAGCGCCGGGCCAAGTGCGAGGCGCCGCCTTCAGCTTTCCGAATCCCTGGGCGGCGGGCGCGGCCGCGCTGTCGGCGGGCACCGTGGCGCTTTGGGCTGGGGTGGGGGCGCAAGCCGAGGCAGACCGCCCGCCGGCCATGCCGGACCTGAGTGCCTACGTCAAAATCGGCGACGTGCGTGACCCGATGCTGGGCGGAGCGCTGACGGTCGCTTCCTCCATCAACGCGGGGGCGTACCTTTCCGTGGGCGCGGGCGCCGGGGCGCGCGAGTCTTGCCACGTAGCCACCGGCACGATTGCGTCTACGCACGACGGCGAACTGCTGAGCTGCCAATTTGGCGTCTGGCAACGCGCCAGCAGCAGCTTCGGCGGCGCCTACAGCATCAACCATCCGCGGGGGTGCAGGCATTACACCGGCGTTTCCACCGCAAACCCCCTTACCGGACAGTGCTCCTGCCCCCCGGGCTTTGCGGGCGTGATTGTTTCCGCAGGCGGGAAATGGTCCGAAACCGAGGGGTGGACCACGGGGTACGTTTGCGTCCGGTAGTGCCTTCCGGGACCTTTTCCGCGCTTTCGCGCTAACCCTCTATAATCAAAGATTCGCCTAAATCTGCGTCATCCACGATGAAATCCTCCGAGATTCGCCGCCAGTTTCTGCAATTCTTCAAGTCGAAGGGACACACCATTGTTCCGTCGTCCTCGCTCGTTCCCGGCAACGATCCGACCCTGCTTTTTACCAATTCGGGCATGGTCCAGTTCAAGGACGTGTTCACAGGCAAGGAATCGCGGTCGTACACGCGCGCCACGTCGTCGCAGCGCAGCGTGCGCGCGGGCGGCAAGCACAACGACCTGGAGAACGTGGGCTACACCGCCCGCCACCATACGTTTTTCGAAATGCTGGGTAACTTCAGCTTTGGCGACTACTTCAAGCGCGACGCCATCCAGTACGCCTGGGAACTGCTGACGCAGGTCTACAAGCTGCCGGCCGAGAAGCTCTGGGTCACCGTGTACCAGGAAGACGACGAAGCCTACGATATCTGGGCCAAGGAAGTGGGCGTGCCCACCGAGCGCATCATCCGCATCGGCGACAACAAGGGCGCGCGCTACGCTTCCGACAACTTCTGGCAGATGGCCGACACCGGCCCCTGCGGCCCGTGCTCGGAAATCTTCTTCGATCACGGTCCCGAGATCTGGGGCGGCCCGCCCGGGTCGCCCGAAGAAGACGGCGATCGCTTCATCGAAATCTGGAACCTGGTCTTCATGCAGTTCGAGCGCGACGCCGAAGGCAACATGCCGCGTCTGCCGCGCCCCTGTGTCGATACCGGCATGGGTCTGGAACGTATCGCCGCTGTGCTGCAAGGCGTGCATTCCAACTACGAAATCGATCTGTTCCAGAAGCTGATCCATGCCGCCGCGCGTGAAACGGGCGTCAAGGACCTGGAAAACAATTCGCTCAAGGTCATCGCGGACCACATCCGCGCCTGCTCCTTCCTGATTGTCGACGGCGTCATTCCCAGCAACGAAGGCCGGGGCTACGTGCTGCGTCGCATCGTGCGTCGCGCGCTGCGCCATGGCTACAAGCTGGGCCAGACCAAGCCGTTCTTCCACCGCCTGGTGCCGGACCTGGTTGCCGAAATGGGCGAAGCCTATCCGGAATTGGCGTCCATGGCCGACCGCGTTGGCCAGGTGCTCAAGCAGGAAGAAGAGCGTTTCGGTGAAACGCTTGAACACGGCATGCGCATCCTGGACACGGCCTTGGCCAATGTGCCCAAGGGCGGCGTGCTGGACGGCACGACCCTCTTCACCCTGTATGACACCTACGGTTTCCCGGTCGACCTGACCGCCGACATCTGCCGCGAACGCGAAGTGGAAGTCGATATGGCGGGTTTCGAGGTGTCGATGGAGCGGCAGCGTGATCAAGCCCGCGCCGCCGGCAAGTTCAAGATGGCCGAAGGCTTGAGCTACGAAGGCGCCGATACGCGCTTTGAAGGCTACGAAAAGCTGGAGCTCGACAACGTCAAGGTCACGGCCCTGTACGTGGACGGCACGCAGGTTCAGGAAGTGAAAGCCGGCCAAAGCGCCGTCGTCGTGCTGGATGCCACCCCGTTCTACGCAGAGTCGGGCGGTCAGGTCGGTGACACGGGTCTGTTGGAAGCGGACGGCGTGCGATTCGCCGTCGCCGACACCCTCAAGATCCAGGGCGGCGTTTTTGGCCACCATGGCGTGCTGGAATCGGGCTCGCTGTCGGTCGGCACCACGCTGCTGGCGCGTGTGGATGCGGTGCGCCGCGCGCGTACGGTGCGCAACCACTCGGCTACCCACCTGATGCACAAGGCCTTGCGCCAAGTGTTGGGCGCGCACGTGCAGCAGCGCGGCTCGCTGGTCGATGCCGACAAGACGCGCTTCGACTTCGCTCAGGATTCACCGCTGACCGCCGAGCAGATCGCGCGCGTCGAGGCGATCGTCAACGCCGAAGTGCTGGCCAATCAGCCCACCGTGGCCCAGGTCATGGCTTACGACGACGCCGTCAAGGGCGGCGCCATGGCGCTGTTTGGCGAAAAGTACGGCGACACGGTGCGGGTGCTGGACATCGGCTTTTCGCGCGAACTCTGCGGCGGCACGCACGTGAGCCGCACGGGTGACATCGGCCTGTTCAAGATCGTGTCCGAAGGCGGCGTTGCCGCGGGCGTGCGCCGTATTGAAGCCATCACCGGCGACAACGCGCTGGCCTGGGTGCAGAGCCAGAACGCCTTGCTGACCCAGATTGCCGGCATGCTGCGCAGCACGCCCGCCGATGTGCCGGCTCGTATCGCGCAGGCGCAGGACCAGATCAAGGCGCTTGAAAAAGAGCTGGAACAGTCCCGCAACAAGCTGGCCGCCAGCGCGGGCAACGATCTGGCCACCAGTGCCGCTGTCGACGTCAAGGGCATCAAGGTCCTGGCCGCAAGCATCGGCGACGTGGATCCCAAGGCGCTGCGCGGTATGGTCGACAACCTGAAAGACCGCTTGAAGCCGGCCGTCGTGCTGCTGGCCACCGGCTCGGCCGATGGCAAGATCAGTGTGGTGGGCGGCGTCACCGCCGACCTGACCGACCGCATCAAGGCGGGCGACCTGGTCGGCTTTGTGGCTAGCCAGGTGGGCGGTAAGGGCGGCGGCCGTCCGGACATGGCCATGGGCGGCGGCACGGACCTGGCTGCCTTGCCGGCGGCCATTGCCGGCGTGCAGAAATGGGTCGACGAGCGTCTCTGATGAGCAGCGTGGAAACCGGTGTCGATGTCGGCGCGCAAGCGCCGGCTTTCGAGCATGAGATCGATGCCAGCGGCTTGACCTGCCCGCTGCCGATCTTGCGCGCGAAGAAGGCGTTGGCGCAGATGGCAAGCGGCGAAGTCTTGCGCGTGGTCACCACCGACCGCAATGCGATCCGCGACTTTCAGGCTTTTGCCCGTCAAACCGGGAATGTGTTGGTGGCGCAGGAAGAGGCCGAAGGCCGCGGCGTGCACTACCTGCGCCGGCGCTAGCATCAGTTCCCGGATCGCAAGCCGTCAGTCGGTCTGTTATCCGGTACGGATTATCAAAAAGGCCCGCTTGATATCAAGCGGGCCTTTTTTTGTCCTGGCGGTGTGCTTACTTGTGAATGGCCGCGGCCACTGCCTGGGTAATCGTGAAATCCACCAGATCGCCTTCCTTGAGTTGCTGCAGGCGCGCCTGCAAGGCCGGGTCCTTGACCTGGATCGTGCGCTTGCCGCCCTGTGGGCCCTTCAGGGTGACAAGGTTGGCGCTCTTGTTGATGTGCCAGATCTCGGCGGTAATCGTGGTTTGGCGGCCCACCGCGCCGCCTGGCTTGGCGCCCGGTGCACTGCGCGTCGCCGCCGTTTCTGTCTTGACCTCCGGGGCGCCCGAACCGGCGGGGCGCACATCGACCCCTACGGACTCGTAGTAATCCAAGGTCAGCATGTCGCCCGGCTTGATCTGCTGAAAATTGCGGACGTCGGGGCCGGCCACGACTTCGACCGTGTTGCCGTTGTCGCCTTGCAAGGTGATGGCGCGCGGGGCCGGGTCCACGGCGGTGACCTTGCCGGTAGCAGTGGTCATGGCCGCGCCGATGATGCGAGCGGAGGCTGCGATGGGCATCGCCAGCGTGCCCAGCAATAGGCCCGTCAAGGCCAGGCGTGCGACGGGTTTGAAGACGGATGTCGGGTTCTTCATGGTGTGGCGCCCTCCAAGAGAGGAAGTGTTGGGGAAAAAACACGAACGAACAGGCGTAGCGGGGCCGGAGGGATGGAATCCGTCGTCAGGGTAAAGGCGGGAAAGCAGGGGAGGCGCCGTGCCGAAAAGGCGCAGCGCAAGGCAGGCAAGCAAGGGGTCTGGCGTAGGACGACATATATCCGATCTCTCCAACCGGGCTATTTCTTCAAACGCACTAAGGGGGTATCGCAGGAAATGCAGGCGCAAGCGCGGCCAGGCGGCTACACTTCGGTCTGCGGCGGGCTTCGGCCCGTTTTGTAGAATACCCGGATGCGGTGTTTTACGATACAAATTGCGCCGCCCCGACTGATTCAGCACCTGCATTTGCCAGCCGGCTTGTTTAAGTGCTAGAATTTCCCGTTTTTCACAACTAATTCAAGGGATTACCTATGGTGGTGATTCGCCTGGCCCGCGGTGGGTCCAAGAAGCGTCCGTTTTACAACCTGGTGGCCACCGATTCGCGTAACCGTCGCGACGGCCGCTTTATCGAGCGCGTGGGTTTCTACAACCCCGTCGCTAGCGAAGGCACGGAAAACCTGCGCATTGCGCTGGATCGCGTGCAGTACTGGACTGGCACCGGCGCCCAACTGTCGCCCGCCGTCGAACGTCTGGTCAAGGACTACTCGGCCAAGGTTTCCGCCGCGGCTTAATTGCCTGCGTCGTATAGCCAAGCCGTTAGTTCAGCTGTAAAGCTACCATTCTTAGCTGTTTCATAACTATCAAGAGCGCGATACATGTCTGATGCCGCAACCTCTAACGCGGCGCCTACGGATTTGATCGAGCTGGGCCGCATCACTGCAGCCTACGGTGTGAAAGGCTGGGTTAAGGTGCAGCCTCATTCGGCCAATGCCGAAGTGCTGCTCTCAGCATCTCAATGGTGGTTGACTCGCCCTGTGCCTGAATTGGCGCGGGGCGCTGTCGCGTCTGCGCCTGTCGCAATCAAGGTGTTGCAAGCTCGCTCGCAGGGCGCCACGGTGGTGGCCCAACTGGCGGGTATTGTGGACCGCGACCAGGCCGAAGCCATGCGCGGATATTCCGTGCAGGCACCGCGCGGCTCTTTTCCCGCGCCGGAAGAAGACGAATACTACTGGGTCGACCTCATCGGTTGCGCGCTATATACCAGCGCCAATGGTGAACCCGCGCTTATTGGCGTAGTGGACGAAGTCCTTGATAACGGCGCTCATGCCGTCTTGAAGGTCTTGTGCCAGAAAGTTGGGGCCGAAGGGCCCGAACCCATTCTGAACGCCAAGGGCCGACCCGCCGAACTGCTTGTTCCGTTCGTACGCGCGCATATTCACGCCGTCGATCTGGCCGCTCGCCGCATTGACAGCGACTGGCCGGCGGATCTTTGATGCGATTTGACGTCATTACGCTCTTTCCCGAAATGTTCGGGGTAGTGCGCGATCTGGGTGTTACCGGCCGGGCGCATACCCAGGGCCGGTGGTCCCTGCATGCGTGGAATCCCCGTGATTTCACGCAGGACGTCCATCGCACGGTAGACGACCGCCCTTACGGTGGTGGTCCGGGAATGGTGATGATGGCCGCGCCGCTGGAAGCCGCCGTCAATGCCGCCCAGCAAGCGCGTGCCGCGCAAGGTCTGGGGCCTGCCCCCGTGGCTTTGCTGGCGCCGGTTGGTCAACGTTACGACCAGGCGGGCGCAGAAACTCTGGCCGCGGGCGATGGAATCATCCTGATCTGCGGCCGCTACGAAGGCGTGGACCAACGGTTCATTGAACGTTGCGTTACGCATGAAATCTCGCTGGGCGACTTTGTCTTATCCGGCGGGGAAATCGCCGCGCTTGCGGTGATCGATGCCGCCGTGCGCCTATTGCCGGGCGTGCTGAACGACGGTGACTCAGCCTTGCAGGACTCGTTTAACGACACCTTGTCCGGCCTGCTGGACAGCCCGCACTACACGCGCCCGGAAGTCTATGAAGGCGAGTCCGTACCCGCGCCGCTCCTGAGCGGCCATCATGCCAATATCGCCCGCTGGCGGCGTGAACGTTCGCTGGCCCTGACGGCGGCGCGTCGCCCCGAGTTGATTGAATCGGCTCGTGCCAAGGGGTGGTTGAACAAGGCGGATGAACGCTATCTGGCAGAACTGGCCGGCACCTATGACCCTGCTTCCGATGCGCCCAAGCGCCGTCGCAAGCCTGCGTCAAGGGCCTCCGCGCAATCCTCCAAGACGCCCGACGCGTCCTGAGCTTTTCCCCTTTTCAAACTTTTCATGACCGCTAGGGATGTTCCTAGGTTGTGAGCTTGTCGTGTGCTCCTTAGTATTGAAAATTACACATAAATGAAATTTTCACATGAGCAGATCCAACTCGGCCGCCTCGCGGGTGGCCCGTCCCGTCCCTGAGCATCACGCCTCGCCTTCGCCGGCAAGGGCGGCTTCGTTTGCGGGCAGGCCGGAATCGGCCGTGGACTTGTGGTTGGGTCAGCAACTGCGGCAATTACGCAAACAGCAAGGCCGATCCCTTGCCGATGTGGCGCGCGCCTGCGGGATGTCCCTGGGCTTGCTGAGCCAGATCGAGCGCGGCCTGAGTTCCGCCTCGGTCAAGGTGCTGCATCTGCTGGCGCGCGAATTCCAGGTTTCGGTCAATTCACTGCTGCGCAACGCCGAGCACACGCAGGGCGAAGACGGCGGCCGCGTTGCGCGCGCGGGCACGCACCGCTTCATCGATCTAAGCGAAAAAGGCATCAGCAAAGAGATGTACACGCCGCCAGCCTGCAGCAGCATGGACCTGTGCCGCGCCACCATTGAGCCCGGAGGTTCCACCGGCAACGAGCTTTTCGTGACGGGGCAGGGCGAGCAGATCGGGGTGGTGCTCAAGGGGTCGCTTGAATTATGGGTGGGCGACCGCGTGATGCTGCTGAATGAGGGCGACAGCTTTTGCTATGCCAGCAGCACCCCGCGGCGCTGGCGAAATCCTGGTTCGCAGACGACCGAGGTCATCTGGGCCATTTCCAACATCACTCAAGCCGCGGGGGACGACACGCAACAAGCGCCATAAGCGCGCAGCATCCACATCGGCGCGATGACACTGGGGATTGTCGCGCCACCGGACACGCAAGGCGTTGCCCGGACTTCTTTGCCACGATGAGGAAATGTCATGAAAATCAAGACTCTGGTTGTCTCTGTATTTGCAGCATTGTCCATGGCCGCGGGCGCGCAAGCCCAGACGGTGTTGAAAGTGGGGTCCACACCCACCGGCAGTCCCTTCACTTTCCTGGACACTAAAGCCAATAGCATCGAAGGCGTGATGGTCGACATCGTCAAGGCCGTTGGCAAAGAGGCGGGTTTCGAAGTGCAGATCGAGCCCATGGCGTTTTCCGCACTGATCGGATCGCTGACCTCAAAGCGTATCGACATCGTGTCGGCCGCCATGTTCATCACGCCGCAGCGCCAGCAGATCGTGAGCTTTTCCGAGCCCGTCTATCGCTACGGAGAGGGCTTGATGGTGTTGAAGAGCGACAACAAGGAATACAAGTCGTTCGCCGACATGAAAGGCATGACGGTCGGTGTGCAGGTGGGCACGGCTTTTGTCGAACCCGTGCAGAAGAGCGGCGTGTTCAAGGAAGTGAAGCTGTATGACAACCCGCCCGACATGATGCGCGACGCCAATGCGGGCCGCATCCAGGGTGGTTTCATGGACTACCCGATTGCCGCGTACATCCTGACGCAAGGCAACTATCCCAACCTGAAGATGGCGCAGTCTTACCAGCCGACCGTGATGGGCAGCCTGGGGCTGGCCACGCGCAAGGAAGACACGGCGCTGCTGGACCGTATCAATAAAGCGCTGGCCAAGCTCAAGGCGGACGGCGCCATCGACGCCATCCTGAAGAAGTGGGGCCTTTCCGGCTCGTAATGCGGCGTTAGTTCCAAGCAAGCAAGTGTTTTTGCAACAGCCTTGCCGGCGCGTATCCGCGCGCCGGCTGGCGGGGCGCATCCCGCGTTCCCGCAGGCGGTCTTGTCGGGGTGGGGTAGTTCATGACGGAATTCTTCAACGACGCGGCAGAGTACATGCCGATACTGCTGGAAGGCGCGAAGCTGACGATCCTGGTCACGCTGGGTTCGCTCGCGCTGTCGACGGTGCTGGGTCTGGTGTGGGCGCTGATGCGCGTCTCGGGAAACAACTTCCTGTCCAAGTTCAGCGCCGGCGTGATCAATCTGCTGCGCGGCATTCCCATCATCGTGCTGCTGTTCTATATCTATTTCGTCATGCCCGACATGGGGGTGTCGCTGACCGCGGTGCAGGCCGCCATCATCGGGCTGGGCGTCGCGTATTCCGCCTATCAGGCCGAGAACTTCCGCGCCGGCATCCAGGCGATTGACCGTGGCCAGATCGAAGCCGCCATGGCCATGGGCATGAGCTGGAGCATGACGATGCGGCGCGTGGTCCTGCCGCAAGCGGTCAAGATCGTGCTGCCGCCTTACGGCAACATCATGATCATGATGCTCAAGGACTCGTCGCAGGCGTCCACCATCACGGTGGCCGAGCTGGCCCTGCAAGGCAAGCTGATCGCGGTGTCTACCTTCAAGAACGCCACAGTGTTCTCTCTGGTGGCGTTGATGTACCTGGTGATGTGCGTGCCCTTGATTCTGCTGGTGCGCCATCTGGAAAAAAGGAGCACCACCAAATGATCGAACTTCGCGGAGTCCGCAAGAGCTTTGGTTCGCTGGAGGTGCTGAAAGGCATTGATGCCGACGTCAGCAAGGGCGAGGTGGTTTGCGTGATCGGCCCTTCCGGTTCGGGAAAATCCACGATCCTGCGCTGCATCAACGGGCTTGAGCGCTACAACGCAGGGCGCATCACCGTGGACGGAGAGCTGGTCGATGCCGACGCACCGTCCATCGTGTCCATTCGCACGCAAGTGGCCATGGTGTTTCAGCGCTTCAATTTGTTCCCGCATCGCACCGCATTGGAAAACGTCATTGAAGGGCCGATCTTCGTAAAGAAAGAGCCGCGTGCGCAAGTGCTTGAGCGCGGCCTCGAACTGCTGGCCAGCGTGGGCTTGGCGGACAAGGCCGATGCGCATCCGAACCAGTTGTCTGGCGGGCAGCAGCAGCGGGTAGCCATTGCGCGTGCACTGGCCATGCAGCCCAAGGCCATCTTGTTCGACGAGCCCACGTCCGCGCTGGACCCTGAACTGGTCGGCGATGTGCTGGGCGTCATGCGCAAGCTGGCGGAAGCCGGCATGACGATGGTCGTCGTGACGCACGAAATGAGCTTTGCCCGCGAGGTTGCCGACCGCGTCATGTTCTTTGACGGCGGGGTCATGGTAGAGCAGGGCGCCGCCCGCGAAGTGCTGAATCATCCGCAGCATCCCCGGACGCAGGATTTCCTGCACCGTGTGCTGCATCCCATGTAAGGAACCGTCATGCAGCAAGCGCCGTTTCCCCTTTCCCCGTCATTGTGGGCAGCGACCGCGGCGCCACCGCCGTCGACCGAGCCGCTGGCCGCTTCCACGCACGCCGATGTGTTGGTCATTGGTGGCGGCTATGCCGGTCTGAGCACTGCCTTGCATCTGGCCGAGCGGGGCGTGAAGACCGTCGTGCTGGAGGCGCGCGAAATTGGTTTTGGCGGCTCGGGCCGCAATGGTGGCCAGGTGATCCCAGGCTTGAAATACGACCCGGACGACTTGATCGCCATGTTCGGGCCTGAAAAGGGCGAACGGTTATTGCGGTTTGCGGGCAGCACGGCCGACTCGGTGTTCAACCTGATCGACCGCCACGCCATGGATGTGCCGCATGTGCGCAAAGGCTGGATCCAGGGCGCGCATACCGCCGAAGCCTTGCGCATTGCGCATAAACGCGCGGCGCAATGGGCGCGCCATGGCGTGGACGCGCAACCGTTGGATCGGGATCAGGTCGCGCGCTTGTTGGGCACGGATCGCTATCTGGGCGGTTGGGTCGACAAGCGCGCGGGGGCCGTGCAGCCCTTGAGCTACGTGCGCGGCCTGGCACGCGCCGCTTTGAATGCGGGTGCCTTGATCCACACGGAAACACCGGTCACCGGCCTGAAGCGTGACGGCGGCAAGTGGACGGCGTCCACCGCGCGCGGCGCCACCGTTACCGCGGACCGCGTCGTGATGTGTACGAACGCCTATGGTGGCGATCTGCTGCCCGGGCTCAAGACGTCCATCATTGACGCCAACACCTTCCAGGTGGCCACGGCGCCGCTGCCGGAGTCGGTGCGCGCGGGCATCTTTCCCGAAGGTCATGTCACGTCAGACACCCGCAATCTGTTGCTGTACTTCCGGCTTGACCACCAGGGCCGCCTGTTGATGGGCGGTCGGGGTCCGTTCCGTGAGCCCAAGGGGCCGCAAGATTGGGCGCACCTTGAGCGCGTCATGTTGAAGATGTTTCCGCAAGTGGCGGGTACACCCTTCGAATATCGCTGGTGCGGCCGCGTTGCCATTACGCGCGATTACCTGCCGCATTTGCACGAGCCACAGCCCGGCTTGCTGGTCGACATTGGTTGCCAGGGGCGCGGCGTGGGGCTGCAGACGAGCATGGGGCGCGCCATGGCGGAATATGTGGCCACGGGTGATGCCGCCGCGTTGCCGGTGCCCTTGTCGCCGGTGGTGCCGTTTCCGCTTTATGGCTTGCGCCGGCTGTATGTGAATGCCGTTGTCACCTGGTATCGCATGACGGACGGCGGCGTGTAGGTGCTGGGCCGTTAATGGTGGCCAGATAAAAAAACACCCCGGAGCATCGCTCCGGGGTGTTTGGCTTCAGCGCGATCCGCAGTCGCTTATTCGCCGAGCTTGGCGCGCTGTTCGCGCACCTTTTGCAGGGTTTCACCAAACTGCGCCATGCGCGCCTTTTCCTGTTCGACCACCGCTGCCGGGGCGCGCTCGACGAAGCTGGCGTTCGACAGCTTGCCGTTGGCCTTGGCGATTTCGCCTTCCAGGCGGGCAATTTCCTTGTCCAGGCGGATGCGTTCGGCGGCCACGTCGATCTCGACGTGCAGCATCAGGCGGCTGGCTCCCACCACTTGAACCGGCGCGCCGGCATCCGGCAAGACGTCCAGCACATCGACCTGGCTCAGCTTGGCCAGCGCGGCAAGGTAGGGCGCGTTGCGCTTGAGGGTGGGGGCGTCGCCTTGGGCGCACAACGGCACCTTCTGGGCGGGCGACAGGTTCATTTCGCCGCGCAATGCGCGCACGGCTTCAACTTGCGCCTTCAGCTCGGCTACGTCCGCTTCGGCGGCGGCATCCACGGCTGCCGGATTGGCCTGCGGATACGGCTGCACGCTGACGCTGTCGGTCACGCCTTCCTTGCGCTTGCCCGCCACCACCGACACCTTCTGCCACAGCTCTTCGGTGATGAACGGAATGATGGGGTGGGCCAGGCGCAGCACGCATTCCAGCACGCGGATCAGCGTGCGGCGCGTACCCAGTTGCTGGGCCGGCGTGCCGGTCTGGATCTGGACCTTGGCCAGTTCCAGGTACCAATCGCAGTATTCGTCCCAGACGTAGCGGTACAGCGCGTTGGCGATGTTGTCGAAGCGGTAGTCGGCAAAGCCGCGCGCCACGTCGGCTTCCAGCGTTTGCATCTGGCTGATGATCCAGCGGTCCACGAACGAGGTTTCGCCTGCGTCCGAACCGGTCAGGTCATGGCCTTCGGTGTTCATCAGCACGAAGCGCGTGGCGTTCCACAGCTTGTTGCAGAAGTTGCGATAGCCCTCGCAGCGCTTCAGGTCGAAGTTGATGTTGCGGCCCAGCGTGGCGTAGGCCGCCATCGTGAAGCGCAGCGCATCGGTGCCGAACGCCGGGATGCCGTCGGGGTACTGGCGGCGCGTGGCCTTTTCGATGTTGCCGGCCTGCTTGGGGTTCATCAGGCCGTAGGTGCGCTTGGCGACCAGGCCGTCCAGGTCGATACCGTCGATGAGGTCGACCGGGTCCAGCGTATTGCCCTTGGACTTGCTCATCTTCTGGCCGTCGGCATCGCGGATCAGGCCGTGCACGTAGACGTGCTTGAACGGGATCTGGCCGGTCATGTGCGTGGTCAGCATGACCATGCGCGCGACCCAGAAGAAGATGATGTCAAAGCCCGTCACCAGCACGCTGGAAGGCAGGTAGCGTTGCAGGTCCGGCGTGTTGTCCGGCCAGCCCAGCGTGGTGAAGGGCACGAGACCCGACGAGAACCAGGTGTCCAGCACGTCCGGATCCCGCGTGAGATCGCCCGTGACGCCGGCGGCGCGCGCCTGCTCGATGGCGCCCGCTTCGTCGTGCGCCACAAAGACCTGGCCGTCTTCCGAATACCAGGCCGGGATCTGATGGCCCCACCACAGTTGGCGCGAAATGCACCAGTCCTGGATGTTGTTCAGCCACTGGTTGTAGATGGTGGTCCAGTTGTCCGGGTAGAACTGGATGCGGCCGTCGGCCACCACTTCCAGCGCCACTTCGGTAATGCTCTTGCCCGGGTTCAGCGTGCCTTCCGGCGCGGGCTTGCTCATGGCCACGAACCATTGGTCGGTCAGCATGGGCTCCAGGACGACGCCGGTGCGGTCGCCCTTGGGCTGCATCATCTTGTGCGATTCAACCTTGACCAGATAGCCTTCGGCATCCAGCTGCGCAACGACGGCCTTGCGCGCTTCGTAGCGCTCCAGGCCCTGGAACTGCTTGGGGCCGTTTTCGTTGATGTGCGCGTCCAGCGTGAAGATCACGATCAGGGGCAGATCGTGGCGCATCGCGCAGGCGTAGTCGTTGAAGTCGTGCGCGCCGGTGATCTTCACGCAGCCCGTACCGAATTCCGGGTCAACGAAATCGTCAGCGATGATCGGGATGTTGCGGTCGCACAGCGGCAGTTCGACTTCCTTGCCAACCAGGTGCTGATAGCGGGGGTCATCGGGGTGCACGCACAGCGCGCCGTCGGCCAGCATCGTTTCCGGGCGGGTCGTGGCGATGGTGAGGCCACGCAAGGTGACGGTCTGGCCGTCTTTGTCGACGATGGTCTGCGGGCCGTCCACGAAGGGGTAGAGGATGTGCCACATGTGGCCCTCGGTCTCTTCCGACTGCACTTCCAGGTCGGACACGGCGGTCAGCAGTTTCGGGTCCCAGTTGACCAGGCGCTTGCCGCGGTAGATCAGGCCCTGTTTATGCAGGCGCACGAAAGTCTCGACCACGCCGCGCGACATGCGGTCGTCCATCGTGAAGTATTCGCGCGGCCAGTCGGCCGAGGCGCCCAGGCGGCGCACCTGTTCGGTGATGGCATTGCCCGACTTTTCCTTCCATTCCCAGACCTTTTCCACGAATTTTTCGCGGCCGAGGTCATGACGGGAAACCTTCTGGGCATCCAGCTGTCTTTCAACAACGATCTGCGTGGCGATGCCGGCGTGGGCGGTGCCGGGAATGAAGACGGTGTCGTCGCCGGCCATGCGGCGGTAGCGCACCAGGCCGTCCATGATGGTCTGGTTGAAGGCGTGGCCCATGTGCAGGGTGCCCGTCACGTTGGGCGGCGGGAACTGAATAACGTAGGGCTGGCTTTCCGTCCCCGTTTTTACGTGCTGGCCCGCCGTGAAGTATCCGCGCTTGTCCCATTCGGCATACCAGCGCGATTCCAATTCGGAGGGTTCGAAGCTCTTGGAGAGTTCCGGGGTGTCGCTCGCGGGATTCGCGGCGTTCGGGGGAGCAGCTTGAGTCATTACAGGGTTCCGGCAGACAGGGCGCCCGGCGTAGGGATACGGGCAGCAAACCGCTCATTTTAAGATGTAATGCGGTCTTCTCAGCGTGTTAGAATACCGGGTTACTGTAAACCTTTTAGAAGTCCCTGAATTCATTGAGGATTCCTTCAGAAATGTGCGCTTAAAAGCCCACGTTTCGGTATCCTCGACAAGAATCATGGGCACGTCCGATCGGTGGCCAGTGTCGAATCCCTGCCTTGGCAAGCGGTTCAGGCCGGCCCGGAATGTTCAACGGAATCGTTCAAACACGCCGGACCGCCTGCGCGCGCATCGCGCGATGACACTTCAAGGGTGACACCGACAAGTGCAGAGCCACGCCAGGCAATTCATCAGAAACCAGTCAGAAATCAGTTTTCGGAGTTCCTAATGTCCATTCAACGCACCCTCTCGATCATCAAGCCCGACGCCGTCGCCAAGAACGTCATCGGCCAGATCGTCGGCCGCTTCGAACAAGCCGGCCTGAAGGTCATCGCTGCCCGCCTGGCGCAACTGTCGCGCGCCGATGCCGAGCGTTTCTACGCCGTGCACAAGGAACGCCCCTTCTTCAAGGACCTGGTCGATTTCATGATCTCGGGCCCCGTGTTCGTGCAAGTGCTGGAAGGTGAAGACGCCATCCAGAAGAACCGCGACCTGATGGGCGCCACGGACCCGAAGAAGGCCGAAGCCGGCACCATCCGCGCCGACTTCGCCGACAGCATCGACGCCAACGCCGTGCACGGCTCGGACGCTCCGGAAACGGCTGCTGTCGAAGTCGCTTTCTTCTTCCCCGAAATCAACATCCACAGCCGTTGATTTTCGCGTAAGCACTGAATTAGTTTTTTAGCGTTACCCAGGTCATGGAATCCGTCGAACGAATCAATCTGCTGGGGCTGGATGGCTCCGCCCTGTCCGAACTTGTCGGGCAGTGGGGCGGCAAGCCGTTTCGCGCTCGCCAGCTGCAGCGCTGGATGCACCAGCGCGGCGCCGATTCGTTCGACGCCATGACTGATCTGGCCCGCGAATTTCGCAGCCAGCTCGCGTCCAACTGCCGCATCGAGGCCTTGCCCGTCAATATCGAGCAACGCTCGACCGACGGCACGCGCAAGTGGCTGTTCGACGTGGGGCAGGGCAATGCCATCGAAACCGTCTTCATCCCCGAAGACGATCGCGGCACCCTTTGCATTTCCAGCCAAGCCGGCTGCGTGGTCAATTGCCGCTTTTGCTCGACCGGGCATCAGGGCTTCAACCGCAACCTGAAAACCAGCGAAATCATCGGCCAGTTGTGGTGGGCCAAGCGCGTGCTGGAAGCCGATATCGGCACCGCCCGCCTGGCGAACGCCAAGGCCACCGAAGATACGCGCGTCGTCAGCAACGTGGTGATGATGGGCATGGGTGAGCCCCTGCTCAATTACGACCAGGTGCTGCCGGCCCTGCGCCTGATGCTCGACGACAACGCCTACGGCCTGTCGCGCCGCCGTGTCACGGTGTCCACGTCGGGCGTGGTCCCCATGATGGACCGCCTGTCGCAAGACTGTCCGGTGGCGCTGGCGGTGTCGCTGCACGCGCCCAACGATGCGCTGCGCGACGAGCTCGTGCCGCTGAACAAGAAATACCCGCTGAAAGAGTTGCTGGCGGCCTGCGAGCGCTATCTGGCGTTTGCCCCGCGCGACTTCATCACTTTTGAATACTGCATGCTGGACGGCATCAACGATACCGACCAGCACGCCAAGGAACTGATCCAAATTGCACGCCAGTTGCGCTGCAAGCTCAATCTGATTCCGTTCAACCCCTTCCCTGAGTCGGGCCTGAAGCGTTCCAACTCCGCGCGCGTGAAAGTGTTTGCGCAGCGGCTGATGGACGCCGGCATCATCACGACCGTGCGCAAGACCCGGGGTGACGACATCGATGCGGCTTGTGGTCAACTGGCCGGAGAAGTGCGCGACCGCACTCGGATTACCGAGCGCAACGCTGCACAGCGCCAGACCATACCAATTAAACAGGTGCATGCATGACGCAGGATGTCGCTTCTGCAGTTTCTGAAACGCCCGCCGGTGCTGCGGGCAATATCGGCTCGGCATTGCGCGCGCTGCGCCAGTCCAAGGGCTGGTCGCTTGATGAGGTTTCCAGCCGCATCAAGTTTTCCACCAAGCAGATCGACGCCCTTGAAAACGAAGCGTGGGCGGACTTGCCCACCGGCGTTTCGCTGCGGGGCCTGGTCCGCAACTATGCGCGCCTGCTGGGCGCTGATTCCCAAGCCATCGTCGATTCGCTGGACCCGAAGGCCCGCGTCACCGGTCCGGTGAAGCTAAGCCCGGGCGCCTTGCATTCGGCGCATTCCATTCCCCAGTCCAGCGCTGACGACGAACGTTCGTCGTCCACCTCCTGGGGCTGGCTGATTGCCATCGTGCTGGTGCTGGCCGCCGGCGTGGCGTACGCCTTCTGGCAAGGCTGGTTGCCGCAGCAATGGCTGCCGTTCGACTGGCTGCCCAAGCCCACCAAGTAAACCGGTTCCACCGATGCAAGATTCCTCTCTGCCTTGCCACGATGCGCCGCCTCCCTCTGTCGGGGCCGCCATGCGCCGCGCCACCCGTTCCGTGGCGGTGAAGTGGGGCGATCGCGTTGTCATGGTTGGGGGCGACGCCCCGGTCGTGGTGCAGTCCATGACCAATACCGACACGGCTGACCCCATCGCCACGGCGATCCAGGTCAAGGAACTGGCGCTGGCCGGCTCCGAGCTGGTACGGATCACGGTGAATACGCCCGAGGCGGCCCGCGAAGTGGTCGCCATCCGCGAACAGCTTGATCGCATGGGCGTGAATGTGCCACTGGTTGGAGACTTCCACTACAACGGCCACAAGCTGCTGACGCAGTTTCCGGAGTGCGCGCAGGCGCTGTCCAAGTACCGGATCAATCCGGGCAACATGGGCGGCGGCAAGCGGCGCGACGACAACTTCGCTCAGATGATCGAAGTGGCTTGCCGTTACGACAAGCCCGTGCGCATTGGCGTGAACTGGGGCAGCCTGGACCACGAACTGATGGCGCGCAAGATGGACGAAAACAGCCGCCGCGCGCAGCCCTGGGAGGCCCAGGCCGTGATGCGTGACGCGCTGGTCGTGTCGGCCATCACCAATGCGCAGCGCGCCGAAGAACTTGGCTTGCGCCGTGACGCCATCATCCTGTCGTGCAAGGTCAGCCATGTGCAGGACCTGATCGCGGTCTACCGCGACCTGTCCGCCCGTTGTGATTACCCCCTGCATCTGGGCCTGACCGAAGCCGGCATGGGCAGCAAGGGCATCGTGGCGTCCACCGCCGCGCTGGCGGTGCTGCTGCAGCAGGGCATCGGCGACACCATCCGTATTTCGTTGACGCCGGAACCCGGCGGCGACCGCAGCCGCGAAGCGGTTGTGGCGCAAGAAATCCTGCAGACCATGGGCCTGCGCGCGTTCACCCCCATGGTGGTGGCGTGCCCCGGTTGCGGCCGCACCAGCAGCACGTTCTTCCAGGAACTGGCTGACAGCATCCAGTCCTACCTGCGTCGCCAGATGCCGGTCTGGAAGGCGCAGTACCCCGGCGTCGAAAGCATGAACGTCGCGGTCATGGGCTGTGTGGTCAATGGGCCGGGCGAAAGCCGCCATGCCGATATCGGTATCAGTCTGCCGGGAACGGGCGAAGTGCCCGCGGCGCCGGTATTCGTGGATGGCGAACGCACGGTCACGCTCAAGGGCGACCATATCGCCGAAGAGTTCCAGGCCATCGTCGAAGACTACGTGGCGCGCCGGTACGGCGTGCTCGCTTCTCATTAAAAGAAAGGGTGTAGCCGCAAGCGCGCCGGCAGGTGCGCGATGCGGCATGATCAAGATGACTCAAGCTTTCCAGAAAGTCGCCGCCATACGCGGCATGAATGACGTGTTGCCCGGGCCGAGCGCCCGCTGGGAACAATTCGAGGAAATCGTGCGCGGCTGGCTGCGCGGCTACGGCTATCGCAATGTGCGTACGCCCGTGCTTGAGCATACGCGCCTGTTCACGCGCGGCATCGGCGAAGTCACGGACATCGTCGAAAAAGAGATGTACACGTTCACCGATGCCTTGAACGGTGAATCGCTGACGATGCGCCCTGAAATGACGGCCGGTATCGTGCGCGCCTCCATCGAGCACAACATGCTCTATGACCGCCCGCAGCGCGTCTACTCGATTGGCCCGGTGTTTCGCCACGAGCGCCCGCAGCGCGGCCGCTACCGCCAGTTCCATCAGATCGACGTGGAAGCCTTGGGCTTCGTCGGTCCTGATGTGGACGCCGAACTTATCGTCATGCTGGCGCGCCTGTGGAAGCTGCTGGGCTTGAAGGATGTGCGCCTGGAACTGAATTCCCTGGGGCAGCCCGCAGAACGCGCCGCGCATCGCGCCGCATTGATCGAGCACCTGGAAAAGCACCGCGACATTCTCGACGAAGACGGCCAGCGCCGCTTGTACACGAACCCGCTGCGCGTGCTGGACACCAAGAACCCCGCCATGCAGGAAATGGCCAACAGTGCGCCGCGCCTGTTTGATTTCCTGGGCGATGAATCCCGCGCGCACTTTGAAGGCGTGTGCCAGCGTCTGACCGAAGCCGGCATTGAATACAGCTTGAACCCGCGCCTGGTGCGCGGCCTGGACTACTACAACCTGACGGTGTTCGAGTGGGTTACCGACCGTCTGGGTTCGCAAGGCACGGTGTGCGGCGGCGGTCGCTACGACGGGCTGATCGAACTGCTGGGCGGCAAGCCCGCCCCGGCGGTCGGCTTTGCGATCGGCATGGAACGCCTGCTTGACCTTTGGGAACAAAGCGTCCAGCTCGACGCCCCGGCCGAATGCGATGTCTATGTGGTGCACCAAGGCGAAGAAGCGCAGCGCCTGGCGGCGAGCGTCGGCGAAACCTTGCGTGATGCCGGCCTGTCGGTGATCGTGCATGCGGGTTCGGCCGGCTTCAAGTCCCAATTCAAGCGCGCGGATGCCAGCGGCGCCCGGGTTGCGGTTATTCTTGGCGCCGACGAAGTCACTTCGCAGACCGCCAGCGTCAAATATTTGCGTGCGGACGCCCAGGGCGACAACGCGCAGCAGCAGGTGCCGCTTGCGGACCTGGCTGCGGTACTGAACAACAAGGGTTAAGGCATGGCATACGATCTCGAAGAACAGGAAAAGCTGGACGCCATCAAGGCGTGGTGGGCCCGATACGGCACGCTGGTTGTGTCGCTGTTTGCCGCGGTGGCGTTGGCGTGGGGCGGATGGTGGGGCTGGAAGGCCTACGAGTCGCATCGCACCAACCAGGCCATGGGCTACTTCGAGGCGCTGGAAGACGCTGCTCGCCTGGGTGGTGCTGATTCGTCGGTGCGCATCAAGGCCGCCGCCGCCACGCTGCGCGAACAGTACCCGGCCACTGGCTATGCCGCGCGCGGCGCGCTGGTCGCGGCGCAGGCGCTGCAAGCCCAGAAAGACGATGCCGGCGCACGTGAACAACTGGAATGGCTGGCGGCGCAGGGCAAGAACCCGTCCATGCAAGCCGTTGCCCGGCTGCGCCTGGCCGGCATGCTGCTGGACCAAAAGCAGTTTGATGCCGCGCTGGCGCAATTGAACAACCCGCCGGCTGCGTTTGCCGCCTTGTTCGCGGATCGCCGCGGCGATGTCCTTGCCGCGCAGGGCAAGCGCGATGAGGCGCGTGCCGCGTGGCAAAGCGCCATCGATGGCCTGGGTACGGCTAACCCGCTGACCCAAGTCGTGCAACTGAAATTGGATGCCCTGAGCGGAGCGTGACTGTAATGCGTAAATTTGCACCTGGTCGTACGTGGCGTGGCGCCGTTTGCCTGGCAGGCTTGCTTGCATTGGGCGGTTGCGGCCTGTTTTCCCGTGACGATGGCCGTTATGATCCCGCGCCGCTGACTGAGTACAAGGCAGGCATGTCGGTGCGTCAGGTCTGGTCCACGTCGATCGGCAGCGGGTCTGGCCTGGGCTTCGCGCCCACCGTGCTGGGTTCCGCCGTCTACGCCGCCACGCCGGACGGTTCGGTCGGCAAGTTCGACCTGCAAAGCGGCCGGCCCTTGTGGAAGGCCAATGCCGACACCAAGCTGGCGGCCGGCGCCGGCAGCGACGGCACCACCACCGCCGTCGCCTCGCCTGACGGCGAAGTCATCGCCTTCGACGACACCGGCAAGGTCAAGTGGAAGGTCCGCGCCACCAGCGACGTTACCGTCCCGCCGGTGGTGGGCTACGGCATCGTCGTGGTCCGTAGTGGCGACTATCGCATCCAGGCGTTCGATGCCAACAGCGGCGAGCGTGTTTGGAACGTGCAGCGTCCCGGCCCGTCACTGGCCTTGCGCAGCGTGTCGCAGATGGTTCTGGCTGAAGGCCTCGTCATCTCGGGGCTGCCCGGTGGCAAGCTGATGGCAATTGCGTCGGACAGCGGCAACGTGCAATGGGAAGGCACCGTGGCAACGCCGCGTGGCGCTAGCGACCTGGAACGCCTGACCGACGTCGTCGGCACGCCGCGCATCGCGGGAAATCTTCTTTGCGCGGTGGCTTATCAAGGGCGTATCGTCTGCTTTGAGGTTACGGCCGGCGGCCGTCCGCTGTGGGCCAAGGATTTCTCCAGCGTCAGCGGCATGACGCTGGATGACCGCTTTGCCTACGCAGCGGATCAAAATAGCGTCGTCAGCGCGTTTGCGCTGGATAATGGCGGCAACGTGTGGAAGCAGGCGGCTCTGAAGAACCGTCAACTGACCGCACCGGCCCTGCTGGGCGGCGCGCTCGCGGTTGGCGATCTGGAAGGCTATCTGCACTTTCTGTCGCGTAGTGACGGCAGCCTGATGGCGCGGCTGTCCGTGGGTGGAGGCGCCGTCGTTTCGCCGCCGCAAACCACCCCCCAAGGTGTGCTGGTCCAGACGGGCAATGGCAATCTCGTCCTGATCGGCGCCAACTAAAACCTATAGAACAAAGCCTTACACCGTGTCTTTCAAGCCTGTCGTTGCCCTGGTCGGTCGCCCCAATGTGGGGAAGTCGACCCTTTTCAACCGCCTGACGCGATCTCGCGCCGCGTTGGTGGCCGATTTTTCCGGCCTGACCCGCGATCGCCATTACGGTGAGGGCAGGGTAGGCGAGATCCCGTTCATCGCTATCGATACCGGCGGTTTCGAGCCCGTCGCCAAAGACGGTATCTTGCTGGAGATGGCTCGCCAGACCCGGCAGGCCATCGCCGAAGCCGACGTCGTGGTGTTTTTGGTCGACGCGCGCGCCGGCCTGAACGCTCACGACCACGAGATCGCCCAACTGCTGCGCAAGTCTGGCCAGCAGCGCGTTCTGCTGGCGGTGAACAAGGCGGAAGGCATGGGCTTGGGCCCCGCCATTTCCGAGTTCCATGAACTTGGCCTGGGTCAGCCCTATCCGATTTCGGCGGCGCACGGCGACGGCATCGTCGACCTGATCGAGCTCGCGCTTAAGGATCTGGCCGAGCCGCCCTCGGAAGAAGAATCTTTCGAAGAAGGCGAGGGCGAGCACGATCACCGCATCAAGCTGGCGATCGTGGGCCGTCCGAACGTCGGCAAGTCGACGCTCATCAACACGCTGATGGGCGAAGAGCGCGTGATTGCGTTCGACCTGCCCGGCACGACGCGCGACGCCATCGAAATTGATTTCGACCGTGACGGCCGGCGCTACACGCTGATCGACACCGCCGGCCTGCGCAAGCGCGGCAAGGTGTTCGAGGCTGTCGAGAAGTTCTCGGTCATCAAGACGCTGCAGGCCATTGAGGCCAGCAACGTCGTGCTGCTGATGCTGGACGCGCATACCGAGATCTCCGAGCAGGATGCCCACATTGCGGGCTTCGTGCTGGAAACGGGTCGCGCCGTGGTGGTTGCCATCAATAAATGGGATGGCCTGGACGGCGAGGAAAAGGAACGCATCGAACGCGAATTCCAGCGCAAGCTGCGGTTCCTGTCGTTCGCGCGCATGCACACGATTTCCGCGTTGCGCGGGCAGGGCATCAAGCCGTTGCTGAAGTCGATCAATTCGGCGCATGCCGCGGCGTTCGCCAAATTGTCCACGCCGAAGCTGACGCGTGAACTGCAGGCCGCCATCGAGCAGCAACAGCCGCCGCGCAAGGGCATCTTCCGCCCCAAGATGCGGTATGCGCACCAAGGTGGCCAAAACCCGCCGCTGGTCGTTATCCACGGCAACGCGCTGGATGCCATCCCTGATTCGTATCGCCGCTATCTGGAAACGCGTTTCCGTAATGCGTTTGACCTGGCCGGTACGCCGCTGCGCATCGAATTCAAGTCGTCGCACAACCCCTACGCGCAGGAAAGCTGATCCATGAGCCGTTTCTGGAGTCCCGTGGTCGGGACGCTCAGTCCGTATGTTCCGGGCGAGCAGCCCAAGCTTCAGAACCTGGTCAAGCTGAACACCAACGAGCATCCTTACGGGCCCTCGCCCAAGGTGATCGAGGCCATCCGCGCAGCCAGCGACGACACACTCAAGCTGTATCCGGACCCGTCGTCCGATCAGCTGCGCCAAGCCATAGCGGCCACGGTTGGCGTGCAAGCCAACCAGGTCTTCGTCGGCAACGGTTCCGACGAGGTGCTGGCGCACGCTTTTCTTGCGCTGCTCAAGCACGACAAGCCGCTGCGCTTTCCGGACATCACCTACAGCTTTTATCCGGTCTATTGCGGGCTGTACGGCATTGAGTACGAAACGGTGCCGTTGGCGGCGGACTTTTCCATCAACGTTGATGACTACCTGCCCGGTACAAACGGGCAGGCAGGCGCCATCATCTTCCCGAATCCCAATGCGCCTACCGGCAGAGCGCTGAGCTTGGCCGACGTTGAGCGCATCGTGGCGGCCAACCCGGACGCGGTCGTGGTGGTGGACGAAGCCTATGTGGACTTCGGCGGTGAATCCGCTGTGGGGCTGGTCGCGCGCTACGACAATCTGCTGGTGGTACAGACGCTGTCCAAGTCGCGTTCGTTGGCGGGGTTGCGCGTGGGCTTCGCGGTGGGAAGCGCCGAGCTTATCGACGGGCTCGAGCGCGTAAAGAACAGTTTCAACTCCTACCCCATCGATCGCCTGGCATCGGCCGGCGCAGTGGCGGCATTGGAAGATACAGAGTACTTTGAGCAAACGCGCCAAGCCGTGATCGAAACCCGCTCGCGGATGACGGCAGGCCTGGAGGCGTTGGGCTTTGAGGTGTTGCCGTCGGCAGCGAATTTCGTGTTTGCGCGGCATCCCTTGAAAGACGCCGCAGGCCTGGCCGCCGACTTGCGTGAACGCAGCATCATCGTGCGTCATTTCCGTCATGCGCGCATTGACCAGTTTCTTCGCATTACCGTGGGCACCGACGAGCAGGTAAACCTGCTTCTGAAAGCGCTCGCGGAGGTCCTGCAAACGTGATTTTCAGAGCCATTTCAGCTTGAAATCTCTGGTGTCACTTTTGCTTCCCGGCCAAGTAGCACGGGCCGGGAAAACCCTGTAGAGTACATGCTTCGATGTGCTCCACCAGTACAAGAAAGCACATCATCATTCAATAACAAACAAATGGAGCCTGGCCAATGAGCAATAAAGGGCAAACTTTGCAAGATCCGTTCCTGAACACGCTGCGCAAGGATCATGTGCCCGTGTCGATTTACTTGGTGAACGGTATCAAGCTTCAAGGGCAAATCGAATCTTTTGATCAGTACGTGGTGTTGCTGCGTAATACGGTCACGCAAATGGTTTACAAGCACGCCATTTCTACCGTTGTTCCCGCACGCGCCGTAAATTTCCAGGTGGAAGTCCCTGCTGAATAGTCTCGCTCCAGCTTTACCTTTTTTTGCCCGCCGGACGGTTCTCGGCGGCGGGCATTTTCGCTTTGGCTCCAATATGGTGCATGTATGCGCGCTCTGATTATCAGCGTCGATCTGGGTGACCCGGACTTCGCTGCCCACGCCGAAGAATTCGCCATGTTGGCCAAGGGGGCGGGCGCTGAAGTCGTCGGCACCCTTACCGCTCGGCGCGACCGGCCCGATGCCAAGTTTTTTATCGGCTCGGGCAAGGCGGATGAGGCCGTTGGAATGGCGCAGGCCCTATTGGCCGATATCGTTCTGTTCGATCAACCGTTGTCGCCCGCCCAGCAACGCAACCTTGAACGCGCTTTCAATCTGCGCGTGGTGGACCGCGTTGCGCTGATCCTGGATATCTTCGCCTTGCGTGCGAAAAGCCACGAAGGCAAATTGCAGGTCGAACTGGCGCAGTTGCAGCATTTGGCCACGCGCCTTACGCGCATGTGGAGCCACCTGGAGCGTCAGCGCGGTGGTATCGGGATGCGCGGCCCAGGTGAATCGCAGCTTGAAATGGACCGCCGCATGATCGGCGCCAAGGTCAAGACGCTGCGCGAACGGCTGGACCGCGTTGAGCGCCAGCGTGTGACCCAGCGTCGTGCTCGGGCGCGAGGCGGCGCCTTGTCGGTGTCGCTGGTGGGTTATACCAACGCGGGAAAGTCCACGCTGTTCAACGCGCTGACGCGCGCGGACAGCTATGCCGCCGACCAGCTCTTCGCAACGCTCGATACCACCACCCGCCGCATCTGGATCGAAGGTGCCGGGTCCGTCGTGGTGTCGGACACAGTGGGCTTCATTCGTGATCTGCCTCACGGCCTTATTGCCGCGTTCCGCGCAACGCTGGAAGAAACCGTGCATGCCGATTTGCTGCTGCACGTGGTTGATGCGGCCAGCCCCCAGCGCGACGAGCAGATCTTTGAAGTGAACAAGGTACTTGCCGAAATCGGCGCGTCCGCCATTCCGACCATCCTGGTATACAACAAGATTGACCGGGCCGGCCTGGAACCCCGGGTGGAACGCGATGCACATGGTACGATTGCGCGAGTATTTGTAAGCGCCACCGAGCGCGCCGGTCTGGATGCGTTGCGCGGGGCAATTGCGGAGACCGGACAGATTGTGGGAAACAATGCCGCGAATTATCAAACTCTTCAATCTGAATGACCCCGGTTGGGGTCGTGGGAATAACAATGGCTCCGAGCCGCCGCCGAAGCGGCCTCAAGGCAATGGAGACGGCCCACCTGACCTGGACGAAGTCTGGCGCGATTTCAACAATCGCATCGGCTCGTTGTTTGGTCGCAAGGGCGGTGGCGGTGGTAACAACCGCCCCAACAACCGAGGCGGCATGACGCCGCCTTCTCCGCGTGGTGCGCGCATTGGCCTGGGCGTTATTGCCCTGGTTGCAGTGGGCATCTGGCTGGCCAGCGGCTTCTACATTGTGCAAGAAGGCCAGGTCGCGGTTGTGACCCAATTCGGCAAGTACAAGAGCACCTCGCAAGCCGGCTTCCAGTGGCGCTTGCCGTATCCCATTCAAAGCCAGGAAATCGTCAATGTGTCGCAACTGCGCACGTTCGAAGTCGGTTTCCGCGGCGGTTCGCGCAACAAGGTTCTGCCTGAAGCGCTGATGCTCACGACGGACGAGAACATCGTCGACATGCAGTTCGTCGTGCAATACCGCCTGCGCGCCGATGGCGCTCCTGACTACCTGTTCCAAACGCGCGATCCGGACGAATCGGTCCGCCAGGCCTCTGAAACGGCCATGCGCGAAGTCGTGGGCAAGCAGCGGATGGACTTCGTGCTGTACGAAGGCCGTACCGAAGTTGCCACGCAGGTGCAGGCGTTGATGCAGCAGATCCTGGACCGCTACCAAAGCGGCGTGCAGGTCAGCACCGTCGCCATTCAAAACGTGCAGCCGCCCGAGCAGGTGCAAGCCGCCTTCGACGACGCCGTCAAGGCCGGTCAAGACCGCGAGCGCCAGATCAACGAAGGCCAGGCCTATGCCAACCAGGTCGTGCCGCTTGCCAGTGGTCAGGCTTCGCGCATGACTGAGCAGGCCGAAGGCTACAAGGCCAAGGTTGTGGGCGACGCGCAGGGTAATACGTCGCGCTTCACCAGCATTCTGGGCGAATACGAAAAGGCGCCGCAAGTCATGCGCCAGCGCATGTACCTGGAAAGCATGCAGGACATCTTCACGCGCGCCAGCAAGGTTATGGTCGACACCAAGAGCAACAACAACATGTTGTATTTGCCCCTGGACAAGATCATGAATCTGGCAGCTCAAGACGCTGGCAAGTCCACCGTCGGCAACCCGGGTTCGCCTGCGTTGATCAGTCCGCCGATTCAACCGCCGTTGCGTAGCAACGTGGTCCCGGTGCCCCAATCTTCCGGCAGCAGCAATAGCAACACGCTGCCTCGCGACCGCACGTCGCGCTAACCCGGAGGAATTCTGATCATGCAACGTTTTATGCCCATCCTGGTCGGCCTGCTTATCGTGCTGGCTGCCCTGTCGTCCACCGTCTTCGTCGTGCGCGAGCGCGACTACGCCCTTGTGTTCTCGCTGGGTGAAGTGCGCAAGACCATCAATGAACCCGGCCTGTACTTCAAGGCGCCGCCGCCGTTTCAGAACGTGGTGACGCTCGACAAGCGCATTCTGACCATCGAAACCAACGAAGCCGAACGCATCCAGACTTCCGAAAAGAAGAACCTGCTGATCGACTCGTACGTGAAGTGGCGTATTGCGGATCCCCGTCAATACTACGTTTCGACGGGCGGCAATGAGCGCGTGGCGCAAGAGCGCCTGCAAGCGCTGATCCGCGACGCCTTGAACGCTTCGGTCAACGTGCGCACGGTGCGCGACGTGGTCTCGACCGAACGCGACAAGATCATGGCCGAGATCCTGGCGAACGTGGCCAAGCGCGCCGAACCCTTGGGCGTGCAGATCGTCGACGTGCGTTTGCGCCGGATCGAGTTCGCGCCGGAAATTTCGGAATCGGTGTACCGCCGCATGGAAGCGGAGCGTACGCGCGTCGCCAACGAGCTGCGTTCCATCGGTGCCGCCGAAGGCGAAAAGATCCGCGCCGAAGCGGATCGTCAGCGTGAAGTGATCGTGGCCCAGGCTTATGCCAAAGCGCAGGGCATCATGGGTGAAGGCGACGCTGCCGCCGCCTCGATCTATGCGCAGGCCTACGGCAAGAACCCGCAGTTCTACACGTACTACAAGAGCCTGGAAGCCTACCGTGCTTCGTTCTCGAAGCCGGGCGACGTACTGGTGGTCGACCCCAGCTCCAGCTTCTTCCAGTTCATGAAGGACCCGGCCGGTGACGCTTTGGCGCCGGTTACCGTGCCCGCCAAGTAAGTCGGCGGCGCATCGCGGAACGAAAAGCCCCTTGGAATTCCAAGGGGCTTTTTCTTGATACGCAGCCAGGCAAGACAATAGGGGGACAGTTTGGCGGCGGCTGAATCCCGGCTGGCGCTGCTCGCTGACTCATGTACAATACCGCGTAAGCTAGAAAACATTCCGCAGCGGCTGAGCGGGCTTACGCCCCCTCAGCCGCTTTTTCGTTTGGGCGACGCCCACGCATCACTTGGCGTTATTCAGGTAAACATTCATGGGTAACTGGTTGCTGCCCGAGAGCCTTGCCGACGTACTTCCGGCAGAGGCCCGGCGCATCGAGGAATTGCGCCGCGAACTTCTCGATTTGTACCGTACTTACGGCTTCGAGCTGGTCGCGCCGCCCCTGGTCGAATACATCGATTCATTGCTGTCCGGCACCGGTAGCGATCTGGGTCTGCGCACGTGCAAGCTGGTTGATCAGCTGACCGGGCGCACTCTGGGTGTGCGGGCCGACATGACTCCTCAGGTCACGCGCATTGATGCGCACTTGTTGAACCGCGCTGGCGTAACCCGCCTGTGCTATTGCGGTAACGTGCTGCACGCTCGCCCGGCTGATCTGCTGTCCAGCCGCGAGCTGTTGCAAATCGGCGCCGAGATCTACGGTCATGCAGGTTTTGAAGCCGATCTGGAAATCATCCAGCTTGTGCTGGAAACGGTGGCGATCGCCGGGGTGCGCAACCCCCGTCTGGACTTGTGCCATCCGGGTGTGGTTCGCGCCATCGTCGAGTCGGACCCGGCCGCCGTGGCGTTGGCGGAAGACGTTATTCGTTTGCTGCGCGATAAAGACGTGCCAGGGTTGGTTGAGCTGGCCTCGCGCGCGCCGGGCATGCGGGAAGAGACGCTTAAGGCGTTGACCTTGCTGCCGAATTTGTACGGTGGCCCGGAAGTGCTGAAAAATGCGCGCCGAGAATTGCCGTTGTTGCCGGGTGTGGCGGCGGCATTGGACGCGTTGCAAGCGCTGGTGGACGCGATGCCCAATGTGGCGTTTGGTGTGGATCTGGCCGACGTGGGTGGGTATGGCTACCACTCCGGCGTGAAGTTCGCACTGTATGCGGAAGGCTGGCACGACGCGCTGGTCAGTGGTGGCCGCTACGACGACGTCAGCCGTGCCTTCGGTCGGGCTCGTCCGGCAACTGGTTTCAGTCTGGATTTACGCAAACTGGCGGCGGGTTTGCCGCCAGCGGAACGGGCGCGTGCGGTTCGCGCGCCTTGGGGGCAAGCCCCCGCCTTGACCGAGGCGGTTCGCCGTCTGCGCAGGTCAGGGGAAATTGTCGTTCAGGTATTGCCCGGTCACGAGCAGGATCAGGACGAATTCGTTTGCGATCGCGAGCTGGCGCTGCAAGATGGCGCCTGGACGGTCAGAACGCTGTGACTAACTCCCTCTTGGAAACGAGAGGGCCGCGGGGAGATTTCCGGATTTCCCGAGAAACTCGATATTGATTCGTAACATGAGCAAGAACGTAGTCGTAATCGGCACCCAATGGGGTGACGAGGGCAAGGGCAAGATCGTCGACTGGCTGGCGGAATCCGTCCAGGGCGTGGTTCGCTTTCAGGGCGGTCACAACGCCGGCCATACGCTGTGGATCAACGGCAAGAAGACGATTCTGCGCCTGATCCCGTCGGGCATCATGCATCCTGGTGTCACCTGCTTTATTGGCAATGGCGTCGTGCTGTCCCCGGAAGCTCTGCTCAAGGAAATCGAAGAGCTGGAAGCTGCGGGTCTGGACGTGCGTTCGCGCCTGCAGATTTCCGAAATCTGCCCGCTGATCCTGCCTTATCACGTGGCCATCGACAAGGCGCGCGAAGCGCGCAAGGGCGAGGGCAAGATCGGCACGACCGGTCGTGGCATTGGGCCGGCGTACGAAGACAAGGTCGCCCGTCGCGCACTGCGCGTGCAGGACTTGTTCAACCCGTCGCTGTTTGACGAAAAGCTGGCCGAAGTGCTGGATTACCACAACTTCGTGCTGACCAAGTACTTGGGCGCCGAAGCGGTGTCGGCTGACGAGGTGCGCGATCAGGCCATGGCGCTGGCTCCGGCCATTGCGCCGATGGTCAAGGACGTGTCCAGCAACCTGTACGCAATGCAGCAGGAAGGCAAGCGCATTCTTTTCGAAGGTGCGCAGGGCGCTTTGCTGGACGTCGATCACGGCACGTACCCCTTCGTCACCAGCAGCAATTGCGTGGCTGGTGCCGCGTCCGCGGGTGCTGGCGTAGGCCCGCAGCAATTGGATTACGTGTTGGGTATCACCAAGGCGTACACCACCCGCGTCGGTTCGGGCCCGTTCCCCACGGAATTGGTTGACGAGATCGGCACCCGCCTGGCCACCATCGGCAAGGAATTCGGTTCGGTCACAGGTCGTCCGCGTCGCTGCGGCTGGTTTGATGGCGCGGCGCTGAAGCGTTCGGTCCGTCTGAACGGCATTTCCGGCCTGTGCATCACCAAGCTGGACGTGTTGGACGGTTTGGAAACGATTCAACTTGGCGTCGGCTACCGCGTGAACGGCGAATTCCGCGACGTGCTGCCTTATGGCGCGCACGCGGTTGCGCAAGCGCAACCGGTCCTGGAAGAGCTGCCGGGTTGGTCGGAATCGACCGTCGGCATCACCGAGTACGACAAGCTGCCCGCCGCGGCCCGTCGTTACCTGGAGCGCGTTGCCGAAGTTTGCGGTGTGCCGATCGACCTGGTGTCGACGGGCCCTGACCGCAACGAAACCATTGTCCTGCGTCATCCCCTGAAGGGCTGATCGGGTTAATATTCCAAAGGCCGCCCCCGGTCTCATAC